>DAOMGE010000023.1:0-42173 GCA_035430165.1 Pseudomonadales bacterium | reverse complement strand
GGCACTTCGCATAATCTATATTATGTTAAATTGCATACACGCCGTAAGAACCCGGACAAACCGACCAAGCCAGGAATCAAACCTGATCCATCCCTGCCAGGACTATCGATGAACAACGTTGTAAAGAAATACCTGCCGTATCTGCTGCCATTGCTGTTTTTGCTTGTGCCCGCTGTACAAGCCGACATCCCGCTGGCGACAACGCCAACCGCCGTATGGCCAGCAGACAGCAAACAGGTACAGCTCACGCGTGACATCGTGACGATCATGCAGGAGAAGCATTTCCGCAAACAGAAACTGGATGACCAGTTCTCGTCGGCATTGCTGGATAACTATCTGGCCATGCTTGATCCCAATCACCAGATATTCCTGCAAAGCGACATCGAGGAATTTGCCCGTTACCGGAACCTGCTGGATGACGAATTGCAGATTGGCCAGCTGACCAGTGCCCGTGCCATCTACCAGCGTTTCTATGATCGCTACAGCAGCCGACTGGCCTGGGTTGCTACACGGATTGATCCCTTGCTGAAAGCCAACGAATTCAATGGCGATGACATGATCGAAGTCGATCGCAAGAAAAGCCCGTGGCCAGCAGATGCCGCCGCCGCAGACAAGTTGTGGGAACAATATGTCAAGAATTCCATCCTGAGCCTGCAACTGGCCGACAAACCTACCGAAAACATCAGCGCCACCCTCACCCGTCGTTTTCACGCGCAGCTGGAACGTTTGCAGAAACAGACCGCCATGGATAATTTTGAAATATTCATGAATGCCTACACAGAAATGTATGACCCGCACACCAACTACATGTCGCCCAAGTCGTCAGATAATTTTGACATCAGCATGTCACTTTCACTCGAAGGTATTGGCGCAGTGCTGGAAAAAGACGACGAATACACCAAGGTAACGCGACTGGTGCCTGCTGGCCCCGCCGCCAAGGAAGGCGAAATCAAACCGGGTGACCATATCGTCGCCATTGCACAAGGCCAGAACGGCGAGCAATGGGAAGATGTCATCGGCTGGCGACTGGATGAAGTTGTTGAACTGATACGCGGCAAGGCCGATACCTGGGTACGGCTGCAAATCAAGCGCGGTGAAGACCAGATCAAGACGATTGCGATTCGCCGTGAAAAAGTGAAGCTGGAAGACCAGGCGGCGAGCAAGAAAATTATCGAATTGCCCGCCGATAAAAACGGCAAGGCGTACAAGATCGGCGTCATCACCGTACCGAATTTCTATCTCGATTTTGAAGCACTGCGCCGCAGGGATCCGGATACCAAAAGCACCACACGCGATGTGCGCCGTATCCTTGATGAACTGCAAGCAGCCAAAGTTGATGGCGTGATGATTGATTTGCGTGATAACGGCGGCGGCTCATTGCTGGAAGCCACACAACTGACCAACCTGTTTGTTGATCCGGGCCCGGTGGTGCAGATCCTGAATGCCAATAACGAAGTGGATCGCCGCAACCGCGCCATCAACGACGCCTATTACAAAGGCCCCCTGCTCGTTCTCGTCAATCACCTCAGTGCTTCAGCCTCAGAAATTTTTGCTGGCGCAATCCAGGATTACCAGCGCGGCCTGATTGTCGGTGACCAGACATTTGGCAAAGGCACCGTGCAGACACTGATTTCACTGTACCAGGGCAAACTCAAGATTACTGAAGCCAAGTTTTACCGTATCTCGGGTGACAGCACACAACACCGTGGCGTCGTGCCGGATATCAGCTACCCCGCCCTGCTGCCGTACGATGAAGTCGGGGAATCTGCGCTGGAACATGCCCTGCCCTGGGACCAGATCCAGCCTGCGCCACATGCCGTGTACGCAGATATCCATGCACTGGAACCCAAACTGGAAAAACTGCATGAACAACGCATGGTGAACAATCCCGAATACAATTTCCTGCTTGAACAGAAAAACCTGCTGGGAGAACAAAGAAAGCGCAAGGAGCTGCCGCTGAACCGCGCCAAGCGCGAGCAACTGAAGCAAGAAGAAAACGCAAAAATACTGCAAATCAACAATGCCGTGCGCAAGGCCGAAGGGAAACCACCGCTGAAAACCATGACCGAACTGGAAGAGAATAACCGCAAGATCCACGACGAGAAAAATCCGGCAGATGATTTCCTGCTCATGGAAAGCGCACACATCCTGCGGGATTTTATCAGCGATGCCTCAACACCGCGCGAAGTAAAAGTGGCGAACGGCGGCAACCTGTAAAAAGAAGAACTACGCCATCTCAGGCAGATGGCGTAGCAGCGGATGGCTGGCTGTTCTCGGTATTGAAAGACCAGTGCAACGGACAGCGATCTGAACGACCTGCAATAAACTGTGCTGGCGATTCCACACGGCGCAGTTTCTTGCCGCACATCTCACCTTTCGCCGTCGAGTATTCGCAGCACACAGGGTTGCTGTGGTGCGACAACCAGCCACGGTAAGTGGCTTCGTCCACCTTGCAGATACCCGCCGCATAAGCCATCGGATTTTCAAGGTAGGTGCCGATATCCTCCAGATCAATGGTGATATTGCCCACACCGAGGTGATAGGCCATGAACGTCACGCGATTGTCGCGCAGCCGACCGATAAATTGCTCCCCCGCTTCCTTGATCAGGTGTGCGTGCTCGGCGTGTAAATCGGCAATTTCCTCGCGCAGCATTTCGAGCTGTTCATTGCGATAGGCGATCTCGACATCCTTGGCATCCAGTTGCTGCTGGAATTCTGACGCCATGGCCTGGATACGCAACTCGAGTTCCGATTCAAAATTCTTTTTCAGCAAATCAATCTGGTGGGATTCAACCGATTTGTTTTCTGCCAGCTGCTCATGAAATGACTCGCGCAACGTATCGGCAATCTGTTGCTGGTCTTGCAATTGCTTGCGCAGGTTTTCTGCGACCTGCTTTTCCTGATCGAGTTGTGACTGCAACTCACCAAAATGCGACTGGATCACACGCAGTTCATCGCTATGGATCTGCTCGACTTCCTTGAGCTGGTCATCAAAACGGTTTTTCTGTGCAGCAAGTAGTAGCTGCTGCTGGCGTTCCTGTTGTTCCTGTTGCTCCTGGTTATCAACAGCCACTTTCTTGCGGATAAAATTGATCAGCGATTGTGCGAGTGCCTTGTCGGCATCCGATACTTCATGATCCGCCGACAGCATGAGGCTGGATGCAGGTTCCCTGCCCCCGACGACAGGCACACTGGTTTCATCAATATCATCGACGTCCAGCGCCAACTCCTTCAGGCCGAGCCGGTTACGGCGTACCAGATCGCGCAACAACACAAAATCATTCGGCTGGCGGCTCATGTCCGGATCCCATAAATCCTGCACATGCCATTCAACCGGACACTGGCTGCGACAGCACAACTTGATCGGGCCAGCACCGAGATCCGGGCCAGGATCAGCCTGTTCTGCCAGTTCAAATAACGGGATATTCCACTTGCGGTCGGCATTGCCGGCGCTGTCAAAACCTAACAGGAAAAAAACTGCCGAGATAATTTTCAGTTGGCCATTGATACCAAGACTTACCGCCTGGATGGTTTTACCTGCATAACCGGGTACCGGGACAAAATTGTCGAGAACGGCCTCGAATTCCGAGTACATCATCTCGCGATCAACGTGGCCGTCGACAAAAAACACTACCGACTGGTAGTCGCCACTGGTGTAGCTTGAAAACATGTCCTTTCCCCTGCTTTTATCGGGTCTTTCACGGCTGGTTTAACGCAGCTTTTGTTAGGCAAGTGCTTGATATATGCTGCCTGCCCATTCCATCCAATAGTGCCGTACTTCATATGAAACAGGTTGAACTTCTTTCGCCCGCCGGTTCTATCAAGAGCATGCAATATGCGTTTGCTTATGGCGCAGATGCCGTGTATGCCGGACAACCTCGGTATAGCCTACGGGTTAGGAACAATGAATTCAACCAGTTAGAAAAAATGGCTGAAGCCATTTCTATGGCACACGCCCAGGGCAAACATTTTTTTGTTGCCAGCAATCTTGCGCCGCATAACGACAAGATCCGCTCTTACCTGCGCGATATGGAACCGGTTATTGCCATGGGGCCTGATGCACTGATTATGTCTGATCCCGGCCTGATCATGCTGGTACGCGATAAATGGCCCGATACGATTATCCACCTGTCGGTTCAGGCAAACGCCGTGAACTGGGCTGCCGTCAAATTCTGGGAACGCCAGGGCATCAAGCGCGTGATCCTTTCGCGCGAACTGTCACTCGACGAAATCGAGGAAATTCGCCAGCGCTGCCCCGATATTGAATTGGAAGTATTTGTGCACGGCGCACTCTGTATCGCCTATTCCGGTCGCTGCCTGTTATCCGGTTACATGACGCACCGGGATGGCAACCAGGGTGCCTGCACCAATTCCTGCCGCTGGAAATACGACACGCATGACGCAACAGAAACACCTGAAGGCGATATTGTCGCAATCAATCCAGCTGTGCATGAACAGATGCTGGCGAGTAAAAATACGCTGGCATCATCACGTGAAATGCAGGCCAGCGGCGAAGTGGGCAGTTGGGATCCGGGCCAGAGTCCTACCGATTCCATCAGCAGCGGCAAACTGATGAACATCGAAGACCGGGTGTTCCTGCTGCAGGAAGAGAACCGTCCGGGTGAATACATGCCTGCCTATGAAGATGAGCACGGCACCTACATCATGAACTCGAAAGATTTGCGCGCCATCCAGCATGTGAAGCGACTGATCGATATCGGCATCAACTCACTGAAGATCGAAGGCCGAACCAAATCGCATTTTTATGCAGCACGCACCGCCCAGATCTACCGAATGGCCATCGACGATGCTTTGGCTGGCCGCGAATTCAATATGGGGCTGATGGATAAACTCGAAAGTCTGGCCAGTCGCGGTTACACCGAAGGTTTTTACAGACGCCACTTGCCCAAGGAATACCAGAATTACGAAAGCGGGTTTTCAGTATCCACACAGCAACAGTTTGTCGGTGAAGTGCTGGGACGCGATGAAACGAGCGGTGACTGGATTGTCGACGTCAAGAACCGCTTTGCTGTTGGCGACCAGATTGAATTGATGGGCCCGGCAGGCAACCAGGTATTCGAACTGGCAGGCATGCACAATATGGCTGGCACGGCGATGGATGTCGCTCCCGGCTCCGGCCACACGGTGCGCATTCCAGTACCGGACAACACGCACCCGGAATTCGGCTTGCTGATGAAATCACTGCACAATCCCGTGCAATCCTTTCATGCAGCATGACGTTATGAACCTCGCACAAGCGCAGTACATCAATCTCGCCACCTTCCGGAAAACCGGTGTGCGTGTCGATACGCCGGTATGGTTTGCTGATGACGGTGAATTTTTTTATGTGCTTTCGAACAATCAGGCAGGAAAAGTAAAACGCTTGCGCAACAGTTCACGCTGCCAGATTGCGCCCTGCACGCTCACTGGCGCGCTGACAGGAAGCTGGTGTGACACCGAAGCTTTTCTGGTAGCGGATGCGACTGAAGAAAAGCATGCACATGCCACGCTGAAAAAGAAGTACGGCTGGCAAATGCTGATGCTTGATAGCGGCGCCTGGATCGGCGGACGCATCAGGCAACGGACGTTTATCAGGATCAGGAAACCGTAACCCGGTACTGGGCATCAGCATCCTGCAAGACTTTTTCCATCACCGGTGATGCATCGAAGCGTGCATCCAGTGAAGCAATAAACGCATACACGCCGGCAAGTTTGCGCGACAGCAACATGAAATCCGCACCCGGAAATACAAAATAGCGACTGGTTGCCGAATGCAGCGCCTGCTTGCCCATGCGTTTGGGTAGCTGTGCGTGTGCCCACTGGTAATTGCCTTCTGTATCCATCGCGTAAGCAGGCACACTGTGCGGGTCATCGGCAAGTTTTGCGCGATAATTCAGCGGCTCCATCATACCCAGCAACACCGCAGTAAAATCGTGCTTGACCACATCGGGCGCAGAGGCATCCAGCAATCCCGCCGCACACACAGCATCGAGCAAGGCGTCGGCATCACCACGATACGCTGACACGATCATGTGACGTAGCGGCGACAACCATTGCGGTTCAATCTTGCGCACCGAACCAAAATCCAGCAGCACAATCTGGTCGCCCTTCCCTTCATCCAGACGGATGCGGTAATTGCCCGGGTGTGGATCGGTCTGCATTTCCCCCCAGACCAGGACTTCGCGAAGAAACAGTTCCAGCACATTGATGCCGAGCTGGTTGCGGCGTGTTTGCGACAATGCAAGTACAGACGGATCGTGTTGCACCACACCTGTTTCATAGCTCATCGCCAGCAACAATCCGGAACAATATTCCCTGGCAACTACGGGTACGATGTAACGCCTGTCGTGCAACAGTCGTTTGTGCCAACGCTGCAATTTTTTTTCTTCCAGTGCGAGATCCAGCTCTTCCTGCAAAACGTTGCGTACAGTTACCAGCCACTGCCTGACATTCGCCTGCTCATCTTTTGGCAGCCACCACAACAATCCCGTTGTTACGACGGCAAGATCACTGTTCAGTGTTTCTCTGATACCCGGATACAAAATTTTCAGGCAAAGGTGAGCCCCATCTGCCTTGCGGCGCGCGCGATGCACTTGCGCCAGTGATGCCGCCGCCAGCGGTGTTGTTTCAATGATCAATGTTTTTTGTTGGTCACCCAGCGCTTGCTCGACCAATGGCGCCATCCTTGACCAGGCAACTGCTTCAGTATCCGCTTCAAGCTGGTGTAAAGCGTCTGCGATGGCTGCGGGTAAACAGTAGTCCGCGTACGTGGCAAGAATCTGGCCAATCTTGACGATGCTACCTTTCAGTTGCCCGAGTTCAGCCACCCAGGCCTGTGCCTGCTCACGCAACAGGTCTTCACGCGCTGCATCACGTTCTGATGCAGGCAGTCCCAGCGTCCGCAAGTGACCGCCAGCCAGACCCAGACCCGCCTTGAACCCGGCATTGGCAAGATGCCACTGTCGACTCCAGCGGCCTTTCTTGATGTCTTTCAGGCTCATCGCGCCTGCTGGTGAGCCCAGCTGTCAGTGTTCTTCATGATGAAACTTCACAGGTAAATTCCCCTGCAACGCATCGCGATAAAAACTTTCGCACAACTTCACGTATTCCTGTTTACCCACAGCAAGGTACGGGGCAATCAGCGACAACACCTGGAAAACCCCTTTATGCAAGGTCAAATCAGCAGGCTGTTTGCCATCACGCAAATGGGAATACGAGATCCAGTATGTCACGGTCATCACAATGTTGTTGACCAGTACATCTATTGCCAGATCATTAATTTCGAGAATACCAGCATCACGCAACGCGCGAACCATGCCATACCCGGTCTGGAATTTGAGTGACAACAGACGCTTGAATTTTTTCTGGACAGTATCGTAACGCTGCAAGATATCGGTGACGTTCTGGTAGATAAACCTGTACTGGTACATCTCTTCAAAAACGACATAGAGATAATACCAACTGTCCTCGATCTTGAGTTCCTGTTTCAGCGGCGCCTGCAAAATATCGCTGAACACTTCATCGAAGCGGTTGTACAGGATCTCAACAATGACTTCCTTACCCTTGAAGTGGTAATAAAGATTGCCGGGGCTGATGTCGATTTCGTTAGCGATATCAACGGTTGTGACGTTGGGCTCACCTTCCTCGTTGAAAAGATGCAGGCTGGTCAGCAGGATTCGTTCGCGTGTTTTCAATGCTACATCTCCACAGCCAGGATGATTTCATCATTTCGGTCTGGCTACAGGTTGCACTATCGAAAATAAACAAAAAAAAAGCAAGGTTTCAGGGGCGAAACCTTGCTTAAAGTGGATCAGACAAACAGGAAGGATTGTCTGTCCAGGGCTAGAACTCTTTCAGATCAGGCTTTTGCTTTGGCAGCTGCTTTCGGTTTTGCTGCCAGGCTATCAAGCAGTGCGTCGATTTTTTCAGACAGCACATCAACCTTTGCGTTCAATTCCTCCAGTTTTCCGGCATCTGCTGCACCGGTCAATGCGCCAAGATTTACCGTGCCACGTACTTTATTGATTCGCTCTTCGATTGTTGCAGTGGTTTTGGATTTTGCTTCCACCAGTTTAGAATGGTTCTGGTTGTCCAGCTTACGGCCTTTCTCTACCAATTCGTCAAACAGTTTGGTTGTTTCCTTGCTTACTTTACCGTACTGGTTAACTGCTTCATCAAACGCCTTACCGTAAGCGCCAATACCAGCTAACCAGATGCTTTTTGCAATTTCACTGGCCTTGTCTGAAATGTTGGCTTCTTTGGCTTTCTTAGGCATAAAAAATCTCTCCTTCTAGGTTGGTATTTGATCAAACACGCCACTGTACAAACGCTTGCACATCAGGCCATGACGCGAATCCTAGAGATAAAATCTAGAATAAACATACTAGATACAAATAATTTTTTGCCCATACATGTACCCGTAAAATCTGTGCTTATAATGAGCCAAACACCAGTGGAAGACGAACATGGCGAGCAAGCAGGACAAACATTCCCCGGATCATCAATCACCAGAAACTGTATCCGGCAGTAGCGCGTCTGCCAGTCACGGAAAATCCGGCAAGAAAGGCCGTGGTTCCCGTCAGGGCGCGGCTACTCCCAATATGGAGAGCACACGGCCAGTAAAACTGTTGGGTGCGCCCCACATCATGTTGCACCTGCATAACGAACATAAGTACATGACCAAACTGATGAACGTACTGGTCGAACAGGTCGGTGTCATCGACGAAGGCGGCACGCCAGACCTGAACATCATGTACGACGTTGCTCGTTACATGGTCGAGTTTTCCGACGCATCCCACCACCCGCGCGAAGACATCATTTATCGCAAGTTGGCCGAGCGCGACACCAGTAACAAGGCCGAAGTCGTCAATCTTCTGATAGAGCACGAGTCGACCACCAAGAAAACCGACTCACTACTGCGCAGCATCAGGGATGCACTGGACAACCCTACTGCCGAAGCCATCCAGAATGTACGTCACCGCTGTGATGACTACGTTTCCTCGCTTAATACCCATATGGACCTGGAAGAAAGCCAGGTGTTCCCGCGTATTCTCGAAATCCTGACCGAAACCGACTGGACTGACATCATCAATGACATCCAGCCGGCCAGCGATCCGCTGTTTGGCAAAACCGTTGAGAAACACTACGAAGACCTGTTTGACGTTGTCAGTCGCGAAGTTGGCAAAGCCGCTGAAGATTTCACCATGGCCGAGTTGGTCGGTCTGGGCGCAGTGATGGAAAACATCGGCGTTATCGCTACCTATGGCAACAGTATCGGCTCGATCTTCTCTCGACGTTTCAAGCAGGCTTACCGCGGCAATGCCACAGCCTATCGCAAGCTGATCAAGGCGCGTTCCCGCAGCCCGAAGGATTACATCAGCGTGACCGTTGACTGCGCACTGAACAATTTCGACACCTATACAGAAACCTTGCGCGATGTGGGCAGGGTCTTGCGCAAGGCGCGCTCGCAGATTGTCGAGCCTTATACATCTCGCCTGCGTATTTACCACGATATGGCGCGCACTGGCAGCGATGCCAGAGAAACAGGCGCTGACGGTAATCAGGCCACCGGGCAGGCCTGATGCTTGTAACTGCAGCGGCAGAGGTGTTATCGTCGCCAGACATATAGCATCACTATATGTGGTGGCTTGGGGCGACAGATAACGCTCTCTGTTGTGTGTTGTGCAGCATTTTTCTGCACAGAACGATGGGCTTTTAAACACATTCGAGAGACCGTGGCCGAAATGAGTGACCAAATGCACAAACTGACACTGGTGAGCGCACTGATGGAGCTGCGCGCCCCGCTGGAAGCCCTGTCCCTTTTGCCTACATTTCCCCTGCTTCGCATGGCCCCCCAGGGTGAGGGCCAACCCGTGCTTGTGATTCCCGGTTTCCTCGCCACTGACAACAGCACCTACGTCATGCGCCGCTACCTGAAGCGCCAGAAATTTAATGTTTACGCCTGGGATCTCGGCCGCAATCCCGGTTTGCGTGAAGACATCTACCAGAAACTTGAGAGCCGTGTCATTGAGTTATACGGCCAGCACCAGGAAAAAATCAGTCTGGTCGGATGGAGTCTTGGTGGTTTATATGCTCGCGTTCTGGCTCATCGTGTACCGGAATACATACGCCAGGTTGTTACTCTGGGATCGCCTTTTAATCTTGCGCATCCCAAAAACTCCAGCGAAGTGGATGTATCCGGACCGATACTGAAAATGTATGAAAAACTGAATCCCAATATCGCCACTGACGCACTGATGAATGGGGAGCCAATCTGGGAATCCCCACCACCGGTACCGTCTACCTCCATTTACAGCGAAAGTGACGGCATCGCCGCCTGGCGCTATTGCATTGATCCGGTCAATCCGCTTACAGAAAATGTCAGGATTACCGGCAGTCACACAGGCATGACCCACAATCCCCTGATTTATTACACGGTGGCCGAGCGTCTGGCACAACAGGAAACTGAATGGAAACCTTTTGAAGCACGCTGGATACACCGCTGTCTGTTCATGCGGGCAGCCAACGCAGCAAACAGGGATGAGCACGCAACGACAATGTCAGCCACCGCTGTAGCAGAATAACGAGAATGAGATCCAGGCCCGTATGAGCAGTTTTCAGGCAACCGCGTTCAAATTGGCACTGCGCATGCTGAAAAAGCGCATGTTCAACAACACGGATCATGTTGCCTTGCGGAGGATGGTCAACAGCTCTGCACGGCATATACCCAAGGCACCAGCCGATATTGATTTCCGTTCCGAGCGCGTTGAGGGTGTGCCCTGTCTCTGGGTGAAGGCCATGGGTGCGGAACCCAACAAGATCGTGCTGTACCTGCATGGTGGCGGCTACATTTTCTGTTCGGCGCATACCACGCACAAGGATATTCTCTGGCGCCTGTCGGTCGCTTCCAGGTGTCGCATAATCGCGCCGGATTATCGCCTCGCCCCTGAACATCCTTACCCCGCTGCCCTGGATGATGCCGTCAAGGTATACCAATGGCTGTTGCAGCAGGGCTACAAGGCCGAGCATATCGTGATTGTGGGCGATTCTGCGGGTGGCGGACTTACCTATGGCACGGTGCTGAAACTACGCGATATGGGCATTCCCCTTCCCGCTGCGACGGTCGGCATGTCACCCTGGACGGATCTTGCCGTGACTGGCGAGTCGGTCATCACCAATCTCAAGCGCGATGTACTGATTCCCGGTGAGGGACTGCCCGAAGGCGCCCAGTATTACCTGGCCGGGGCTGATCCGCGAACACCTTATGCGTCACCTTTGTACGGTGACCCTACAGGCCTGCCACCTACGCTGATCCAGGTCAGCAAGGATGAGGTATTGCTGGATGATTCACGTCGCCTGGCCGCCAAATACAAGGCTGCCGGTGTGCCGTGTGAACTGGAGCTATGGGATGGTCTGCCACACGTATGGCAGACACTGGCCATGTTTATCCCTGAAGGCCGGACCGCTATCAAGCGTATCGGCGATTTTATCCAGAAGCACGTGCACGGTGGTGGCGTAGTCTAGTTTCCGCCGTTCATGCCTACTGAATGACTGGTGTTTCGTTGCTTCGCACCACAGTCACATTTTTTTCTGCTGGCGTTGAGCTCGGTTTGATACGGTTTGAACCGGAACGGCGACGTGCTTTTTTCACCGGCACCTGATCCTCCGGCAACAGACTGGCCGCCGCAAGGCGTATCTCCTGTTCTGTCTTGATGGCATCGATGATTTCCACAAAAGATTCTTCGAGACACTGCACATAGAAATCCGGATCCGCCATTTTCATCCTGTCCGCTGTGAACGCGATGGTCAGGAAATCGTAGGTACTGGAAATCGTATGAAATAATCCTGTATTGGGAATAAGGGGCCCCATACCGAAAGAATCGATCAGCCTGGCGCCACACAGATACAGCGGTACGGACGCACCATGCACATTGGTTATCACCGTATTGTTGGCAGGTGGAAACTTGTCCAGCCACCCGGATTCAACCGCGGCTTTCACACCCCAGGAGACGAGAGCCGGGTAAATATTATCCAGCACATCGCAGACAATATTTTTACCCAGGGTGTCGGCATAAGCCTTGCCAGCAACAGCTTCCTGATGCACAGCACGCAAGCGTTCCATGGGATCAGCAATGTCAGTGCGCAGCGACATATTGGTAATGCTGATACGGTTACCCTTGATATGCTCGTCGTTACTGTCGCGAACGTCGATCGGTATGGCTGCGACCAGGGAATCTTCAGGCAATTCATCCTTGGCTATCAGATACCGCCGCAGTGCACCGCTGATTATTGTCAGTGCGACATCATTGACAGTTTCGTGCGCGAACATGGATTTAATTGCCTTGATATCCACCATCGGCAGGCGAATGCGATCTACCACGCGGCGCGGCGAAATGACACCGTTAAAGCGTGTCCTGGGTTTGTGCAGTTGTTTCAATTCCTTGTTGCGGAATGCGAGCGCAAGTTGTCCGTAAACACTGAAAGACTTGCCCAGCAGT
The DNA here is from genome assembly GCA_035430165.1 of Pseudomonadales bacterium. GTDB lineage: Bacteria > Pseudomonadota > Gammaproteobacteria > Pseudomonadales > UBA7239 > UBA7239. Next base: position 29,676 of record DAOMGE010000023.1, on the reverse strand, counting down.
TTGACGATGCTGGTGGTTTTACCTACGCCATGGCCGGCTGCACGCGCCAACACGGTGGCCATGGTGATGTCGGACTGATGCTCTATTGCCTGCCCTTGTTCATGGGCAGGATGATCGGTCTCAAGTTCACAATAAGGTTCTGGACTCAGCGTATGGAGATTTTTGTAAATTTCCATACCGGTGCGCCCATCCAGAATGGCGTGATGCACTTTGAGGAAAATCGCAAAAGAACCCTTGGGGATGTCTTCAATATGGTCAAGACCATCGATAATGTAGGCTTCCCAAAGCGGGCGATCACGATTCAGTGGTTGCGCGTGCAGGTTTGCTGCGAGCGCACAGAGTTTTTGCCATGTACCCGGTTTCGGTAACGCGATGTGGCGTACGTGGTAAACCAGATCGAAATTGGGATCCTCCATCCAGTAAGGCTGGTCAAGATTGAATGGCACTTTCACAAGTTTGCTACGCAGTATCGGCACATTGCGCTGCACTTTTTTCTCGAATAAATCCACAATCTGGCGAAATTCCAGTGGATTTACCGAAGTGGAAGGATCGTAGATAGAAAGCGACGATATATGCATGGGTAAACCATGCATCTCGGCATGGATAAACATGGCGTCGAGACCGCTTAATTGATCCATAACCAGACCTCAATCTTGTACTTGTTTTTGCAAAACAGTGTCCGCGTTATCTGGATATTACCGGATAAAACTGGATGGATTTTCTGCGCGAGCCAGCCAACGCAGTGCAACCCGTTCAATTGCCGTTTCGGCAGCAAGCCCCAGCCGCTCGGCAACACTATGCTTTTCGATCCACTTCACCTGAAACAGGGAAGCCTTATCCAGATGGCGCTGGAAAAGGTAATCGTCACTGGTCTGGACAGCATCTACCAAACCGCGCTCCAGTGCAGTATTACCGAACCACACTTCACCGGTAGCCACTTCATCAATAGATAACTGCGGACGACTCTTGCTGACAAATTGTTTGAACAGGCCATGGGTTTCGTCAATTTCCTGCTGGAATTTCTGGCGGGCCTTGTCTGTATTTTCACCAAACACAGTCAGGGTACGCTTGTACTCCCCGGCAGTCAGCATCTCGTAATCAATGTCGTGCTTTTTCAACAGGCGGTGAACATTGGGAATCTGTGCGACAACACCGATAGAGCCCAGTATCGCAAATGGCGCAGCGAGTAATTTATTGGCAATGCAAGCCATCATATAGCCGCCACTGGCAGCAACCTTGTCAACACAAACCGTGAGCGGAATTTTCCTGTCGCGTATACGCTGCAATTGTGAGGCTGCCAGTCCATAGCCATGAACTACGCCTCCCGCACTCTCCAGTCGAATGACAACCTCGTCCTGTTCGGTCGCCTGAGTAAGTACAGCTGTCACCTGCTCTGCAAGATATTCCGTACCCGAAGCACGGATATCCCCGACAAAATCCATTACAAACACACGGGGAGCGGGCTTGTCTTCAACGCCTGATTTCCTGCGTTTTTTTTCTGCCTTGTCTTTCTGTTTCTGTTCCTTTTTTTCTGCCTTGCAAATTTCAGCATAAGCAGCCTCAGACAAGATATTCGCCTGCAAGCTGTCTGCCATGTCACGAAACTTGTCATTCAGATTGGTAATTTCGATATGACCCTGCTTTTCAATCTTCTTGAAACGCTGGCCTGCCGTAACAATCGCTGTAACCAGAAATACCAGCCCACCGATAATTGTCACGGTCTTGGCAAGAAAAACGCCGTACTCGGCAAGAAAGTTCACTGCACATTCCCCATCAGATAAAAACCATTGTCAAAAAAACCAATAAAACCTTGCAATGGTTTACCAGTTGGCCATGGCTGTCTTGGCCGCCGGGTTGACAGGCCTGGCGATCAGATTCGTACCAGAAACGACCACTTCAAAAATAGCGCCATCAGCCATTGGCACGAAACCTGTGCTACCCATTACGGCCTGAACTGCACTTAGATCACGCTTGCTTATGGAATCCCACAAATCAAACCGGGCGCTGACAGACAATATTTCCTTGGAACGCTCGGTGCTGCGATCCATTTCCATAACCTGATAACGCCCCTGTAACAATTCCAGACGATACCCGGTGCGGATTCCCATTGCGCTCAACAAGGGCGACCACTTGAGCATACGTGCATCAAGCTGCCACTGCTCACCTTGTAATGTCGCCTTGCGTGAGCCGCCATTGGTTTCCTGGACATCCACTTCCAGGAGGTACAGCTCTTTTTGGCGAAAACTGAGCGTGGCAATGACACGATCACTTTCGGCAACCTTGTAACTGCGTATATCCTGGACATAAAGCAACATCAGGGCTGCGACAGCAATCAGGAGGGAGCCACATAAACCACGGATAAAACCGAGTAACCAGCCCTTACGGATCAATGTTTTCAATGCCAGCAATACAAGCAGCACCGCAACAATGCCAACAATGGCAGCAAGAACCTGGTAAATCATGTTGTATTCTCCGTTTGACCTGCCTGATTGTCGGTGCGTCGCCCTAGATCGAATATCCCAGGGCGGTTACGCTTTCCTCTGCAATATCAAGAATGGATTGATCCTGCTTGTGAACAGCAATGTAAGCTTCAAGGAAGTACTCAAGGCTCATGACAGCATCAGCGAACGTTTCCAGTAATTGCTGGATCGCGCCGCCTGTTTCTCCTCGCATCAATTGCTCATCGACAAACTTGATACACGCTTCGGCAATTTTTGCTGCGCGCGGCATATTCATGAGGATCATGCCGCCGCGAACACTGTTAAGGCTCTTGCTCAGGTTAGCGATATGGTTCGCATCAAATCCCGATTCGGCATAAGAAGCCAGGGCACGCTTAATCAGGGCAATACCCGCCTGCGCTTCTTCCAGCACGACTTTTTCGGCCTCAGCCAATTGGCTGCGCGCGATAATCTGATCCTTACCAAGTGCGTTCGTTTCTGCCAGTTTTGCATGCGACAGATTGATATTTTGCAAGGCAGAAACACTGCTTTCTATGTAGAGCAAGGTATCCGCAACTTCCATCAATTCGCTGCTGTCTGCAGGATGTTGTGCCGACTCCCACTGACGCAGTTTATTGACCTGATCGCGCAATACCTGACCCGGTGTTGCAAGCCCGACAACTGAAAGGATATCTGCCACCTTGGTGAGTGAAGCAATCATTTCCGGATAAGAGGATGCAATATCACCACCACCCTGGGCGCCGACTTCCAGTGATGCCTTGCTGCTGCGCAACTCATCGCGAATTACTTCAGCGACGGATTGCACGGTAGACAAACCTGGCCCACGCAAATTATTCAGTTCCTCTTCCACTTCAGCTTCTGTATAGCCCAATGGCTGCACTGCAAAAGTAAATTTTACATTTCGCGCCAGTTCTGAATCCGAGCCGGATGCAACGACGATATAGACAAAATCCTGCAAGAGTGTACCGTCAAGCGGCGCATCAAAAAATGCTTCCCCTTGCTTCACCAATTGCTTGAGTTGGCGATCGAGCGCCGAAAAAAGCATTTTCCTCGCAACAGGCAATTGCAATTGCATTTCACGAATAACAGAGACAGCGGCACCGGCTGCCCAAAAGATTTTTGCATTGCTGTGTGATGCGCACATGGAATCCATGCGTTCAAGCGCGCGTTGCATCATGCCAAAAGAATAATCAGCATTGTTACCTTGCAGCACACCCAGCAAACCCACCTGAAACATATGGCGGAAACGGCGCGCAGATTCGAGGGAAAAAGCTGTACGGCTTGATACATTTCTCTCTCCCTGCGCATTCATTTGCAGGAAGGAACCTTCAGGCAATGGCTTGTCTTTGTGTGTTGCACGCAGTTCATTGATAAATGGCAACAACATCACAGGAATTGCTCGCTCATACTGCTGCGCGTATTCAAAATAACGCGCAAGGACAAACGAAGCGGAACTCAGGGAGGCAAGCAGTTCATCGTAAGAATTATCAGCCCCGGCCGGTACAGTATTAAGGGCAGCGACCATTTCTGCCGCCAGCAAATCCGCGCCCTGCAGCTGCACAATGCGCATCACACCCAGAATCTGGTTGAGATGATCAAGGCAACCCTGTAACAAGTCCTGCCGCTCGCGGGAACTTATAAACTGCTCCAGCTGGTTAGTCGCATGCTGGATGGTCACAAGAAACTCGTCTTTGACGATATTCAGGGAAGTAAGATTCACTGCACGATGATCAGACACGCTGGCGCCCCGATAACTGGTCTGTTGGTTTCACACCCTGGCCTGTCGGCCGGGTAATTTTTTCTTAATAATCCGAAGACTAGGCCGATTATCTAGGTCTGGTATGAGGATTTCAAGCGCCGGCATCACAAACCGGAAAAGAGGCGTCGGACTACGGCCAACTTATTCTAGAAAATAAATTAACTTGTATTTTTAACTATTTGATTTTATTGGTGCCCGAGGCCGGACTTGAACCGGCACGGAATTGCTTCCGAGGGATTTTAAGTCCCTTGTGTCTACCGATTTCACCACTCGGGCAGAACCTGGACAGTCACTGGCCGTCAGGCCAGGCTGAAATGGAGGCGCGGGTCGGAATCGAACCGGCGTACGCGGAGTTGCAGTCCGCTACATGACCACTCTGCCACCGCGCCAAAATGGAGCGGAAAAGGAGACTCGAACTCCCGACCCCGACCTTGGCAAGGTCGTGCTCTACCAACTGAGCTATTTCCGCAAAACTGTCTTGCCAAATATCTGACGACACGATGGCAAGGGCGCTCATTCTAGGGGGTGACGCCCAATAGTCAAGACTAAAAAACTTACCTGCAACCTGTGAATAAAAACCTCGTTGACAGGCAAAATATCCTTTTATCCGCGCAAATCCACCTTCATAGCTCTGGCAGGGTGATATCGGCAAACAGCGCGTCCACTTCGGTTCTGGAATGCAATCCGGACGCGGCAATAACCAGGTCGCGCTTCAGGTGCGGCGCAAACAGTTCGATAAAATCGTACATGTAGCTGCGCATGAACGTTCCGTGCCGGATACCGATACGTGTCACGCTGGATTCAAACAGGTGGCTCGCATCAAGTGCGACCAGATCACTGTCCACGACCGGATCGTGTGCCATATGGGCAATGATCCCGATACCCAGGCCGAGTCGAACATACGTCTTGATGACATCGGCATCAGTGGCCGTGAAAACCACCTGCGGCTCCAGTCCCTGACTGATAAATGCATCATCCAGCTTTGAGCGACCGGTAAAACCGAACACATAGGTCACGATCGGATATTTGGCAACATCCGCCAGTGCCAGTTTCGATACCTGGGACAATGGATGGTTTTTCGGCACAAGAATGCAACGGTTCCAGCGATAGCACGGCAACATCACCAGGTCAGAAAACTGCTCCAATGCTTCCGTGGCAATTGCAAAATCCACGGTGCCGTCTGCCGCCATCTCGGCAATCTGCATAGGCGAACCCTGATGCATATGCATGGAAACTGCCGGGTATTTCTTGATGAATGAGGCAATGACAGGCGGCAATGCGTAGCGAGCCTGTGTGTGGGTGGTAGCGATACTCAGGCTACCCTTTTTGGGATCGCTGAATTCCTGCGCCATCTGCTTGATGCTCTCGGTCTTGCGCAGGATTTCCCCTGCCGCTTTCAGGATCGATTCACCGGCTTTGGTGACGTGCGTCAGGTGCTTGCCACTGCGCGCGAAAATCTCGACACCCAACTCATCCTCCAGCAAGCGAATCTGTTTACTGATGCCCGGCTGTGATGTGTAGAGACTTTGTGCCGTTGCCGACACATTCAGGTCGTGATGGGCAACCTCCCATATGTAACGCAGTTGCTGTAGTTTCATAACCCCTCCTGCGGGCATCGCCGTACACAAGCCCGGAGCCCAGCATAGATAGAGGGCAGAAGATTTGCCAGCAGCGCACATTTTTTCATGGATGACAGATCATTCATTGGCAACACCATTCGGGACGTGGCCCGTAGGAACATGGCGGGAAGCCGACAGGCAGTGACCTTGCTGGTCATCGAAAAACACATCGGCACCGTAGGCCTTGAGAAATTCACCCTTGTCGAGCCCACCAAGGAACAGGGATTCATCGATGCGTATCTGCCAGGCCCGCAATGTACGTATCACACGCTCATGTGCAGGCGCTGAACGCGCGGTTACCAACGCCGTACGGATGGGACAGGCTTCCAGCGAAAACTCCGACTGAAGCCCTTGCAAGGCCTGCAAAAACGGTTTGAATGGCCCACCGCTCAGTGGCTGGTGTGCCGCTGCACGTTCACTGGCGGCAAATGCATCCAGCCCCTTGCTTTTGTAGACGCGCTCGGCTTCATCCGAAAACAATACCGCATCACCATCAAACGCAAAACGGATTTCCTGTGTATCGCGCATCTGGCTGGAGGAAGGCAACAGTGTTGCCGCAGCCAGGCCATTTTCGAGGGCGTGACGCACATCGTCGGCATTGGTGGAGAGAAACAGGTGGCAACCGAAAGCACTGGCGTAAGGATAAGGCGAGTGGCCGCCGCAAAATGCAGCGCGCACTATCGGTAACTGGTAATGCTGGATGGAATTGAAAACACGCAAACCGGTATCAGCGGTATTACGTGACAGCAGGATAACCTCAACACGCGGATCGCCACCCAGCAACGCATTGATGCGTAGTAATTTTTGCACCAGCGGAAACGCATCACCCTGTTCCAGCGGTTTGTCTTCGTTGGCGATCTGGAAATCCGCATAGGCCTTGAGGCCTTGCTGTTCGTAAATATCATGGCTGGCATCAAGATCAAACAATGCCCGCGAAGAAATAGCGACGACCAGTTTGTTGCCAAAACCTTTTGGCATAGTGACCTCGATTGCCACGACAGTTTGTCTCGTCAGTCTACCAGCAAGCCGCTATCATTGCGCTTTGTCCCGGCACGGCCCGCCATGAAAACACGCGCCATCATCAAATTGCCTGCGATTGCCCACAACCTCGCTATTGCGCGTGCGCATGCGCCTGACAACAAAGTGATGGCCGTTGTGAAAGCCGATGCCTATGGCCATGGCTCGGCCGGTTTGCTGCCCGTGCTGCGCCAACACACGGAAGGACTGGCCGTAGCGCGGCTGGAAGAGGCACAAGCCTTGCGTGAAGCCGGCTATGAGGGAAAACTGCTGCTGCTGTCCGGCGTTACCGACCACGAGGCGTTGACGACCGCCCTGCTCTCGCGTCTCGACATTGTTGTTCACGATGACAGCCATCTGGCGATGCTGACGCGCTATGTGCATCCACACCCCCATCGTTCAACCTTGTGGCTGAAACTGGATACCGGCATGCATCGGTTGGGTTTTGCCCCGCAAGACTTTGCCAACGCTTTCAACACGCTGAAAACGATTCCCTGGTGTGAACAAGTGATCGGCATGACACATTTCGCCAGCGCCGATGAAACAGACAACCCGAAAACGGCACAACAGATTGCCTGCTACCGGGAGTGGACAAAAGACCTGGAACTTGATGGACACAGCCTCGCCAACTCAGCCGGCTTGCTGGCCTGGCCCGGAGCACGCACTGGCTGGCTGCGGCCGGGGCTGATGATGTACGGCGTCAATCCGCTGCCTGGCAATCTCGACCTGCAAGCCGCCATGCAGATGGAAGCGCAAGTCATCGGCATCAAGACCATCAGCCAGGGTGATACCGTTGGCTATAACGAACAATGGCATGCAGCTCGCGATACCCGCGTGGCCTTTATTGCTGCAGGTTATGCCGACGGATATCCCGTCACCGTGCGCAACAATGCGTATGTGGCGCTGGACGGCGTGCGTGCGCCGATTATCGGACGTGTGTCGATGGATACCATTGCCATTGATTGCACCGATATTGCCACACCGTCACTCGGCGACTGGGCAGAACTGTGGGGAGAACATATCAGCGTCAGGGAAGTGGCCAACTGGGCTGGCACCATCCCGTACCAGCTGTTGACCGATTTATCGTTGCGTGTGGAACGGATCTATCGCTAAGGATTGATTGTGCGAGCTCCGTTATCGCATCGTGCAACGAATACCGCCAGGGGCATCAATGAGTCCCGCGCACTGGTTGCAATGCGTACAACCGTTGACATAGCCGGCTTGTGACTGCGCATTCTTGACAAAATCAGGGTCAAACAGCAATGGACGCCCTAACTGGATAAAATCAAAACCCGCCCCCATCACACGCTCGATACTTTCATTACTCGACACGCCACCGATATAACACACACTGCCTTTTTTCACCCGGTCGCGGATGCGCAAGGCATTCTCGATCAGGTAGGTTTCACGGTACGGGTAATTGCGAAACAATTTCGGGCCGATCATTTTCAAACCGATTTTCATCAGCGGATTTTTTTCGTGTTCGACCAGACCCGGCTGGATGCTGTCGCCATGGAACAACAGCATCGGGTTCATGGAACTGGTTCCATCGCTGGGGATGATGCAATCGAGTCCGGCATCATCGAGCATACCGGCCATTTCTATGGACTCGGCATACGTCACACCGCCGCGCACACCGTCCGACATACTGATCTTGCCAAGTAAGGGAAACTCACTGCCGACAGCCTTGCGCACGGCAGCCAGCACTTCCAGCGGGAAACGCATGCGATTGGCAACACTGCCGCCGTACTCGTCAGTGCGGCGATTGGTGATGGGTGACATGAACTGGCTGATGCCATAGCCGTGGCCAAAGTGAATCTCTATCGCATCAAAACCCACCGACTTCATGAATGCTGCAGCACGACCAATGACCTGCACACGCTCACGAATTTGCGGACGACTCATACCCGCGCAAAATAATTTGCCTGACGCCATACCGAGCATATTCGGACCGAAAGACGGGCCACTGGACATCCAGGTGGTCATTTCCTTGTTCTTGGACATGGCACCTGAATGGCACAACTGTGCGGACACCCGTGCACCTGTGGTCTTGATGGTGGCAATCATGGCAGCCAGCGGCTCACGCACGTATTCGTTCATGTACATCATGTCAGCGTGCAAGCGGCCATTATTTTCAGCTGCACAATAAGCCAGCGTGGTCATCGCCGTACCGCCTTCGCCGATACGCCGGTGTAGCTCAGTCAGCTCCGGCGTTGGCAATCCTGTGGGAGTTTTTCCTTCGAATGTGCCGGCCTTGATGATGCGGTTACGCAACGTCAGTCCGTTCAGTTTCGCTTCTGAAAAACATTTTTGCAGTGCAGTGTTATCAGTCATCCTACCTTCCTCGTCATTTCACCAGCCGTTATGCATCGGCCAGCAGGTTTTCTTTTTGCTCCAGCTGTTCCTGTAAGGCAAACCAACGGGTTTCATTCTCGTCGATCTGCTTCCGCAATACACCCTGTTCTGCCAGCAAGGCCTGCATGCGTGACTTTTGTGCTGCTTCATACAGCAACGGATCAGCAAGGGCTGTATCAATTTCTGCCAGTCTTGCTTGCTGCGCGGCAATACCTTTTTCCAGCTCGTCAATCTGTTTTTTGAGCGGTGCCAGCAACTGGCGTTGTTGCGCAGCCTGCTGGCGCAGGGCTTTCTTGTCGACCGTTTGCAAGGAGGCCACAACCGATGCCACAGTCGCTGGAGATGCCGGAGACGTCTTCGCCGATTGTTGCATGAACTGGTGATAATCATCCAGCGTGCCGTCAAACGCTTCGACCCGACCACCGTGTACGCGCCAGAATTCATCCACCGCATTACGCAACAAGTGACGATCATGTGAAATGACAACCAGGGCTCCGTTGTAACCGAGCAAGGCTTCGGTGAGCGCTTCACGCATTTCAAGGTCAAGGTGGTTGGTGGGCTCGTCGAGTAATAGCAGGTTTGGACGGTGCCAGACAACCAGCGCCAGTGCCAGCCGCGCTTTTTCACCACCGGAAAAAGGCTCGATGGGCTCCAGTGCCTTGTCGCCATGAAAATCAAAACCGCCAAGAAAATTGCGGATCGCCTGCTCGGTGGCAGCCGGCGAAATTCGCTGGATATGCAACAGCGCGCTGGCATGGATATCCAGCGCTTCCAGCTGGTGCTGGGCAAAATACCCGACAGCCAGGTGCTCGCCAGCAACGCGTTCACCTTGCAACAATGCCAACTCGCCAACCAGCGCCTTGATCAGTGTCGATTTACCGGCACCGTTGACACCGAGCAAACCGATGCGCGAACCGGGCTGCAAATTGATATTCACGTTTTGCAACAGGGGGTTGTCACCATAACCGATGGCCGCCTCGCGTAAGACCAGTAGCGGCGAGGAAGTCTTGTCGCTGTCACGGAAAGTGAAATGAAAGGGTGAATCAACATGGGCGAGACTGATCTGCTCCATGCGCTCCAGTTCTTTCAAACGACTCTGGGCCTGCCTTGCCTTGGTGGCTTGTGCCCGGAAGCGCCGCACAAAATTCTCGATTTCAGCAATTCGGCGTTGCTGTTTCTCGTAATCGGCCTGCTGTTCTGCCAGTCGCATGGCACGCAAGGTTTCAAACGACGAATAATTGCCGCGATAACTGTTCAGCCTTGCATTTTCAATGTGGACAATTTCATCAACCACATTGTCGAGAAAGTCGCGGTCGTGCGAAATAATCAGCAAAGTGCCCGGATAGGCTTTTAACCAGTCTTCCAGCCAGAGCGTTGCATCGAGATCCAGGTGATTGGTCGGCTCGTCGAGCAGTAACAAATCCGAACGCGCAACCAGTGCTTGCGCCAGGTTCAAACGAATACGCCAACCACCTGAAAAACTGTTGACCGGCAGTTGCACTTGCGACTGGTTGAAGCCGAGGCCGTGCAACAATTGCTCGCCGCGATACTCCGCATCGTAACCGTGCAACGTTTCCAGCTCGGCATAGAGATGACCGAGCCTGTCGTTATCACCCTGCTCTTCTGCACGCGCAATGTCGCGCTGCACACGACGCAAATCTGCATCGCCATCCAGCACATAGTCCAGCGCGGTTTTATCACTGGACGAGACTTCCTGTGCCATGTGGGCGATGCGCCAGTTCGCCGGCTGCTGCATGTCACCACCGTCCAGCTGCAATTGGCCGAGCAACAACTGGAACAGGCTGGATTTGCCGCAACCGTTACGGCCGATGACGCCTATGTGGCGACCGGGATGGATGGTGAGACTGGCATTGTCGAGCAGGCGCTGCACGCCGCGCAACAAGACAATATTTTTCAGCGCGATCATAAAAAATCAGTTCTGCGCCAGGGTCTCGGCGATGATGCGATAAACGGCAGGATTGAACGCAAAACCGACGTGGCTGGAATTGACTGGCACATGATCCACACTGTCATGTTCACCGAGACGTGCGGCTGCTTCAGCGACAATGCCATCATTCGGGCTGTAGATTACCGTGGTTTTCACGACACGATCGGCACTCGCATCATTGTTCAGCCAACCGTCGAAATCCTGTTCCGATTCCGGTGTACTGCTGAAATTCACCGCCTTCAATACATTCCAGGCCGCTGTGCCGCGCGGATCACCGTAAGGCGCACCGAGTGTGATCACATGTCGCAAGTATTCCGGCACACGATCCGCCATGCTGTTCGCATAAATCCCGCCGAGACTCCAGCCAATCACGCTGACTTTCTGGCCGGTCTCGTGATAAATTTCTGCAATGCGCGCAGCGACCTTGTCTTCCATATCCGCACGAAACGCGTTGATCTGGTCGATGGCGGTGATGCGCGAGCGGGTAAAATTGACACCGAGATTCCACGGACGCGCATCATAACCCCAGCGACCGAGGTAATAGCGCATCACATACATGATGGCATCACCGGCACCGTAACCGGGCAACACCAGCACCGGATGGCCATCGCCACGCGGCACATCCAGCAGTTCGCGATGTTTCAGGCCAAGGCTGGAAATTTCCAGCGCGGCACGGGGCGCTTCCAGCAGCGACCACCAGAGTGATGGTGGCTGCAGGGTATTATCAGGCGTGCTTTTTTCAACAGGCATCGTCAACGTCCAGCTTAGTTGATACTGCGGATCTGGATGGCATCGACACCGAGTCCGGAAATGATGTCGGAAATTACCACAACCTTGTCGCCTGACTGCAAACCGTCATCGCGTTTCAGGATTTCAAAGGCTGCCAGCAGGGTTTTCTCCGGGTCGCTGGAAAATGCGAGCCTGTGCGACACCACCGCGCGATTCAGGTTCATCTGGCGGCGTGTGCGACTGTCGTTGGTGAAGGCAAAAATCGTGGTCTTGCTCGGACGGCAATTTGTCACCAGATTGGCCATGATGCCGCGGCGTGTGATAACCACAATGCCCTGCGCTTCCATGTCTTCTGCCAGTTGTACTGCTGAGTAGGCCAGGTGCTGCTTGTTATTGTCTTTCACCAGCCCGTTGCAGAAACGCAAACCCGGCACGCGCTCGGCAGTACGGGCAATGCGATCCATGTATTCGATACATTTCAGCGGATATTTGCCCACCGTGGTTTCACCGGACAACATGATGGCATCCACTTCTTCATAGATCGCGTTGGCAACATCTGTCACTTCCGCACGTGTCGGGATCGGATTCTCTATCATCGATTCCAGCAAGTGGGTGGCAACGATGACACGTTTGCCCTGTTCGTTGCACAAGCGCACGATCCGGCGCTGCACATTCGGCAAATCCTCGATGTTGATTTCCACACCGAGATCACCGCGCGCCACCATCACGCCATCCGAAGCCGCAATAATTTCCTCGAGGTTTTTTACACCTTCCTGGTCTTCAATCTTGGCAATGATCTTGATCTTGTCCGCCTTGTTGCCCAGCAGTTTGCGCAACTGGCGGATGTCATTGGCTTCGCGCACAAATGACAGCGCAATAAAATCCACTTCCTGTTTCATGCCGAACAGGATGTCCTCGCGATCCTTTCCGGTAATTGCCGGCAGGTTGACGCGGATACCCGGCAAGTTCACATGGCGCTTGCTTTTGAGGCGGCCACCGTCCAGCACCTTGCAGCGCATGACACGATTATTTTTTTCCAGCACTTCAAGATTGATGATGCCGTTGTCAACCGTGATCCTGTCGCCGATTTTCACGTCATCAACCAGATCGTTGTAGTTGATATGCAGCGAGGTTGATTCCACATCTTCTGCGCGCGCGGTCACGGTGATGATGTCGCCCTGCTTCAGTTCCAGGTCGTTCTTGAGCGTACCGGTGCGGATTTCCGGGCCCTGTGTATCCAGCAATAGCGGAATCGGGTGCGCCAGCTCCTTGTTAAGCGTCTTGATCGCCTTGATGACCTTGGCATGCGAGGCATGGTCTCCGTGCGACATATTCAGCCGCACAACATTCATGCCGGCCTCAGCCATTTTCTTGAGCATATCGAAAGATTCGGTCACCGGACCAATGGTGGCGATTATCTTGGTTTTTCTCACGTCACTACCCCGCTTGCACGCCCGTTTGCGTGCGATGAACAACAGGTGGCAGTGTAGCGTATCGCTGCGGCTTTTAGGGCTGCGTCATATCCCTGTAGTGTGCAACTTCCTGTTCGATATCTGCCAGCAAGCCCTGCAAAAGCCGGTGGAGCAATGCAGCTTTTTTCAGTGCGTCATGTCCCTGCAACTTTTCCAGGGTATGGCAAAGATCGGCAAACAGCCGGGCACCGACTTGCCGGGCACCGGACTTGAGCTTGTGGCCAATCTGCCGCGCTGTTTCCAGGTCGGCTTCTTCCAGCGCCAGCGCGAGGTGCTCCAGATCATTACGGGTAAACCCGATGAACCGCTGCATCAAATCAGCAATACGCGGGCGATCTGCAGCAAACAGGGTCTCCAGCTCTGTCACATCCATTTGCGGTTTTTTATCCCTGGTACGCGATGTGTCGCGACGTGCCCAATTCGCCAGCACAGCCACCAGATTGGCAGGACTGACCGGCTTGCTGATGAAATCATCCATGCCTGCTGCCAGGCACTGTTCACGGTCTTCGCTCCAGACATTCGCCGTCAGCGCAATCACCGGCAAGTTGGCCCAGGCAGGTGTGGCGCGTATCACGCGCGTGGCCAGCAAGCCATCCATCACCGGCATCTGCAAGTCCATGAGTATGCATTCCGATGCCTGCACCTTCTCGTCCAGGAACTGCAACATGGCGAGACCGTCACCCACCACACGCACGCTTGCACCGGCAGCCTGCAACAATTCACGGATAACCTGCTGGTTGAATTCGTTGTCCTCAACAACCAGGATCTGCACGCCTTGCAACGACGCCTGTGGTTGCACCGGTGCCAGTTGCTGCAGACTGTCACCGGCTTCAACCGTCGCCACCTGCGAGGTTTTTTTCAATCGCACGGTAAACCAGAACACACTGCCTTCATCCGTGGAACTGGCCAATCCTGTTTCGCCACCCATTTTCTCTGCCAGTTGGCGACTGATCGCCAGGCCGAGTCCCGTACCGCCGTATTTGCGGTGTGTGGAAGTGTCCGCTTGCTGGAAAGACTGGAATAACACCTGCTGCTTGTCGGCTTCCACGCCAATGCCTTCGTCATGCACTTCAAAACGCAACAGGGCATTGTCCGCTGTTTCATCAACCAGCAGTGCCCGCAACAACACACAGCCTTTTTCCGAAAACTTGATGGCATTATTCACATAATTGATCAGGATCTGGCCCAGCCTCAGTGGATCACCGCGCCACTGCCTCGGCAGTGGTGGATCAATCGCCATCTGCAAGCGGATACCTTTGTTATCGGCCTGTTCAATGAACATCAAGCGAACAGTTTCCAGCACAGAATCCAGATTGAAATCCATTTCCTCGAACCGGATCTTGCCGGCTTCTATCGCAGAAAAATCGAGGATATTGTCGACCAGATCCAGCAGGTGCTTGCCAGACAAATTGATTTTCTCGACATAATCGCGCTGCCGCGGATTCAGGTCTGCATTCAGCGCGAGATGCGACATGCCGATCACGGTGCTGATCGGCGTACGGATTTCATGGCTCATATTGGCCAGGAATTCACTCTTCGCCTTGGTGGCTGCCTCCGCCTGTTCCTTGGCAAAAGCCAGCTCTTCTGTCCGCGCGGCAACGCGTGATTCCAGCTGCTCATTCATTTCCTGCAACGCAGTTTCTGCACTTTTGCGTTGTGTGATATCGGTATGCGTTCCGACCATGCGCAGCGGCTTACCGCTGGCATCGCGACGGACAATAATGCCGCGATCCAGTATCCACTTCACCGTACCATCGCTGCACAACATGCGATGTTCATCGCGATACGTCGGTATCTCGCCGTCGATATGCTGCTGGAATTTCCGCAACACCTCTTCCATGTGTTCAGGATGCACCAGCCTCGACCAATCCTCCGGCGTGCCGCCTATGGTGTGTTCCGGGTAACCGTACATTTCCTGGAACAGCGGCGAGAGAAACACCCTGCCGCCCGGTATATCCCAGTCCCACACGCCGTCACCCGAACCCTCGAGTGCAAATTTCCAGCGCTCCTCACTTTCGAGCAATTCCTGCTGGTCCCGTCGTCGCCCGTGGGTAATCAGCGCCAGCACCATACCCTGCACAGTCAACACAATCAGGAAGAACCAGAAATTGGCCAGCTCGACCTGTGCGGCTTCGGGCTCGCTGATATCCAGCCGCATCATCATCCCCTGCAATGCCTGGGCAGCGATGATGATGATGAGCAGCAGAACGCCATGCCGGCCGAAGTTGACTGCGGCCCAGGAAACGAACAGGAACATCCAGTAGGGTTTGGCGATTTCACCGAGGCCGTCACGAAACCAGCCGAGAAATACGATCTGGCCACAGAGAAAAGCCAACGCAAAACAGACCACCCCCTGTGCCAACCGGGCGGGTTTGATCCAGCGACGCGGTTTCTGTATCCAGCCTGACGGCGTTCTCTGCCACACCAGAATGAGCGGCGTGAACAGCGTCACGCCCAGCACATCCCCCTGCCACCAGTGCAGGAGATTGATCGCCACTTCCCCGGCAGGCAAATACCCGGCACGCCACAACGAACAGACACCGGTGCCAGCGCTGATGGTGGCGCTAATGGCGCCCGCCATCGACAAACAGAAATAATCGCGCGGGCGTGTCAGGGACTTGTCGATGCAGTGAAAACGCGTCAGCAGTAAATTGGCAATCACCGCTTCCAGGGTATTGCCGGTGGCAATCGACAGGCTGACCCACCAGGGGGTATCAGCGCCTGACAGGAGGTTGGCGAGAAATGCACCGATAAAAACACCGGGCCAGTATGCCTGCCCGCGCAGCAACAACAGCGCAATCGACAAACCACTGAGGGGCCAGACTATAGAGACGACATGGTTGGCGGCAAAATAGGCGAGTACCACGTGCGCAACGAATCCATACAGCAGACCAAATGCGGCCACCTGCACGGCATAACGGAGGGTAATCCTCGGCGTGGATAACATACCTGTACGATACCGCTTGTTGTTGTGATGGACATGTTGTTGTGATGGCTATCTTGTCGGGATAGCTCGGTGTTTCCTGCACACAAATTACCCGATCCGGTGTGCCAAGGCCAGCCCATCGCTTATCATGCGGCACTGTTTGTCCACCATTCACCCCGGGGAACTCCCATGTCTGATTTCATTACTCTCGAAAAACCGCGCAAGGGCATCACCGTCATCAAGATGAACCGCCCGGATCGCATGAATGCCATGGCATTTGATGTGATGGTGCCCCTGAAGGAAGCATTGGAAGAAGTCAGTTTCGACAACACCACCCGTGTGGTGATCCTGACCGGTGAAGGCAAGGGATTCTGTTCCGGTGCCGACCTGAAAGACCCCGGTTATCTTTCAATCTTCGATGGCCTCACCATGCCCGGCATTGCCCGCCGCGCCATGAAGGTGCTGGACGATGTGATGCACGCGGTACAGACCATGCACCAGCCCGTGATTTCCGCCATCAATGGCCCGGCCATCGGCGGCGGTTTCTGCCTGTCGATGATTACCGATATCCGCATCGCCTCTGAAACTGCGGTGTTCCGCGCTGCCGGCATCAACAACGGCCTTACCTCTGCTGAACTGGGCCTGAGCTACACCCTGCCCCGCGCCATCGGTTCCACCCGCGCCTTCGAAATCATGCTGACCGGCCGCGACGTGAGTGCAGAAGAAGCCGAGCGCATCGGCATTGTGTCGAAAGTGGTTGCCCCCGAAAAACTGATGGAAACCTGCTACGACATGGCCGACCAGATCCAGCAACACAGCCATCTCGGCGTGGAATTATCCAAACAGATGTTGTGGTCAGGCTTGCAGGCCAGCAACCTGCATTCACACATGAACCACGAAGGTCATGCCCAGCTGTACGTGCGTATGACCACGAAAAACTTCGAGGAAGCGATCAAGGCGCGAAAAGAAAATCGCAAACCGGATTTCAAGGATTAATCTCGCAACCCTTACAGTAGAATGAGCCATCCACGAAACCGAAGCAGATACGATGTCAATCACGATCAAGACACCTGAACAAATCGACAAGATGCGCGAAGCCGGCCGACTGGCCGCCGAAGTGCTGGACATGATCGGCGAGCACGTCAAACCCGGTGTCAGCACGGCAGAGATAGATCGCCTGTGTCATGAACACATGGTCGATGTGCAGAAAGTGATTCCCGCCTGCCTCGGTTATCGCGGTTTTCCCAAATCGGTTTGCACCTCGGTTAACCAGGTGGTTTGCCACGGTATCCCGTCCGAGAAAAAAATCCTGAAGGATGGCGACATCATCAATATCGATGTGACCGTTATCAAGGATGGCTGGCACGGCGATACCAGCCGCATGTATTTTGTCGGCACACCGGCACCCCACGCAAAACGGTTGGTAGACATCACACGCGAATGCCTGATGGAAGCCATCAAGCTGGTGCGCCCCGGCTGCAAACTCGGTGACATCGGCCACGTGATCCAGTCACTGGCAGAAAAAAACCATTACTCGGTAGTGCGCGAATATTGCGGACACGGCATTGGACAAATCTTCCATGAAGATCCACAAATCGTGCATTACGGCCGCCCGGATACCGGACTGGAACTCAGGGAAGGCATGACCTTCACGATCGAGCCGATGATCAATGCCGGCAAGGCGCCCACCAAACTGAAAAATGATGGCTGGACGGTCGAAACCAAGGACGGTCGCCTCTCGGCGCAGTGGGAACACACGATGGCTGTTACAGCGTCCGGTGTTGAAATCCTCACCGCCAGCCCGCGCGGTCTTTTTTAATGGGTGCGTTGCTTTTTTTTGACGAACAACGTTTCCGGCAGGCACTGGAACACGACAAGCCGGTCACGGTTTTTCGCGATGCCATCCAGGCGGCCCGCACCCATTTTGACAACCGTTTTTACGAAGGCGAGGATGTGCGCACACTGGTTGTCGAACGCGCACGTTTTATCGACCGCCTGCTGCACCACGCCTGGCTGCAATTCCCGATGGGTGACAATGCCGCCCTGATCGCCGTAGGCGGTTATGGCCGTGGTGAATTGCATCCTTACTCAGACATCGACGTGATGATCCTGATGGCACGTGAGCCGGATGACAGTGAACGCGACACCATCGAAAAATTCATCACGTTCTTGTGGGACCTGAATCTCGATATCGGCCACAGTGTCCGCACCATCGAACAATGCCTCGAAGCAGCGGCCAGCGATATCACGGTGATCACCAACCTGCTCGAATCGCGCACACTGGAAGGCAGTGACGACTTGCGCTGGCAGCTGCGCACCGAAATCGACAAGCGCAATATCTGGCCCAGCCGCGAATTTTTCTACGCCAAATGGCAGGAACAACGCGATCGCCACGCCAAACACAACAACACCGAATACAACCTGGAACCGAACATCAAGAATGCACCGGGCGGCCTGCGCGATATCCAGACCATCTTGTGGGTAGCCAAGCGACATTTCGGCGTGCGCAAGGTGACCGACCTGGTGCGTATCGGCTTCCTCACGGAAAACGAATTCAACATCCTGCAAAACGGCGAGGAGCATCTGTGGCGTGTGCGCTACGGTTTGCATTTGCTGGCCGGTCGCCACGAGGAACGCCTGTCGTTTGATTTCCAGCGCGCACTCGCCAAGGAATTCGGCTACAAGGACACCGACGAAAGCCTTGCCGTCGAGCAGTTCATGAAACGCTACTACCGCGCTGTCATCGCGCTGCGTGAACTGAACGATGTGCTGCTCAACTATCTTGATGAATCACTGTCGGATGATGACCACATCGCCGAAATCGTCGACATCAACCGGCGTTTCCGCACCTACAACGATTACATCGAAGTGAAATCCGACGATGTGTTTTTGCACACACCGTTCGCACTGATGGAAATTTTTGTGCTGATGGGGCAAAACCCGCACATCAAGGGCGTACGTGCTTCCACTATCCGGCTGATCCGCGAACACCGCCAGCTGATCGACGACAATTTCCGCAACGATATCCGCAACACATCGCTCTTCATGGAGCTGATCCGCTCCTCGCATGCACTGGTGACACAACTGCTGCGCATGAAACGCTACGGTATCCTCGGCCGCTACCTGCCGGAATTCGGCAGGATTGTCGGCCAGATGCAGCACGACCTGTTCCATATCTACACCGTCGATGCGCACACGCTGGCCTGCATCAAGAACATGCGCAAATTCTGGCATGACGACATGGCAGAGAAATTTCCGCTGGCAGCAAAAATTGTCCGTAAACTGCCAAAAATCGAATTGCTGTATATCGCCGGTCTTTATCACGACATCGGCAAGGGACGCGGTGGCGATCATTCGCAACTGGGTGCGGTTGATGCGCGCGCTTTCTGTGAACGCCACCGTTTCAGCAAGCGCGACACCAATCTCGTCGCCTGGCTGGTTGAAAGTCATTTGCAGATGTCGACAGTCGCACAGCGACAGGATATTTCCGACCCGGAAGTGATCCATAATTTCGCACTGAAAATCGGTGACCAGGTACACCTCGATTACCTGTTTGTGCTCACCGTCGCCGACGTGAACGCCACCAACCCCACCTTGTGGACCAGCTGGAAAGCCTCGCTGTTGCGCCAGCTCTATACCGAAACCAAGCGCGCATTGCGGCGCGGACTGGAAAACCCGATAGACAAACAGGAATGGATAGATGATATCCAGCAGCATGTGTTGTCGCGTTTGCACGACAAGGGTTTCAGCGAAGCGGAAGTGCGCAAGTTATGGCAAGGCCGCAGCGAGGATTATTTCCTGCGCGAAACCGTAGCCGACATTGAATGGCACACCGAAGCGATTGCGCACCATGCCAATCCGGATGAACCAATGATCCTGATCCGCGATCCGCAAGACGGTGTGTACGAAGGGGCTACACAGATTTTCGTGCGTATGCGCGAACACAACCATGCCTTTGCTGCCGTCGTGACACTGCTCGACCAGCTGAACCTCAGCATCCAGGATGCGCGCCTCTACAGTTCCAGTGGCGGCTTCACCAATGACACCTATTTCGTGCTGAATGAAAACCGTGAACCGATCGGCAATGACAACGAACGCCGCACGCAGATCTGGCAAACCTTGCACGACGAGCTGGCACAGAACATCGACAACTTTCCGTCCATCGCCCAGCGCCGCACACCGCGCGAACTGAAACATTTCACCATGCCTACCCGTACCAGCCTGGTGAACGACATCAACAGCGGCACCACGGTGCTGGAAGTCATATCGCCGGATCGCCCCGGCCTGCTGGCGCGTATTGCGCGCGTGTTCGTCGAATTCGGCATCCGCTTGCACAATGCAAAAATCGCCACACTGGGCGAACGCGTGGAAGACGTATTTTTCATCACCAGCCACGATCGCAAGCCGCTGTCTGATCCCGATTTCTGTGAAGCCCTGCAAAGTGCCATCTGCGAACAACTGGATCGGCAAGTCGCCAGGACCTCTGCACCGGCTGCCTGAAAATTCACCGAGTTGCTGGACACCATGAATCCATTACTGCAAACCCTGCAAGCCTACCCGTTTGAAAAACTGGCCGCCCTGAAAGCCGGCATCACACCACCCGCGCATTTGCCGCACATTGCGTTGTCCATCGGCGAACCACAACACCCTGCCCCGGATTTTGTTGTCAGGACACTGGTCGACAACATGAAAGGCCTCAGCCATTACCCGACGACAAAAGGGATTCCTGCGTTGCGAACAACCATGGCCGACTGGTGCAGCACGCGATTCCAGCTGAAACAGGCGATCCATGCCGAAACACAGATCCTGCCAGTGAATGGCACGCGCGAAGCGCTGTTTTCTTTTGCGCAGGCTGTGATTGATGCCAGCCAACATCCTGTCGTGATTTCACCCAATCCGTTTTACCAGATCTACGAGGGTGCCGCGCTGCTCGCTGGCGCCGAGCCGTTTTTTATTCCCTGCGAAGTCACAAACCATTGCCTGCCGGATTTCAATAGTGTGCCGACATCTGTGTGGCAGCGTTGCCAACTGGTGTTTATCTGCTCACCCGGCAACCCGACCGGTAGCGTGATGCCCGTCAGCCAGATGCAACAATTGATCCAACTGTCTGATCAATATGATTTTGTGATCGCCGGTGACGAATGCTATTCAGAATTGTATTTTGATGAAGCGAATCCACCGGTGGGATTGTTACAAGCGTGCAGCGAGATGGGCCGTCACGACTTCAGAAACTGCGTGATTTTCCACTCATTATCCAAACGCTCCAATTTGCCGGGCTTGCGTTCAGGATTTGTCGCTGGCGATGCGGCCATCCTGGAAAAATTCCTGCTGTATCGCACCTACCACGGCTGCGCCATGCCCTTGCAGCACCAGTATGCGAGTATGGCTGCCTGGCAGGATGAGACACATGTGATTGAAAACCGTCGCTGCTACGCCGAAAAATTTGATGCGGCACTGGATATTCTGAAGGACGAAATCGCTGCCAAAAAAATCGTTGTCAACAAACCTGATGCCGGTTTTTATCTCTGGGCAGATATCCGAGGCAGTGACACGGATTTTGCACAGCGATTGTTTGCACAACAGAATATTACCGTGCTTCCCGGCAGTTTTCTGTCGCGAGAGGTTGATGGCCTCAATCCCGGTGCAGGCTTTGTGCGCATGGCGCTCGTCGCTCCCTTGGCAGAATGCATCGACGCCGCACATCGCATGAAAGCCTTCCTGTCATGCTGATACGCAAGCCATGTTGAAAAAAGAACGCGCAGCCTGGATTGCCGACAAACTGGCGGCACTGTATCCCGCACCGCCGATTCCGCTTCAGCACAAGGACCCCTACACATTGCTGGTTGCCGTGTTGCTGTCGGCACAATGCACCGATGAACGCGTCAACAAAGTTACACCGGCGCTGTGGCAACTCGCCGACAACCCGTTTGCCATGGCAAAGATTCCTGCCGAAAAAATTGAAGCCGTTATCAAACCGTGTGGCCTGTCACCGCAAAAATCGAGAGCCATCCATACGCTGTCGAATATGCTGGTCAATGAACACAAGGGAGAAGTGCCGGCGAATTTTGCCGATCTGGAAAAATTACCCGGCGTCGGCCACAAGACCGCCAGTGTGGTGATGGCGCAAGCCTTCGGCGTACCGGCATTTCCCGTGGATACGCACATCCATCGTCTCGCCCAGCGCTGGAAACTCAGCAGCGGCAAGCATGTGAAACAGACGGAAGCCGACCTGAAAAAACTGTTCCCCCGCGAGCGCTGGAATGCACTGCATTTGCAAATCATCTACTATGGACGCGAACATTGCTCGGCACGGGGCTGTGATGGCACCCGCTGCATCATTTGCCAGCATTGTTTTCCGCAGCGCAAGACACCTGTGCAAACCCGAAAGGCTTGAGAGCACGATGCATCCTGTCCGCACATCCACACCGTACGCCAGTAGCACGTCTGGTGTGATGCTGTTGCTGATTGCGGCGATGTATCTGGCACAGGTTTTTGTGCTGTACGGCCATACCGGGCGCGATGATGCTTTTCTCACTTACTGGCCTGCTTTAACGCTGGCTGAACACGGCGACATCCTGAATTACAACGGCGATCGCCTCGAGCAGTCGTCGACATTGCTGCACACGCTGTCACTGGCCATCCTGCACAAAATCCTGCCTGTCATTGCCATGCCAACCCTGGCGTGGGGCGTATCAATTGCCGCCGGTTTGCTGAGCTTGCTGCTCGCTGCGTCTGCCCTGCAAAAACAGCAGACCCACAGCAGTGGCTTGCTGGTACTGGCCAGTGCGCCATCCTTCCTGTTCTGGGCCAGCAGTGGCATGGAAACGCTGACTGCCACGCTGTTGTTCACGGCGACAGTTTTTATTTTCCAGCAGCGCGACATCACCCGGAAACAGTTATTGTGGCTTGCAGGCACGGCAGCCCTTGCCGTCATGACCAGGCCAGAAGTTTTTCTCGTGTTACTGGCATTTGTGATTGGCAATGCCGTGTTGCAATTTCTCACCGGCAATCGTGACAAAGCACAAAATGCACTTGGCATCACGCTGTTCACCAGCACGCTCGCTGCGATTGTCGTTGTCAGCCTGTGGCGGCATTTTTATTTCGGCGCCTGGTTTCCACAACCGGTTTTCGCCAAATCCCTGCCACTGAACGGACAAACCTTGCTGAAAGGGTATGCGTACCTGCTCTCTGGCGGACAATCCCTCACCACCCTTGTCCTGTGTGCCGGCGGCTTGCTGGCCTTGTTGCTTGCACTGTGCTTGAGGCGACACCCGCATCGCAGCGCCATTATCACGGCAGCCACGCTGGCTTTCGCGCAGATGGCCTTTGTGTTCACCGCTGGTGGTGACTGGATGGAAGCCGGCCGATTCCTGGTTCCCGTGTTACCGGCCTTGCTGATCGCGATTGCACTGTTGCTATCACCGTGGCGCTGGCTGCATGCCTTGCTCATCACCGCGTTGTTTGCCGTGTCGCTCTACGACAGCTTCAAATTTGTGCAAACCACCTCCTCCGGTTTTCCGCTGTGGGAACGGCAACAGAAACGCGATGCCTATTTGCCCGTACAAACATTCAACATTCCGTACAGCAACACAGAATTGCAAACCAAGGATGCGCTGCGCGATGTGCCACAACTGGAAGCACTCGCCGCCACGATCGGGAAAATGTCTGGCATGACAGACAGGATACAGATTGCATCGATCCAGATGGGCTTTATCCCGTACCACCTGAGTGAAACCTATCCCGGAATATTGCACTTTCTCGATCTGCGCGCACTCGCCACCAGCGATCTCACCCGCTGTCCGGTCACAGCCGCGATTGCACACAGCGACACCGGCCTCAAACTGACCTACAACGATTTTTTTGCACTGCTGCCGCAATTGCAGGCGCGCTGTGGCATTGCCAAGCCCGACATCATCTACGACATGGGCTATGCCGGTCGCAAGGATGTGTTGTTGCAAAATGGTTACCGTTTTATCTACAAGGAAGTGCGACTGGTAAAAGGCGATTTTTCACAGCGCAGTATCGGTTCAGATCTCTTTATCGCCGTGCGCCAGGAACTGGTCGAAAAATATGGCTTGCACGATGAAGACATGATTGCCGCGTCAACCATGACCAGCAACAAACCGAATATTGTGCTGATGATTGCCGACGACATCAGTTACGACGAATTCGGTTTCATGGGCAATCGCGCTGCGCACACCCCGACGCTGGACCAGCTCGCACAACAAGGCACCGTATTCACCAGCGCCTATGTGCCGAGTGCGTTTTGTCGCCCGTCACTGGCAACCCTGCTCACCGGCCAGTGGCCACACCAGAACCGTATTCACGCCAATGACGGCGTGATCGCCTTGCCTCCCGGTTATGTGACGCTGGCGACACGCATGCAGCAACAGGGTTATGCGACTTTTGCCGGTGGAAAATTCTGGGAAGATGAACCGAGCCTGCGCGGTTTTGATGAATTCGATGGTGACAGGAATCATTTCGCACGTGTCGACCAGAACCAGCTCTGGCATTTCATGGATGCTTACAGCAACAAGAAACCCATGTTTATCTGGTGGGCGCCCATGTTGCCCCATACACCACATAATCCACCGCAAAAATTTCTCGATGCCATTGATCCCGCCACCATCGTCGTACCCACGGAAATTCCTGACGCTGAAAAACAGGAATACGTGAATCGCGAACACAATTTTCTGGCGATGACACTGTGGCTGGATGACGAAGCCGGCAAACTGCGCCAGCAACTGCAAGACCGGAACCAGCTCGACAACACCCTGTTCGTGTTCATGGCAGATAACGGTTTCAGCCACAAATCCTATTCGAAAAGTTTCCCGCGTGAACTGGGCTTGCGCACACCGATGATTTTCAGCTGGCCGGGACACATCCCTGCCGGCCGTCGTGATGATACCGTGCTGAACACGGTGGATCTCTATCCCACCCTGCTGGATTTTGCAGGCGCCAGTGCGTTGCCTCCCGCCTCACCCCGCCATCCCGGCACCAATTTGCGGGCAGCGGTAGAAAACCGCGAGCCTGCGGTGACAGAAAAAGCGTTTGGTGCGGATTACCAGGCCGTCACCATCAAGACCGATCCGGAACCACGGCCGGAACGCGATATCTTTGCCCTGCACGTGCGCGATGGTGACTGGAAATATGTGCTGTTCCTGCACGATTTACAGGAAAGTGAAAATGCTGATCTCACCATCAAGAGCGGCATGTCGGCATTTCCCGTGCGCCATGCAGGTGATGAGGAAATGTTTTATCTGCCAGCAGATCCCTACGAACAGAAAAACCTGGCCGATGTGCAGGAGAACAGTGAACGTGTGAAAGCGTATCGCGCACAAGTGCTGCACTGGTGGTACAGCACCGGCGGCAAACCGTTTGATGTGATAAAGAATTGTCCGAAAGATCCGGCCGCGTTGTGCAAGAAACTCTCCGCGGCCGGAAACTGATCAGGCCTTGATACGTACAACCAGGCAGTCGCACTGCACCACTTGCAGGATGGCACTGGCCGTGGAACCGAGCAGTGCGCGCCAGCCACGTTTACCGTGTGAACCCACCACCAGCAAATCGGCCTGCAACTGCGTCACCAGATTGGCCACCGTTGATGATGGCTGGCCCAGCAAGGTATGCGTGTTGGCCTCGGCGATATTGTGTTTGTCGACAATGCGTTTCACCGCGCCTGCCATTTCCTCCAGCAGCGATTCGTCATTGATACTGGAATAACCCACCACCGGATCAAAACCGGTCAACGGCCAGTCCATGACATGCACCACTTCCAGTGCAGCGCCGTACTGTTTCGCAAGCTCCACCGCTTTCTCCAGCAAACCGTGCGCTTCTTCACTGAGATCGATGGCAACCAGAACACGTTTGTACATAAACACTCCTCCTCGGCAAAACAGAATCCAGACTGGGCAGCCCTGATGCGTGTAAAGCTACCACCGGCATCTTGTCACGTTTATGTTATGGATCAAAATCTCCGGCATTGGCTGCCGTCTTGCGCGAACCTGCCACTGCCGTGTTGATAACGGCCATTTCGTCAGCAGTCAGGTTGCGCCACTGGCCCGGCTTCAATGCATCCAGTTTCACGTTCATGATGCGCGTGCGCTTCAGCCGTCTCACTTCGTAGCCGAAATATTCGCACATGCGGCGAATCTGCCGGTTCAGTCCCTGCGTCAGGATGATGCGGAACACAAACTGCCCCTGGATAGTGACCTTGCAAGGTTTGGTGACGGTATCCAGTATCGGCACGCCCTTCGACATCAATTCGGCAAATTGCCCGCTCAAGGGCTTGTTGACGGTAACAATGTATTCCTTGTCGTGTGCATTTTCTGCGCGCAGGATTTTATTGACGATATCACCGTCGCTGGTCAGGAAAATCAGGCCTTCAGAATCCTTGTCGAGACGACCAATGGGAAAAATCCGCTTCTTGTGGCCGATCGCGTCGATGATATTGCCCTCGATATGACGCTCGGTGGTACAGGTGATCCCCACCGGTTTGTGATAGGCAATATAGACACGATCTGCCTTGTCCGGCGCGCTGGATCTGATGCGTTTGCCATCCACCCACACCTCATCACCCGGCACACATCGGGTCCCCAGTTCCGGACGTTTGCCATTCACTGTCACCCGATTCTGCTCGATCAGTTTGTCGGCCTCGCGGCGCGAACAGAAACCGGAATCACTGATAAATTTATTAAGGCGTATCTGGCCGCTATCGCTCACACCGGTTTCCCATGGATTGTCTCCCCTCGACCCATTGCATGCATTACACTGGGAAATGCCGGCAGTTTCAATCGAGGGCAGCGCATGTCAGTCGAGAATATCCAGAGCTATTTGCAGTTGATGGTGAAATACAACGGCTCGGATCTGTTTCTCAGTGCAGGTGCGCCACCCACACTCAAGATAGATGGCATTTCCAAACCGGTTACCAATCAGGAACTGGATAGTGCCACCGTTGAAAAACTGGCTTTCTCAATGCTGGACCAGGAAGAAATTGCGCGTTTCCGGCAAGACCTCGAATTCAACAAAGCCCTTTCGCTGGAAACCGGCGGTCGTTTCCGTATCAATATTTTCCGGCAACGTGGCAATCCGGCTGTGGTCATCCGTTATATCAAGACCGACATTCCCGGTATCGCGGCACTCGGCATGCCAGTGGTGCTGGAAAAACTGGTGATGGAGCAACGCGGACTGGTGTTGATCACTGGCGCTGCCGGTTCCGGTAAATCCACCACCATGGCGTCGATGATTGATTACCGCAACCAGCACCAGTCTGGCCATATCCTGATGATCGAGGATCCGATCGAATTCATCCACAGCCACAAGAAATCTATTGTCGACCAGCGCGAAATCGGCATCGACACCCACAGCTTCGGCAATGCACTTCGCAACGCCATGCGTGAAGCGCCGGATGTGATTGCCATCGGTGAAATCCGCGATCTCGAATCGCTGCGCTATGCACTCGCCTATGCAGAAACCGGCCATCTGTGTCTTGCTACCTTGCATGCGAGTAATGCGCACCAGACGCTGGAACGCATCCTGAATTTCTACGAACAACAATTCCACCCGCAAGTGTTGCTGGATTTATCACTGCACCTGAAAGCCATTGTCTGCCAGCGTTTGTTGCGCGGAACCGACGACAAACGTGTGCCGGCCACCGAAATCCTGATCAACACGCCACACGTTGCAGAATTGATACAGACCGGCCGTATCAACGACATTTCGGAAGCGATCGCGCAGCAGAACCAGACCGGCTCCCGTTCGTTTGACCAGTCACTGTTCCAGCTGTGGAAAGACAAGCGGATTTCGAAAGAGGAAGCGCTGACGCATGCAGATTCACGCGCCAACCTGTCAGTACTCATGCGACTCGACAAAGGCCCTGACAGCCTGGACAAGGATCTTGCACGTTTCAGCAGCCTGACCATTGAACAGAAAAAAACCTGAGGCAAACCGCTATAATTACCGGAGCCGGCGCTTGTTCACGGCTTCCCCTTTACGATCAGGACACTGCACATGATGACAAACGATGTATTGCGCAGTGTGCGCTACATGCTGGATCTCGGCGACATGCATGTCGTCAACATCATGAAGATGGCCGATTTCGACGCCACGCCGGAAGACGTGGCCAGCTGGCTCAAAAAGGAAGACGACGCGGGATATGTGCCCTGCCCACCCGTCGCCCTCACCCATTTCCTTGATGGCCTGATTATTTTCCGGCGCGGCAAGAAAGAGGACGCACCGGTAGTGCCGGTGGTGAGCAACGCCTTCGAAAAAGATGTGGACCACAACAACATCAACAACAACGTGGTGTTGAAAAAGTTGCGCGTTGCGTTTGAACTGAAAGAAGAAAACCTGCACGCCATCATGGAAACCGCCGGTTTCCGCATTTCCAAACCGGAACTCAGCGCACTGTTCCGCAACAAGAAACACAAGAATTATCGCGCCTGCGGCGACCAGTTCCTGCGCAATTTCCTCAAGGGCCTTACGCTCTGCATTCGCGACAACAATACCGGCGAGGCGTGACAGATGGCTGCACCGGTACCTGTAGGCAATGTCGCTTTCCTGAAGATTATCAGCGTCAACGATCACGGCGCGTTTCTCGACTGCCCCGTTATCAAGGACGGCCAGACCCGCGATTTGTTGTTGCCCTACAGCGAAGTGCCACCACAACGCAAAACGCAACTGGAACCCGGCAAATGGATCATGGTGATGGTATTTGTCGATGAGCAACGTCGCGTCGCTGCATCGGCACGGCTCAGTGAATTCCTGTTGCACGAAGCCAGCGGATTCCAGGAAGGCGATAAAGTGACCGTGGTAATCGACGAGCGCAACGACCTCGGCGTGCGCGTGATCGTCAATCATCGCTACTGGGGCATAGTGCACAACAATGAAATATTCCAGCCACTGCAACAGGGCGATGTGCTCGACGGTTACATCAAGACCTTGCGCGCCGACAAGCGCCTCAATATTTCCCTCACTGCGCCCGGCCCAGCCAGATTCGACAGTATCGCTGAAGGCATTCTCAATATTCTCGATCGCAACGACGGCTTCATGGCGGTGAGTGACAAAACGCCACCGGAACTCATCTACAAATTATTCGGCGTCAGCAAAAAAGGCTTCAAACAAGCCATCGGTCGTTTGTACAAGGAACGCAAGATTCTCATCGAAGAACGTGGGATTCGGCGGGTCTAGTCTCCCGAACTACGCCTGCAAGGCCGCCACCACATCACACCAGTCATCGTCGGCGTTGGTGTAACGCGCTACGAGGTTGATACGATCGGCAATGCCGCCGTATTTTTCACGGATTAGCGGTGCAATCGCTGCACGCGGCGCCACGATGGCGATCGCATCCAGCATGGCATCACTCACTACCGCGCTCATCGCATCCCATTCGCC
>DAOMGE010000022.1:0-46056 GCA_035430165.1 Pseudomonadales bacterium | reverse complement strand
ACAAAACCCGGACGGTTATCGCACCTGAGCGCGCCTAGCGCGCGCCAAACACCACAATCGTTTTGCCTTTTACCGAAATCAGGTGCTGATCCTCAAGCGTCTTCATCACCCGACCAACCATTTCCCGTGAGCAACCGACGATGCGACCGATCTCCTGTCGGGTGATGCGGATCTGCATGCCATCCGGGTGCGTCAGGGCATCCGGTTCCTTGCAGAGGTCGAGCAGTGTCCGCGCCACGCGTCCGGCCACATCCATGAATGCCAGGTCACCGACCTTGCGCGTGGTGGCCCGCAAACGATGTGCCATCTGCTTGCCCATGGCAAACATGATCTCGGGATGCTTTTCACTGATCTCGCCAAACTTGGTGTAGCTGATTTCTGCGACTTCGCACGGCCCCTTGGCACGCACCCACGCACTGCGCGGACTGCACTTGTCTTCAAACAAACCCATCTCACCGAAAAAATCACCAGCATTCAGGTACGCGACGATCATTTCACGGCCGTCCTTGTCTTCTATCAACACAGTCACGGAACCGCTGATGATGTAATAAAGCGCGTCACTGGTATCACCGGCATAAATGATGGTACTTTTGGACGGATAGCGTCGGCGGTGGCAATGCGTAAGAAACGCGTCGACATCATGGATCTGTGGTGTCAGCGAAACGGAAACCATGAACGCCTCCCTTTGAATAATTTTTCAACGTCCCGTGATTTGCTCGCGGGGGTTTGCAATAATGACCGACTGTAACCATGCACTGTGCAATTTTCAAGCACAGTGTGCAAAATCACAGCACCTTTACGTTTGCGCTGTCGATTTCACGACACACGTCACACAACCACTAATCATCAACGCGGACACAGCACAATGAAAGCAGAAGTCAGATGGGTAGGTGAAACCATGTTCCTTGCCGAATCCGGCAGTGGACATTGCGTGCTGATGGATGGTCCGCCGGATCACGGCGGACGCAATGTCGGCCCACGCCCGATGGAAATGTTGCTGATGGGAATGGGAGGTTGTGCCTCGTTTGATGTAATGAGCATCCTGCGCAAATCACGCCAGAATGTGACCAGCTGTGTCGCACAGCTGTCAGCTGAACGCGCCGATGAAATTCCGGCCGTCTTTACTGCAATCAGCATTCATTTTGTTGTACGCGGTAAAGACCTGAAAGAAGCGCAAGTCAAACGCGCTGTGGATTTGTCTGCTGAAAAATATTGCTCGGCTTCCATCATGCTCAGTCGCGCCGGCGTAAAAATCAGCCACAGCTACGAAATACTGCCTGAAGACTGATCAACCGGTTTTGCACGCGGCCACGGCGCCACCTTGAATAACAGCAACATGCCTGGCACCGCCAGTAGTGTGCAGAGCCAGAAAAAATTCGTCCATCCCAGCGCTGATACCAGATAACCGGACGTCGCGTTGATCAATGTGCGGGGCACAGCCGCCAGCGCAGTCAACAATGCCAGCTGTGTCGCGGTATAGGAAGGATGTGTCGTGCTGGCAATGTAGGCTACAAATGCTGCTGTTCCCAAACCCACACCCAACGCTTCTGTGCCTACCACGAAAGCCAGTACCCACAGATTGTGACCTGCCACTGAAAGCCAGGCAAAACCGGGAATAACCATCAACTGGATTGCACCGAAAACCCAGAGTGCGCGATTGATGCCGATACGCACCATCAGCAAACCACCCAGCATACCGCCAGCAATCGACGGCCATAACGCCGCATTTTTTGCCACGGCTGCAATTTCAGATTTGGTAAATCCCATATCCAGATAGAATTTTGTCGCAAGCGATGTGGCGAGCGAATCGCCCAGCTTGTAGAGAAAAACAAACGCCAGTACCAGTAAGGCCGACCACAAACCGTTTCGATTGATGAATTCGCGAAAAGGATCTATCACTGCACTCCGTAAATTGCGCGGAGGTAGCACATCGTGTTGCGGCTCATTTACCAACAACACCATGAGCAATCCTGGCAACATGAAGCAGGCAACAATAAAAAATACCAGGTCCCAGGGTAAATGATCTGCAAGAAACAATGCCAGCGCACCGGGAACCAATCCCGCAATCTTGTAAGCATTTACATGAATGCTGTTACCCAGGCCCAGCTCTTCATCCGGCAAAAGTTCACGCCGAAATGCATCAATGACAACATCCAGACTGGCGGAAAGAAAACTGGTCAACAAACCCAGCAGGAATAACGGCTGTAACCCGGTTGACGGATCAACCAGACCCATAACGGCAATCGAAATAATCAGGGCAACATGCAATACCACCAGCCAGCCGCGCCGTCGGCCAAGGCTGGTTACAGAAAAACAGTCCAGCAATGGTGCCCACAGGAATTTTGCCACATACGGCATTTGCAACAATGACATCAAGCCGATAGCACGGATGTCTACCCGCGCTGCATGCAACCAGGCAGGTAAAAGATTGAGGAAAATAAACAGCGGCAATCCGGAACTGAACCCGGTAAACACGCAAACCAGCATACGGCGACTGAACAATACCTGTAGTGGTGAACGGTTTACCGTCTTGTTCTTCATGAACGCGTTTGCCATAGCTGGTGAAGGTTGTCGCAAAAACGCTACCATACCGGAATCAACTCTGGGTCGCGACCCATTTCATGCCGGAGTATCCGCGTGCACGTGATGATCACTTACATACCCGCTTCGCATGTCGAGGCTGTCAAACAAGCCATGTTCACTGCTGGCGCAGGACAAATCGGCAACTACGACCAATGCTGCTGGCAAATACTGGGCGAAGGCCAGTTCCGTGCCTTGCCGGGCAGCGATCCGTTTGTCGGTGAAACCGGCACTGTGCATCGCGAACCGGAATATCGCGTGGAAATGGTTTGCGCCGATGATCGACTGGATGCCGTTATCCGCGCACTACTCACTGCCCATCCCTACGAAGAACCCGCATGGGCGACGTGGCCCGTGCGTTCTTCGCTATAATCACGGGATGATACTTGCCGGTACCGCTCACCATGAACCAGGATGAACTGAAACAGGCTGTCGCACAGGCGGCACTCGATTATGTCTTGCCGCGAATTGCCAGTGACTCGGTGATCGGTATCGGAACCGGTTCCACTGCCAATTGTTTTATCGATGCACTGGCAAAACACAAACAGGATTTTGCGGGTTGTGTGTCCAGCTCTGAAGCCTCGGCCGAGCGTTTGCGCAAACACGGTATCGAAGTATTCGACCTGAACAGCACGGGTATTTTTGATATCTATGTCGATGGTGCCGATGAAGCCAATGCAAAACTGGAGCTGATCAAGGGTGGCGGTGCAGCACTGACGCGCGAAAAAATTGTTGCAGCGTGCGCAAAAGAATTTGTCTGTATCGCCGATGAATCCAAATGGGTAAAAACGCTTGGGCATTTTCCATTGCCCATCGAAGTGATACCAATGGCGCGCAGCCATGTTGCGCGAGAGTTGGTGAAACTCGGCGGTGATCCTGTTTATCGTCAGGGTGTGACAACTGACAACGGCAATATCATCCTGGATGTGCATCACCTGCAGATCACGGCAGCACGCGAACTGGAAGCACAAATCAACAATATTACCGGCGTGGTGTGCAACGGCCTGTTTGCCCTGCGCCCGGCAGATGTCCTGCTGCTGGGTCGCCAGAGCGGTGTCGAGAAAATCCTGCGCATATGATCGTCACCGTCGATATATTGCGGCAACGCCTCGCCACACTGCTCCCGATTGATCATTGGCAGCCAACCAGCTATCGATCAGAAGCCGCCGTCCTGATGGCATTTACCGATGAAGCCGAACCGCAACTGATACTGACCCGCCGTGCTGATCACCTGAACAGCCATCGCGGTGAAGTCGCACTACCTGGCGGGAAAATCGATCCGGACGATGCATCTTTTATCCAGACTGCATTGCGCGAAAGCCAGGAAGAAATCGGTCTTGATCCAGCACAGGTAGACATTCTTGGCCATCTTGATCCGATGGTGACACGTTTTGGGGTGAAGGTAACACCTGTCGTTGGTATTGTTGCGCATGACATTGCACTCGCTGCCAACCCCGAAGAAATCGACAGCATTTTTCGTGTACCCCTGACATTTTTCTTGCGCGATGAACGCACCCGCACCGACAGGGGAACTGTCAACGGCCACACCGTGGCTGTGCCATGCTGGCATTGGGAAGGCTATGATATCTGGGGTGTGACCGCCATTATTCTTGTCAATTTCATGAACCGTGTACTCGGCAAACACATCGATACGGGCATTGAATCACTGGCGATAAAAACCAACGGCTACCTGACGCCCGCAGACTGGCTGCCTTCAGGAAACGATTGATATGAACGGCACAAAACAGGGCAACGAAATATTGATCGCCTCGCCGTGCATTTCCATTTGTGCGCTGGATGAAAACGATATCTGTGTCGGCTGCTATCGCAGTGCCGCCGAAATCACACGGTGGTCCGATGCAGATAATAACGAGCGCCGCGCCATTCTTGTGCAATCAACCGCACGCGCCAAAGCAGCGAATCCATTCGCCTGACCAGATTTCCCTGGTTACTTCTTGAAAGGTTTTGAGGGTGGCTTGCCTGTAGTCCTGATAATCGGACGACTGCCGGATGGCCTTTCTGCTGCGGGTCGGTTGCTATCACTCGGGAAACGCACTCCCGGCGCGCCGGTGTTAACGCGCGGCCTGAACGTGGATTTCGGCTTGGCCGCTTTCGGTGGCACATAATCAATGCTATTGCCATTCACTTCACGTTTACCACCCGGTGCCGTCGCATCACGTGGCGGCGCAGAACGCTCTGGCCTCGCAAAAAAATCCTTGTTGGCAACCGGACGTTGCACACTTTTATCTGCAAAGGATTTTTTATCGCTGAACGGCTTCTTGTCTGAAAACGTCTTTTTCTCGGCAAACGGTTTTTTATCCGGGAACGACTTTTTGTCGGCAAAACTTTTTTCACGCGCAGGGAAAGCTTTCTGGCCTTCGGCGTCCGTTTTACCTTCGCCGAGTCTGGCAAGATTCATCGGGCGACCGGCAACACGTACTTTTTTCAACACCTGTAACACATCGTCGGACAAACCCACAGGCAGGTCGACGGTACTGTAATCATCATGGATGGCAATATGACCGATATGCTTGCTGTCGATATCTGCTTCGTTGGCAATGGCGCCAACAATATTGCCCGGCTTGACGCTATGCGCATAACCGACATCGATACGATAACGCTGCATGCCCTCTTCCAGTTCGCGCACCGGCTTGTCTGTCCGCGTGCGTGCACCGCGCTGGCTTCTCTCACCATCACGGTCAGAGCGTTCACGACGCGGTGGCCTGTCATCCGACAACGCCACGGCACGCGGCGCGTCTTTTTCATTCAATAACAATTCACCCGTGCCTTGTGCCATTGCCGCCAGTGCGCCGGCTATCTGTTCAAGTTCTGTGCCGGTTTCATGCTGGTATTGTGCAATCAGGTCGCGGTAAAGATCGAGGCCGCCTTTTTCCAGCGTCTCGGTAATGCGTTGCTTGAATTTTTCAATACGGATGTCATTGATCAGTTTTACCGAAGGCAATTCCATCAGTTCGATCGGCTGGCGTGTGGCTTTTTCTATGGCAAACAACAGGCGTTTTTCACGCGGTGCGACAAACAGGATGGCATCACCCGTACGGCCAGCGCGCCCTGTACGACCGATGCGATGCACATAGGCTTCGGTGTCTGTAGGAATATCGTAGTTGATAACATGGCTGATGCGATCCACATCAAGGCCACGGGCCGCAACATCGGTTGCAACAAGGATATCGATAGCGCCACTCTTGATTTGCGCAACCGTATGCTCACGTTGCGACTGGGCAATATCACCGTTCAGGGCAGCTGTGTTGTAACCACGCGCGCGCAATTTATCCGCGAGTTCAACCGTGGCTGTCTTGGTGCGCACGAAAATAATGATGCCATCAAACGTTTCGGCTTCCAACATACGTGTCAGCGCATCCAGTTTGTGCATGCCGCTGACTGCCCAATAGCGCTGGCGAATAGTTGAGGCAGTTGTCGTTTTCAGCGTGATCGTAATTTCAGCAGGATTGTTCAGGTGTTGTTGCGCGATGCGTCGCACTTCGCGCGGCATGGTGGCAGAAAACAATGCGATCTGGCGCTCATCCGGCGTCTGTTCCAGAATCCATTCCACATCGTCGATAAATCCCATGCGCAACATTTCGTCGGCTTCGTCGAGCACCAGGCACTGCAGGTTGGACAGGTCCAGTGTCCCGCGACGCATGTGATCCATCACACGGCCGGGTGTACCCACCACGACTTGCGCGCCCTGCTTCAATTGCTTGAGCTGGCCGCGATAATCTGCGCCGCCGTAGATTGGCAGTACGTGGAAATTCTTGATGAACGCTGCGTAGGTCTGGAACGCTTCAGCCACCTGGATGGCCAGTTCGCGCGTCGGTGCCAATACCAGCACCTGTGTTTTGGCGCTGGTCATATCGAGGCGTGCCAGGATAGGCAACGCGAAGGCAGCTGTCTTGCCGGTGCCGGTTTGTGCCTGACCGAGCAGGTCACGCCCTTCGAGCAACAGCGGAATGGTCTGTGCCTGGATCGCTGAAGGTGTTTCATAACCGATATCGCTCAGCACGTTGAGCATCGCTTCCGGGAGGCCCAGATCGCTGAATGCGACGGGCGTGGCAGTCTCGGGGTTCATGCGGTATTACCTGTTCTGGATAGGCCTGTTTTCTAGGCGGAAGGTGCGGGCATGCCCCGCAAAAGATCGTACATTATAGCGATGCGGCTCTCTCATGCCACCCGCATAAACACCGAGTCAGCCCCATCATGGACTCGCGTATTGCTCACGGTAGCGCAGCACAGCTGCCAGCGTAGCGCTATTTGGCTCCGATTGCTGCAAAAAACGGATCAGGTCCGCCAGCCCCAGCACACGCAACACCGGCATGCTGTAGCGTTGGCTGACTTCCTGCGCCGCCGACAATTCGCCCTGCCCGCGCTCCTGACGATCCAGACCGATCATCACCGCCACCGCCTTTGCCTCCGGATGATGGGCGAACAGCTGCATCACTTCGGCAACAGCCGTACCCGCAGTAATCACATCATCCACAATCACCACACGCCCCCTCAATGGCGCACCCACCAGCGTGCCGCCCTCGCCATGATCCTTGGCTTCCTTGCGGTTGAAACACCAGGGCACATCGCGGCCAAAGTGCTCTGCCAGCGCAATGGCCACACTGCTGACCAGCGGTATACCCTTGTAGGCAGGCCCGAACAACATATCAAACTCAACCCCGGATGCGACCAGTGCTGCGGCATAGCAACGACCCAGCTCAGCCAGTGCCTTCCCGGTCTGGAACTGGCCCGCATTGAAAAAGTAGGGGCTGATGCGGCCAGATTTCAGTTTGAACTCGCCGAAGCGGAGGGCGTCATAGTGAAGTGCCAGCTCGATAAATTGCTGCTGGTAAGTGTGCATGTGGAAATCCTAGGTTGTTGATTCAAAAAAAAGTCACACACTGTCAAGGTGTGCGTAGTCGCATCATGACGGATCTGAACCGCGGCACATCATAACAAGGGGCAAGCCCGGAGACAGTATGCGAATTATAAGTTTGAGCGTGGACGGCATTGTGCAGGCGGCAAAACGTGGCCTGTTTGACTGGCTGGAACAGCAGGATGCCGACGTAATTTGCTTGCAGGATCTCCGCGCACGGGAAGACCAGCTCGACGCTCCCGTTTATTTTCCCGACGGGTATTACGCTTATTTCTGTGATACCGCTGACGGCATCAACGGCGTCGCCATCTACACACGCCAGTTACCCCGCGCCATCATGGTCGGCTTTGGCTACAGCCCTGATGTCGACCTCGAGGGTGCGTACATCCGTGCCGATTTTGAGCAACTGAGTGTCGTGTCCCTGCTGTGCCCGCACGCATCGGTCGAACCGCAATCACTGGAAAACAAGATGCGGTTTTTTGATCACCTGAAAGACCATCTGCAAAAGGTCATCAACAAGCGCCGCAAATTTATTTTCTGCGGCAACTGGCATATCGCCCACCAGAAAGCCGACGTGCAAAACTGGGAAGCCCATCAGGCTACACCAGGGTTTTTACCGTTCGAACGCCAGTGGATCAACGAGGTCTTCAACGATCTGGGCTACGTGGATGCGCTGCGAACCGTGAGCAGCGACCGCGATCTCTATAGCTGGTGGCCAAGCGGCAGCGTAGACCAGGGCGATGGCTGGCGTGTTGATGCACAAGTGATTTCTCCTGAATTTGCTTCCTCTGTACAAGAAGCGCGCTTCTTCAAAGGCAAAGCTTTTTCAAGTCATTTGCCCTTGATTGTTGATTACGATATCGAGTGCCACTGATCGTCGGCAACCGAAACCGGCGCCAGCACCAGGCAATACTTCCAGTAACAACAATTCCGCAACAGCAATCCTAGCCATTGCTGGCCAGCGCTGCCCGCTGCAGTTGCAACAGTTCCGCAATGCCTTTTTTTGCCAACACCAGCATGCCGTTAAATTGGGTTTCACTGAATGGCTGGCCTTCCGCTGTACCCTGGATTTCAATAAACCCGCCGTCTTCACCCATCACCACATTCATATCGGTTTCCGCTGAAGAATCTTCAGGATAATCCAGATCCAGCACCGGTTCACCCGCATAAACACCGACAGATACAGACGCGACCATGCGTGCAATCGGGTTATCCGTCACCATTTTTTTCTGTTGCATGTAACTCACCGCGTCAGCCAGTGCAACACAAGCACCTGTGATGGAAGCTGTGCGTGTGCCGCCATCTGCCTGAATCACATCACAATCTATCGTGATCGTATTTTCGCCCAGTTTCTTGAGATCAACAGCCGCGCGCAAGGAGCGACCAATCAGCCGCTGGATTTCCACGGTACGACCACCCTGCTTGCCCCGCGCAGCCTCACGATCCATGCGCGAGCCGGTCGAACGCGGCAACATGCCGTATTCCGCTGTGATCCAGCCGCGTCCTTCACCCTTCATGAAACGCGGCACACCCGGCACCACCGTTGCTGTGCAAATGACTTTGGTATCACCAAATTCCACCAGCACAGAGCCTTCAGCATGACGCGTGTAACGGCGGGTAATCCTGACGGGACGCAGTTGGTCAGCGTGACGGCCACTGGGACGATTCATGGTAGATACCTCGTTTGCGGGAAGATGGGATTTCCAGGCGCTCCGGTTTTTAAAAACCGGAACCTTGTCAATTCAGATTCTGTGTTTGTTAGTGCATTATAACGGCAGCCACACATCATGATATGAATTACATGATGTGAATTGATAGTTTGACAACCTTTTCGAGAGAACCGGACATGCAAAGTTTATGGGATGACCAGGCTGCCGCGGCGTGCGGCGACGATTTACTGGCACAGCGTGTCTACACATCACAACTACTGGGTCGCGAACCCTCTCTCGTCCTTCACGGCGGCGGCAACACATCAGTAAAAGCACGCGTGAAAAATATTTTCGGGGATGAAGAAGATATTCTCTACATCAAAGGTTCGGGTTGGGATCTGGCCACCATCGGGAAGGCAGGCTTTGCACCGACACATCTGCCTGTATTGCAACGGCTGGCCACACTGCCCGCCTTGTCTGACACTGACATGATGCGCGAACTGAAAGCGGCCTGCACGCACACCGCTGCACCAACGCCATCAGTGGAAGCAATCCTGCACGCGATCATGCCCGCGCGTTTTGTTGATCACACGCATGCCGATGCTGTCGTCGCCATCAGCAACACAGCTGACGGTGAAAAAATCTTGCGCCGCATCTGCGGTGACGACGTGCTGATACTGCCTTATGTGATGCCCGGTTTTATCCTCGCGCAACAGATTTACAATGCCACAAAAAATACTGACTGGTCACGCCTGAAAGGCATCATCCTGTTGCACCATGGCGTTTTCAGCTTTCACGAAAATGCCCGTTCCAGTTATGAAAACATGGTCGAGCTGGTTAACCGCGCAGAAGACTATTTACGGAACCAGAAAATCTGGTCATGTGCTGCCGCAGCCACTTACCAACCCGCCACGAATGATTTTTTAAACCTGGCGAAACTGCGTCAACAGGTATCCGTGCTTTGTGACAAACCCATGCTTGCCCGCTGGGATATTTCAGAAGGCGCTGTTGGCTACAGCAACCTGGACAACATCGACACGATTGCCAACTGCGGGCCTGTGACACCGGATCACACACTGCACACCAAGCGTACAGCGATGATTGTCGATTCACTGGAAACGGATCCGGTGCGGGTTTTTTCAGATGACTATCGGGATTATTTCAATCGACATAACACCGGTGCACTCACCTGTCTCGATACGGCGCCACGCGTCGGCATCTGGAAACAACGCGGCATGTTGTATTTTGCGCCCGGCAGCAAGCGACTTGAAATCGTGCGCGATATCGCCAGTCACACACGCCGTGCCGTGCAATGGGGTGAAGCGCTGGGCGGATGGCGTGCGCTACCGGAAAAAGATATTTTCGAACTGGAATACTGGGAACTGGAACAGGCAAAACTCAAGTCATCCAGCCACGCACCGGAACTGGAAGGCAGGATTGCCATTGTCACAGGCGCCGCATCGGGCATCGGCCGCGCCTGTGTCGAGACACTGCTCAAACGCGGCGCCTGTGTTGCGGCGTTGGACATCAATCCTGCAGTTGAAAATCTTTTCAACAACAGTGCCGTGACGGGCATTCGCTGCGATGTGACCAACCCGTCGCAAATGAAAACAGCGATACAGCAAACTGTCATGCAATACGGCGGTATAGATATGCTAGTCAGCAACGCCGGTTTTTTTCCTGCATCCGCGACACTGGATAACCTGTCCGATGAAGTGATGGAAAAATCCCTGCAGCTGAACTTTACCTCCCACTTCCAGCTGCTGCGTGAATGTGCGCCATTCCTGAAATCCGGCATACTGCCATCGGTAGTGATTGTCGCCTCAAAAAATGTACCGGCCCCGGGCCCGGGCGCCCTGGCTTATTCCAGTGCCAAGGCCGCGTTGACGCAGATGACACGCATCGCAGCGCTGGAATTGGGGAAATACGGCATTCGCGTCAATGCCATCCACCCGAACGCTGTTTTCGATACCGGCATCTGGGACGAGAACACATTGCAAGCCCGTGCGCAGGCTTACGGCATGCGTGTTGAACAATACAAGACCAATAATGTACTGCGGCGTGAAGTGAAATCGGCGGACGTAGCGGAAATGGTGGCCTTGCTTTGCGGTGCCGGCATGTCATGCACAACGGGTGCACAAATACCTGTTGATGGCGGTAACGAACGCGTCATCTGAACGCATCACAACCAGCGCAGCAAATGGGCAATGCAGAGGCACAGAAAAAAAACAGAAGGTGCCAGCGTGGCTGCAGAACCAAAAACCCGATAGGGTGGGCTGATCAGGTGCGCAAACCAGTTACACATCCGGCCGACGATAAACCAGCTGGTCATCGCCGGCATCAGGCGCAAAAAATCGCCTTCCAGAAACGGCGCAAGATTCAGTAACGTAATCACAAACAATAGTAAATGGTTGGTTGTTTCATTAACAAACTGCATGTGGATATCCAGACGCGAACCCACTTGCACAAATTCGCCATCAAGACTTTCCAGTTGTAGCAACTTGCGTACGACGACAGCCAGTTGGCCCAACATCAACGGCAAGGCGGCAAACGCAGAACAATAGATCGCAAAAACCAGCTTGCTCACTACGTTGTCCATAATGGGCATGTCAAATTTCAGATACAAACCTGCAATCAGGATATAACTGAAAGAAAAAAACAGCGAAGCCACCACCCCGGACAAGGCAACGCGTTGGCGCGGATCCTCAATAGCCATATGCAGCTCCACTCACATGCAGTGATTAATGTTGCATGTTGCAATCACCGGGTCAATTTATGATTGCCGCATCTGTGATCGTGTCGATCAATTTTCCCTGACCAGCGCCAGTGGAAAACGACAGGTAAATTCACTGCCCTTGCCCACAGTGGACTTTATTTCAAGCAAGGCGTCATGGCGAGCCAGTGCATGCTTGACGATCGCAAGACCCAGGCCGGTGCCACCATCGGCCCGGCCACGACCTGCATCTATCCGGTAAAACCGCTCTGTCAGTCTAGGCAAATGTACCGCTGCAATGCCCGGCCCCTGATCCTGCACGGAAAAAAACATGCTGTGTTCGTCCAAACCCCAGTGCAGGCACACCTGGGAACCTGCAGGCGAGTAACGCAGCGCATTGGTCAGCAGGTTGCTGAAAGCACTGTGTAATTCCGTCTCGTTGCCATCAATTGCCAGCATCGGCCCTTCCAGCTTTATCTTGTGCTGCGGAAACAGATGGTGCGCATCGTCAACGATACGTTGTGCCAACACAGGGATAATCACTCTGGAACGCTCGCTTCCAGTATTGCGACTCTCGAGTCGCGACAGCAAGGTCAAGTCATCAATCAGGTTTTGCATCCGTGCTGCCTGCTGCTGCATATGATCCAGCGCCTTGCCCCAACGCGGATCGAGCATATCGCGCTGGTCAACCAGCGTTTCCAGATAACCCTTCAGCACGGTCAAGGGTGTCCGCAATTCATGCGACACATTGGCGACAAATTCACTGCGAACCTTTTCCAGTTTTTGCAGGCGTGTTACATCACGCACCACCATCAGTTTTTCATTATCACCAAACACATTGATCTGGATTTCCAGAAACGACTCACTGTTGATCGGCGAATGAATAACAAAAGGCTCGACATAACCGGCGTTGCGGTAGTAGTCGACAAACAAGGGATCACGCAACAAATTGGTCAGGATCTGGTGCTCATCGGCGTTGCGACGCAGACCCAGCAAGACGCCGGCCGCATCGTTCCAGAATTCGATTTGTCCGCGATTATCCACCAGCACCACACCATCCTTGAGTGCTGCTGTGGAATCCTGCATGCGCGTCAACTGCTTGAGCAAATCCTGTTGCTGTTGTTCCTGTGCTTTGCGCATGCGATAAATCGCATCGGAAATATCGCCCCAGACACCGCTACTGGCGGGCGGGATGTCCGCGCTGTGATTAGCCAGCCACAGGTAAAACCGCTGCATCTGCTGCAGAAGGAACATGCCATACAACACAGAACCGACCAGCAGGCACTGGAAGGGCATACCAACCAGCCAGCCGAGAAACAGTGAAAAAGCGAGAAACAGGCCGAGACGCTGTATCTCTGTGCGTAGACCGCGCTGCAAAAGCAATTCCTTCAATTAATTACTGGCAGAAAAACGGTAACCCGTTCCCCGCACCGTCTGGATCAGTCCGTCATGGGCACCCGGCTCAAGCGCCTTGCGCAACCGGCGAATATGCACATCGACTGTTCTTTCATCGATGTAGACGTTACCACCCCAGACATGGTCCAGCAATTGTGCCCGCGTATAGGCACGCTCGGGATGCAGCATGAAAAATTCCAGCAGCCGGTATTCGGTCGGGCCGAGATCCAGGGCAACACCGTTGTCCAGCACTCGCCGCGCCACCCTGTCCATCACCAGTTTACCAACCACCAGCGGCTCTTCATCATCACCGGCCACCGTGCGCCTTAGCACAGCCTTGATACGGGCCACGAGCTCGCGCGTGGAAAACGGCTTGGTGATGTAGTCGTCCGCACCGGCATCGAGCCCCTGGATACGGTTATCTTCTTCGCTCTTGGCTGTAAGCATGATCAGCGGGATACGCGCCGTAAGATCGTCACGCCGCAG
Source organism: Pseudomonadales bacterium (assembly GCA_035430165.1). Lineage (GTDB taxonomy): Bacteria > Pseudomonadota > Gammaproteobacteria > Pseudomonadales > UBA7239 > UBA7239. The sequence goes on along the minus strand of DAOMGE010000022.1, from coordinate 32,357 downwards.
GCGTCGCGCCAACTCCAGTCCACTGGTGCCAGGCATCATCCAGTCGAGCAGAACCAGATCAGGCTGTTCATCGACAACCAGCGCATGTGCTTGCTGGGCGTTATCTGCCCGCAAACAGCGAAACCCGGCAATATCAAGCGCCGTGACAATCATGTCAGCTATCGCCGGCTCATCATCAACAACGAGGATCGTAGCGGTATTCATGGAGTACTCCGTAACATCGGGTACATTACGCTACAAATTTGTTGCAGAAAAATGACAAAGCGCCGGAAGCGGGTAATTCAGGCTGTGCGCAGGTAATAATCTGCAGCAATCCCGACAAAAATCGCAAAACCTACCCACTGGTTATTCAGGAATGCCCTGAAACAAGCCGTCGGTTCCCGGTGACGAACCAGGTATTGCTGCCACCCAAACAACATTGCAGCGACAACAAGCCCTGCGTAATAAGGAGCACCGAGGGAAAAACGCCTGCCCGCCAATACCAGCGTCAGGATGACCAACATCTGCAGTATAGACGTAATGGCACGATCAGCATCGCCAAACAGGATTGCTGTAGAACGGATCCCGGCTTTCAAATCACACTCCCTGTCCACCATCGCGTAGAACGTGTCATAGGCGATAGTCCACAAAACCACTGCGCAATACAAAAGCCATACGTGTGGTGACAAGCCGTTTTTTTCTGCCGCCCACGCCATGGGCACTGACCACGCAAATGCCGCACCCAGCACCACCTGCGGCAGATGGGTGTGCCTTTTGCAAAACGGATAAACCGCAGTCAGTGCAATGGCGCCAAGCGATAATTCGATGGTAAGCCAGTTCGTCTGCAAGACCAGAGTGAATGCCAGAACACACAACACAATAAACAACAGCATCGCATGGGATGGCTTTACCTTGCCGGACGTGATCGGGCGACTTTTTGTGCGCACAACTTTGCGATCAAAATCCCGATCCGCGTAATCATTGATAACGCAGCCTGCAGAGCGCATCAGCACACAGCCAAGGATAAAAATCACAAGATTCCTGCTATCAGGCGCACCTCCTGCCGCAATCCATAAACTCCATAATGTAGGCCACAGCAACAGGAAGATACCGACAGGTTTATCCAGCCGCATCAGCTGGATCATATTATTTATCATGGTAGACCCACACCGGCATAACTTTTCCAGAACCTGGACATAACGTTTGCTAGACCTGCGAACCAAAATGACGGCGCAATTTCACAAAACGCATCTCAACGGCGTAATAGGAAATGATCGCAAAGAGAAAGGAAAGTATCGCTTCGCAAGGATAAAACGCCAGCGGTATCTCTGAAAATCGCGCTGAAGCATCAACCCTGAAAATATTTTCCGTGACAAGGATGGCAATGCCATGAAACAGATAAAGGGAATAAGACCATGCACCCAGCAGCAAAAAGACCTTGCTCTCCAGTATCTTGAGCACAACACTGTCCTTGTCCGAAAAACATACGCCTGACACCAGAGGCAAAAGCACAAGACCTTGCAATGAATAGCGAAAGGTATTACGAAAGAACTCACCCCTTATTACAAAAGTCGACAATAACAATACGAATGCGACAAGAACCGGCGCCACAGATCTCATCTGCAATAACAATCGCTTCCCTGATTCACTATCTGCCAACACTGCCATGATGGCGCCATAGATAATCGAGTCCATACGCGTATCCGTCGCAGCATAAATCCTGTCGCCCATGCCTTCACACTGCAAGAAAATTCGCCAGATCAAACTTATAGCTGCAACCGCAATAAACACGGGCAACAGGCTGCTTTTTTTCCTGACGAGAAGCAACATCACAAAAGGAAACACAAGGTAGTACTGCTCTTCAATCGCCAGCGACCACAGGATACTCAGCGGATGAAAACTCCCGACCGGAACACTGCCTGCCGATCCGAATACGACGATCTGGTTGTAGTAATTGGCGTAATAAAAAAGCGAAGCAGAAATTTCGGCTGCCGTAACAACGCCGCCCAGCGCGGGGTACAAAAGTGCGGTTACCAAAACAGCGAGAACAAGCGCCGGGTACAAGCGTAGCAATCTACGCATATAGAAAGAAGGGACAGATATATTTCCTTTCGTTTCAAACTCTGTAATCAACAATCCTGTAATCAGGAATCCACTGATAAAGAAAAATAACGTGACCCCGAACCCTCCCGGCACATAATGCTCAAGACCAAAATGCGCTACCAGCACAAGCGAGACAGCTATAGCACGCAAACCATCGACACCGGGTATTCTTCGCGCGCTCACTGCATTGACGCTCCTGATTCAGTCGAAAACAGACTAGGCACGTGAAATTATTTTCGCTGGCACACCCACTGCGGTCGCACCATCCGGAATATCGTGAATGACAACTGCATTGGCACCAATTGTTACACCATTGCCAATCCGCACTGCACCAAGCACTTTGGCGCCAGTCGATATGACCACATCATCACCGATAACAGGCGCACCCGGCTTCCCCTTCCCGCCGCCTCCGACTGTGACGCAAGAACCCAACTCACACCGTTTGCCAATCACTGCTTCCGGGTGGATAACGATAGCTATACCACGATGCCCACAGTATGTACCTTCACCAATTTCACACTCGAGCGGCACTTTGGAATTGAAAACCAGAAAGATCACCAGATCGACCAACAACGGCAATACCGGGATCTTGTGCTTTTTCAACCAACGCCCGACCCGGTAAAAATCAATCGCATTCAGGTACATAACACCCCTCTCAAAGCTCGACATTTTTTATTTGTTCTCGCGAAACACCCGCCACTGCGAAAAAAACTCATTTGCTGCATAGATGAGGAACATGCTGTCCCTTAAAAAATAACGTTTAAACATACGCACAGGATCCTGGGACAGTCTCCAGAGCCATTCCAGTCCGGACTTTTGCATCCATAACGGTGCTCGCTGGTACTCTCCCGCCACAAAATCAATCGCTGCGCCAAAACACAACAAGGGCGCTGGCGGTAATTTCGCCAAATACTTGCTGGCCCACAACTCCTGTTTCGGCGCACCGAATGCCAGACAGACAATGTCCGGCTTCCAGTCATGGCACAGTCCGACAATTTTATCTGACTCTGACTCATCCTGCTCGAAACCAAATGGAGGGCTGTATGTACCCACAACACGCAATCCGGGATAACGCCGTTCCAGCACTGCCGCAGCAGAGCTGGCAACACCCGGTTTGCCTCCGATCAAAGCCATCGTCAATTTTCTCTGTGCACAGGCAGAGGATACCGACTCAATCAGATCCGCGCCCGTAACACGCGCAGGCAACTTACTTCCTGGCAGGATGCGACTTAGCCAGACCAGAGGCATGCCGTCCGCAAATAACAATTTGGTATTCCGGTAAATATTTTGTATTTCGGGCTGTTGCATCACCGTTACGATGTGATCCACATTTGGCGTAATGACAAGGCAACGTTGTTTATCTTCTGCTGCTTCGGCAATCAGGCCAGTTGCCTCCTGCCCATTTACTGCAAGAAAATCGAGACCAAACATGCGGCAAGTTTTCATCATGACTTCGCCGCCTGTTCACTCAAGGCATCGTATATCCTGGCCAGATCTCTCGCCATGGAAATATCCGAATAACTTTCGCGCTGGATTTCATAACCTTGTCGCCCATAGTCTTTAAGCCAATCACTTCCTGCCCCTTCTACGAAATTCCGCATTGCTGTTGCGAGCGCCACAGCATCTGACGGTTTGACCAGAACACCATTCACACCATCATTTACCAGATTTGCTGCGCCTTCGACATTCGATGCAATAATCGGCAAGCCTACAGACATCGCCTCCAGTAAAACCATAGGCATACCTTCAGGGCGTACACTCGGGAAAACCAGACAGTCCATCTCCAACAGTCGTGCCGGCACATTGCCACAAAAACCTTCAAATACTACGTGATCCTGTATGTGCAATGCCTGCGCATACTGCTCAACTTGCCGTCTGTATTCTTCGGTTTCAAAATTGCCGATCAGTGACAGGCGCGCACTGGAAATTCCGCCTGACAACAATAACGCAAATGCGTCAAGCAGAATCTCCACGCCTTTACGTTGGCGATATAGCGCAACGCAGGCAAACCTGTAAATGCCATCCGACCTGGTGAATTGACAAACTGTTCCGGAGACAGGCACGCCATTGTGTATACAGGCAATCCGGTTTTCGGGCACTCCCACGGCGCGAAGGTATGCAAGCGCCCCAACTGACACAGCTATCACCTTGTCCGGCAGCAACCGCAATAGCACCGACTCAAGTTTCCGGTTAATCCAGTCAACCAACCCCTCTTGTGAGGAAATAACTTCTGAACTATGGCAGTGATGCACAAGCGGAATCCTGTTGAACAAACATATAAATGATGCCAGCAACAAGGTGCGCGTCGTATGTGAATGTACCAGACAAAACCTGCCGGAACGCACCAGTCTGTTCAGAAAAAAGAACGGCCTGAAATCAAATCGCGAGCGCATAAACCCTTGATACACAGGAGAACGATTCTTGCGGCCCGACGTAAAAAACCCTTCCTTCAGTTGAAAAAACTCGACGTCCCAGCCATATGCAGGCAGACAACATGCGAGAACATCCTGCACTTTCTCAGCACCGGCATATAAATCGCCATTAATCAGATGAAGCACCGTCTTATTCGTCAAACAGATGCATCCTCTTTCTTGAAGATCATTATATAAAGTAATGCATGAAAATAGATCTGGACCATGCTTCCCACAAAAACGGCAGAAGCCACAGAATTTAAAAATCCGTATGTCATAGTCGTAAATGCAAGACAGGAACCAAATATTTCAAGATCGCTTTCTGCTTCAGCCACTTTCTTGCTTGCCTGAAACAACAGATACGCATAAGAAAAAAAACAAAGAACAAAGCCAAACCAGCCCGTTTCACCTATTACCATCGCCCAATAAGAATCGGTCAAATAAGGCGTATCTTCCTGCTGATACCACCACAGCTGATTGGTGCCTGCATCAAAATAAGCATCATCCGGATTAATCAATGACATGCTGCTGCCATATGTTCCCAAGCCAGATCCAAACGGAAAGTGATAGTTAGCCAGATATTCTGCGCCAGACAACAAGGCTAGCCGAGGGTCAAATTGGCTCCAGCTTTCTGCGTCCTGGTATAGCTTTGTGAACTGACCAATAATTTCATCAAATATACCGCCCACTGCGGCATAACCCACTGCCACACTAAAAATCACACTCCCTATAAGCCATGGTCGCTTCCATTTTCGCAGGGCATAAAAAAGTACAACTCCAAATAGCGCTGAACCCGCCTCCATTCGTTGCCCGGACATGACCAGACCCAATAATGAGAAAACAAGTCCTGTACCAGTAACCTTATTCCATCCCAAATACCGCCATAGTGCAAAAAAATACAGGACAGCAACCGTACAAAACATACCAAACGAGCTGGCATCGGTAAAAAAGCCAGTCGCTCTTATAAAGTCCGTACCAAATACAGTTGTGTACATAACTGTCATGGGGAATATTTTTCGATACAGCCCTGGCGATAACATTTCCAGCATTATCAGTAACGAGCTGAAAACCATAACCGCCAAAACCAAGCGTGGCATCCTATACACTACTAAATGACTGGACGCCAAAACATACGTTACCACCAACGCCATCCCGAACTTGAAATCGAGGAATACCTGCATAAATCCGTATGCGTGCGTCACAGTGGACATACCGGGCACTAATGACAGGAGCGAGCAAAGTAAGAATACTTTTAAAATATCCGGAAGCGGCCTCCAGAAAGCCAGAGAACCTGCAATTAACAAGCAAAGAACAACAATGCCTATCTTTCCTCTCAGATACAGTATTTCCGGTGAGATTTTCGATCCGATTTCCACAAGGAATGCACATGCAATCCCCATGAAAATCAATGTAGAACGATACATATTACTTTCGCCTTGCGCGTTTTTTTACCATCAATTCCAGTTTGGCTGGAGATATTGGTGCATTTTCATACTCTATGTACGTAGATATTTCACACCAAGACCAGCCTCTACCATATATACATACATAGCGCCCTGTATAAACATACCTATGGTAGTCACAACTGCCGCACCCATGCTACCAAAGCGCGGGATTACGAGCCAACCGCACACAATCATGAATACGGCAACACCAACTCCTATGTTACGCATAACATACTCTTTTCCCGCCATTGCCAGAAGTAATCCCGCCAGGCCAGTTACCATGGTAAAGACCTGTCCCAGCATCAGGCACACAAGATATTTTGCACCATGCGCATAGTCTTCACCCATGAATCTCATTACTTCTGAAGGCAGTACAAGTAACAGCAACACAAATGGAAATGACGCCAAAATTATGTTTCGGGTCCCTCTGATAATTAATTTCCCCAATTCGTCAAATTTTCTTCCTGAATACAGTAATGGCATATACGAGCCATATGTGGCTGCAAATATCGCAAATATGATTGTAATACAGCTCGATATTCTCTGAGCGCAGACAAATACAGCGACTTCATCAGCTGCGACATACCACGCCAACATAATCCCGCAGCCCCAGTTGACCAAAAAGCCTGCCAGATTATTTATTACCAGCGCCCCCCCTCCCTTTATTAATTCAGGATGAATTTTGAGTGACAGCTTTGGCTTATTATTTTTCGTGTTGAGTGCCTTCGTTATGTATAACCCAATCATCAACACCACGACACATACGACAACATTAGCCCATAGCGCGTTTTCTGCGTTAATCACTCCTGACTGTGTCAGCAAATACAGGCTCAACAGCAAAAATACTGATTGCCCTGCCTTTTCTACAAAAGCGCCTTCGCCCTGTTTGTGCTGCCCCCTGAGCACTCCGCAGACCGGGGCCTGCAGGGAAAATGGCAAAACGCAAAACATTGCCAGTAAAAAAACCTTAAGGTAGGCTTTGTCAGGAAAAACACTATCCGCGAAGATGCTGGCAAAAATCACCGATATAGCAGCCAATAAGATTGCTGTTCCACCAGACAAAATCATGCCCTGCCACAGCAACTCGTTTGTTCGTAAATCATTGTCCTTATCCAAGGCAACCAGCCTTGTCATTACAATTTCCAACCCCCATTTACATACGAATCCAAATCCGAGCACTACATTCGAGGCCCAGAAAAACCTTCCCGCATCTTCGGTGCCCATAACCCGTGCGGCATAGATAGTAAGCAAAAATCCAGAAACAGCTCCCAGAATACGCACCAGCGTGTTATTACCCAACTGCCTGATTGTTACCGATCGGTCCACCAAAAATTCTCGCTTATTGCTGTGATGCATTGAATCACTTAAAAAAAAAGAACTGTGCCTTTCAGCACAGTTCTTTCTAGTCTGCCGTACCGTAAAGAATACGGCAGTATTTGCTCTTTCTTCCCTTATTCCATGTGAACGATCAGGTTTGGATCGAAAGTTCCCAGGTACAAGTGATGATCCAATGCGGCACCAGCCATGTGCGACAGAATTACATCGCCACCAGCAGTCGTCCACACAATGCCCAGATCATTAGGCTGGCTCTGGATAAACTTACCCATGCCTTTGAAGTTCAGGGCAGTTGAGTACAGGATCGTGTTGTAAGAATTCAAAGCACCACCCACAAACTTCAGGCTCAAAACCTGACCCAAGGCGCTACTTGAAACCAACACATCAGCTGTGCCATTTCCGTCAAGATCATCAACGGCAAGTACCTGATCTCCAGAGTTCACACCAGCCAGTTGCACATAGGTGCCGTTACCGCCAGTGCTATCTGGCTCAAGCGCAAAGATCTGGTTCAGACCCGTCGAGATGCCAACGATATCAGCACGGCCATCACCGTTGATGTCCATCACGCCTTTGGCACTGAAGCCAATGCCTGAAGCACCGCCACCGATATCTACCAAGCCAGAGAATGCGTTGTTAGCACGCTTGTAGCCAAAGAAACGGTCTTGCGCGGTATCAAGGAAAACAACGTCTTTTTCCCCGTTACCATCAAGGTCACCCATGCCTTTGTACACAAAGGTGCCGGGCATACTGCCGGAACCAACCTGTGCAAAATCAGCAAACGCACTGTTCTTGAGGGTTTTAGTGAAGTAGATGCCTCCGCTCGTTTTGAACAGCAAACCTGGCGCACCCTGATACAAGTTCTGTACCAAATCAACAACTTCGTTGCCATCGGTATAGCCGACCAGCACGTTAGCTGTCAGCGCACCGCCTTCACCCATCAACTGGCCAATGATGATATTTCCCAAAGAACCATCATCCTGAAGGATAACGTCTTTACGGCCATCGCCATTGATATCCGCAAAACCAACCACGTGGAAGGCAGTGCTTGTGTAACCGATACCGTTAGCGCCATTACGGTCACCATTGGACATCAGCAAGTTGAGTGCAAAGCTGCTAACGCCGTCATCTCTCATGAAGATGTCAGAAGTGCCATCAGCATTGAAGTCAGAGCGAACAGTGTTGCTGCCGGTATTAGTGACTTGAGTAAACTCACCAAAGTTATTGGTGCCATTTGAGTCGGCATCGGCAGTCAAAGAACCCTGATACTGCTGGGCAACCATAGCTGATTCCATGTTGTAGCGCTGGATAGGCAGAATCGGCGTGTTAGTCGTATCACCCAGACCAGCACCTGCCAGGTTGTAGATACCCTGCAGAACCAGTGCTTCACCATTATCGGATGCAGAACCAGTGTACTGCATAGTCACATCACCACCGTTAGCATCCTTGGCTGCAACATTCACAACCAGGTTTGCTGCAGTGCCACTCCAAGAACAAGTAGGAGCAGTAGAGGCGTTAAACACTGTCAATGCGTCTTTGATGGTACCACTGCCCGCACCAACAGTCGGAGCGCCGCCATTCAGACCCACCGAAGTATTTTCTTCATAACCAGAAGATTTACGGCCAGAGCAAGTACTAACAACGTTCACGGTACAAGCGCCAGCAGCAGCCAAGGCCAGAGAGCCTGTTGAGAAGCACTGCTGATCCTGATACGGAGCAGATACAGGAGCTTCATACGACGCAGTTGTCGATGTTGTTTCGTTTTCAATACCATCTCTTGCATTAAAGAGATAGGTATTGCCTACAAGCGTCGGAGAACCCTGACGCACACCAACTGAAATGCCACCTTTGGGCTCATAAGCAAAGCCTGTAGCCTTGAATCCTTCCGTTGCACTTACACCATCCGAAACCAGATAGCGCAGGTCAGAAGAAACATTGTAAGTAGAAGCCCATGTCACATGTGACATGCTAGGAACGTCATTTGTGTCGCCAGAGGTAAAGCCATAGTTAACGGTAACCTGGCCAGCTCCTGCATTTACCGAATAGGTGCATGATTCTTGATAAAGGCCAACACCATCAGATCCGGAGTAAGTATCATTCCAGTCGAAAGCCTGACCATTACCAACAGAACCTGTCGTTCCCATGTCGATAACACCGTGAGAAACGTAGTTGTTACCGTCGTTCTGGCCGCAACCACCGCCACCCGCGGTACAAGCAACGTCCATCTCAGGAACACCACCATTTAACAGGGGATCCCTGTAAAGGCCCGCAGCCCAATGGCTGTTAACGTCCTGCACAGTACAGGTATTGTCACCATTGAATTTGACCTGGAAAGTACTGGTGTAATCCAGCTTGCCCATAGCATAGTTAGGATCCGCATAAGCAGATTTTTCGATGCCGTCAGCAACCTGACCATTTGCACGAATGCTATTCAGAATGCGATACGTACCGACCAGCCAGTTAGATTGCAAACCAGATACAGGCTGAACACTTGCTGCGAAATCCACAGACAAAGAACCGCCGCTGCCCGATGCGTAAGTCACGGCATGAGAAGTCGCGAGCGCACGGTTAGGCGTCAACAATGTAGCGCCAGAGCGTTTGCCAGCAACAAAAGTTTCGTACAACTCACCACCAGCATTAACCATGGCGCTGCTATCTGCAGTTGTGCCGCCAGCAGGAGACGACTCAGTCAGTACCAAACCCTGAGTTGGAGGCAGAGTGCGCAACTGACAAGTACCTGTTCCGGTTGTCACAGAGCGACTGCCGCCAGAAATAGTCATGTTTACGCTTTGTTTACAGATTGATTCATTGACAACCTTTACGGCGCCCAGAGTATCACCACCACCCGGCAGGGCAGTTGCGATCATGCTTGCAGTCGTACCCGCTGCGAAAGCAGTAGCTATCGCGAGAGGCTTGACAGTCATTGAGATTACTTTTTTCATCCTCGGATTCCCCTTAGATCTAACTTATTGTTTTATAAGGCAAGCAGACCTTTCTGCCCGACTCACCAGTTACCCCCTCTTTCAGACAATACCAGACAGACATTGGCGCCTCTCCGATAAATCTCCTCAAAATAGGGACTTGCAGGCTGACAATATCACAATCAAATTAGCCTGCGCAAGCGGAAATTAGAGTGTTTTACCTAGATAATTCATTCATCCAAAACTTTTGAGAATCAATCTTATCGAAAACAAAAAAGCCCACATAACGCGGGCTTTTTTGTTACAAATTGACCCAGAAAAGGTCGGCTTTCTCTGTGGGTTTATTTACCAAACTTCTTCCGTAATTGCTGAATAGTTCGCAACTGCGCAACCGCCTCAGCCAACTGAGCAGCTGCGCGCGAGTAATCAAGCTCTCCCGTCTGGTTTGCTACAATATGCGCGGCTTGTTGTCGCGCAGCTTCAGCAGCCGCCTCGTCAACATCATCAGCACGTATCGCCACATCAGCCAGAATCGTAACAATATTAGGCTGGACTTCAAGGTAACCGCCAGATACGTAGTAGATGTCCTCTTCACCGCCCTGTTTTTGTACGCGCACAGGGCCTGGCTTCAAAGCTGTCAACAACGGCGCATGGCCATACTGGACACCAAGATCACCCAAGGATCCATTTGCTACTACCTGCTCGACCAGTCCAGAGAAAATAGCTTTCTCGGCGCTGACGATATCACAATGAACTGTCATGGCCATATTGAATCCCGGCTTTTATTACTTGAGCGACTTGGCTTTTTCGACGGCTTCATCGATTGAACCCACCATATAAAAAGCTTGTTCTGGCAAATGATCGTACTCACCACTCAAGATGCCTTTAAAGCCCGCAATAGTATCTTTCAAAGATACATACTTACCTGGCGAACCGGTAAAAACCTCGGCCACAAAAAATGGTTGTGACATAAAACGCTCGATTTTACGAGCACGGCTCACGGCCTGTTTGTCTTCTTCAGACAGCTCGTCCATACCGAGGATGGCGATAATATCTTTGAGTTCTTTATAACGCTGCAAGATGGTCTGCACACCACGAGCAACGTCGTAGTGTTCCTGACCAATCACCAGCGGATCGAGCTGGCGGCTTGTTGAGTCGAGCGGATCGATAGCCGGATAAATACCTTTGGCGGCGATGTCACGTGACAACACTACGGTAGCATCCAGATGCGAGAATGTGGTGGCTGGCGATGGGTCAGTCAAGTCATCCGCAGGTACGTATACCGCCTGGATGGAGGTAATAGAACCGGTTTTCGTGGAGGTGATACGCTCCTGCAACACGCCCATCTCTTCCGCGAGTGTCGGCTGGTAACCTACTGCAGACGGCATGCGGCCTAGCAGTGCCGATACTTCGGTACCAGCCAGTGTGTAACGATAGATGTTGTCGACGAAGAACAACACATCGCGGCCTTCATCACGGAACTTCTCGGCCATGGTCAGACCAGTCAGTGCTACGCGCAAACGGTTACCCGGAGGCTCGTTCATCTGGCCGTAAACCAGAGATACCTTGTCGATAACGTTGGAGTCCGTCATCTCGTGATAGAAGTCGTTACCTTCGCGAGTACGCTCACCCACACCGGCGAACACGGAGTATCCGCTGTGCTCGATGGCGATGTTACGGATCAGCTCCATCATGTTTACGGTCTTACCTACACCAGCACCACCGAACAGACCAACCTTGCCGCCCTTGGCGAAAGGCGCTACTAGGTCGATAACCTTGATGCCGGTTTCCAGCAATTCGTTGCTGGCAGATTGCTCGTCGTAAGAAGGAGCCTTGCGGTGGATGGCCCACCGTTCTTTTTCACCAATCGGGCCTTTCTCGTCGATAGGCTCGCCCAGCACATCCATGATACGGCCCAGCGTTTCCTTGCCTACAGGCACAGAAACTGGCTTACCTGTGTTAGAAACCGTCAAACCTCTGTTAATTCCTTCCGAGGAACCCATGGCGATAGCGCGCACCACACCGTCACCCAGTTGCTGCTGCACTTCCAGTGTCAGCCCTTTGCCATCCACTTTTAGGGCATCATACACACTGGGAACCGCATCACGTGGAAACTCTACGTCAATTACCGCACCAATGATCTGGACTATGCGACCGCTACTCATCTATGAATCCTCTTGAATTCGATAACTGTAAAATTAAACTGCTGCTGCGCCACTAACGATTTCTGATAGCTCTTGTGTAATTGCCGCCTGACGCGCCTTGTTGTAAACAAGTTGCAGATCATTAATCAACTGCCCGGCATTTTCTGTGGCATTTTTCATTGCCACCATGCGCGCTGCCATTTCACAAGCCTTGTTTTCTACAACGCCCTGATAGACCTGCGACTCGATATAACGAGCTAACAAGCCATCAAGCAAATCTTGCGCATCTGGTTCATAGATATAGTCCCAGTTATGCGCAAGTTTTTCATTTTCTGCAGCCTGCAACGGAAGCAACTGCTGCAATTCCGGCGTTTGGGTCATGGTATTAACGAATTCGTTATACAACACAAAAAGACGATCTATCTTTCCGTCGTCGTAGGCGTCCAGCATAACTTTAACGCCGCCCAGCAAATCTACAGCAGCAGGCTCATCACCCAAATCACGTACTGCAGCAATCACGTTACCGCCATAACTGCGGAAGAATGCCTGAGCCTTACCTCCAATAGCACAGATATCAATAGCAACGCCTTGATCAGACCACGCTTTCATCGACTTAACAGCTGCCTTGAATTCATTAATATTCAAGCCGCCACACAATCCGCGATCTGTTGACACAACGATGTAGCCTACACGCCTAACGGGACGCTCTTCCAGGTACCGATGTTTGTATTCAGCATTGGCATTGGCCAAATGGCCAATTACCGCACGCATACGTGTTGCATAAGGTTTGCCATGCGACATACGTTCCAGCGCTTTACGCATTTTACTGAACGCTACCTTTTCCATCGCCTTGGTGATTTTCTGTGTGCTCTTCACACTGGCGATCTTGGTGCGTACCTCTTTGGCGCCTGCCATAGTCAGTTACCTTACCAAGTTTGAGTAGCTTTGAACTTGTCGAGAGCTGCGCGGATACCAGCTTCGATATCTGCGTTGTAATCGCCCGTCTCGTTGATTTTAGCCAGTAAAGCAGAATGCTCCGCATGCAAATAAGACAACAACGACGCCTCAAAGCTTCCAATCTTGCTTACATCAACATCATCAAGATATTTGTTGTCGGCCGCGTACAACAATACACCCATTTCTGCAACCGACATCGGCGCATATTGTTTCTGCTTCATCAACTCTGTGACGCGCTGACCATGCTGTAGCTGCGCACGCGTAGCTTCATCGAGGTCAGAAGCAAACTGAGCAAACGCTTGCAGCTCACGATATTGAGCCAATGCAAGACGTACACCACCACCCAGCTTCTTGATAATCTTGGTCTGTGCGGCACCACCTACACGTGATACCGAAATACCAGCGTTCATCGCAGGGCGTACACCCGCATTAAACAGCGAGGTCTCTAAAAAGATCTGGCCATCTGTAATCGAAATTACGTTAGTTGGAACGAAGGCAGAGACGTCACCCGCTTGAGTTTCGATAATTGGCAGCGCTGTCAATGAACCGGTTTTGCCCTTTACTTCACCCTTAGTGAATTGCTCAACATACTCAGCGTTAACACGCGCAGCGCGCTCCAGCAGACGCGAGTGCAAGTAGAAAACATCACCAGGATACGCCTCACGACCTGGCGGGCGGCGCAGCAGCAGGGAGATCTGGCGATAGGCCCAAGCCTGTTTGGTCAAGTCATCATAAATAATCAACGCGTCCTGACCACGATCACGGTAGTACTCACCCATAGTGCAACCAGCAAACGGCGCAAGGAATTGCATAGCCGCAGGATCAGCCGCAGCAGCAACCACCACCACGGTGTGAGCCATGGCACCATGCTCTTCCAGCTTCCTCACCACGTTTGCAATAGTGGATTGCTTCTGACCGATGGCAACATAGATACATTTGATGCCAGTGCCTTTCTGGTTAATAATCGTGTCAACCGCCAATGCAGTTTTACCCACCTGACGGTCACCGATGATCAACTCACGCTGGCCACGTCCGATTGGAACCATCGAGTCAACTGCCTTGTAACCCGTCTGTACAGGCTGATCCACTGATTTACGCGCAATTACACCCGGAGCAACTTTTTCCAAAGGCTCGGTGAGTTTCGCATTGAGAGGACCTTTGCCATCAATAGGGTTGCCGAGAGCATCTACTACGCGACCTTCCAATTCCGGGCCTACCGGCACTTCCAGAATTCGTCCGGTACAGCGACAGGTCTGGCCCTCAGCAAGACTCTGGTAATCGCCCAGAATAACCGCCCCAACTGAATCACGCTCAAGGTTCAGCGCCATACCGTACACGCCACCATTGAATTCGATCATCTCGCCGTACATTACATCAGCAAGACCATGTATACGCACGATACCATCGGAAACAGAAACGATCGTTCCCTCGTTTTTAGCCTGGGTGGAGACGTCGAGTTTTTCGATACGGCTCTTGATGATTTCGCTGATTTCGGAGGGATTCAGTTGTTGCATATCCGACTATCCTCATTTGAAGCGGCAGTCACGCCTGACTTCTCGTTAAGTTTCAAAGTTTAAGTATCAGGCGCTCAGCGCTTCAGCCAGTTTTTGCATGCGGCCACGCACAGACGCATCAATCACCGTATCACCAGCCTTAATCACCACACCACCAAGCAGACTTGCATCGACTTCCGTTTGCAACTCAACCCGGCATTGCCATTTCTTTCCCAGTGCCTGCTGCAGGCGGGCCGCAACCGCATCATCCATCGGAAACGCCGACCGTATTTCAACAGCCACAATTTTTTCTTGCTGTGCCTTGAGATTGCTAAACTGTATGGCAATTTCAGGCAGCAACGACAAGCGCTTGTTGCTCGCCAAGGCTCGCACAAGATTGGACGCCTTGGCATCAAGGGAATCACCGCATACACCGAGCATCAACTGCGATTGTTGCTCACTAGTCAATGCAGGAGAAGAAAGTGCGGCGCGCACTTTTTCATCAGAAACCACAGCACCTGCAGTGTCCAGCATTACCTGCCAATCACCCAGCTTTCCCTCACCCAGGGCAACTTCGAAAGCTGCTTTGGCATAAGGACGAGCCAATGTCACGAGTTCAGCCATGCATTACAGCTCCGCTGCCAGCTTGTCGAGCATACTTGTGTGCTTGGCGGTATCGATAGATGTCTCAAGAACCCGCTCAGCACCTACCAACACCAAAGCTGCCACCTGCTTGCGCAATTCCTCACGAGCGCGACTTTTCTCTTTGTCGATTTCAGCTTGCGCAGAAGCCTTCAGACGATCACCTTCGATGCGAGCCTGCTCTTTGGCTTCTTCCACAATATTGCCAGCACGCTTATTGGCCTGATCGATAATTGCCGCAGCCTCTTCTTTGGCTGCACGCAATTTCTTAGCCGCCTCTTCTTTCGCCAGCTCGAGATCGCGACCTGCTTTATCAGCATTATCGAGACCATCGGCAATGCGCTTTTCACGCTCAGCCATGACTCCGATAATCGCGGGCCAGATAAATTTCCAGCAAAATGCCACGAAAAAAAAGAAAGACAATGACTGGCCAATAATAGTCGCGTTGATATTCACGCCGACACCTCTACATGCGATTAATGAATGAAGGTTCTAGCTAGTAATCAATGCATGTTTGGTGCGAGTACGAACAGCACATACATGCCGATACCCACACCGATCATTGGTACCGCATCCAGCAAACCAGCGATCAGGAACATTTTACCCTGCAGCATAGGAGCCATTTCCGGTTGACGCGCAGTACCTTCGAGCAACTTGCCACCCAGCAAGCCAAAGCCTACTGCAGTACCCAGCGCGCCAAGACCGATCAATAGAGAAACCGCGATAAGAGCCAGACCCATGTTATATCTCCCGATATGTAAGTGTGATGGTTGAAAAAATACTGCTCAGTGCTGCTCATCCGGCACATCATGCGCCATGGCCATATAAACCACAGTCAACACCATGAACACGAAAGCTTGCAAGGCAATAACCAGAATATGAAATACCGCCCATGCCCACTGCAAGACGCCAGCAAAAATACCCAATAGCAGACCAGCACCGTACATGGCCGCAATAAGGATAAAAATCATTTCACCAGCATAGAGGTTTCCGAACAAACGAAGCCCAAGCGAGATCGGCTTGGCGATCAACGCCACTGACTCAAGTATAAGGTTGATAGCAATCAGCAGCGGCGCAAAAACCAGGCCAATGCCATGAAAAGAAGGATGGAAAGGATGGAATGTCAGCTCCTTGATAAACCCAACAACGCCCTTGCGCTGAATACTGAAAAAAATCATCAAAAAGAAAACAGTGAACGACATGCCCAGGGTTATATTCGGATCAGTAGTCGGCACCACTTTAAAAAAGACATGCTCATTACCCGACACAGCCTTGGCAGCCTGCGGGAACCAGTCAACCGGAAACAAGTCCATGGTATTCATCAGGAAAACCCAGGAAAACACCATTAGCGCCATCGGCGCAATCATGCGGTTGCTGTAATGGAAGGTGTCCTTGACTGTGTTGTCGATAAACTCTACCGCCAACTCGACAAAACTCTGGAATCCACGCGGCACACCCGTCTGGACATTTCTCACCGCACGAGCAAACAACAGGCTGAACATCAGAGCCAGGCCGACTGACCAGGCCAGCGAGTCAACATGCACCGCCCAGAAGCCCATATCCGCTGCTTCTTGCGAAGTATGTGCCAATGTCCAGGTATCGTGCTCCAGCGTCTCTGCCGCACCGTCATGGCCATGGCGCACGTAACCTGCCGGCAGCTTGCCATAACAAAGGTTTTGCAAGTGATGCTGGATATAGGCCGTAGTGGTAAGACCTTCCCCGGCTTGTGCCGCCGCGGCGCCATGCTCTTCTGCTGCCATGTCGTAGCTCTAGTTACCCGTATTGACGTTGCACCGAATTACTTCACCAACCTCATCCCGAGCAAAGTGCCCAGCAACCAGGACGCGAGGTAACCCACGAATACTGCCACAGGCGAGAGACCCGGCTTGAGCGAAAACAGCGCGCCAAACAGAACCACCACCAGTACAAATTTGCCTGACTCCCCCCGCCTGAACGCATTTACCACGAGCCGCATCTGTTGCGCACCAGCAAAACGAAAGGCGAAAAAAGCAAAATACGCTCTTCCCAGCAGCTCTATCATCGCACCAGCCAACACCGCCACCGCAATCGCTGGCATGAAAAACCAGAGCGCGCAAAAGGCGATTATCGCAACCAGCAGTTGCACAATAGCAATACGATGAACAGGAGGCCGGGGGATAGTTGTGCGCTGCCGCTCACTCATCTCCGACTCCGCTGGGCACCCTTGCGACAGCGCATTTCGTTGTCGATCAAGGGGTTACTAAAACGGGGCGCATTATACGAGCGCTTCCGGCGTGTGGCAACAGATTGATTGACCCTGTGTGGCCCGATGCTGCATAGTTATCCTGCGTACAAGCCCATACAACACCGCAGGATCAACGCAATGAAAGTTTTGGATCGTGTCAGCGACCAATACAGGATCATCAAGCACCAGCGCTACTATGCCGAGAACCTGACGATTATTGGTGTGGAGCCATATATCAAGTGCGGGTATCGCTGCTTTTACTGCATCACAGACAGCCAGGGCAAAACCAGGCTTGCCGAGCCAGACCTGGCCAGCTTCCAGCAGCGATTTCTGCAGGAGCTGGAAGATTTCCCGTCTGATGAGTTCATGTTTGGTGTAAGCCTGGCCACCGATGCCTACAGTGATATCGAAGCCGAATACGGCTATACCCGCTTTGTGATCGATGAGCTGTCACGCCGCAATCGTCGCTTCTCCATCACCACCAAAAGTCCACTGGCTGTACGCGACATCGACCTGTTCCAGCGTATGTCACCCGATCGCTACAAAGTCATCCTCTCATTCACCGCATCAACGACCGAACTGGCTAATCGCGTGGAGCCGCAAGCACCGTCGCCGGAATCACGCCTTGAAGCGCTGCACCAGCTGCATGAAGCCGGGGTCAATGCCTGCGTACTGATGGCGCCCTGGATACCCGGGCTGACAGATACCGATCGTTTGCTCAGCCTGTTCCCCAAAGGCATCAAGGTGTTCTTCCAGCCGATTGAGCTTGGCGATCATTTCGAGGAAGTCCTTGATAAACAGCGCCCTCAGTTCAGCGCTTCACTGTTTATGGGCGAAGATTGGACACAGGACGAGATCAACCGCGCCTACATCCGCGAATGCAACAGTGTGGGCAAGAAGTACTGGAAAGACTTCCAGATGGAATGGCGCCACCCCATCACCCTGGAAACCCATCAGGACAACTCGGGCTACCTGAAACGGATGCGCCCCGGTCGCTATGATCCCGACCAATGGGTCGCCGAACACCATGTCGAACCAGCCGTCCGCCGCTAGCAGCTAGCCAGAAGTTGCCCCATGCGCACCGACTGGCCAGCGATTGTCCGCCACTGCAGGCCGCTATTCTTGCGAAACAATACAATAGCGGTCGACCCCAGCTTGAAACGTCCCAGTTCTGCGCCCTTGTCCAGCACAACGACAGCCTGCGGTTGTGAAAAATCCTGGCTCTGGATGCGCTTTTGATACGGCGCCACCTGGCCTCCCCATACCGTCTCGATGCCAGCCACAATCATCGCGCCGACCAGCACGACAGCCATCTCCCCGTACTCCGTCGCAAAAACAGCAACCAGTCTTTCATTGCGTGCGAAAAGTCGCGGCACATTTTCAGCCGTGACCTTGTTAACGGAAAAAAGATCACCTGGCACATAAACCGTATACAACAGTTTTCCCGCCACCGGCATATGGACACGATGATAATCACGGGGCGACAGGTAAATTGTCGAAAACATACCATCCCTGAACTTGTCGGCCAGTTCGTAATCACCCCCCAGTAACTCCGCCACCGAATACGACTGACCCTTGGCCTGAAAAATGCGGCCTGATTCAATAATACCCAACTGGCTGACTTGTCCATCAGCAGGACACGCAACGCCCTCTTCACAAACCGGACGCACACCCTCATGCAGCGGCCTGGTAAAAAACGCATTAAAGCTCTTGTAAAGCCTGTAATCCGGCTGCGCCGCTTCGTTCATATTCACACGAAACTGGCGTATAAATTTTTCAATCAGGAAATTTTTCAGCCATGGAATTTCGTTGTCCGCAAACCAGCCCACCAACCGCGACAGCAAGTGTTGCGGCACCAGATACTGCAAAATCACGAATATCTTTTCGACGGAAGTCGCATTGTCAGAAAATTTCATGGTGCCACCGGATGTATTTTTCTCGTTCATGGGTTTTCCCCCTCAGTCACCGGCACGTCCTCACAATTGCCCCATTCTGCCCATGAACCGGGATAAGCCCGCAGCTGCGGATAACCAAGGCTCTTCGCCGCAAGATAAGTCAAACCTGAACGGCGGTGTGTCTGGCAGTGCGTGACAATCTGCTTGTCCGGTGTAATGCCTTTGCCGGCCAGATAAGCTGCCAGATCATGCCGCAACCGCAAGCCTCGACCGGCATCAAGCAATTCCGTCCATTCACAATGGATAGCGCCGGGAATATGGCCGCCGCGTGCAGACTGCAGTCTCGTGCCGATATACTCATCGCGCGAACGCGCATCCCACACCAGGAAATTCCTGTCACCCAGGTGCGACCGGATTGCATCCATGTCTGAAATAAAACGATTATTAATCGAAACCTGACAATTCGCTGCGGCAACGGGCAAGTTCTCGCCCGTCTCCAGCGGCAACCCGTCGGCAATCCATGCTGTCTTGCCGCCATTGAGAAATGAATATTTCGAATGGCCGATGACATCCAGTGTCCAGATCAGGCGACCTGCCCACGGCCCACCTTCATCGTCATAACAGACTACATGCACGTCAGGCTGCAGGCCGATGCGCGCAAATACTGCAGATAATTTTTCTGGCGCCGGCAATTTACCAATCGCGGGTTTGATACCGCAGACAAGATCTGCAGTATCCAGATGCACAGCGCCAGGAATATGCGCCGCGCGATATTTTTCTGCCTGGCACAAATCGACAACCAGGATATTGCCATCCGTGAGGTGTGCCAGCAATTCAGCGGGTTCAACGATCAATGGCAGCATCATAGACAGCTCGCAAAAATAAGTGCGCATTGTAAGCCCAAGTTGTGTTCCCTGCATCGTCATGCGCTAGAATTGCGCGAAACAGAAAAATACTGAAGAGACCTATCATGCTGGCAGCACTCGATCTCGGCTCCAACAGTTTTCACATGCTGATCGCCGAGCGCATCAACGGTCACTTCAATGTCATCGAGCGTTTCAGTGAAAAAGTCCAGCTGGGCGAAGGTGTCGCTACCAGCGGCAAGATTTCAGCGGCGGCGATTGCCCGCGCCCTGTCCTGCCTTGCCCATTTCCGTGAGGCAATAGACCGCCATCCTGTCAGCGCCATCGCCGCTGTCGGCACCAAGACGTTTCGCACCGCATCCAATGTCGCGCCACTGCTGCGCGCTGCGGAAGCGCTGGGATTCAATATCGACATTATTTCCGGCGAACGCGAAGCCGAGCTGATCTACAGCGGTGTTGCCAGCAGCCTGGCAGATGACAATAAAAACCGGCTGGTGATCGACATCGGTGGTGGCAGCACAGAATTTGCGATCGGTATCAACCGGATCCCCTTGTTGTTGCGCAGTCTGGATCTCGGTTGCGTCAGCTGGCGTGACCGCTTCTTTTCCGGCAACGACAACAGCAAGGAGGCGTTCAAGGAAGCGATGATCGCCGCACGCGAACACATCTATATCCATCACAGTGAACTGACTGCTGTCAGCTGGGAAAGCGTTTACGCCTCTTCAGGCACGGCCAAGATGCTGGCAGCGATTGCGCGCGAACAGAAATACAGCGACGGCTTGCTCACTGTCGATATCCTGAAAAAAATCCGTGACGATGCACTTGCGTTTCCGCGTACTTACCAGATCGAATTGCCCGGCCTGAAAAGTTCGCGCCAGAATATCCTGCTGCCGGGTCTGGCAATCATGATTGCGATCATGAAAGAGCTGGACATCCCGGAAGTGCTGCACAGCAAAACAGCCTTGCGTGAAGGTCTGCTGCTGGAATTACTGAAAGGCGGCGGGCAGCAGGTGCGGCTGGTTTACTGAAACAGTCCGAAACCGGACAGGCGCAATCACAGCTGTGAAAGTTTTTTCATCAGTGCATCCCCGTCATAGGTGATCACCTTGTCCGGCTCCAGTTTCAGGATAACCTGGCCTTGCCGATCCAGCAGATCCCGCATGGCGGCTTGCGCACGCAGGTTTTCCGGGAAAAGCTTCTGGCAAAAGCGTGGATAAAACCAGTCCTTGGTGTCGCGTGAATCAACAATCTTGCATGCACCGCGCAATGTCACACACCGACTGATACCCAGCGATGTTCCCGCTGACGACACTACCACGGTTGCACGGCCATGCTGCCGGATAGCATGCACACGTGGGCGCGAATCATTCGTGGTGAGCCACACACAACCGTCAGCCCACAAAAAACTCATCACCGTACCCATGGCATCTTTTTCTGCCTGCCAGATAAAAGTACATTCCGTCTGGGTTTGCAGCAACATGTCGCGCACGTTTTCACTCATGCGTGCGGCAAACTGCTTGCCATGCGCTTTAGCTGATGATTCCGGATTCTCACTCACCAATTTTTACCTACTGTTGTTTTGTCATGCCTGCAACAGGAATGTCACAGGGCCATCATTGGTCAGCTGTACTTTCATATCCGCTGCAAAAATTCCGGTTGCCAGTTTATCCGAGCGACTGCGCAGATAATCCGCCGCATAGTCGTACAGCGCCTTCGCCAGATCCGGCGCGCCCGCCGTGGAGAATGACGGGCGTAAACCACTTTGCGTATCCGCCGCCAACGTGAATTGTGACACCAGCAACACCCCACCGTGCACATCGCGGACGGACAGGTTCATCTTGCCATTTGCATCGGAAAATACACGATAGTCGAGAATCTTCTGGCACAGTTTCGCAGCGCGACTAACGTCATCATCCCGCTCGACACCCAGCAGCACCAGCAAGCCCTGACCGATAGCACCCACGACTTGCCCGTCAACGCTGACACTTGCCTCACTCACACGCTGTATCAATGCTTTCATAGC
Source organism: Pseudomonadales bacterium (assembly GCA_035430165.1). Classification (GTDB taxonomy): domain Bacteria; phylum Pseudomonadota; class Gammaproteobacteria; order Pseudomonadales; family UBA7239; genus UBA7239. The sequence goes on along the minus strand of DAOMGE010000022.1, from coordinate 9,925 downwards.
AGCTGTCCGCACCAAAGGGAATTTCCCGATGCATGATAGGCAGTCCTGCCGTCACTGGCCATCCATGTTTTTCGCTGCAGCAACTTTCGTTCACTACAGCCCGCACACAGATTCTCTGGTGCCATACGTCCAGTTGCGCTAGCATCGCCGCCAATCCCTAACCTTATCCAGGAGTCTTTCCCGATGTGGAAACCCGTGCGCATTGTTGTCGGCCTTACTGCCCTGAGCCTGTTCGGCAGCAATACACTGCTGGCAGATCCTGTCAGGGGCATTGCAGCACAGCCGGCCCCGACAAAGTCATCGCCTGCCAAGACCGCCCCTGCAAAAAAAACCGCAGACAAATCCACTCCGGCGCAAGGCCAACTGCCGCTGGATGACTTGCGCACCTTTGCCAGCGTTTTCGAACAGATCCGCGTCTCGTATGTTGAAGAAGTGGATGATCGCAAACTGCTCGAAAATGCTATCCGTGGCATGCTGAGCGAACTGGATCCACACTCCGCCTATCTTGATGAGAAGGATTTCAGCGATTTACAAAGCATGACCTCTGGTGAGTTCGGCGGACTCGGCATCGAAGTCGGTATGGAAGACGGTTTTGTCAAAGTCATTTCACCCATTGATGACACCCCTGCCAAGCGCGCGGGCATCCAGAGTGGCGACCTGATTATCAAGCTGGGCGATAAATCGGTGAAAGGCATGAGCCTGGATGAAGCCGTCAACCTGATGCGTGGCAAACCGGGCGAACCACTCAAGCTGGTGATCTTGCGCAAGGGAGAAGACAAACCGCTGGATATCACCGTCAAACGCGACATCATCAAAGTGCTCAGTGTGCGACAAAAAATTCTCGAGCCGGGCTATGCCTATGTGCGACTGGCACAATTCCAGATCAACACCGGTGCCGAGTTGCGCACGGCGATTGCAGAACTGAAAAAGAAAGGGCCACTGCAGGGTGTTGTCCTGGATTTACGCAACAATCCCGGTGGCGTGTTGCAATCCGCCGTTGAAGTATCGGATGCATTCCTGAACCAGGGGCTGATTGTTTACACCAAGGGCCGAATTGCTGATGCAGATATGCGTTACAACGCTGAAGCCGGTGATTTACTGGACGGCGCACCGCTGGTGGTCTTGATCAACGACGGCTCAGCCTCTGCCGCAGAAATTGTCGCCGGTGCGTTGCAGGATCATCGTCGTGCGGTGTTGGTCGGCACTGACAGTTTTGGCAAGGGCTCGGTGCAAACCGTGATCCCGATCAGTGAAACCAAAGCGATCAAACTGACGACTGCGCTTTATTACACGCCGAGTGGACGTTCGATCCAGGCACAGGGTATCAAACCGGACATCCATGTCGAACGCGCGAAACTCACCACAGTGCCGCAGGAAATGCGTGCTGCGGAAGCAGACCTCGACAAGCACCTGGCCAACGGCAATGCACCTGCTGCAGAAACCACCAGGAAAAGTACCGGCAAGAATAAAGAGGCACCCGATAACAGCAACAAGGACAGCAGTGATCCACTCAAGACCGAAGCAGACCTGCAGGAAAACGACAACCAGTTGCACGATGCACTGAACGTGCTGAAAGCCATGCACCTGAGCAAAGTGCCCGACACAACGCCGGCAGAAAAATAAATCGTTGCGAAAGGAAAAACCGGGAGTCTGCTAGCGCACCGTTGGTCGCAACAGTACCAGTTTGAAACTGCCGTTGTTGGCCAGTGTTTGCACGTGTGCAAAATACTGGCTGGCAATGCGCTCGATAGCGATAAATGCATTGACGACCATCAGGGCTGCGCCTTTTTCCGATAACAAACGTCTCGTGTTCCGCAGGAATTTTTCTGTCAGGTCACTGTCGACACTGAACCCCTGGTGGAAAGGCGGATTGCACAGGATCATGTCAAAGGTTTCGTGCAATGATTCACCTGCATCAGCAGCCACCACATCAACAGCCATCCCGGCATGCCGCGCATTGTGCTGCATCGCCATCAGTGCCGCTGCGTTGTTATCTGTTGCCACACGTCGCGTTAACGGCAAATCACGCGTCACCAGCGTGAGATAGCCGTAGCCACAACCCAGATCGAGCATCGACACTGGCGGGGACGGGAAGCACGCCAGGAAATCGGGCAAGTGCGCAGCCAGGAACGCACTGCCCTGATCCACCTTGTCCCAGCCAAACAATCCGGGCTTGCTGTAAAAATGGAACGTTGCGGTTTCTATCAGGCGCAATCTTGCATAGTCATGATCATCAAAAAATTCCGTACAGGCTTGCACAGATGTTTTGTAAAAATCACCACGATAACCCACGCCATACTTTCCAGATTGCCTGTTGCCAAACAGATGGCCTGTCTTGTCGATAAAGGTCTTGATGCCTTCATTTTTCAAACCGGCAATATGTAACTGTCCGCCGGTAGCCAGCACACGGAATGCCTGGTTGAACACACGGTGATTGACCGGCTTTTCCTTCGCGAGGCGAAATACAACGCGATCAAAAAAACCGTCCCCATAAACGGAAAAATCGAAATCGCAAAACTGTGCCTGATGGCCTGCACGCGTGGCAGCATGGCAGACATCAACGCGATTGCTGAGCAGGTACAGGTCGGGGCGTGGCGCAACAGACTGCACAGCAGCCAGCGCATTTTCATCAGCAATCCACAAGGTTCGCCCTGCCGGATTTTGCAAAACAGGAAACAGGGTATCGAAAGCCGCGTCGCGCATCAGGATACACTCGCAATTTCTGCAGCCGTAAGTTCACGGTAATCGCCAGCAGCAAGCGTTGCATCCAGTACAATACTGCCGATACGTTCACGATGCAGGCCAACGACCCGGTTGCCAACCGCAGCAAACATTCGCTTGACCTGATGGTATTTGCCTTCGTGTATGGTCAGGCGAACTGCCTTGTTGTCGTCGCCGATAAAATCCAGCACAGCAGGTCGCGTCGCCCTGGTTTCTCCGTGCAACATCACACCCTCGCGTAGTTGTTGCGCCGCCCGTTCCTCGAGCGCGTCATGCAACATGACACGGTAGGTTTTCTCACAAAAACGTGCAGGCGCTGTCACACGGTGATTCCACTGGCCATCGTCAGTAATCAACACCAGGCCGGTGGTATCCAGATCAAGTCGGCCTGCAATTTGCAGATCATCCAGACGGTTTTCCTGCAGCAGGTCAAGCACAACCGGATGTTCCCCGTCGGTTGTTGCACACACATAACCCTGCGGTTTGTTCAGCATGAAATAACGCAGTGACGGGATAGTGACAACCTGTCCATCCAGCATCACAACATCGCTTTCGCGCAGTTGCGTATCCGCTTTCCTGCTCAGCGCACCATTGACGGTCACCTGCCCGCCACGCACCGCACGCTGGGCATGCGGACGCGAAATGCCGGTAGCGTGGCAAATAAATTTATCGAGGCGCATGAAAAAAAATCCAACCGGAACAACATCAGTCGCCATGACGGCGTTGCACCAGTGAAGCCACTTCACCGGAGAACACCACGTCATCGTGCTGGTTAATCAACCTGCCTTCACAACGGACGATACCCGCATAGGGACGGCTACCCGACACACGCTTCTCCAGACAGCAGTATTCATAGCGCAATGAATCACCGGGACGAATAGGCGTCGAGAAACGTAACTTATCGAAACCGAGCGCACTGATCGCTGCCACGCCACGTTTACCTTGCTGGCCAAGATGGACAAAAATCGGGAAGGCATGGGCGGATGAAGCCACCAGTCCACCAAAAATCGAATCCTTCGCCGCCACCGGATCGACATGGAATGGCTGCGGATCCCATTTCTGCGCCATGCTGATAATCTCTTCTTCTGTGACATCGTAACGTTTGGCGATGTGGATAACCTCACCCACTACATAATCTTCAAAGTGGATGTAGTCATCGGGAAAATGCATCTGGTGATTCATCGGGAGCTTTCCTGTTTCAGGATAGATAGGATATGGGCTGGCGGATTCTTGCCGAAATCTTTCTGGTACAGCGCAACAGCGCGCTTGATAACCGGCCACAATTGTGGCGCATCGTTTTGCATCCATTCGCGGCGATACACTGACAGGAAACATAACAAGTCACGGCGTGTCAGTGGCAAATCAAACGCTGAATAAAACAGACCGGCGATGTCTTTTACCAGCCAGCGCATCGGCGTATGGTCGCGCAACTGTGCGCGATGCAAGTCAATCAGGAACAGGGGATTGTCCACCGCAAATGGCTCGCCATTATCAGCACGCAAGAAATGGCACAGGTAATAATCGCGATGGTTGACGCCGTTTTCGTGCAAGGTCTTGCTGATCTGCGCCAACTTGCGAATCACCGCGCGCTTTTCGCGCAACGAAGGTGGCGAATGTATCCACGGCTTGCAGTAATCTTCCAGGCTGATTGTATTCGACAAATCTTCGGTAACCAGAAACGACACTTGTCGCGCAGGATTCAGGCCGCGCTCACCAAACGCTACCGGCACCATCGTGTCCACACCGAGTGCTGCCAGCCGCAAGCACGCCCTGTATTCATTGGCAGCACCCAGAACCGGCAAGCGACCTTGCACGAGGTTCTTGAAAATTTCCCGCCAGCCGATGCCTTGATGCAGTTTCAGGAAAAAACTTTTTCCGTCGCGTTCAAAACGCAAGGTACGGCGGCCTTCCTTGCTGCGATAGATTTTGCCTTGCAAATGCTGCACTTCGGCAAACGGGTCCTTGCCTTGCCAGGCTTTTTGCCATTGCTCGGTGAGAAACAGTTTCATGCCAGGCGCTCTTTTGCAGCAGACACGATAATCGCCGCCGCGCGTTGGTGCAGGGCATAAATGTCGGCGGTTGCTGCCATCGACAAGCCATTTTCTTTCAACCTTGCACGGCGTACATCGTCACACAACAGGCTTGCCAGTGCTTCGTCCAGTTGCCCCTGGCTGAAGGGCTCACCGATTACCACGCCGCAATCGTATTCACGGATGTAATGACTGTAACCACAGACAGCCGTGGTCAATACCGGCAAGCCGGCGACGGCAGCTTCCAGCAATACTGTGCCGGTATTTTCACGATACGCAGGATGGATCAACAGATCCGCACCTTGCAGGCATTGCGGGATGTCATCACGACCTGCCAGAAACCGGATGCGCTCTTCCACGCCCAGTTTGCTTGCCAGTTTTTTAAATGCTGCAGGATTGTCCTGACCGATAACTATCAGTCGCGTTTGCGACAATACATCTCCCGGCAGCGCGGCGAACGCACGGATTGCACGATCGACACCCTTGGTGCGAAAACCGGAACCAATCATCAGCAACAACTTTTCTCGCTGCGACAGATTCCATTCCTTGCGAGATTTCGCACGCATACCGGCTGCATTGTCCCCGGCACGACGATCCGGGTTGATGCCGGGCGGCAACACCGTGCAACGCTGCCTGCAGCCTGGATAATACTGCTCATATTCATCCACACTGCGCGCGGCAATCGCCAATATCCTTGTGTGACTGGCTGCGCCAAACACAGCTTCCTCGTCATGCAGGAACTGCCGGTAACGCGGCAGGAAACGCAGCAATGGTAATCGCTCCTGCATCACCTTGGCCTTAAAGCAGGTGTCCGCTGCGTAATAGATATCCAGCCCCGGCATTTTATTGAAACCTACCAGCAGATCAGGTTTTGCCCGCTGCAAGCGCGCTTGCACGGCGAGGTAAAACTGCCGGTTGCGCTGGTGGTTACTGCCGGCACGCACGGCGAGAATTTCCACGCCGATGTTGTCAGGTTTGTCACCCTGCCAATCCGTACAATAAATTGTCACTGTTGCACCTGAATCCACACATGCCTGTGCAATCTGCAGCATGTCGCGCTGCAATCCGCCATACGGAAAATATTTGTACAGGGCAAAGGCGATGTTCATGTCTGCGCAAGCATGTCACGTGCACGTGCGAACACCACGGCCGGTGTTAACGGCGCAAACACCGCAGGCGTTACAGCCGACGCACTCGACTGGGTAAAATCCTGCGCCGACAAATGGAACTGCATGGGCCCGTAGGCGCCAATCAGTCTGGGTGATGTAGGGCCATACAAGGAAAGCGTTGGCACCGCGAGTGCCGCAGCAAGATGACCCAGTCCGGTATCTACAGCAATGACGGCGCGTGCACCGGCAATAATTGCGGCCATGCCAGCCAGATGCGTGCGCGACAGGACTTCTGCCCGCTGGTGTACATCGGCAATCATCCTGGCGCGACGGTGTTCGGCGTCAGACCACCACGGCAATTTTATATGGATGCCATCTTCACACAGCAATTTGCACAAAGACTGCCAGTATTCATCCGGCCAGTGTTTGTCTGCACGCGTGGTGCCGTGCAGGAAAACCACGTACGGCGGACTGGCCTGTTCTCCAAAACGAGAACGGTCAATACCGTAATCGGGTGCGCTTTGCGGTTTTGCATAACCGAGAGCATCTGCAAACAGTTCACGTGTGCGTTCAACCGCGTGCTGGTCCCTGGCGATGCTGAAACATTTTTTGTACGCAAGTGATGCCAGTGGTTCACGGGCACTTGCACGGTCGTAACCGCAGGCAGGTGCCGGTACCATTGCCGTGAGGATTGCACTTTTTATCAGGCCTTGTGCATCAATCACGCAATCGTATTTTTTTTCCTGCAACCGGGCACGGAACTGTTGCCATTCGCCACTGCCGATGAAAGCGCCGATATGTTTGCGCCAGCGCCGGATTGCTACCGGAATCACGCGATCAACCGCCGGATGCCAGGCAGGAATTTCTGTAAAGGCTTCCTCGACCACCCAGTCAAACACAATGCCGGGAATATTGGCACGGGCATCGCTGACTGCAGGCAATGTATGGATGACATCGCCCATGGAAGAAGTTTTTACAATCAGGACACGCTTCATGCACCCGTCTCGGCCACAGCATCACCGGTGTGGGCACCTTGTGCTTCTGCTGCCTGCGGCAAACCGGACAAGGCATCGAGTACCTGTTGGGGCAATAACTCGTGCATGCATTTCATGTGGCCATACGGACATTCGCGTTTGAAACACGGACTGCAGGAAATTCCCGTGCGCACAATTTCCACCGCATCCGCGAGTGGCGGCGTGAATTTTGGCGAGGATGAACCGTACACCGCCACGAGCGGGCGATTGAGTGCCGCAGCGATGTGCATCAAACCGGAATCATTGCTGACAACCGCACTGGCGCAGGACAACAAATCGATCGCTTCAGCGAGGGACGTCTTGCCCGCCAGGTTCCGGCAGTGATCACGTTTTTCCTGTGGCAAGGCCTTGCGGATATTTTCCGCTACCTGCGCATCGTTTTCCGAACCGAAAATCCACACTTGCAGGCCGTCGGCAATTTTCTGTGCCGCCACTGCCGTGTAATGTTTTTCCGGCCAGCGTTTGGACGGACCGAATTCGGCACCGGGACACAAGGCAAGTACGGGGCGGTCAACCGGCAAATCGTATTTCTCGATAGCCGCAAACCGCTGCTCTTCATCAATCACCAGGCGTGGATGCGGCAACTTCGCGGGCAGCAAGGAATTCTTTTTCATCGCCAACGCCGCAAAGCGCTCGATCATCAACGGGTATTTACTCTTGTCGAGCTTGCGCGTGTCATTCAACAGGCCATGACGCATTTCACCGAGCCAACCCGTGCGCAGTGGGATACCTGCGAAGTAAGGCACGAGTGCTGATTTCCAGGAATTCGGCAGCAAGATCGCTTGCGAGTATTTGCCGCGCAGTGATTCACCGATTTGCTTGCGGGCACTGAAACCGAATTCCCCATGGCTCAGCGGCATATCAAAACTGGCGCGCACTTCCGGCATCCGCGCCAGGAGAGGCGCACTCCACGCCGGCGCCAGCACATCAATGACACAATCCGGATCCTGTTTTTTCAGCAGGGAAAACAGGACTTGCGCCATCACCATGTCACCGACCCAGGCAGGGCCGATGACCAGAATGGCGTTGGGGTTTTCACTCAAGGGATTTTCAGCAACAACCATGATCCAGTTACCCAATTTTCTATTTGCAGGCCCGGCACAGCTGCTTTTCCGACAGTCGGCCTTCCGCAATCAGGTCATCGACTTTATATAACGTATTTACGCTCGGGTTGTCATCGAAAATTGCAGGATTCCCGTCCGGACCAGGTGACGTTAATTACCAATGCCTGACGCGGCCGGTATCGACGTGGACAAAATCGGAAGCAGGATAATAACCGACGCCGCCTTTTTTCAGGTCCAGTGCTGCATCGCGCACATGGGCGAGCGGTACACCGGGCAGGCGGATATCGATAGCCTGGCCGCGCAGGTGCATGCTGTCCTTGGCGACACCGGTGGAATGCTTGCGCAGCATGTTGTTGGTAGCCGGCGAACGGTAAGCGGAGATGATCTCGAACGGCTGGTGTGATTTCAGGTTGGTTTGCAGCTGCCACAGCACATCGAGCAAGCCGGTATCAATCTGGTGTACCTGCCCGTTGTAGAAATCACGCATCAGGTAGGAAATTTTGGCGATGGATTGAGGGATATAGCTGCTGCCGGCCTTGTAAGCCAGTGACAGGCGTTCCCCGGTATGGGTGTGGATAAATGACAGCGCACGCTGGCTGCGCGGGATGTTGGCCTGACTCAGGCCGGGCATGGCCATCAGGGCTGCGCCGCCGGCCATGGTTTTCAGCATCAAGCGGCGCTGCGGGCAGTGATCTTGCTGCTCGTGCATGCCGGTTTGCCACCATTTTCTAAACATTCAAGCTCTCTCTGAACACGCCGATTCGCGGTTCTTTTCTTCAATACGGGGGGCAGGGTACCCCATAAAGCGGCTCGCTGCCAATCAGTTGACCTTGCTGGCAAGGAACCGCAGGCGCTCTTCTGCTTCGGCCGCGATACGGTTGATGAGTTCCGCACAGGTCGGCAAATCATCAATCGTTCCCGCTACCTGACCCGATGGCAGCACGCCTTCGGCTGGCTGGCCGTCCACCATCGCCTTCTGGATAATCATCGGTGCGTTGGCGGAAAACATCGCCTGCGACAGGGTCATGTCGTCGTCTTTCGACATAGCAATGGCCGACTGGAACAGCGACAGGAAGCTGGCACCGGTGAGCGCGCGGTACTTCAGGCCGTTCTGCGCCGCCAGCCACAATCTGCGCACTGGCGTAGCTTTTTCAAGGCTGCTGAGGAATTCATTGAGGATCATGCGCTGCGGCATGCCGTCCAGCGCGGTGGAGACAATGATCTCCGCCGGATTCTTGCATGACAGGTAACGCTGCTTGGTAGCCTCTGGCACCGGGCTCTCCTGCGTCAGCAGGAAGCGTGTGCCCATGGCGATACCGTCGGCACCCCAGGCCATAGCAGCCACCAGTCCGCGGCCGTCCTTGAAGCCGCCTGCCGCGAGCACCGGCACTTTGCCGCCGACCGCATCGATCACCTGTGGCACCAGCAGGGTGGTCGGCACCGCGCCGGTGTGGCCACCGCCTTCGCCGCCCTGGATGGTCACGGCATCCGCCCCCATCTCGATCGCTTTCGCCGCGTGCTTGGGCAGGCCGATGGTCGGCATGCAGATGACGCCGGCATCCTTCAGTTTCTTCACCATGTCCTTGCCCGGTGAGCGCGAGTAGCTGACTGCTCGCACGCCGTGCTTCACCACCATGTCGACGATCTGCGGCGCGTTCGGCTGGTACATGTGGAAGTTCACGCCGAAGGGCTTGCTGGTCAGCTCCCTGGTCTTGAGGATGGCTGCTTCCATCTGCTCGGGCGGGATAGTCGCACCGGCCAGAAAGCCGAAACCGCCCGCATTACAGGTGCCGGCCACGAGGCGCGGATCAGCCACCCAGCCCATGGCAGTCTGGATGATGGGATAACGGCAACCGAGCAGGTCGGTGATACGGGTATTGAGGGAGACAGTCATGGCGGCATTCACTGGCAGGACAAGGGGTGCGGCATGCTAAGAGCCGGTGCCGCGCCCTGTCAATGAAGTGCGG
>DAOMGE010000021.1:0-48472 GCA_035430165.1 Pseudomonadales bacterium | reverse complement strand
GTCCGGGGAGAGTGTGATGCTGTTCCCTGAGCGGAGTCGAAGGGCAGCGTCGGGAGAGTGCTTGTCGCGTTACTGCAGCATTTGCAATTCGCGAACGGATGATCCTTTGTAATTTGTATTCAAGGGAAACTGTGAAATCAGAGTAGTGGAAACTTGTGTTGCTTCTGCGTGAGTTGAATCTCCAGCTTGACTGTAAGATACCGTACACGCCGCAGAGCCTGTCACCGTGATAGTTGCACTACTCGTGCCGCCACCAACGCAACCACCACTCGCGGTGATCGTAACCGGCAAGCCAAATGTTGCAGTTGCTGCAACAGAAAAATTTGTGCCGATTTCTGCTGCGGTTGGCGCTGGTGTGGTTACTGTAATTGTTGGAATAATCCACTTGGCGATATAGGGTGATGCAACACCGCCTATTACTGCGAAATTTCCACCCACGTAAAGATTACTACTGCTATCAACAGCCAGCGCATACTCAATGCCCATTGTTCCAGATCCCAACGCTGACCAGCTTGTGCCATTCCACTTTGCAACATAATTGCCGCTTTGGTTCAAACCTCCGCCCACATAAATATTGCCGTTCGCATCAGAAGCCAACGCATTAACAATACTCAAGGCATTCAAACCAGAACCCATCGCAGACCATGCAGTACCGTTCCATTTTGCAATCTGGTTAACAGTCACACCACCAGCCTGGATAAAATATCCGCCTGCATAAAGATTGTCGCTTCTATCCACTGCCAATGCTTGCACACTGTCACTCATACCCGAACCAAGCGATGACCAGCTGCTACCATCCCACTTGGCAATGTAATTCGCGGTAACGCCACCTGCTGCATTAAAACTGCCGCCTGCATACAAATTGCCATGACTGTCAAAGACTATCGCCTTAACCTCCCCATTTGTGCCCGCCCCCAAAGCTGACCAAGCTGCACCATCCCATTTGGCAATGTAATTAGTCGCCACTGTGCCCATAGTGGTGAAAGAACCACCCAAATAGAGATAGCCATTCCTATCAACAACAAGCACATCGCATTGGGAATTTATTCCTGAAGTGTTTAAGCCAGACCATGTACTTCCATTCCACTTGGCCACCCCTTTAGCTGAAATGCTTCCGGCTGTTATGAAACTCCCACACGCATAAAGATTGCCCATTCCATCAAGTGCAAGACTATTTACATACGGGCCACCAACACCTGAACCCAGAGCTGACCATGCACTACCGTCCCATTTTGCAACGTAGTTCGCCGTGACGCCGCCGATCATTCTGAAGTTTCCACCTGCATACACATTGCCGTATCCATCAGCGACAAGTGCACGTACGACGTAGTTTGTAGAGGATCCAGAACCAAGCGCCGACCAAAGTGTATTATTCCATCGAGCAATATAATTTGTGGGTAAACCAGCAGATGCCGTGAAATTTCCTGCCGCATAAATATTGCCGCCACTATCCACTGCCAACGAATACACAAGATTGTTCACACCTGATCCAAGTGCCACCCAGTTACTGCCATCCCATCTGGCAATGTAATTAGCAGCCGAGCCGCCAGACGAAGTAAAATTGCCACCTGCGTACACATCACCAAAGTTATCCACACATAATGCGTAAACAGTCCCACTTGCTCCTGAACCTAACGCTGACCATGTTGAGCCATTCCATTTTGCAATATAACTTGCAGCGACACCTCCAGCTGTGGCGAAAACACCGCCAGCATACAGATTGCCGCTACTATCAATAGCGATTGCATTTACTTGATCGCTCATTCCAGAAATCAAAGCTGACCAAATAGTACCGTTCCATTTGGCAATACGATTTGCAGTCACCGCACCTGCTGTTGTAAATGTACCACCGCCATACAGGTTACCGCCGCTATCTATTGCAAGCGCACGTACCGAGCCATTTGTTCCTGCCCCCAGCGCTGACCAAACTATGCCATTCCATTTGGCAATATTATTCGCAGCTACACCACCTGCCGTGCTAAAAGCACCACCCACATACACGTTGCCAACACTATCGACAGCGAGTGCGTACACCGTAAAAGTATTAATACCGGAACCTAATGCTGACCAAGCTGCTCCATCCCATTTGGCGATGTAATTAGCAGCTACACCGCCAGCAGACGTAAAAGCGCCAGCCGCATACAGATTACCAACGCTATCAACCGCTAACGCATTAACATAACTGTTCATGCCAGTGCCAAGCGAAGACCACGTACTGCCATCCCACTTCGCAATAGATTTAGCTATGACATTGCCAGCAGAAGTGAAAGAGCCTCCGACAAAGATTGTCGAGCCACTAATAATCACAGCATTAATAAAGCCATCTGTTCCGGCAAAACTATTCATTGACACCCAATTCGCATCCCCCACCGTCGGATCAATCGTCAACGGATATTGCGCGCCGGCATCATTCACACTCACATCAATCGTATTGTTTTTTTCGACGCGGATTTTTGCAGGAATGGTTTTGCCGTTTTTATCGGTGACTGCCAAACGGTCATACGTGAGTTTTCTGCCGCTGGCGAGATTGATCACCGCACCGTTATCTTTTGCCGAAACTTGCGCGCCGTTGACTTGCAACTGTACATGCAAATCACCATTGCCTTGCGGCTTCACCGGCACAATAAAATCTTGCTGAATACCGCCGCTGGTATTGGTGAATTTTTCGGCGATGCCACCAGCGTGCGTGTGAATCACCGCATCGCCATCGCGATAGATTTTTGATGATGCGGCTGGCTGTAATTGCGCGTCGCGACCCCACTGCGTCAACTGCAATGCAAAGCCGCCCTTGCCTGCGCTGTTGCCGATGGAATCAAACGCCACACCTTCTGCGGAAATTTTTGCGGAAACCGTTTGCAGGGTGTTGGTGAGCAGGAAGGAGCCGTCGTCATTTTCTTCTGTGGCAAAGGTACCGGGCTGGATCTGCTTTGCCATCATGTCGTTGAAACCTGATGAGCCGATGGCGACGCCTTTGTTCACGGGTTCAGCCGACGGTTCTGTTGTAGCGTTCGCCCACAGCGGCATAACGAGCACAGCGACTGACAGGAAGCGGGTGATCGTGGTGAAAACTGGCAGACGCATGGAGCAGTCCCTTGAAGTGCGTTGTGTTATTTATGATAGCTGCAATGACTGTAGCAGTGGAACGCAGTGCGGGCAAATGGGCATGGGGCTATGATACGCACACAACAGCGTTACACAGAAAACGAGGGAAACACCATGGCCGAGACCGTCACCACGTTCTGCCGCATCTGCGAAGCCCAGTGTGGACTTGTCGTTACCCGTGACAATAACCGGATTATCGCCATCGAGCCGGACACCGAGCATGTGGTCAGTCGCGGTTATGCCTGCATCAAGGGACTCACCTTCGAGGATTTTCGCACATCGCCTGACCGCATCACCCAGCCACTGAAACGCATCGGCGACAACTACCACCCCATCAGCTGGGAACAGGCCATTGAGGAAATTGGCAACAAAGTCCGCGAATTGCGTCGCGTGCATGGCGATGACAGTGTCGGCCTCTATTTTGGCAACCCGATTTCTTTCAGCCCGTTGATGCCACTGGCCATCAATGGCTTTGTGCGCGGATTGAAAACGCGCAAATCATTCACCACCGCGTCACTCGATTGCAATAATAAATTCGTGGTCTCTGATCGCATGTACGGTGCAGCGATGGCGCTCACATTTCCCGACGTCGACCACACAAAATTCCTGATGATTATTGGCGGCAATCCTGCCATTTCCAAAATGAGTTTTATCAACTTGCCGCATCCGGTCGCGCGCTTGAAAGCGATTGAAGAACGCGGCGGCCGTGTCGTGTTTGTCAATCCACGACGCACCGAATCAGCCAAAGCCTGTGGAGAGCAGGTGTTTATCCGGCCGGATACCGATGTGTATTTCCTGCTGTCTTTCCTGCACGAGATTTTTGCGCGCAAAGCCTTTGCATCGACTCGCATTGATCCGTACATGGACGGTTTTTCCACGCTGCAAACGGTGGCGCAAGACTGGCCACCGGAAAAAACCGCTGACGTGACGGGCATTTCTGCAGACACGTTGCGCGAACTGGTAACCGCCTATCTCGCTGCCGATGGCGCTTCGCTGTACGGTTCCACCGGCATCAACCAGGGCAGCAATGGCACGGTGGCGTTCTGGCTGATTGAAGTGATCAATGCCATCACCGGCAATCTCGACCGGCGTGGTGCTTCGTTAATGGGTGAAGGGCTGATCGATTACGCCGCCTTGATGGCAAAACAACCGATGAACGAAAAAACGTCACGCATCGGTGGCGTGCAAACATTTCTGGAATCATTGAGTTGCGGCTTGATGGCCGATGAAATTCTCACACCCGGCTACGGCCAGACGCGCGCCATGTTCGTGATATCCGGCAACCCGCTACTGACAGCCACCAACAGTGCAAAACTGGAACAGGCATTCAAACAACTGGATTTGTTGGTCAGCATTGATCTGGTACGCAACGAAACCGCCAACCATGCGCATTACATTTTACCCGGCACACACTTTGCGGAGCGCCCGGATATCCCGTTCATGTTTTCAACGTTTTGTGGACTGATGCCAAAACCCTGGTACCAGTTTACTGACGCGCTCGTACAAGCACCGGGCAATGTTCGCAATGAACTGTGGACCATCGCGCAACTGGCACAAGCCTGTCGTGCGCCGTTGTTTGGCTCATGGATCGTACAAGGGCTGTTTATGGCGGGAGGATGGTTGCAAGCCTTGCCTCTACTCGGCGCAAAACTACCGGACGCACAAATTTTTCTGCTCGATCTGTTATCACGCGCGGCAAAAATGGGCCCACTGAAATACTTGCGCCGCGCGCCACACGGCATACGCCTCAAGGACAATGCCGGCAACAATTATCTTGGCAAACGTGTTGTAACCAAAAATGCGCGCGTACAATTGTCACCACCGGAATTTGTGCAGGCTGTGCAACAACGCGTCAGCAACCATTTTGTAAACGACCAGAAAGACATTCATGCACCGTTGTTCCGACTCATCACCAAGCGCGAGCGTTTTTCCCACAACAGCTGGGCACACAACCATACGTCCTATATCAAGGGCGACAGACACAGTAATTATCTTTATATGCATCCCGATGATGCGGCACGGCTCGGTTTACAACAGGGAGATGAAGCAACGGTCACATCAAGTGCCGGCAGTGTGACGCTGCCCGTGCATCTCACCGACGACATGATGCCATCAGCCGTTGCCATGCCTCACGGCTGGGGACACCAGCATCATGCCGGACAAACCATTGCCGCCAGCACAAACGGCGTCAACGCCAACCTGCTCGCGGCAGATGGCCCGGATGCTATCGAACCGCTTTCCGGCATGGTGCAATTCAACGGCATTCGCGTGCGAATCAACAAGACAAATGTTGTTGCAGCCACGGCAACACATCCTGCATCACACCCGCCAGTTGCCATGGCGGATTGATAACCAGCATGCCGGAACCCGCCATGCCCGTTCCGTTTTTTTGCGGTTCGCGCACCAGCAATTCCAGTTGCAGGCATTTATCTTCCGGCACCAGTGCCGCAACATTTTTTGCGAGTTTTCTGGCGCGCGCCACATCCACGACCGGATACCACACCATGTAAGTGCCAGTGGGAAAACGCTGCAGCGCTTCGCGCAAACTCTGCACCACCGCCTTGTCATCTTCCGGCAATTCATAACTGGGATCGATCAACACCAGCCCACGGCGTTCTTTGGGCGGCATCGCTGCTTTCAAGGCGAGATAGCCGTCTTCTTTAGTCACACGCAAGTTGTGCATATGCCCGGCGTTATCACGCAGCGCCAGAAATTCCTGCGGGTGCAATTCATTGGCGGCGAGTCTATCAATGCCGCGCATCATGCGCTGTGCCAGCAGGGAAGAACCCGCGTAATAACGCAATCCACCTTCGGCATTAAAAGCTTTCAGTGTGTTGATGTAGGGCAAGAGCGCCGCTGGCAAATCGGGCTTGTTCCAGATGCGCAGGATGCCATCTTTATATTCACCGGTTTTCTGCGCCATCGGATGCTGCAAGGTATACAAACCGCGGCCGCCATGCGTGTCATGAAAATAGAACGGCTTGTCTTTTTGCAACAGGTAATCGATTACCCAGCACAGCACAGCGTGTTTGAGGACATCGGCATGATTGCCCGCGTGATAGCCGTGCTGGTAACTCAACATAGGAAAACCGTCACCCGGCAAGAAAATGCATTTGAATAAAAAATCATTTCGACAAATAAGACATGGCCTGGTCCAGGCCTGCCAGTGTCAGCGGAAACATGCGATTCTCGACAAGATCACGCACCAGCTTGATACTCTGGGTGCGCGGCCAGGTTTCTTCCGGCATCGGATTCAGCCACACCAGTTTCGGGTAGGTTTGCGCAAGGCGCTGCATCCACACCATTCCCGCTTCTTCATTGTGGTACTCGATATTGCCGCCGATATGCGTGACCTCATAAGGTGACATGCTGGCATCACCCACGAAAATCACCTTGTAATCGGCGGCATATTTATGCATCAGCTCCATGACCGGTGTTTTTTCGGAAAAACGCCGCACATTGTTTTTCCAGACATAGTCGTAAATAAAATTGTGGAAATAGAAATATTCCAGATGCTTGAATTCAGTGCGCACGGCGGAGAACAGTTCCTCGCACATTTCCACATGCGGATCCATTGAACCACCAATATCAAAAAACATCAGCACTTTGACTGCATTGTGACGCTCCGGCACCATCCGGATATCCAGCAAGCCGGCATTGCGGGCGGTAGCGCGGATGGTGTCATCGATATCCAGCTCTTCCTCAGCGCCCTGCCGCGCAAACTTTCGCAAGCGCTTCAGTGCCACTTTGATATTGCGGGTGCCGAGCTGCACCGAATCATCCAGATTCCTGAATTCGCGCTTTTCCCAGACTTTCGCCGCACGCAGGTTCTTGCTCTCGCCGCCTACTCGCACACCTTCCGGGTTATAGCCATCATGGCCAAACGGAGACGTACCGCCTGTGCCTATCCACTTGTTACCACCGGCGTGGCGTTCTTTCTGTTCCTGCAGGCGTTTCTTGAATTCTTCCAGCAATTTTTCCAGTCCACCCAGAGACTGGATCTGTTTTTTTTCTTCTTCGCTCAGGTGCTTCTCGAATTCCTTGCGCAGCCACTCGTCAGGAATCATCGCCTCGATAATATCTTCCAGCGTCTGCACATCCTTGAAATAGCGACCGAACGCCTGGTCAAACCGATCAAAAAATTTTTCGTCCTTCACCAGGCAGGTGCGCGACAACATGTAGAAATCATCAATGCTGCCGAACGCGATATGCTGCTGCATCGCTTCCAGCAGCATCATGAATTCCTTGATGGAGACCGGCACACCGGCACTCTTGAGTGTGTAGAAAAAATTGATCAGCATGGCACAAACATCAAATCCAGATGCGGACAGCTTAGCATGCAGCCCCTGCCCCGCAGCAGTGGCAATATCCGAGACAGCCGCGCGAATGCCGTCCACAAAAAAGCCGGCACAAGGCCGGCTTATGAACACAAATCACAGCGGTCACTTCTCGACGAAAGCGCGCTCGATAGCGTAATCGCCCGGATCACCCATACGCGGCGATTCCTTGAGGCCCAGACCGTTCAGGATGTTGCACAGGTCAACCAGCAAGCCCGGGCTACCGCACATGAGGGCGCGGTCGGTCTCCGGGTTGATCTGCGGCAGGCCGATGTCCTGGCACAACTTGCCACTGACAATCAAGTCAGTCAGGCGACCCTGGTTGCGGAACGGTTCGCGGGTGACTGTCGGGTAATAGATCAGTTTTTCTTTCACCATATCGCCAAAGAATTCGTTCTCGGGCAGTTCCTTGGTGATGAAGTCGTGGTATGCCAGCTCACTCACCCAGCGCACACCATGGGTCAGGATGACTTTCTCATAGCGCTCGTAAACTTCCGGATCCTTGATGATGGACATGAACGGTGCCAGGCCGGTGCCGGTAGAGAACAGGTACAGGTTCTTGCCCGGCAACAGGTTGTCCTGCACCAGTGTTCCGGTAGGCTTCTTGCTGACCAGCACGGAATCGCCCACCTTGATGTTCTGCAGGCGCGAGGTCAGTGGGCCATCCGGCACCTTGATGCTGAGGAATTCGAGGTGGTCATCGTAATTGGCGCTGACGATACTGTAGGCGCGCAGCAGCGGGCGACCATCCACTTCCAGACCGATCATCACGAACTGGCCATTGATAAAGCGCAGGCCGTCTTCGCGTGTGCACTTGAAGCTGAACAGGGTGTCGTTCCAGTGGTGGACTTCGAGGACGCGCTCAACGGTGATATTGGACATCTGGCTTCTCTCTTTGGATCGTGGCAGGTATTGATTGAACTGACGTAACCGGAGTTAAACAGGGGCGGAATGATACCCGCCCGAGCGCCAACAGGGAACTATTGCCGGATCCGATAAATGACCCAGATTAACCCTGTATCAACAACTGGCCTGGACCAGGAAAATCAGATATTGGTGCCGCGATCTTGCGGGGCAGTCTCCTTGGGTGCCAGCTCGGCATTCCATTCGCCGATAAGGGTCGTCAACTGCATGACCTGCTTCTCCAGACTCTGCAGTTCCTGCTCGGTAAATTTCTTGCCGATATAGATCTCTACCTGCTTGCTCTTCTGGGTCAACGGATGGTTTGGGTAGTCCATCTTGTAGACCTCCAGCTGCCAACGGGTATTGTTGACCACTGTGCGATACAGCGACAGTTTGGTTGCCAGCGAAAATACCGAGAAATCCAGCAGATCACCAAGCCCGGTGAGATCAATCGAGATCATGAGCGCGCCGACACAACCGGGCGAGATGGATACCGTTGCCGTGCGGGGCTTCTTGCAGACGATGGCCAGCGCACCAAAACTCTGTCCCGGGGTAATCTTGTTCAATTCAGGCAGCTTGCTCTTGCTGTCTGCATAAACGGACAGCTGTCCTCTCAGCAAGAAAAAATAATGACTGTCCATCTCACCGGCATGGATGATGGTTTCACCCGGACTCAACTCGACAAACTGGGTCCGCTGCATCAGCACCGTAAACTGGTCCGGATCATTCAGGCGCATTTCGCGTACAAAGTTGATGCCACTCAAAAAATTGTCGGCAACTTCTTGTGGATAGTCGCGCATTGGTATGGTCTTCATGAACCGCCCTTCTTGGTTGTTGCAGTATGGCTTTACAGCCTGGTAGCAGATTGGACTCCTCCCCTGATTCTAGCCCAAAGCCAAGGCAGGTGCGAATAGCCGGCAACCGGCGTTGTGCAACGGCAGCACACAACGACAGCTTGCATCCGGCCAAATAAGCTTCAGTATAGGATCAGACGCTGCAAAAAATCCGCAGCAATGGCGAAGGAGACACACCATGAAAACTGCATCCCCCTCCACCCCGCTCTCACCTGACAGCAAGCTGCGCGGCGTCAACCTCGGCGGCTGGCTGGTTCTGGAAAAATGGATGACGCCCAGTGTGTTTGAAGGACTGGACGCTACAGATGAAACCACCTGGTGCGCCGAACTGGGTGACAAGGCAACGGAAAGGTTGCGGGCGCACTGGAACAGTTTTATCACTCACGAGGATTTTGTCTGGCTCGCGCAACGCGGCGTCAACGCCGTGCGCATTCCGGTCGGCCACTGGATCTTTGGCCCCGACTATCCCTACCACAACAAATACGGCAGCAATCCACATCCGTTTGTCACCGGTGGCATTGACGTACTGGATCGCGCCTTCCGCTGGGCCGAGGACGTGGGTATCAGTATCGTGCTGGATTTGCACGCTGCGCCCGGCTGCCAGAACGGTTTCGACAATGGCGGCATCAAGGATGTGTGTGAATGGCACACAAAAGACGAATATTTCCAGCATTCACTGTCTGTGCTTGAACGACTGGCGCAGCGCTACAACAGCCGTAGTGCATTGATCGCCATCGAAGTCCTGAATGAACCGCGCTGGGATGTGCCGACGGATTACCTGAAACGCTACAACACAGCCGCCTATCACAGCATTCGCAAATTCTGCTCGCCGGAAAACGTCGCCGTGATTTTTCACGACGGCTTCCGCGACTGGCGTGAATACCTCGGCTTCATGCAAGCGCCGGAATTCCAGAACGTGATATTTGATATCCATCGCTACCAGTGTTTTGCACGTGAGGATATCGATATGGATATTTACGGCCATATCCAGAAAGCAGCGATCGAATGGAAAAACGAAGCCGACGGCATCAACCGGGATCTGAAGCTGCCAACCATCTGCGGCGAATGGAGCCTCGGCCTTGATCTGAAAGTTGTGTCACTGTGGGCAGAAGGCCCTTACAACCACGCGCTTGAACGCATGGACGGCTTCCAGGAACACACCGCATTTTGTGGTTATGGCGCAGCGCAATTGATGGCATTTGAAAAATATCGCGGCTGGTTTTTCTGGAGTTACAAAACTGAAACCACACCGGCGTGGTGCTTCCGGGATTGTGTCGAGCGCGGCTGGTTACCGGCACGGTTTGATTGCGAGCGGGTAACACGCGGTAGCGACTGAAAATCGCGACATGCGCAGAAGACCTTAGCCCGGTTCGACGAACCCATCCGGCCTGTCGGAAAGCAGGCAGGCTGGCGCATCCTGGAACAGGTATTTTTCCTTGCGTACGCGATTGAGCACAATCTTGCGACTGTGGAAACGCTCCAGTCCCGGGTGAAAGCCGATGGTCAGCAAGGTGGCATTCGGCAATTCACGACGCAGCATTTCCATCATGCAATCCTCGCCTTTCGGATCGAAGGCATCGGTTGCCTCCTCAATAAAAATCCACGATGGCCGGTGCAGGAACAATCGCGCAAAACCGAGTCGCTGCTGCGCGCGCAACGGCAACACACGATCCCAGGAATCCGATTCTTGCAGGCGCGATGACAACCAGGCGAGACCCGCACATTCCAGCGCATGGTGCAGGGTTCGCGCATCAAAGGTTTCTGGCGGCAAGGGATAGGTCAGCACTGACTGCAGGGTGCCATACGGCAGGAACGGGCGCTGCGGCATAAAAAACATGTCGTGGTTCTGTGGTAACAACACTTCGCCCTGACCCCACGGCCATAAACGCGCCAACACCTTGAACAGACTGATGGCGATAGCTGGATCACCCGCTATCAATAAATGCTCACCACGCCGGATGGAAAGATTGAAATGCTCAAGCAATATCTGCCCGTCTGAACTGGCGATACACAGATTGCGAATTTCAAGATAATCCGGCGAACGCGCGTGCTGCACATCAATACGATACTGTTCAGGTCTGGTCGCTTTTTCTTCGAGTGCCAGCAAGTCATCGTAAATCGACAACACACGATCGGCCGACGCACGACACTTCGCCATGTCAGCAAGATTGTCTACCGGCCACGACAATGCCGAAGTGAGTTTCTGGAACGCCTGTGCCGCCTGCATCAGCACACCCAGTGTCATGGTGCCGGCAATATATTGCGGCGCAGCAACCAGGATGGGAAACACCGGCAACAATGCACCGTAACCCGAGGTAAAAAACAGTATCCAGGTGTAGGCAAAGGTTTGCCGTTCCCAATGCCATTCAATATCGCGGAACAAGCGCGCTGAACGCTGGCGTTCAACAGGCTCACCACGCATCAGTGCAATCGATTCGGAATTGCCGCGCAAGCGCCCGAGGCCAAAACGGAAACTGGCTTCTGCCGTTTGCAACCGGTTGGTGGACTTGATGAGTGGCCTGCCCAGCAATAGCCCCAAACCGGCGCCCACACCGGCATAGACGAACGCCAGCACAACCATATAGCCCGGCACATTCACTGCGGTACCCGGCACATTGGCAGAGCCGGTGACTGACATCAGGATGTCGATGAAAGACCAGAGGATCAGGATCGAATAGACAAACGTATGTGCCAGCGCGATCGCCGTTTCAGTGACGATATGGATATCTTCTGCAATACGCCCATCCGGGTTGTCGTGCTCGCCGGGCGTAAAAATCAGCTGGTAATGATGGCCACGCGACATCCAGTGATCGAGCAGATGTTCTGTCAACCATTTGCGCCAACCCAGTTGCAACCAGCGCTTCACGCGCAAATGCACGGCCGTCACACTCATCGTCAGGATAAAAATAATGACAAAGGTACCGATCTGCATCAGGAAAGATGGCAGCGAACGATTCTCGAGCGTATCAAACAGCGCACGGTTCCAGTAATTCGTCCACACTGCCAACGCGACTTGCGCAAACGTGAGCGCAACCAGCACCAGTGTGAAACCGCGCACTTTCCACTTCTGTTCCGAATTCCAGTAAGGCCCGACCAGTCGCACAAACTGCCGCGCAAAATTGTACTGCTGGGCAACAAGTCCCAGCGGTGGCTGCGGTTCAGGTGGAAGTGAAGACATTACCATCGCGTTTGACGAACCCTCACCCTACGGAAGCTCTCAATCAGGCACTTTGCAATCGCAATTTTTGCAGACCCACGTAAAAAGGCAGCGCCTGCAAACTACACACAGCACACCACAACAACAACTCATGGTTCGCCAGTATCGATTGCGCAATCAACGGGATACGTTGTGACATGGCCGGATGCATGGCAATAAAATCCTCACCGCCCAGCATGGCACCCGCTTCGCCCCAGATACATGCCAGCGCCGCCAGGGGAACCAGCCACAGTATATGACGGTTGAGGAACTGACAGCGTGTAAAAACCGTGTAATCCAGTGACATCCTGCGACCGTGCAAGGCTTGCAAACCGATCAGTGCCAATCCCGAACACAGTGGCAACCAGTAATGTGGCAGCGGGATATCGATATAGCGGCCCGACGTAGAAAACATCACGGCGAAGCACAGCGAAGCCAGGGCATACAGACCAAAACCGCTGCGGGCAACACAGGCAGCTTTTCCGGGCGGCTTGTCTGTGAGCAAGTTCCTCAGCCAGACAAGGACACTGTACGCAAAAACCAGCGCACAGCACGCAATCGCATAGCCCCAGGCATGGGCGACAGGCTCCGCCAGTTTCTGCAGTAACAATTTGTACCAGAACGCCACACTCGGATCGGACAACCAGTGCTGGTCTGCCATAAAAAACAACAGATGTTGCTGTCCCCAGGTCAAAGAGGCCGGTGAAACCGTCAGCCGCAATGCCATGTAGACACTCTGCACCGCGCTGGCTGCAAACGCCTGGCTCCATACACCGGCCAACAAGGCACCTGCAGTGGTGCGAAAAAAAGGCACGAGCAACAACGACACCAGCACACCGCACAACACAGACGTCACAACACGCGATACGGCGTTATCAATGGGCGACACCTCACCACTGAAAGCAAACTTGAGTTTCCTGTCTCCATCAAAAACACCCCAGCGCGCACCGACCGTCCCTTCCAGTTGCGCTTTCCACGGCTGGTCATACGCTTCAACAAGGTTGTAATCAAAACCGTATTGCTCAGCCAATACTGGCAAACGGCGGACATACTGTGCCGCTGTCAATAAATTGGCACCCGCAGGTCCGCGACTGCGCCCCTCCGTCGGCCAGCCGGTTTCACCCACCAGGATCGGCTTGCCCGGAAATGCTGTCTTGATACGCTGGATGATATCCAGCAGATGTTTTTCAGCTTCCTCCGCTGACACCGGCTCATCTTCCCAATAAGGCAAAATGTGAATCGTGATGTAATCAACGTGTTCTGCTACCTGCGGATTCTTGAGCCAGAACGCCCACACATCGGCATAGGAAACCGGTTGCTTTATTGAGCCGCGCACACGGTCAATATAAGCAATCAACTCATCGGGTTTCAGGTCACGGCGTAACAACACTTCATTGCCGACGATGACACGCTTCACTGCCTGCGGATAACGGTTGGCCGTTTCAATCAGCGCAGCCACTTCCTTGTCATTACCGGCCGCACCCCGCCCCAGCCACGCACTATGCGTCAACATAAAGCCGTGTTTCGCAGCCAGTTCCGGCACCACTTCCATGCCACCGAGTGCGGTATAGGTTCTCACACCTTCAAAGACACCCTTAAGTCGCACAAGATCACTTTCAATCTGCTCCCTGGTCGGGAAAACTTCTTTCAACGGCGATTGGCCATCACTGAACGGTGCAAACGATGCACTTTTTAGCGGGCCTTTCCAATCCGCATCCAGTGAGCGCTCATGCACAAAACCGTACCAGACCAGCAGCGCGAGCCATGCACTCACACCAATTATTGCGATTTGTTTCATCGGGATTTTCATGGATAACCAGTAGAAAAAATTAACTCAAGGCGTTCTGGACACCAGGATACGCGCATCAACCATACCTTGCTGCTTTTCAAGGCGATCAACGTCCAGTTGATCCAGGCTGATATCCTGCTCTTTCAATACAACGATCCAGCGCAACAATTTGTCAAACTCGGCGGCTTCTATCCATAAACGCAAGCCATTATCACCCTCCGGCTGGAAACGCTTGAAAGTAATACCGAGAGGTTTCGCAGTGGTCGTAGCAATATTGATCAGCGAGGCATCACTGGATTGTGCCACGGCAGGCGCGGTGTTCTTGCTGCTCGCTTCTGCAGCCGACACCTGTTTCAGGGCATCAATATTGACGGCAATCCATGCCACATTTTCCTTCATCGTCTTGTACTGCGTGATAGCCGATTTCTGGTACTGGCGACTCATGCTTAACGACAAATACACCAACAGTAACCCAACGACAGCAAACATCACCAACAAGGCACGACGATCATTGGACGGCAACGCATCAAAACGTATACGCGCATTGCGAATTACATGCTCAACATTCATCATCATGTGCCCGCCTTGATCTGCATGCGTCCGGTGATACCACCACCTTCCGCCTCATTCGCCGACGAAATTTTTGCCTGCAACCCTGCTTTATCCAGTGCCTGTTTGAACTGGTCCAGCTGGTCAATCGTTGTCGCCCTGATTTCCATTTCCAGTTCGCTGCGCTTTCCTTCGTATCGCAACTGTTTGATCATCAGGCCATCTTTCGACGCAATCGAAGCAAAGGCCTGCATGCTGGTACCAAACATGGCATCAAAGGTGTTGGCCCCTGAAGGTGTGGCACCCGCTGACAAACGTGATTGCAGACGCTTGCGTGGATTGCTGAGCTGTCGCGCATCCGGAAACAGGATGTGGTACTGCTCTTCCGCCATGCGGTCCAGCTTTCTTGCACCCTGATTGAAATACCAGCCACTGCCTGCCTGCAAACCTGTCTGTCCTATCCAGGCAAACGCCAGCACTGCAGCCGCAACCTGCCACCACAACAGGCCCTTGCCCTCACGCCGGATAAAGAAAGGCCCTTGCAGCAAGTTGATCGCCGGTGAAAAAGGATTGCCTGACAAAAAACGCGACAAGGAATCCGTAAAAATATCGACCTGGGTCTGCACGTCACCCAGTGCGGCAAATTCTGTCGATAACTGTTGCGTCAACAATGCCTGCTGCGCGTGATCCGGCTGATGCCAGAAATGGATTTTCCTGAAAGCGGCATCCTGCTTCGTCAACAAATGCAGGATTGTCACTGCATCATCCAGCGCGGCCACCGTGGCCACATCAGCTGCACGGATCAGCACACGCTGTTCATGCATCACGATCTGTAACTCGCCTGCCACCCGTGGCAGCGCTTCGGCATCAACAATAACCGTATCCGGCAACACCTGGCAGCCCCGGCAAACATCAAGCAATCTGTGCATCAACTCCTGCTCAATCACCAGCACTGACCATGCGCCATCCGCCTGTTTGCTGCCAATTGCGAGATGCACATTTTCAATATCGTCAGCGAGATGCTCTTCCACCACAAAAGGTAAAGCCTGCATCGCCTGTCGCTGGCTGCGGGCCGGTAATTTCACGTTTTCGTAAAAGGTCAATTCGGCAGGCAATACCAGTGTAATTTTCGCACCGCTCCACGGTTGCGTAGCAATATGCGAGAAAATTGCAGACAGGCTGTCACCCGCTTCCGGTTGCAACAGCATTCCGTCAACTGTGCATTCGCATTGCCATTGCGCAGGATCATGTTCTGTTTGCGGCCATACAACACGCACCACAATACTTTTCACCAACGCACCGGACGCAGTCATTGTTTTCGCATGTTCTGCACTCATAACGGCATTACCCACTTACCACCCTGCTTACGCCTTCTGCTTGTCGGAGGCATGTTTTTTATCAGATTTTTTACGCTTCTTGTCTTGCTTGCCATCATCGTCGCCTTCGGTCTTCTTGTCATCCGCTTTTTTGGCGGTGTTTTCAGCGGAACGCAGGAAAATAAAACGCTGGCTGCTATCGCGACCCAGCAGACTGATCTCCCCATTATCCGGATCGCGGTACACACTGGCTACCAGATACGCACGTCGTCCGTTATAGGAACTGCGGACACGTATCTCGAAATAATCACTCGCCACAGACAAGGCATTCTTGTCGATGCCTACACCATTGCCAATCACCTGATTGATAAAGGTGCCCGTCGACTGAATACCGTCTACCAACTGTTCCCGCTGCTGGATAAACGCACGCAAACGATCACCCGGTTCTGATTTGACCAGACCGGCCAACACAGGTTCAGGCGCGGTATTGATATTGATCGGCACACCGGACACCGGCAACGCACTCACGTAGGGCGCAATTTTCAGGTAATCGCCCATGTCCATATCGCGCAACAGGCGCAACTCGGACACACTGCCAAACTGGGTGTCACCGGCACGATAGGGCCAATCCTTGTTGCCGTAGAGACTTTCATTGTCATTGGGATAACTGGCCCAATGTGCAGCCAACATGCCGTACGCAGGATTCACACCGAGCCGTGACAGCATCAACGTAAACGTTTCCAGCTGATCCGGCACAACCTGTCCGTTGTCATCCACGAGGTTGTTCAGGTTGAATCGCGACTGCAAGTCATAAATCTCGACCTCGATGAATCCGCCTTCCACAGGAATGGTTTGTGCGGGTATCGCCCAGTCTTCATAAAGATGATCAACCGCCAGCTGTTTGTTCTTCTCATAATCCATTGCCAGCAATTGGCGCCCTAACGCCTCGCCACCCAGTGCGTATTGCCATGCCTGGTCTGCATCCAGCTGGTTTTCCGTGCGCTTGACGCCCATGTAGACACGCATGATCACTTCGGAACTGATCAGGATGGCGATGGCCAGTGCCAGCAAGACGGTGATAACCGCAATGCCGCGCTGCGGAAAGCGTGGAAGCCGCAAGCAAGGTCTGCTCATGGCGCAGGCTCCTTCTTCACTTTTTTCTTTTCCAGCACATTGCTGATCTGGAAAACACGCTCGAGCGTGCCGTACTTCCGCGTTTTCATCTCGATCTTGATAGCAACCGGCAGTGTGCGCACATGCGCATTGGATTCCATGCGTTTTTCGGGCCAGTTTTTTAACCATTTGTTATCTTGTGTCAGGAATTCCAGCTTCACTTCATCCACATCATGCAGCAGCACCTGTTTCACTTCCTGTGTTTCGTCGATGCGATCCAGCGCACCCCATACATGGCGCAGCAAATGCTGTCTTTTATGATCACCGCTTCCAGTTTTTCCATGTCCGGTTGCATTATTTGCATCGTCTTCTTCAGCAGGCCCGAGCGAATAGGCAACACGCTGCAAATCACTGCGATGAAACAATAACGGGTTGCGCAGCCCCTGACGGGTAAATTGCAGCAGGAAGTCATCCTTGTCAGAAATCACAGCCGGCACACGGCGTTTGTTTTCATCCTGGATATCACGCACAGCGATCTGTTCGATATCCGACGACATGATCCACAATGCCTGCTGGATTTCATGCAAGGAATCCGCATGACTGGCTACAGCGCCCTGCGCTTGCACCATGCCCGACAGCACGCGATAAACACCGAGAGAAATGACAGCAAAAATGCTGATCGCCACCATGACTTCAATCAGCGTAAAGCCTTGTGTGCGCACAACCTGTGTGGATCGGTTCGTGGCAGCCATCAGTAACGACCCAGAAAGCTGGTAAGTGTGACGATGAAATTTTCCTTGGCTGAAAA
Organism: Pseudomonadales bacterium; assembly: GCA_035430165.1. GTDB lineage: Bacteria > Pseudomonadota > Gammaproteobacteria > Pseudomonadales > UBA7239 > UBA7239. The sequence goes on along the minus strand of DAOMGE010000021.1, from coordinate 30,505 downwards.
TGCCGCTTTCGGGCCAACGCGCACTGTCACCAACCGCAGGTTTTCATTTTTTGTGTCGGTCGCTTCGACTTTTACTGTCCATTCCTGATCTGCCATCGAGACGGATTCTGTCTTGTTAGTGATCGCAGACCAGTCTTTTTTTATCCGCAAGTTGGCCAGCTTGTCTTGCGCAATCATTTCTGCGAGTGCTTTTTGCTGGAGATAATGCTCCGCACGGATATTATCGCCCAGCCGCGTGAGCAGGGTGACTGATAAGACAGCAAAAATCACCAGCGCCACCATGACTTCAACCAGGGTGAAGCCACGCATGGATCTGGCGTACAGCGAGCTGGAAAAATCATTCATGCGACAGCTCCGGTTTTTCACGGGCATCCACCTGCCGGATAGTGACCTTGCCCAGGCCATCACCTTCCAGCACATAGACAAAATCCCGGATATGCGGATTACTGAACCACACGCGGAACGGGGTGTATTGACCGTCTGAAAAAAACACCAGCCATGGCACTACCGGCTTTTCATCCGGATCTTCTTTCTTGTCTTCCAGTTTATAAACTTCCTTGTACAGTGCTGCGAGATCGACAGGCTCACCCGTCGATTCGACTTCCAGTTGATATTGTGCAGACAACTGTCGCTTGCCGAAATTTTCTTTTTCGTAAGGCAGCCACTCCAGTTCCGCATCATCAAAACGATAGAAACTGTAGGCTTTGCCGTCAGGATCCACCCAGAATCCCAGCTCTTCACCCGCGAAGGGGGCTTCATCGGCTGCCATGATCAACATCTGCTGGATACGCATGACATCACGGCGAAATTCACGCTCAGGATTACCACCAACACTCATGACCGCCAGACCGGACATGATCGCGATAACAAAAATCACGACCAGCACTTCCAGCAGGGTGAAACCCTTTTGTAAGTGACGATAGCGATTGATGCGCTGCCTGTTTTGCATACTTTCTACGCCGCGCAGGGTGGCCATCGCCAGATATGGTGTGATTGCTATGCCACTCAAAGATTCAGGCTGCTGATGTCCTGGTCTTCGCTTTCACCACCTTCACGGCCATCCGCACCGAGTGTGCGGATTTCATACGCGGCGCCCTCGGCGGGACTGATGTAGATGTATTCGCGATGCCAGGGATCCTGCGGCAATTTTTTCAGGTAACCGGCAGGATTCCAGTTGCGCGGCTCTGGCGAACCGGAAGGTTTTTTGACCAGTGCCTGCAAGCCCTGGTCACTGGTCGGGTAGGAAGAATTGTCGAGCTTGTACATGTCCAGCGCCTGGCCGATAGCGGAAATATCGCTTTTTGCCGCTGCAACCCGCGCATCACCGGCCTTGTGAATAATGTTTGGCACGATCAGTGCGCTTAGGATGCCGAGAATAACGATAACAACCATGACCTCGATCAGGGTAAAGCCCTGTTGTGTTCTGCGAGCGACATTCACAATTTTTTTCTCTCCAAGGTACGACATTTTTATTTACCCCTCAGGCAATCAAGTTATTCATCTGGATAATCGGCAACAGGATAGCAATGATGATCATGAACACCACACCCGCCATCATCACCAATAAAATTGGCGGCAGGATACTGATCACGATTGAAATAAACGCCTGCAAATCCTGTTCCTGGCTGGTAGCCACACGCGACAGCATTGTGTCGAGTTCACCACTGGATTCACCGCTGGCAATCATATGCAACATCATTGGCGGAAAATGACCGGCAATCTGCAAGGCATTCTTGAGACTGGCACCTTCACTGACCTTGATGGTCGCTTCACGCACCCGTGTCTGTAACCAGCGGTTGGACATGACCTCCCCGGCAATACGCATCGCATCAACCAGTGGCACACCGGAGCTGGTGAGGATACTGAGCGTACTCGCGAAACGCGATGTGTTGATATTGCGCGACAATTTTCCGAACAACGGCAAGCCAAGAATTTTCCGGTGCCACGCGAGCTCGATAGCCGGTTGGCGCAACAGGGCATTCGTTCCTGTCACCAGCGCCACCACACCAATCAGCAGTAACCACCACCACGCAACAAAAAAATCGCTGGTCGCAATCAGTGCCTGGGTGATGCCCGGTAGCGCCTGCCCGGTGCCGGTAAAAACCTCCACCATGTTTGGCACCACTTTGATCATGAGAATAGACACGATGATGATCGAGAACACCACCAGCAATGCCGGGTACACCATGGCACCCTGGATCTTCTGGCTGGTTTCCTTGCTGGTTTCGGTGTAATCCGCCAACCGGTTCAGGACGAGATCAAGGTGACCGGAATGTTCGCCCGCCGACACTGTCGCACGATACAGTCCGGGAAATGCACGGGGAAATTCGCCGAGGCTGTCGGCCAGTGAATATCCTTCCAGCACTTTCGAACGCACCGCCATCATCATGCTGCGGATACGCGCCTTCTCGGTTTGCTGTGCGACAGCAGTCAATACTTCACCAATCGGCAAACCCGCCTGTACCAGCGTTGCCATCTGGCGCGTCAACAAGGCGAGGTCACGCGCACTGATTGACGTACCGAATCCAAAGCTGAACTTCTTGCTTCCCGATGCGTTGCCGCCAGCCGCCCTGGCAGCCGGCTCCACAGACATCGGCACCAGGCCGCGATCACGCAACTGCTGGCGTACCTGACGCTGGCTATCGCCTTCCAGCACGCCCTTGGTCTGGCGTCCCCTGTTATCCAGCGCTACGTAATCAAAAGCGGCCACGCACTCATTCCTCTTGCGTTACTCGCAGGACTTCTTCGACGGTGGTCTGTCCGGCCAACACGCGCGCACGGCCATCATCACGAATACCGGGACCCCTGGTGCGTGCATAGGCAGTCATTTCTGCTTCGGAAGCACGGTTGTGGATCAATTCACGTAATTTTTCATCAACAGCTACAAGTTCATACACACCGGTACGTCCCTGGTAACCCTGCTGCTTGCATTGCGCACAACCCACTGCGCGATAAATGGCAGGAGGATTGCTGCGATCGGCCTGCAGGAATTCACATTCCCCTTCATCAGCGACATGTGCCTGTTTGCAATGTGGACACAGCACACGCACAAGACGCTGTGCCAACAGACCGACGAGACTGGATGACAACAGGAACGGCTCGACACCCATATCCACCAGGCGCGTTACTGCGCCAATCGCTGTGTTGGTGTGCAAGGTCGACAATACAAGGTGACCGGTCAAACTGGCTTGCACGGCAATTTCCGCCGTTTCCAGGTCGCGGATTTCGCCGACCATCACCACATCGGGATCCTGTCGCAACATGGCGCGCAAACCGCGGGCAAACGTCATGTCAGCCTTGGTATTGACCTGCGTCTGACCGATACCTTCCAGGTTGTATTCGATAGGATCTTCAACAGTGAGGATATTCTTGGTGGCATCGTTGATGTTGCTGAGGCCGGCATACAGTGAAGTGGTTTTACCGGAACCCGTCGGGCCAGTGACCAGAATGATGCCATGGGGACGCTTCAGTAATTCTGAAAACAGTGTCAGGTCACGCGGCTGCATACCGAGCACGTTCAGGTTCAATCGCCCCGCTCTCTTGTCGAGCAAACGCAATACCACACGCTCACCATTGTGCGATGGCATGGTTGACACACGGATGTCCACTTCGCGACCTGCTACACGCAGGGAAATACGCCCATCTTGCGGTACACGTTTTTCAGCGATATCCAGTTTTGCCATAACCTTGATACGCGAAACCAGCAATGGCGCCAGTGCGCGTTTGGGTTGCACCACTTCACGCAACACACCGTCAGTGCGCAAACGGACTACCAGTCGCTTCTCGAACGTTTCAATATGGATATCCGACGCATTCTGTTTGACGGCTTCAGTAAGCAAGGCATTGATCAAACGAATAATCGGCGCATCGTCTTCCTGCTCAAGCAAGTCTTCGCTTTCAGGCACAGAGTCGGCAAGACTGGCGAGATCCATATCGTCACCCAGACCTTCCACCATCTGCATGGCTTCGCCTGAATCATTTTCGTAAGCCTTTGCCAGTCGCGCGTCAAATTCCGCACTGTCAATTTTTTCAAAACGCACGGCAGCCGCCAGGACACGGCGTGTCTCGAACAGCGCTTGCGGATTCACATCCTCGCGATACAACACTGTCACAATTTCGCTATTACCCGGTTCCACCAGCACGCCATAGCGTTTGGAAAAACTGAAGGGCAATCGACGTGCAGAAGGCTTGTCACCGTCTTTCCCCCGATCTGCCTCAGCACCTGCAGTTTCGTTGTCGACCATTACATCGTGCTGCATCAACGTATTCCCGTTCAGTGCACAGTCTGCACAGCAGCAGGCGGCGCAACCGGCGTAACTACCGCAGGCTGTCTGGCAGCCTGGTCACTGGGCAGCGTCGATGCATCACCATGGCGATGCGGCCAGGCATCTAGTCCCGGCAATGGTTTGTCAATTCGCAAACCATCGTTCATTTCGCGTCGGTTAAATTTCTGCTCCTTCTCATACATCAGGCCGTAATATTCCTTGGCATCGTCACTCACTTGCTGATCATCTTCCAGAATGCGGGGATGGATAAACACCATCAGGTTTTTCTTGGTAACCGATTTGGATGTACCCTGGAACAGACGTCCCAGCAGGGGAATCTTGCGCAGAAACGGCACGCCACTGTCCTTGTCTTGTGCATCATCCTGCATCAGGCCACCCAGCACCAACACCTGGTCATTACGCACCAGTGCCGTGGTCTTGATTTCCCGCTTGTTGGTAATGATGTCAGACGCGCCGCTGTCACCACCAACTTTTGCTGAATCATTGATGCTTTCAACTTTTTGCTCGATCTGCAGTGTCAGGATATTTTCCTGGTTAATTCGCGGCGTCACTTTCAACGTCACACCGATGTCTTCGCGATTGATCGACACAAACGCATTGTTGTAAGACTGTGTGGTAGTGGCACCACCAACCGTACCACCGATGACATTGGCGGTACTGTAGGGGTTCTGTGTACCAGTCTTGAACGGCACACTTTCGCCGACCAGAATGCTCGCCTCTTCGTTATCCAGTGCAATCACTGTCGGCGTCGACAGCACGTTGGCATTGGCATCCGTTTCCAGTGCGCGCATTGCTGCACGCATGTCACCATTTTTCAGATAACCGAGCGTAAGACCTGAACCGGCGGCCTTGGTGAAATCCGGCACACCCGTACTGGCACCACCGGGGAAACTGCCGAGAAATTTACCCATGCCATTACTATCCTGCGCCTGGGAACCCCAGAATATGCCCAGTTCACGACTTGCATCTTCACTGACTTCAACAATCAGTGCTTCCACCATCACCTGCTTGCGTCGTACATCCAGTTTTGCAATGACACCTTTCATGGTATTCAACGTAGAAGGCGGTGCCGTGATAACAATGGCGTTAGTCTGCTCCAGTGCCTGCACCTTCACTTCAACATGATCTGCACCACCACCGGCATCCTTACCGCCGCCACTGCTCTTACCGCCGCCACCCACGCCTTCCAGGATCGGTTCCAGATCCTTGGCTTCAATGTAGTTCAGATACACCACTTGCGTGTTGCCATCGCCAGCCAGAGGCTGATCCAGTTTCTGGATCAATTTGCGCAACTGCATGCGCAAGACAGGATCACCCGTCATCAGGATACTGTTGGAACGTTCATCCGCAGTAATGTTAAGCGCTTGTGAAGGCGGCGCATCCTTCCCGCCCGGCGCGCTTTTGCCAACAAGATCCGTCAGTATCTTGCTGACATCCTTCGCACTGGCAAATTCCAGTTTGATGATTTCGATATCGAGCGTACCCGCCTGGTCAATGCGACGGATAATGTCAGCAATCTGGTCGATATTGCCGGAGCGGTCTGCAAGAATCAGAGTATTGGTTTCAGGATAAGCAGCAAACTGCGCGCTCGCAGGTGTCAACGGTTTCAGCAGAGTGATCAGCTGATTGGCGGAAAGATTCTTGACCTTGATAATGCGGACGACCACATCTTCCTTGCCCGCTTTCTTCTGGTCGTCGCTCACAGGAATTTTCTCGGTTTTTGCCTCCGGTTCCGGCAGGATTTTTACTGTGTCCTCGCCTTCCATTACGGCTATCCCGTTGACTTGCAACGAAGACAGGAACACCTGCCAGGCTTCCTGGCGCGACATCGGCTCACCGGCAACCACCGTGATTTTCTTACCCAGCACACCGGGATGAACAATCATATTCTTGGTTGTGAGATCCGCAGCCCAGCGAATAACATCCTTGACGTCAGCGTTATCAAACGCAATCGTAATTTTCTGGTTCGGATCGACAGCAGGCTTTACGACTGCCGGGGCTGTGGCGGCAACCGCTGTCACGGCATCCGGGGTTGCGGCTGTCACGGCAGTCGTCTGTGACGGCGCCACGTCCACAGGTTTTGTGGCGGGAACAGGTTTGCCAGCTGCCATGGCTTTCTGGAAAGCCGCCAATTTTTGTGCAACAGACTGATCGGCTTGCGCCAGTGCCAGTGAAGAAACGAATAGCGTGCTGCCAGCGGCAATCAACGAACACGACAAGGCGCGCATCACCGGCTTGTATTTTTTTGTAGGTTTCATTATCTGTGTCTCTCGCTTGATGTCTGGTCAATCGCTATCAGGAATTTTATAAAATCTCGCCCAAAATCAGGGAGTGCGCTTCCCTTGTGGAAGCACTGGTGCTGGTGGCACCGGTGTCACAGGAACCGGTGCACTGCTCTGGAAAGTTTTCCTGGCTGAGTCGAGCACTTGCTTCATGGCGTCACCTGCTTTTTCAAACCCGAGGGTTTCGTAACGGTTTTCACGTTTCAGGACCACGGAATCTGCCAACACGTCGTGCAGGACTGCACCACCAGGAATACTGTCACCAACAAAATAGCGCTTTACCTGTCGATCAGCATCAATAATGGCACTGGCAAGCTTTGGATCGGTATCTGTAATGGCGCCCACCAGCACCAATTTCAGATCAGTCTTGGGTAATTCAGCTGGCTGCGGCGGTGGTAATGGTTTGTCAGCGGCATTGCCAAACAAATGCATGGCGGCAATCTGTTCCATGCCAAGACCAGCGGAACGCTGCGACGCAACCTGCACTTTCAGTCTGCTGTTATCAATAAATTTCCCTTGCCGGATATTCCACAGTTCCCATGCCTGCCAGGCCAACCCGAGCGAAACCAGAACACCCGCTGCAGCCAGAACGATAAACTTACGCAGCATGGTGTACTGCCACAGGTACAGGGGTTGCGTTACGTCTTTTATCGATGTCCAAACTGCTACCCGATCCTGTTATTTGCTGTTCTCGCCCCGGAGGGCCATAAATTGTCGGTGGTTTGATACAACCAGGCGAGCGATTATACGCACAAGCCACAACCTCCAACAGGTTCCGACCCACCTATTCCACAAAAGTTCACGCCGCCGGGTTCGATGCTATCTTCCTGAAAAGCTTGTGAAAATTATTCCAGACGGAATCAGCCAATCCTTCGACTGACCCAGACCGCAATTCGGCAAGATAGTGGTAAACATCCACGACGTAACCTGGCTGGTTGGACTTGCCACGATGGGGCACAGGCGCCAGCCACGGCGAGTCTGTTTCAACCAGCAAGCGGTCAGACGGAACCCGCCGGGCCACATCCCGAACGTTATCAGCATTGCGAAATGTGACAATGCCAGAGATAGAGATGTAGTAACCCAGATCGAGCGCTTGCCTGGCCATTTCCCAGTCTTCAGTGAAGCAATGCAAGACGCCGGCTGTCGGTGATGCACAGGCCCTGATGGCAGCTATCGTTTCCTGCCTTGCTGCCCGGGTGTGCACCACCACCGGCAACGCCAGTGACTTCGCCAGTCCCAGATGCGCCTCAAAGCTCTCCAGCTGGTTCCGCCTGACCATGGGCAGGTCATGGCCTTCATGGTAGAAATCCAGGCCAGTCTCGCCGATGGCAAGCACCTTGGGATGGCGGGCCAGCTCTTCCAGGCGCAACATGACATCATCGAAATGGCCAGCCAGCCCCGGATGGGCAGGATGGTGTTCAGAACCACCAAACTCGGAAGGATGTATACCTACAGATGCAAAGACATCAGGAAAACTTTCGGCAATACCCATCACGCGATCAAGATTGTCCAGACCAATACCGATACAAAGAAATCGCTGGACACCCCTCTCGCGGGCATCTGCAAGCGCAGAAGCCAGTTCACCGTTCCACGGATCCAGCTTCAGCTTGTCTAGATGGCAATGCGAATCAAGGAACAAAACAGCAATTACATGGTGTGCGTGGGACGATCAGACTCGAGTGAGCCTGCGAGATAGGTTTCAATCTTGCGCTGGACCTGGTTCTCGGTATCGTTGAATTGCACACCGATACCTGCCGTGCGGTTGCCTTGGGCACCTTTTGGTGTAATCCAGACTACTTTGCCGGCCAGCGGCATTTTTTCAGGCTCTTCCATCAAGCTCAGCACCATGAACACTTCATCGCCCAACTTGTAGGACTTATTGGTAGGAATAAACAGCCCACCTCCCGTGACATAAGGCATATAGGCCGCATACAACACAGCCTTGTCCTTGATAGTCAGGTTCAATATACCTTTCCCTGCGCCACCCATACCACTCATGAAGACAAACCCTTGGACACAATATCTACGATGAGGCTAGGTTATCGGGTAAGAACAACAGGGTCAAACGGTTATACTTTGCGGACTGCCCAACGTCTATGCAGTGCGGGATCCGGGAACAATGAGCGAAAAAAAACCTTTCGAAAAAAAACCGTTGCCGGACGACCTGTTCACGCTCTACGGAAGACAGTCTGTGCTGGAGGCACTCAAGGATGAAAGCATTCTTCCCTACAAACTGCATCTGGCAGACTCCAACCGCACAGGTGGCACACTCGCTGACATCATGCAGATTGCAGAAAAAAAACAGATACCCCTGGCGTGGCATTCCCGTCTGGAGTTATCGCGCATTTCCCGCAACGGCAAGCAAGACCAGGGCATTGCACTGGACATACGTGTACCAAGCTTGCAAAAAGCATCACTCCTGCACGCACAGGCAAAATCACGCAATATGCGATTGCTGGCACTGGACCAGATCACCAACCCGCAAAATGTCGGCATGATCCTGCGCTCGGCTGCTGCAGGCGAACTGGATGGCGTCATTATCCCCAGGCGCGGTTGCGCAAGACTCGACGCCCTGGTTATCAAGGCCAGCGCGGGGACTTTTTTTCGCACGCCGATTTTTGCCTGCGACACATTGCCGGAATTACTGGAGAAACTACAACAGGAGGCCAATACAGAAATTTGCCTGATGGAAGCAAGTGCACAGCAATCGCTGTTTGCGCACAAGGCAAAATCCAGCGTTATTTATGTTTTGGGAAATGAAACAGAAGGCGTTTCTGCTGCGATACAAAAGATACCCCACACAGCATTGTCGATCGCGATGGCCAATGGTGTCGAGTCACTGAACGTGGCCATGACAGCCACCCTGATTGCCTACCGGAACAAACTCTGCAGTACGTAGTATCAGGCCACAACTGCTGGTGTGTCGGCGAGCTCACGCTTCAGCACAACAATAAAATCACCAACGGGCAGCGGCTTCGAGTAATAGTAACCTTGGTACATATCGCAGTTCTGCTTTGCAAGGAACTCCAGCACTTCTGCGTTTTCCACACCTTCTGCGATAACACGCATATTCAGGTTGTGGGAAAGACCGATAATGGCTGTCGCAATAACAGCGTCGTCCGGACTGTTGGTGAGATCACGCACAAAGGACTGGTCTATTTTCAGGCAATCAATCGGAAACTTTTTCAGGTAACTGAGTGAAGAATAACCGGTGCCAAAATCGTCAATCGACAAGTTCACGCCCATTTCCTTGAGCGTCTGTAACACCTGCTGGCTCATCTGCGTGTCGTCCATCAGCGTACCTTCCGTCAATTCCAGATCCAGCATTTCAGCGGGTAACTCGGTGTCACTCAACACATTACCTACTGCAAACACCAGATCATCACCCTTGAACTGATACGATGAAATATTTACAGAAACCACCTGGTCATCCGCAATCAGGCCTTCCTTGCGCCAGTCATTCCACTGTTGGCACGCCGTGCGCATGACCCAGTCACCCACAGGCAAGACAAGTCCGGTTTCTTCAAGCAAATCGATAAATTGCGCCGGCGAAACCAACCCGAGTGTAGGATGTCGCCAGCGCAACAAGACTTCCGCACCGCGCAAGCGGCCGGTATGGACATGCACCTGTGGCTGGTAAAACAACTCCAGTTCCTGACGCTCCAGCGCCTGGTACAGGCTTTGTTCCAGCTGGTTACGTGAATTCGATTCATCCACCATGTCCGCAACATAAAACTGGTATTTGTTGCGTCCGAGGCTTTTGGCGCGAAACATCGCGACATCGGCTTTCTTGATCATGCTTTCGCCATTGCCCTCGAAATCACGCGAGAAAACAATGCCGATGCTGGAGCCGATATACATATCATGGTTATTGATGCGAAACGGTTTGGTCATGCTTTCGATGACGTTATCCGCCACAGACGCAGCCTCATTGCGTGATGACAGGTTTTCCATCAGCACAACAAATTCATCACCGCCAAAACGCGCAATCAGATCCGGTCGTCTCACGCAGGTACGCAGTCGCTCTGCCGCACTCTGCAATAGCATGTCACCGACGGTATGACCGTAGGTGTCATTGATAATCTTGAAACGATCAAGGTCGATAAACAGCAAGGCCAGCAGTGAATCTTCCTTGCGGGCACGTACCAGTGCCTGTTCAAGCCGGTCATGAAACATCGAGCGATTGAGCAGGTTGGTGAGTGAATCGTGGTAAGCCATGTGTGACAGGGCCTGTTCGGCCTGGTTACGGGCATGACGGGTTTGCGCATCGCGCAATTCACGGTCAATAGCCGGAATCAGGCGAGCCAGATTGTCTTTCATGATGTAGTCGTGGGCACCAGTCTTCATGGCGTGCACGGCTACTTCCTCGCCGATGGTGCCGGAAACGATGATGACCGGCACATCCAATCCACTGCGGCGAACCATGGCCAGCACATCGACAGAATTGAAGCCGGGCATATTGTGGTCAGTAATGATCAACTGCCAATGCCGTTGCTCAAGGGCGCGCTCGAGATCCCTCGCAGTTTCGACGCGCTCGTACTGTGGCTGGTAGCCACCCTTGCGGAGCTCCCTCACCAGCAGCAGCGCATCGTCTTCGCAGTCGTCAACTATCAATAAATTCAGGTACATAGTCAGTAATTCTTGATCTGATTTCTTAAGCCCGCATCATGTGCCACATTCTACTTCATGTATCACATCAAAAGAGCCGCCCAACTCATTGTCACGATTCTATCTTTACAACACGCTTGCTAATACGCTTTTGCCAGCAGTCACTATCGATAAGCTTCCATCGCCAGATTGGGTGTACGGTTGATGTGGAGCCAGTAGCGACCCAGATCGCGCATGGAGTCCACAAATTCATCAAAATTGACAGGTTTTTGCACGTAGCTGTTAGCGCCCAGACTATAGCCAGCGATAATGTCACTCTCCTGCCTGGAGGAGGTCATCAGCACGACAGGATGGTAGCGCGTACGTTCGTCCTGCCGAATGCGGCGCAAGACATCCAGCCCGTTCAGCTTGGGCAACTTCATATCAAGAAGGATAAGTCGGGGCTGGTCACGGGTGTCCCGGCCAGCGTACTGCCCAGCGCCGAACAGATAATCGAGGGCTTCAGCACCATCCCGCACAACCACTACACGGTTGACGTGCTCACTGTTGCGGAAAGCACGCAAGGCCAACGCCTCATCATCAGGATTGTCTTCTACCAGCAGGATCGTATTTTCTTGCATCTACTACTCTCCAACACCTCCGGCGGAGATGTCATGGCGTCGCCCGTATACAACGACCCCTTTCTGTTTATTAGTAATCGCCTTTTATTTATCCAGCTCCGCCCCGGGAACTCTATGGCGATGATTCTTGCATTCAGCTTATCAGCTTGCCAGACAATGACAATAGCCAGCGACAACCGTCCAGCTATCGACCTTCACGTCCGTCAGACACCCGGCAATGTGAAATAGAAAGCCGCGCCGATATCCACTTGTCCTTCAGCCCAGATTTCCCCGCCATGCCGATGGATAATGCGTGCCACCGTTGCCAGACCAATACCCAGCCCTTCAAATTCCTGGTCGCGATGCAAACGCTGGAACGGCCCGAACAGTTTATCGACATACTTCATATCGAAACCGGCACCGTTATCCCTCACACAGTAAACAATCTCGCCGTCGCGATCGTACGCACTCAACTCCACGCGCGCGTGCTCTGTCTTGCCCGTGTATTTCCAGGCATTGTTCAACAGGTTCTCCAGCACAATGCGCAACAACTCCCGATCACCCTGTGCGGTAAGCGTGGCCGGACAGACAAACTCCACTGCACGATTACGGTGGCTGGCTCGCAGACCATCCACCACTTCCTGCGCCAATTGCGCAAGATCCACCGTGCGGAACTGCATATCCTGCCGGGATACACGCGACAAATGCAGCAAGCTATCAATCAGGTTGCCCATGCGCTGGCTGGAAGCACGTATACGGCTGATGTAATCACGCCCGGCAGCATCCAGATGCGCACCACAATCTTCCAGTAAAGCAGCACTGAAACCGTCAATCGAGCGCAATGGCGAACGCAAATCATGCGACACGGAATAGGTGAAGGCTTCCAGCTCACGGTTGGTGGCACTCAACTCGGACGTTCGCGCCTGTACTTCGTCTTCAAGGTGCTCATTGGCGTGCAATAACGCACGATTCTGCAACTCGATGGTATCCAGCATGCTATTGAACGCCTGCACCAGCTGACCCAGCTCATCCTGACGATCCGAGCGGCTCCTGAGCGAGTAATCCTTGAAGCGCGTGATGGTGTTGGCGGTCTGGGTCAGGGCCAGCAATGGCGCCGAGATAAAGGCCTGGATCTTGCTCGACAAGGCCACCGCCACCATGCTGACCAGCAACACAATCAACAGCATGACCACAGTGAACGCGGTAAAACGCCGATCCAGCTCCGACATCGATACCCGCAGATGCAGCTGCCCGATCTTCTGGGTCTCTTCCCAGAAAATAGGCTGCACCAGATCGAGATATTCGCCATCAAACTGCGAGATAAACGGTTTGTCAGCGAGACAGGTAACACCGGGTATCGGCTTGCCGGCATCTTCCGCTGGCTGGTAGTGCTCACGCGAATACATGGCAACCAACTGGCCACTCTCGGAAAGGATACAGGCTGACACAAGGGTGGCATCCATACCCAGGCTGTCCAGGTTTTCCCGGGCCTGGAAAATATCGTTGTAGGCAACAGCCGTCGCACTGCGGCTGGCAATGATGCGCGCCAGGATAGTGATTTCATGCACAAGGTGCTGTTTATAGGCGTAGCGGTCGTACATCACGAAAGCCAGACTCGCCATCAGCAAGCTGATAAAACTGATGGCGCAAATCATCAGGATCAGCTGTTGTTTGACAGGAATGTTCTTGAGTTGTGCGTTCATGGGAGCGAGTGTAGCAGCACCAGCTGATACCGAACCAGATCAGGCCGTAAACAATCGACTCTCCAAGAATCAACCCATAAACAGGGGAAAGGGATTGTGGCTGCCCGGACGCAGATCGTAACGTCGACTGCTGTAGAACACATCGCCATCCTGCCGTTTGTATGCAGGCTCGAAAAATGTGAAATAACGCGGACTGGCACTAGCCGGACAATAATGTGACACCAGGCTTTTACGCGTACTTTCCGGACGTGTGACTGGCATCCCGCCATGGGCAAGGTTGGCATGCCATAACAAAACATCGCCCTTGCGTGCACAAAACGTCTGTCGCGCCACCTGTTTCTCTGCGGCCTGCCTGTCGAGAAACGCTGTGAAGCGCCTGTGTACACCCTTGCCATCACGGCGTGGCTCCCACGACATATGTGTATCACTGAACAGGAACAGTGGATCGCGGTGACTCCCCGGGTAATACATCAACTCACCGGAACCTTCCTCGATGTCTTCCAGCGCAATCCAGCTCGCCAGCAATGATGCCGGTCGGTCCACCACCACAAACGCGGTGTCCTTGTGCATGGACTGCTCCGACCCCCAGGTAAACACCATACTCTGGAATACCAGTGGCGGCTCGGCAAACACCAGCGCCAGCATGCGTCGCAGTGGCTCCGCAAAAACCAGGCTGCGTGCAATCGCACTGTGAACATGGAAATCGTACAGACGACTCTTGTGCGGCAACACAGGGGAATCGGGATGAACAATCAGATCCTTGCTGAGTTTGAGCACATATTTTTCGCCTTCCAGGTAAATGACCGACAGCTCTGCGAGTAATCGGTCCACCTGTTCAACCGCAACCGCGCCGGGCAACACGAGATAACCGTGCTCCCGAAAAAATCGCAGGTCGTCGGCCTCGGCTTCAGTAATCTCGCCTGCGGCCAAAAGGTCGGCAATGCGCTGAACCGCATCGGGTTCATCAAGCCAGAGATTTACCGGTGGTGCGCACGTTGCAACGGGTTTCATGGCAGGATCGGTTTCATGACAAGGTGAATTTCATAAGAAAACCGGATGCATAAATGTTTCCTGCCCTGTTACAAACGCTGGAAAAACCTGTTGTAAAGCGACCCGAGTATGCTTTGCATACCTTCCATGTGCAAATGATGATTGCCATCGTGTAACGACCAGTTGATGTGGGGCAAATCCAGCAGGCGTTCCGCAAAATCCGGATAAGCCAACACCAATCCGTTACTGGCCAGTGCCAGCTCAACCGGTGCCGCAATGGCGCGATGACAGGCGTACTGTTGTTCCGGCGTCAGCATCACCATCGAAGGCAATTTGTGGCGGGGATCCGTGCGCCAGTGCCAACCACCCTCACGCTGCACAGTATTGCGCGACACAATTTGCCTGGCTGCTGCTTCCGACAAGGGAAAGCCGCTACGTACACGCATCTGCACCATATCGTCCAGCGACAGGAAAACCGGCTGTCCACTGTTGGCCGGCTTGTCATGCTCCTGCTGCAGACTACGGGCCATCTGCACCGGCATCTTGTCAGCGGCACACGTCTTCGCCCACAAGCCATCGATCAATCCCAGCGCCGCAACACGCTGCGGTGCCGCTGCCGCGAGTAAGGCTCCGATAATTGCACCACGGGAATGGCCGAGCACACCAAAGCGCTGCCAACCCAACGCATCAGCTACCGCGAGAATTTCGCGCAAGTCATCCCAGATCAGGTATCCCGCATGGGCTGCGCGATGGTCACTCCAGCCGTGTCCCGCCAGATCCAGCGCCACCAGATCCACCGTCGGCATACAGGCCGCCAACGGCGCGAAACTCTCACTATTGTCTAGCCAGCCATGCAAGGCGATGACCGGGATACCGCCTTCATGCCAGCGCTGCGCCGCCAATTTCAGGCCCAACACATTGAAATGGATTTGTTCCGGTGCCGTGAAAGACATCATCAATAATCAGGGCGACTGGTGATGCAGCAATTGCAGGGCACCCGTGACAAACGCATCCCCCTCCATCTCGACCAGATTCGCCGTGCCGATAAAACTGGCACCGCGTTCGAGATTGCACAAGCGCTCGACCAGCGAGCCTGCCAGCGGCTGGTGTCCGACCAACAATGTGTTTTTGTCTATCGACCTGAGTGCATCCAGCGCTTCGCGCACCGGCGTTTCATGCACGAGCCACCCGACTGTCTGGCGCGGCACACGAATACCCGCTTCGGCACAAAAAATATCTGCTGTTTGCTGTGCGCGTGTAATCGGACTTACCAGCACCTGCTCAATATCACGCAGTGCAACACCACAGCTTTTTGCTACCTGCGCAACATCTTCACGCCCACGCAGCGTCAGTTCGCGAATATCATCGTTACGATCCGGCGCAGCTTCACCATGACGCAAAAAAAACAGTTTCATACTGCAACATCCGGTTTTGCAGGCGGCAACAGCAAATTGGCCCGATATTCCACATCGCTATTATTGTCACCCCCCATCAACGCACCGCTGGCTTCCATGATGGAACGCCCATTGAAAAGAATATCGTGCAAGGCACTCACCAGCGGCATGTAAACACCCAGTGTATCTGCCTTGGCCTTGACGATGGCAACGGTGTTGATACCTTCGGCGACTTGCCCGACGTCAGCCACGGCCTGCTCCAGCGTCTTGCCCTGGCCGAGTAAAAACCCGATGCGATAATTGCGAGACATCGGCGACGTACAGGTCACGATCAGGTCACCCACGCCGGCCAGCCCGATAAACGTCAACGGATCAGCACCAAGCCGCGCAGCAAAGCGTCCCATCTCGGCAATACTGCGTGTCATCAACATGCTCAGGGTGTTATACCCGAGACCCAATGCACCACCCATGCCCGCTGCGATCGCGTAGGAGTTTTTCAACACACCACCGAGTTCCACGCCGTAAACATCGTCGTTACTGTAAACGCGAAAATAGTGGCTCCTGAGCAACGACTGGATCAGCTTGCACACATCACTATCACTGCTGGCCACCACAGTACCCGTTAGCTGGCGTTGTGCAATTTCTCCGGCGAGGTTAGGGCCACTCAGCACAGCAATCCGGTGATCCGGCAATTCCTGTTTGAGCACATCGCTCATCAACCAGAAACCGTGCTGATCCGCACCGGTTTCTATCCCCTTGGCCGTGCTGACCACAATGGCATCAGGCTCCAGCAGCGGACGGATTTGCTGCACCACACCACGAAAGGATTTACTGGGCACCGACACAAAAACCACACGTGCTGATGACAATGCAGCAGGTAGATCTGAACTGATCAGCAAGGCATCGTGCAATCTACAACCCGGCAAATACGCGCGATTCTCACGTGAAGCTTCCATCTCGGCCGCACGCTGCCCGTTGCGCAACCACAACACCGATTCGGAACCGTTTTCTGCCAACATATTGGCGATGACCGTGCCAAAACTGCCACCACCGAGAACACAAACCTTGAGTGAAGCCATGCAATACCGACGTAAACAATTGTTGGGCTGAAAATAGCACAAGGCATAAACGGATGCGATGAAACATTACGATAGCCATGCAGACTGCGCTCCGCTATAGTCCGCCTCCATAAATTATCCACCGGCATCCAGAGCCGCATCAGTCGATTACTCGCAAGACCAGGCAGATACCCATGAGCCAGAACCGCAACATCCTCGTCACCAGCGCCCTGCCCTATGCCAATGGCTCCTTGCACCTCGGCCACTTGCTGGAAACGATACAGACCGATATCTGGGTACGTTTCCAGAAAGCGCGCGGCAACCATTGCCTGTATGTCTGTGCAGACGACACCCACGGCACAGCCATCATGCTCAAGGCCGGGCAGATGGGTATTACTGCCGAACAACTGATTGCCGATGTCCGCGCCGAACATGAAAATGACTTCAGCGATTTCCTGATCGGCTTCGACAACTATCACTCCACGCATTCCCCTGAAAACCAGCAATACAGCAACCTGATCTACACGCGTGTGCGCGACAAGGGGCTGATCACGACACGAGAAATCACGCAAGCGTTTGACCCGGAAAAAAACCTGTTCCTTGCGGATCGTTACATCAAGGGAAAATGTCCGAAATGCAAGGCGGAAGACCAGTATGGTGACAACTGTGAATCGTGTGGTGCCACCTACGCACCAATGGACCTGATTGATCCGGTTTCCGCCATTTCCGGTGCCAGACCCGTACCCAGACAATCCACACATTACTTTTTCGATCTGCCCGCTTGCACGGAATTCCTCAAGCAATGGACACGCGCCGGTCATTTGCAGGAAGAAGTCGCCAACAAACTCGCCGAGTGGCTGGAAAGCGGTTTACAAGCCTGGGATATTTCCCGCGACGCACCGTATTTCGGTTTTGAAATTCCTGATGCACCCGGTAAATATTTTTATGTATGGCTGGATGCGCCGGTCGGCTACATGGCCAGCCTGAAAAATTATTGCGATAAATCCGGGATCGATTTTGACGCGTACTGGAAACCGGATTCCACTGCCGAGCTGTATCACTTTATCGGCAAGGACATCATCAACTTCCATGCACTGTTCTGGCCTGCGCTGCTGCACCATGCAGGCTTCCGCACCCCGACACAGGTTTGTGCGCACGGCTTCCTGACGGTAAACGGCAAGAAAATGTCGAAATCGCGCGGCACATTTATTCGCGCACGCAGCTATCTGAAGCATTTACAGCCGGAATACCTGCGTTATTACTTCGCTGCCAAACTCGGCAGTGGCGTTGATGATATCGACCTCAGTCTCGAAGATTTTGTACAGCGCGTGAATTCGGACCTGGTAGGCAAACTGGTGAATATTGCCAGCCGCTGCGCTGGCTTCATCACCAAAGCAGGCGGTACGTTATCTGCCACAATCGAAAACCCGGACTTGTGGCAACGCAGCGTGGAAGCTGCACCCCTGATTGCAGCGCACTATGAAGCCCGTGAATACAGCCGTGCGATGCGTGAAATCATGGCGCTGGCTGATGACGCAAATCTCTACATCAATAACAAGGCGCCGTGGGTGCTGGCAAAACAGGAAGGCCAGCAACAGGCAGTCAATGAAATCTGTTCGCTTGGCATCAACCTGTTTCGCCTGCTGATGATTTACCTGCAACCGGTACTGCCGGCGACTGCAGCAAAAGTGGCAGCCTTTCTCGATTGTTCACTGGCATGGGACACGCAGCTTGCTCCTTTGCTCAACCACAAGATCAATCCGTTCACACCCATGATGCAACGTGTGGATATGGCGCAGGTGGAGGCCATCATGGCAGAAGAAACCCCGAACACCGTTGACGAAAAAACAGCGGAAGCAAAGCCGGCAGCCAGCAGCACGTATGAAACACTGGCAGAAACTATCAGCTTTGATGATTTTGCAAAAATCGATTTGCGCGTCGCAAAAATTGTCGATGCGCAACATGTCGAGGGTGCAGACAAATTGCTGCAACTCACGCTGGATATCGGTTTTGAACAGCGCAATGTGTTTGCGGGTATCAAGTCTGCCTATGCACCGGAACAACTGGTGGGTCGGCTCACCGTCATGATTGCCAACCTTGCACCCCGCAAGATGAAATTCGGCATGTCAGAAGGCATGGTGATAGCCGCAGGCCCTGGCGGCAAGGAAATCTATCTGCTGTCACCCGATAGTGATGCCAGGCCCGGCATGCGCATCAGGTGAAGATCACTGAATCCGGCTTGCGCTCACATCCCGGAACAAACCGGTTACCTCGGCCACCAGTGGCGCCACCCACGGTGCCATCCACATGTGTTCCGGCAACAAGGTAGCCATACGCACCAGATAGTCATCTACAAGCGCCGCCAGTTTTGCAGATGAAAAATCTCCCTGCAAACCACGATCAAGCGACACACTGGAACACGGGCTCTTGTTACTTGCCGTGATCGCCACATCCAGCTGTGTCACGTCTTGCAATGCGGCAAGCGTTTTTGCTGCCGCTGCGTGCTGCACGACTGCATCGCGTTTTTGCAAATGATCAAGCCATACACTGCTCACCGCATAATTATTGGTCATGCAACGGCCGTTCATACCCCACACAAACACCGGGTACTCCTGTTGCGGGCTACCGATATTCACTGCGCGCCACAACAAGGCACTGTGCAATTCCGGTGATTGCGCATCCAGCACCGCACCAAGTTCGGGACCCGCCCAGTCATCGTCATCCATGAACAGATAAAAACCATGGCGGTCGGGAATATTGCGATAACCGTCATACGGAATAAATTCAACGCCCTGCAACGTCGAAAGGTTGCGTGTCGAAATCGACTTCAATCTTGCACGTGTTTCGAGATAGCTGACCGCAAACGTCGCATCCCACAACTGCATGAGGCGAAACACATAATCTTCAGGCTTGCCCCAGAGACGACAGAAATCCACCGACAAGGGCCGGAATACTTCCGGTGTCAGCGTCGACCAGTCAACTGTCTGGCGTTGCACAACAATAACGGACGGTGACGACATTTATGGCTTTACCGATACTGCGGTGGCGCGGGACTTCCAGCTTTTCACGGCCTCCAGTGTGCGTGATACGTGCTCCTTCGGATCCATGCTGTTGTAGACATAGCTGACCTTACCATCAGGGACTATGACGTAAGACACACGTTTCGAGATACTGGAGCCAAATGTCAATTTCGCATCATAGGCCTTGATCACTTTTCCATCCGGATCGGCGGCCACCGCGAATTTATTGCGGCACTCTTCCACAGAAAATTTCTGTACCGCTTCGATACCATCAGCTGATATCCCGATGACAACCGCACCCATGGCAGCAAACTGCTCACTCGCCTCCGCAAACAGGTGCGCTTCCACGGTACAACCACTCGTAAAGACTTTCGGATAGAAATAGAGCACCACAGGCCCTTGCTTCAGTGCAGCGGACAAACTGAAGGAAAACGGTTTGCCGGCCAGCGCGGCCTGCGCCGTGAAATCGGGCGCCACATCACCGATGGCCAACAAGGCTTGCGCTGCAGGCGCGCACATCAACATTACACTTGCCACCATTGCTGTAGCGCATTTCCACCGCATACATTTCTCCCCACTGTTCGCAGCATTTATAGCATGGATCGGTCGGCAGCCACTACAATACACCCATGACAATAAAACCGGACCCAATACAAACACCCGCATCCTCAGCACAACACGCGTCGTGGCGGCGGCTTGTATCAATCTCTGACATATTCGCCGAATGGAAAATCCTGATCCGTCTTGGCTTGCCCATACTGGTTGCGCAGCTGGCGCAAATGGCCAACGGTGTCATCGACACCATCATGGCCGGGCATTACGGTGCGCGTGACCTGGCTGCGGTAGCCATTGGCAACAGTTTCTGGATGCCGGTTTTTTTATTCTTTCTCGGCGCACTCGGCGCATTACAACCCACCATTTCCGGTCATCGCGGCGCACGCGACATGGCGCGCATCATTCCCGTCACCTGGCAGGGCCTCTATATCGCCGCTGTTTTTTGCGTGTTGATGGTGGCTGCACTCTCACACGTGCAAACCATACTGGTGTGGATGCACCTGGATGCCGACACGGCACAGATCACGCAACGCTATCTCGCTGCCTTTGCATGGGGCGTACCCGCCATGCTGTTACTGGTGACATTGCGCGGCCTGACGGATGGGATGGGCCACACGCGTATCGTCATGCTTTTTTCTTTATTGGGCACACTGATCAACCTGCCGCTGAATTATATTTTCATCTACGGCAAGCTCGGCATGCCAGAAATGGGCGGAGCCGGATGTGGTGTGGCAACCGCGATGGCCAATACCGCCGCCGCTATCGCACTGGTTTTCTACCTGCATTTCCATCACGATTATCGCGAACACCTGATCTGGCAAGGGCGCGTACGCCCGCATTTCAACACAATAAAAAACCTGCTGCGTCTCGGCTTGCCCATCGGCTGTACCATGTTTTTCGAGGTCAGCATGTTCACCGTCATCGCGCTGTTTCTTGCACCACTCGGCCCTGTCGTCGTCGCGGGGCACCAGATTGTTCTCAATGCCGTATCGCTGATGTTTATGGTGCCATTGAGCCTCGGCATGGCATTGAGTTTGCGCGTGAGTTTCCTGATTGGCGCACGGGACATGGAACGCGCGCACTGGCTGGCACGCAGCGCGCTTTTGCTCGCACTGTGCATTGCCATGTTTTACGTGCCGCTATTGCTGCTGGGCAAAGCCGGGATTGCTGCGCTGTATACAGATGACAAAACCGTGCAGGACATCGCACAGAAATTATTGCTGCTGGCAGCCATCTTCCAGGTAGCCGATGTCTTGCAGGTCACTGCCATCAGCGCCCTGCGCGGCTATCGCGACACACGCGTGCCGATGCTGATTATCCTGCTGTCATTCTGGGGTGTGGGCATGCCGCTCGGTTACACGCTGACCTTCACCGACTGGATCACCGCACCGATGGGCGCTGCCGGTTTCTGGATCGGACTGATCGGCGGAATTGCTACTGCGTGTGTGTTACTGGTGACACGATTATTGACATTTCGATCCGCCAATTTCGAATGATTCACGCAAAAAACCAAATAAAAACACAGCAAAAATCACAGCCGGAAATTACAACGTAACCTGTGTTCCCAGTTCAACCACCGCATTGGCAGGCAAGTGGTAATAACTCGCCGCGCTGTCGGACTGCCGACTCATCCAGCCAAACAATCCGGTCTGCCATGACGGCAATGCACCCGCACCTTCCGTGATACTGGCGCGCGCAACAAAGAACGTTGTCAACATCGGCTCCATCTGTACACCCAGCGAACCCAGTCCTGCCAGCGCAGTCATGACATCCGGCTCTTCACGAAAACCGAATCGCAAGGTCACCGCATAAACATGATCGGCCAGAATTTTTACGGCAAGTCTCTGGCTCCCGATAACGCGGGGAATGTCTTCGGTGACAACATGCAGGAAAACAATCTGTTCATGCATCACCTTGAAATGTTTCAGGCTATGAAACAACGCGCTGGGCACTAACTCGGGATCTGACGTGAGATAGACCGCCGTGCCCGGCACACGTGCAGCACCCGAGACGCCGGCTTGCAGGAAATCCGCCATGCTGATGTCGATTTTCTTGCGCGCCGCAGACACCGCCTTGCTGCCCTTCTTCCAGGTAATCAGCAAGGTAAATATCGCCATGCCCAGCACAATCGGCATCCAGCCACCGTGCAATAGTTTTGTCGCGTTCGAACTGAAAAACACCAGCTCCATCAGGAAAAAAACCGGCAATGCACCCAATGCCAACCAGCGCGTCCTGCCCGGCAGGGTCAACGCTACAATGCCCGTCAGCACGCTTGTAATGATCATGGTGCCGGAAACGGCAATACCGTATGCAGCAGCCAGCGCATTCGATGACTGGAATTGCAACACCAGCGTCACCACGGCAATCAACATCATCCAGTTAATGACCGGCACATAGATCTGGCCACGCTCGGTGTCTGATGTATGCAGTACGCGCACACGTGGTAAATAACCAAGCCGGGTGGCTTGCAGTGTCATCGAATAGGCACCGGTAATGGTTGCTTGCGACGCAATCACCGTTGCTGCAGCGGCCAATCCCACCAGCGGCAACATCAACCAGTCCGGTGCGAGGTAATAGAAAGGATTCTGCACGGCATCAGCAGAACGCAATACCAATGCACCCTGGCCAAAATAATTCAGCAGCAGCGACGGGCACACCAACCCGTACCATGC
Organism: Pseudomonadales bacterium; assembly: GCA_035430165.1. Classification (GTDB taxonomy): domain Bacteria; phylum Pseudomonadota; class Gammaproteobacteria; order Pseudomonadales; family UBA7239; genus UBA7239. Next base: position 7,338 of record DAOMGE010000021.1, on the reverse strand, counting down.
CAATCGCACGGGTCGCGCGCCGAAATGTCCCATGTCGGCATACAGTGCTTCGCCACCTGTCAGTGCGAGGAACACGGCAGACATCAACAGGAATGCAGCGAGCGGATGCTGCACCGCAAAATGCACGGCATACAGCGGATTGATAGCCTGTAACACCACCGGGTTCTGCACGATACTCATCACTCCCAACACAGCCAGGGTGAGAAACCAGACAACAGTGACAGGGCCAAACAGGCGACCGATACGGGTGGTGCCGTGTTTCTGGATAACAAACAAACCGATCAGGATGCCGACGGTAATCGGTTCAACCCAATGTTCAAAGGCTGGCGTAGCGACGCTCAATCCCTCAATAGCAGACAACACGGAAATAGCAGGTGTGATCACCGCATCACCATAAAAAAGGGCAGCGGCAAAAATGCCGGCAACAATCACTGCAACTGCCAGCGCAGGTTTTTGCCGCGTTACGCGCTGTGCCATGGCGGTCAGCGCCAGTACACCCCCTTCGCCATCATTACTGAAACGCAACACAATCCAGACATATTTCAGCGAAACAATCAGCATGATCGCCCAGAACAATGATGACAATGTCGCCAGCACATTCACTTCATTCAACGGCATGGCGTGTGCACCGGCAAACGCCTCCTTGAAGGCATAAAGCGGACTGGTACCGATATCCCCGTACACCACGCCGAGTGCAGCGAGGGTGAGTTTTGCGGTGCCGGATCGACTATTTTCATCGTGCATGGATATATTCCAGTGACATTAAAAAACAAAACGGTAACCAACCGCAGTTTCCGTCAGGATGTGCTGCGGCTGTGCCGGGTCTTTTTCGAGCTTTTGTCGCAAGTGGCCGACATAGACCCGCAAGTAATGACTGTTGTCTGCCTGTCCCGCTCCCCATATCTCACGCAGCAAGTGGCGATGGGTCATCACCTTGCCCGCGTTTGTGACCAACAGCACCAGCAGACGGTATTCAATCGGTGTCAGATGCACGGGCTCTGCATGTCTCGTCACCACGCGACGTGCCATATCCACCGAAACATCTGAAAACGACAGATGCGCTTCGGGTACAACCTGTAATTGCTGTCCGCGCCGCAACAAGGCACGCACGCGTGCCAGCAACTCGCCTACCGCAAACGGTTTGGTGAGGTAATCGTCAGCACCGGCATCCAGCGCCGCAATTTTTTCTTTTTCTGCACTGCGCGCCGAGAGTACGAGTACCGGCACTGGCGACCAGTGACGGAAATCATGCATGAATTGCACGCCGTCACCGTCAGGCAAACCCAGATCCAGTATCACCAGATCCGGTTTTTCGTTACCTGCAGTCACCAGTCCATCGCGGATCGCACCAGCTTCCAGCACTCGGTAGTGTTCACTATGCAAGGCAGTACGCACAAAACGACGGATTTCCTGCTCATCCTCGACCAGCAACACGGTTGCACGCGATTCATGGCTCACTACTGTTTCGCGCGCAATCATGTCGGCAATCCTGGCAATACGTTTTCCGGCTCTATGGTGGGCGGCATCCCGAGTGGCAAGGTAAACACAACACGGGCACCACCCTCTTGTGGATTGACCAGACAAATTCTGCCGCCGTGCGCTTCGATAATACTGCGACAGATTGACAGACCTATGCCAAAACCCTGCACGGGCGATTCTTGCTGGCCGCGAGAAAACACATCCAGCAAATCGCGAATGGCGTCAGCCGGAAATCCGTCGCCGGCATTGGAAATGCTGATTTCAACTGCATCACCTTGCACAGCAGCAGCGAGCGTAATTGTCGAATCCTGCGGCGAATATTTCGCGGCGTTTTCAAGCAGGTTGCAAAATACACGCTCCATCAACACCGCATCGAATTGCACCAGTGGCAAGTCCGACGGTATATTCACCTGCACCACACGCGATGACAGCGCGTTGCCAAGTACATGAATGCTTGCCCCGACCACTTCTTCCAGCGGCTGCCATTCGCGCTTCAACTGCACTTTACCGCTTTGCAAGCGCGCCATGTCCAGCAAGTTGTCGACCATGCCATGCAATCGAAAGGCCTGCGCACGCAAGGATTCTGCAATATCCCTGGTTTCAGCAGACAATTCGGGTTGTGTGAGTTGTAACGTGTCCGCCAGGCCACACAACACGGTCAAGGGTGTGCGGATATCGTGCGAAATCGATGACAGGATCGAGCCGCGCAAGCGTTCAGATTGCATACCCAGTTCCGCTGCCTGCGCCACAGCAACAAAATGCAGGCGTTCAAGTGCCGTCGCCAGCAGGGATGACAGCGCTTCCAGAAAATATTGCCTGTCATCTGCATGATCTTCACGGTTTGCCGGAAGATCCAGCACCAGTACACCGCGCATACGGGTCGCACCACGCAACGGGAGATAAACCGTGCGGAAACCGTCTGCTGCAAACTCGGAAATTTCCTGTTTCTGGCCACTGGCATAAGTAGTCTGTATCACCAGTTTTTCCGGTACGGACGGTGCGGCACGATTCACGGAATCTGCAAAGACCAGATTCTCCTGTTCATCAGGCAAATACACGGCAACGCGACTTGCATGCACACTTTCCGAAAGGCAGGTATGCAGTGTCTCGTCGATCTGCGTGCGCGTCATTGCACCGGCAAAATGTCGCGCACATTCGTAGAGAATCCGCGTGCGCTGTTCGCGATACTGTGCCTCGTGCAATTGTTCACGTAGCAAACTCGACAAATGGCTGATCAGTATTGCCACCAGCAACATCACCACAAAAGTCACAACATACTGGCCGTCATGCACAGCCAGTGAAAATCGCGGTTCGACGAACAGGAAATCAAACAGCACCACACTCAGGCATGCCGCCAGGATGCCCGGGCCACGGCCAAAACCGGCAGCGGTAATCGCCACAGCCAGCAGGAACAGCATGAGGATATTGGCAAGGTCCAGCCGTCCCAACAGTGGCAAACAGAGGATTGCACATAGGCAAGCTGTCAGCACCGCGCCGGCATAGCGCAGTACGGGGTGCGCGTTGTGATCCAGGGGTAACTGCATGGTGACTCCGATTGCGTGAAGGCGAATACCCGCCATCAGTCCGGTCACCATTCTGTCACTCCCTGTATAAAATTAGCGTAAAAATTTAGCCGGATGCGTACAATTGCCGCACCCGGAAACCCTGGAATTTTCACGAAAGCCGCCATGAACCCCACTGACACCGAAAACAGTCACACCCCCATGATGCAGCAGTATCTGGCGACCAAGGCGCAGCATCCGCATGAGCTGCTGTTCTATCGTATGGGTGATTTCTACGAACTGTTTTTTGAAGATGCAAAAAAAGCCGCGCGACTGCTCGACATCACCCTGACCGCACGCGGCAAATCTGGCGGCAATCCCATCCCGATGGCGGGTATCCCGTTTCATGCAGCAGACAATTACCTGGCACGCCTGGTGAGACTCGGCGAATCCGTCGCGATCTGTGAACAGATCGGTGATCCTGCCACATCAAAAGGGCCGGTTGAGCGCAAGGTCATGCGCATTGTCACACCGGGCACGGTGAGCGACGAAGTGTTGCTCGATGAAGGTCGCGACAATTTGCTGGTGTCGATTTTCCATAGCGACGGGCGCACCGGCATTGCAGCACTCGACATCACCAGCGGCCGGTTTACCGTACAGGAAGTCGATAATCTCGAAGCCTTGCTCGGTGAAATGCAGCGACTGAGCCCGGCTGAACTGTTGGTACAGGACGATGCCAATTTTCCTGAAAGCATTACGCGTCGCGCCGGTGTACGCAAACTGCCACCGTGGGAATTTGACCAGGAAACTGCAGGGCGTTTGTTAACGCAACAATTTGCGACGCGCGATCTTGCCGGCTTTGGTTGTGCAGATCTGGAACTGGCGATTCGCGCTGCCGGTTGCCTGATGAATTACGTCAGGCAGACACAGCGCACTGCCTTGCCACATATTCGTGCGCTGGCAGTGGAACGCCGCGGCGAAGCGGTCGAAATGGATGCTGCAACACGCCGCAACCTGGAGCTGGATACCAATCTGGCTGGCACCTCGGAACACACACTGTTTGCCGTACTGAATCAATCTGCCACGGCCATGGGCGCACGCTTGCTGAAGCGCTGGTTGCATCGCCCACTCGCGAATATCAACACACTGCAAGATCGCCAACAGAGTGTTGCGGATTTACTGGAAGGCTACCGCTTTGAATCGCTGCGTGACATCCTGCGCAATATCGGCGATATCGAGCGCATCCTGTCACGCGTCGCACTGCGTTCGGCACGACCGCGCGATCTCACCCGTCTTGCCCAATCACTCGCCTGTGTGCCGGATTTGCTGGTATGCCTGCAAGATTCCGACAGCGCGAATCTTGCCGCACGCGCAAAAAATATTTCTGCTTTTCCTGCTGTTGTCGATTTGCTCACACGCGCCATCACAGACAATCCGCCCATGGTGGTACGTGACGGCGGCGTCATTGCCGACGGTTACGATGCAGAACTGGATGAGCTGCGTGGTATCCAGCAAAACGCTGGCGATTTTCTCGTGAAACTGGAAACAGAAGAACGCGAAAGCACAGGACTTGCCAACCTGAAAGTCGGTTACAACCGCGTCTCCGGTTATTACATCGAACTGCCGACGGCACAATCGAAACAGGCACCGGCGCATTACATACGTCGCCAGACACTGAAAAATGCCGAGCGTTACATCACACCGGAACTGAAAGTCTTTGAAGACAAGGCGCTGTCTGCCAAAAGCCGGTCACTGGCGCGAGAAAAATTCCTGTACGACCAACTGCTGGACACACTGAATATCGATCTGTTTGCCATGCAGGCAACCGGACAGGCCATCGCCGAACTGGATGTGCTCGCGGTGTTCGCCGAAAGAGCTGAAATCCTGAACTGGTGTCGGCCGCAACTGCAACAGCAACCGGGCATCCGGATCAACAACGGTCGCCATCCGGTAGTGGAACAGGTGGTGCAACAGATCGCTGGCGAAGCGTTTGTGCCGAATGATCTCGCACTCGACACTCAACAGCGCATGCTGGTCATCACCGGGCCGAACATGGGCGGTAAATCCACGTACATGCGACAGGCCGCGTTGATTGTGCTGCTCGCCCATGTCGGCAGTTTCGTGCCGGCGGACAGTGCCAGCATCGGCATTGTCGACCGTATTTTTACGCGTATCGGCTCTTCAGACGATCTCGCTTCCGGCCGATCCACCTTCATGGTGGAAATGACCGAGACAGCCAACATCCTGCACAACGCCACTCCGAAAAGCCTGGTGTTGATGGATGAGATCGGTCGCGGCACCAGCACCTTCGACGGCTTGTCACTCGCCTGGGCCTGCGCACATTTTCTTGCAGAACGCGTGCGATCTTTCACGCTGTTTGCCACACATTATTTCGAACTGACGGCATTACCCGATGAATGCGAGGGCGTGGCCAATGCACATCTGGATGCCAGCGAACATCACGACGGCATCGTGTTCCTGCACAAGGTACAAATGGGCGCTGCCAGCAAATCCTACGGCTTGCAAGTTGCCAGGCTGGCAGGTATCCCTCATGAAGTACTGGCCGCTGCCAAGGAAAAATTGCATGAACTGGAAAACGATGTCGTTATAGCAACCACCGCACAGAAATCTGTCGCTGCTATTGTCAGTGCGCCGAGACAACCCGATCTGTTTGCCGCACCATTACCCCGCTGTATCGACACACTGAAGGCAACCAACCCGGATGAGCTGACACCGAAAGCCGCGCTGGAATTACTGTATCAACTTAAAAAAGAGCTGTAGCGCCGGAGTCACTGCAACTGCACACGGCGCATGTAGTAAGGATTACTGTTTTTCTTGGCATCTTTCTGGTGCAGCAACAGCTCTGACGCCTGCACATCAACTCCGGTAATATGCTGCAGGATTTCAGCTGTATCGGCAGAAAAAATCACCCAGGCACTGCCGCCGGATTTTGCCAGCGCGGCGCGCAATTCTGCTTCATCAGCCCAGCGCGATACCTGATCATCCGCCGCCATAAAAGCAACATATTCGCCCACAACACCATTGCACAAAATCGGATCCTGCTTGCCTGCCTTTTGCGCCACTTCACGCGCGACAGAAAATTGCCAGTCTTCATACTGTTGGCTGCGTGACTGCTGATACGCAAAATACAGCGGCCAGCACAACAATGTCACACCAACAAATATTTTTGCAGCCTGTACTTTTTCAAAACGCACCACGGCATCTGCTATCACCATCACCAGAAAAGGGAACACCGGCAACAGATAATGGATGCGTTTTTTGCTGACACACGACAACAACAACAGCATCAGCAATACCAGTACCAACATTCCGCTCACACCCTGTTGTCGCAGGTCTTTCACCACCCAGGGCAACAGGAACACCATCGGCACCAGACCGGCCAACAACTGCGGGAGATACCACCAGAATGGATGACCGGAACCGGACGAGTCCGGATCCAGATCCGGCTGTGACAACACGCGGTGAACATAATCACCACCATCCTGCAGCCAGGCAGGTACCAGCCACATGCCTAGCGACACAACAAAAACCGCAACAAATATCACACATTCCATTACGGCTGGTCGCCGTAACAGAGGGTTGCGCCAGATTGCAGCCGGCACAAACATCAGTGGAAACAACAAACCCAGCGGCCCTTTGCAGATGGTCGCAATGCCTGCAGCAACACCCGCCAACAACAATCCAGGCCACGCCTGCCATGCGGCACGACGCAGCGTGCAGGTAAACCCGAGACACGCCAGCAGGATGGCAAACGTGTAGATCATGTCTGGCCTTGCCGCACGCGCCATGTGTGTGTAACCAATCAGCGTCAGCACGCCGAAACCGGCAATCAGCGCCGTCTTGCGTCCGTAAAGGGTGAGCGCGATGCCATATAGCGCCAGCGCACCACCAACTGCCGCCAAGACTGACGGTAAACGCGCCAGCAGCATGTTGTGCTCACCGGCAAGGCGATAAAGTAGCGCAATCAATGTATGCATGACCGGCGGCTTGTCGATATAGGTTTCACCCAGCAAGGTTGGCACCAGAAAATGTCCATGCGTCGCCATCTCGCGCGCTATCTGGGCGTGACGCACTTCGCGCGAGACCAGGTCATCGGTCTGCCCCAGGAATGGCAGCAAGGACAGTAATCCTGCCAGCGCGATGCCAAGCAGGTCGCGTCGCCATGACAAGCTGTCGTTGTTGATACGGTTCATGGCAGAGATCCCTGTATGCATTGCCGAGGGGGTTGTGTTGTGAAGTTGCGTCGTGAAATTGCGCGGCGAGTCTAGCGATCGTATACCACAAGGTCAAAACAGCCCGACATACCTCGTAATGTCGGGCGGTCAATCGACAGCCC
>DAOMGE010000020.1:0-48807 GCA_035430165.1 Pseudomonadales bacterium | reverse complement strand
CAACACCACCGCTTAAAATATCGTTGCCCAGTCCTCCGGAAATCTGGTCATTTCCTCCCAAACCAGAAAGGATATTACTGCCCTCATTACCTGTAATATAGTTAACATCATTGTTGCCAAAACCATTGATCGACGCCATACCAGACAAGTGCAGATCCTCAACATAATCGGGCAGGCTGTAACTGATTGTTGTGTAGAGAAGATCAGCACCTTCGCCAGCATTTTCAAAGACAACATCACCCGGATTATCAACATAATAGATATCGTTGCCCTTACCTCCCTCCATCCTGTCTGCACCGGCCTCCCCATCCATCAAATCATGCTGATCGCCACCATAAAGCGTGTCATTTCCGTCACCACCATACAGATAATTCCCGCCTGAAAATTTCGTATCCAGTGTATCGGCGCCACCATACAAGACATCATCACCGGCGCCGCCATACAAATGATCAAATCCGGCATTACCATAGATAATCTCTGCGGCAACACCACCCCTGATAGAGTCACCACCTTCCCTGCCACTGATAACAAAGCCATCAACCGTATTGGCACTGTAATCCATGAACAGACTGGCAGGGTTATTATTAATATCAGAGATATGGGACAAGGCTACCCAGTCAGTGACATGGGCAGTCAGATATCGCCGGCTTGAATCGTACAGTTCAAGATAAGCAGATCCATCTTCATACAATGTTGTTGCAATAAAATCCTTGAGAAAATCGACATTGCCAGTCGCACTGGCAACCTGAAACGTGACATTGTTTTTGCCGGAGGTATCCAGTTCATAATCAACGCCACTCAGCAGCACTGGCCGACAAGTCTGGCCACTTTTCGTCGCGACGTCACTCACAGCCTTTAGCCGGTTTCCTTGTGCATCCCTGAGATTGTTTTTAAGGGTACCCAACCAGGTGTTGTTATCCACATCTACATAATTCTGTTTATCTGCACTGGTGTATAACCGGATTCTCGTTGCATCATTCTCCGAAATCACATTACCTTTTTTAAGCCATGTTTCCGATAAAACCAGTGTATTGCTGCCATCCGTATCGGAAATCGTATCCTGTCCCTGGTTCGCATTAATCAGGTAACTATCGTTACCCTCACCACCGAACAGCAAATCATTGCCAGTGCCGCCTATCAGCGTGTCTGCAGCTCCATCACCGTAAAGCTTGTCATTGCCAGAACCGCCATCGAGATAATCCTTGCCATCATTCCCTGATCCGGTGACACCGTTATCACCAACCAGCATGTCGTCACCTGCACCACCCGACAACATATCATCACCGCCACCACCCACTAACTGGTCAATGCCGAGACCCCCATAAAGCGTATCCTTGCCGAATTGCGCATTCAGCAGACGGATGTCTGTTCCCTGGGCATTGTTCCAGTCACCATACAGATCATCATTGCCATCACCGCCATCCAGAATATCGTCGCCGCCCTCACCAGTAACCAGATCATCACCCGCACCTGCCTCGATAAAATCATTGCCCCACCAACCGGCATCTGTCGCCTTGATAGCGGTTTCGGGATCTGCCGATAAATTACCCGGCTTATCAAATCGCAACATGCCGATATCGCCATAAATATAATCATCGCCTTCACCGCCGTTGATACGGTCGTCGCCAGCACCACCAATAATGGCATCGGCACCCGCACCGCCATCAATGACATCATTGCCGTGAAACTGTTTATCAAGCCCCTGGAAAATTCCCGTTCCCGGCAAGAATGTGGATGAAAAATACGATGAATTCCAGGCACGATCGCCGAACAACTGGTCATCACCCGAGCCACCACTGATGGTGTCATCACCGATTTCACCATAAATCAGATCGGTGCCCGATCCGCCAACAATCACGTCATCAAATTGCGAATTAAATACTCGTCTTTTTTCGATGTTATACGGGTCGGCGTTTGCAGATTGATAACTGGCGTTGTTGTAGCGAAGTTCTGTGGCCCCGCCATTATCTTTATAGAAATAAGCACGGGAGTAATCTTCCTGGCCGGCGGCCATCACCGGCATTTTTTCGGGCGCAATAAAATCCGGCGTGTAACCGGTAATGCCAGTCCAGCGTGCAAAAGAATCACCGTAAACCGTGTTCACACTATCAACGGCATCTTCACCGGACGCGATAATGTCCCTGCCTGCACCTGCCAGAATGATGTCATGCCCCATGCCTCCCAGCAGGACATCATCAAAACTGCCACCTGCAAGAAAATCATCACCATCACCACCATGCAGGTAATTACTGTCTCCCTCATTTTCTATGCTGGCAATTTTTCCCCTGTACAACGCTTCGGCGCGCGTGCTGTATGTGCCTTTGTCCAGACCCACAGTGGCAGGATGCATGTTGTCATTGCCAAAATCTTCCCACGCAAACAGCATGTCATTGCCGCCGCCGCCATAAATAACATCTTTACCACGACCACCTACGAGAATGTCAGCGTTGCCTGCTGAGAAATTTGTACGGCTCCCATCACCGGTGATAAGGTCATCGCCATCAAGCCCATGCAACACATCCTTGAACCAGTTTCGTTCCGCATCAGCACTATCACCATAATACTCGTCGTTCGCATCACTCCATTCAACTGCCCGCTGAATATCGCGACTGGCCGGATCCAGCCAGTCAGCACCATTCAGACCGTCACTACTTGCCGTGCCTTCGTAAACAAAATCAGGGGCATAACCCGGCTTGTTTATCAGCAAGCCCAGAAAATTGTAATTCCAGTCCTTTTTCCAGTCGCCCATCTCTGACCGCACACTCAGGCTCTTGCCGGTAATCGCCAAATCCAGTGATGTAATCGCTTTCTGCAAATCAATGGCAAAGTTATTGCCTGAGTCAGATAATGAAAAATCATGAATAATAATCGTGTGACATTTCCCGTTATCTGTCTTTATCGAAACTGTGGCTGTGGTTCTGGCCACATCACCGTCAACTGCCGTTGACACAGAAACGCTCCAGCCTTCTTTGCCAGCAACCGGTTTTCCTGCTGCATCCATTGCGACATAGAGCCCGTCTTGACTGGCACCACCGTCTCCAATACGACGGAATACCACACCGCCCAGAATTGACAGCTGGCCGCCGTCTGTATCACCGGAAATTATTGCGTTATCAAAATCGGGATCAAAATTATATTGATCAGCACCTTCCCCACCATCCAGATAATCAAATCCCTTGCTGGCAACCAATGTATCAACGTCCGATTCACCATACAGATAATCATCTTTTGCGCCACCCGTCAGCGTATCCGATCCAGCCCCACCAATTAACAAAGAAGGCTTTTCGCAGGCCTCACCCATTATGTCCAGCACAAACCCATCGCGATTACGGGCCTTGATTGTGTTATTCGTTTCAGCACCCACATAGATATCAAGCGGATTGACGGACACACCCTTGGTATAGGCATCCAGCAGCACTTTGGCTGCAGGTGCCAGGATTTCCTGCAATGTCTGGACCTCACCACCCTGCAAATACGGCAGCACATTCGTGAAACGGGCATCACGGTTTAATGCAGTGCTGTCGATGAAACTGCCATGTGCTTTCTCATAATTGAAAGCATAGAGTCTTGCATCAAAACCCGCCTTGGGCTGATAGGATGTCAATGCCTCAAACACTTTTCTGGCGTCAATTTCACTAACATTGTCAGCATCAGTATAAAGACCAAAAATCTGCGACTCGACATATCGCCGCGTATACTGGTCATCCGTCCTGTAACGAATTTCATACCAGGCACGCGCACGATTATCGGTTTTAAGCGCATCCATCAATGCACCACCATAAACCTTGTCGGATGTAATGGTTGCGGGCCAACCCTCATTCGGGCCGTGATCCCAGTTGGACGTATTAAAAACCATCGAAAAAAGCGCGATGCGCTCGTGCGACATCGGAAAATCAATGGTGCCGGAATTGTTCATCGGTATAACACCGAAGTGAGCCAACGCCGCATCCAGCGCATCCTCATAATCCTGCTTGTGTGCCGCAAAAAACTGCTGCGCCGTAACACTCTTATCCGCAAACGAAAACAGACCCGCAGGCGGATTCACAAGCGCATCCTGAAGCGCCTGGTTCAGGCCATCTATTAACTTTTGTTCCTGGGCCGTAACAATTCTAAGTTCCCCACCAGACGAATAAGATCCACCCGTCAGGGCCACAGCTCTTGACAACAAAGAATCAAAGTCATATCCATCTTTGTACTGAATATTTTCATTATTCCGCCTGACGCCAACTACCTGACCCAGAAAATCTTCCGTATGACCAGATGATTGCAGATTCCATCCTATCCCTATAGTGGCTATACCCTTTGTATCGAGATACACATATAAAGCATTGCCTTCTAACGCTGCCAATACAGAAGCCAACAGTGAGTCATATGGCGACTGAGATAAGTCTCTTGTGGCAAAGGTAGTCATAGTTGAATCTCCCTATTCAAATCGTGTTAAGTATTTCTATTTCATTAGCTCATAGGAACAACTAAAAACACTGTGATAAATATCAATCACATATGGTCTTGGCATATATAATGAAGAGAAAATGTAAATATTACCTTTATATTTAAAAATATGGGAATCATCACTGACACTCAATATCCCTTCATTCATATAAGCGCGCTTACTAGGAGAACTCATGTCACTTTCCGCAACAACGTAATCCCAGTGATTTCTTTTATCTTGAGTTTTTCGACTTTTATTAACATACAAAATAATAGGCAATTCCTTTCCTATATCAACGCCATTCACATCAACATCATGGAATATCACGCCATGTGAAAGGTAATAATCAAACCCTCCCACAGACTCCTTGTACTTCCTGAAGCCATCAGCATGCGGCTGCTTGAGCATTTCAATTTTCCTGATCGGCATCTCGCCATATTTTTGCTCGCCATCCTCAATGTGCTGCCAATTCATTGGCTCAAAACCCTCTTTTCCCTTGAGCACATCCAGGAAAATATCCTGATAAAGCACCTCATACGGCGTACTGTTCAGCACCTTCAAAAAAGCCTGGCAAACCTCACCGGTTTTCGCCTTCGGGTCATGCCTGAGCTTGTATTGCGGAATAACCGTTGACGCAGCAACCGGCTTACTTTTGACCGGATCAGCTGCTGCCGCGCCATTGCATGCCAGCAGCAATGCCGAAAACAGGTATACCGGAAATAAATTAGCCATAATATTTCTCCTCTTGTAAAAATCGACAAACAGATAATAAATCAACGTTCACGCACACTTTCCTGGAAATGCTGCTGCAGTGGCGACAGGAAATATTCAATGATACGGCGCTGGCCCGTGATGATTTCGGCGGTCACCTGCATGCCTGGCATCAATTTGACATTACGCGTATCGACCCACAGGGAATTTTTTTCCATCAACAAACTCACACTGTAAACAAGCCCACCCTGCTCCCTTGCCTGCTTTTCATCTGCAACGGCATCCTCTGAAATTCTGGCAATCGTCGCAGGAATCGTGCCGTATTTTGTAAAGGGAAAAGTGTGTACCTTGATCTGCGCAACATCATGCTCACGCACAAAGCCGATATCCTGATTCGGCAACCATGCCTGCACTTCCAGCTGCTCTTCTTCGGGCACAATCAGCATCAACTGCTGTGCCTCCAGCACCACACCACCCACCGTGTTAACAACAAGATCTTTTACCTGACCCGCAACCGGCGCATACAAAACCTGCCTTGCATCAGAATCCTCCGCCTTGCGCCATTCTTCTGTCAGGCTTTTGACTTTTCGTTCACTGTCATCAATATCAGACAAGGTTTTGCCCTGCGCCTGCGCGACCAGACCGGCAATCTGCTGCTGGCTTTCTGCAATGGCTGCAACCAGTTGCGCGTCATGCGCCTTGGCTGCTGCCAGATCCTGACGATGACCAACGCGCTGTTCTTCCAGTTGCAGGTATTGGTCATGCGCCACCATTTTCTTGTCTGCCAGTATTTTCAAGTGATCTGCCCGCTGGCTGATCATCGGCAGCGTAGCTTCCAGCTTGCTGATCAATTCACTGTTCTGCTGCTTTTCCGCCATGCGGTTATCACGCTGGCTGCGCAATACTGCCAATGCAGCATTGTATTGCTGCCACTGTTGTTGCAGCAGGGGATCATCACTTCCTGCAGAATCGGAGCCATTGTGTAATAGCGCCAGAAACGCCTTACTGCGTGCCAGTAACTCCCCTGCCTCACGCAATTCATTGGCCATGCGGTCACGATCAGCGCGGGTGCGCGTACTATCCATCACCACCAAGGCTTCACCGGCTTTTACCCGCTGGCCTTCATGCACAAAAATTTCCTTGATGATGCCTTTTTCCAGTGGCTGTATCTGCTTCACACGCGCAGATGGAATTATCTTGCCCTGTGCAACAGCCACCACATCAATCTTGCCAACACAGGCCCAGACCAGCGCGATGAAGAGAAACAGGATTAACAACCAGGCAAGCCAACGCGCCATCGGATGCGGTGGCGTTTGCTGGATCTCAAGCGCCATTGGCAGAAATCGCAGGCGCTCCCTTTGAAAATCATTTTCAAATCGAGGCAATATTTTCATGCTTCAGCTTCCCGCTGTGTATCTTCACCGGCATATTGCCGGGGATTACGGGATCGAGGCAGCTGACGGAATGGCGTGACCGTATTCTGGTAACGATGCAATTGTGCGTAGTGGCCTTCTGCGGCGATCAATTGTTCATGCGTACCCTGCTCGATAATCCGTCCCTTTTCCATCACAATTATCCGGTCACAACCGCGCACCGTAGAAAGACGGTGCGCGATGATGAAAACCGTGCGGTTTTTGCAAATCTCCGCCATATTGTTCTGGATGATTCGTTCCGATTCATAATCCAGCGCACTGGTTGCCTCATCAAACACCAATATTCGAGGGCTTCCCATCAAGGCACGGGCAATCGCAATCCGCTGGCGTTGCCCACCGGAGAGATTCGCACCATGTTCTTCTATCACCGTATCGTAAGCTTCTGGCAAGGCCGTAATAAACTCATGTGCGCCAGCCAATTTCGCCGCTTGCACAACCATCTCTATCGGCATGGCAGGATTTGCCACTGCGATGTTTTCCCGCACTGTGCGGCGAAATAGAAAATTATCCTGCAATACCACACCGATCTGGCGACGCAACCACGAGGCATCGATGTTCGCCAGATCCATCCCATCGACCAATACACGACCGGCTTCCGGTACATACAAGCGCTGCAATAATTTTGTGAGCGTGCTTTTACCAGAACCTGACTTGCCGACAACACCGATTATTTCGCCCGGACTGACCTGCAGGCTGACATCATCCAGAATCAGCGACGTATCTACTCGATAGCGGAATCGCACATTTTCAAACGTCACTTGTCCTTGCAAGGCAGGCAACATGCTGCGACCGGCATTTAATCCCGGTTCACGTGGTGTATTCAGGATATCGCCCAGCCGATCGACAGAAATCCTCGCTTGCTGGAAGTCCTGTGCCAACTGCACCAGCTTTAATATCGGGCCGGAAATACGTCCTGCCAGCATATTGAAGGCCACCAGCTGGCCCACACTCAGCTGATGCTGCATGACCAGATGTGCGCCCCACCAGATGATCCCGAGTGTCGTCAGTTTGCTGATCAACCCGGCGCACTGACTGGCAACATTTCCGAAATTTTGCGTGCGAAAACTGCTGGTGACGTAATCCGCCAACTGGTCTTCCCAACGGCGCTGCATTTGCGGTTCGAGTGCAAGGCTTTTTATCGTCTGCGCACCCGTGACCGACTCTACCAGAAATGACTGGTTGGCAGCACTGTGCCTGAATTTCTGGTCAAGGCGTGCGCGCAATACAGGCGTAACAATCCATGACAACAACATATAAACAGGAATGGTTGCCAGCACCAGCAGAGTCAATGAAACGCTGTAAAAAAACATGACTGCCAGAAAAACAAACGTGAATGACAGATCAATCAGCAACGTCAGCGCCGTGCCAGTGATGAACTGGCGAACACTGTCAAGTTCTCGCACACGGGCTACACTTTGCCCGACAGGACGCGCCTGGAAATAAGCTATGGGCAATCCCTGCAAATGCCGGAAGAGTGCAGCGCCCAGTTCCACATCGACACGATGTGTTGTGTGCGAAAATACATAGCTGCGGATACATCCCAGCATGGCTTCAAAGGCGCATACCATGAGAAAACCGATCGCCAGGACATCCAGCGTTGACACACCGTTATGTACGAGCACCTTGTCCATTACAACCTGAAAAAACAGCGGCGTGACCAGCGCCAGCAGTTGCAGGAAAAAACTGGCCAACACCACTTCCGCAAACAGTTTCCGGTATTTCATCAGTGCGGGAATGAACCAGCGTATATCAAATTTTTGCTGCAGGCTTTCAATGGCATGGCGCCGACGCGACATCAACAGGACAGTGCCTGCGCTTATCGTTTCAAATACCTCTGCTGTGACTACCTGCGGTTGTGACTGACGCAAATCATGCATCAGGTATTTACCCGCATCAGCACGTGCCAATATGAAATAACTGCCGTCACGGTGTCTGGCTATTGCAGGCAATATCGCGTTGTCTATAGGCGGACGCAACTGTGTTGCGCGACATCTCATACCGAGTGATTTTGCTGCACACTGGAGATCCCTGTCATCCAGCGGGCTGCCCTTGTTGCCATACTCGTGTTCTATCTGTGCTGGCTCAACTGCCAACTGATGGAAGCGACAGATCGCTACCAGACACAGGATGCCCGTATCGACCTCGACAGGAATTTCCGCTGAAAATTCAGGAGCACTTTTCACTTGGCACACTTCCTTGTAACCGATTACTACACCATTATCGGGCAGATAAACCATGTGCATGCACTGGATTACCTGCAATCATTTCCGTTGATTATCCGGGATGGACCGCCTATTACTTTCTTCTACTTTCTTCTACTTTCTTCCATCCACTTCCCTTTTGGGTGATTTCCGGATCACACACGGAAACCTGTCATCACTTGACGGCCGGAATTCTAGCAAAACTTTCCGGATTGTCACTAGCCCGGTTCAGCGCATTTCATATTCCACAGAAAATCGCAGGGTCTGATCCGGGGTATTGTCTGTCATCCCGAACAAGAGGGCAGTGTTGAATTTTATTTTCTGCTGGTTATTTTTTATTTCACCAAACAGAGCCGGGCCAAACTGATGTTCCTGATCATCATGCGCATCAAAATGTGACACCCGGCCGAATGCACCCATACCCTGCGCACCGTAACGCACGATTCCAGGGTTCAGTGTCATGACCTGCCAGGCATACTCAAGTTTGATCGGCGTATCAGCAGCTGCACCGTATTCACTGACAAACACAAGATTCAGGTTGGTCTGTGTGCCGCCGATTTCCTTCTGTAGCATTGGGCCAAATTCAAATGCATCCGCACCATTGCTACGGTGATTCTGCAATTCAAATTCAGTAAAAAGACTCACATCCATCCAGTACTGGCCTCGTTCTGTCAACTGGAAAATATTGACCACTTCAGCCAGGGAATAAGTAGCGGCAGCAGAAGGTGCCTTATCCCACTGCAGCTCCACTTCTGTCATCCACCAGGGGGTTACACCGTGCCCCACACCCAGCTTCCATGCCTGCGTATCATCCGCAGACTGATGGCCATCTCGATACACACCGCCTGACACCTCCACTTCTGTTTCACCGTACTCCACATTCGGCATGTAGACATAAGACGCTGGCCCGGCGTGTACGCGGCTACCGAGAGTAACCGCCAGCGGCAATATCAAGATCGCTATCGCCGTTTTCGTCACCGATGTCCCGGATTGTAGATGAGCCTCATCTCGCGTCTTGACCATTTTCATTGCAACCCCAATCAGTAATACCGTTGTTAAATACACCATCATTTGCATGCCCATTGGAGCCGCGTCATATCCCACTAGCGTGTGTAGCAGACGTCCAGTCACCGAATCATTACCGATCACAGACGAGCTATCCCACAACATTCCCCATGCAGGCAATTTGTCTGCCTGAACAAGAAATTTTGCCGCTTGCGATGCCATGCCTGCAGCGAGCAACAGGATCATCCATCCCGTTACAGAAAACAGATACCGGGTCGGGATGCGCAACAAACCGAGGTACATCGCCAGCCCCACGCCAGCACCAGCCACCAGTCCTGCGATACCACCGCTGAGCATGCTGGTCAGATTCAGTCCCTGCGCGGATTGACCATATAAAAACAGGACAACTTCAGATCCCTCCCGCAACACCGCCAATGCCACTACCACCAACATAGCGAACAGGGTCTTGCCACCCTCCCTGACGGCACTGCCTACCTGCTTCATCTGTGCTGCCAGTTCACGGCTGTGACTGGCCATCCAGATGTTATGCCAAGCGAGCATCGCAACCGCTGCCATCAGGACAGCTGCGTTGAACAGCTCCTGACCCATACCATCAGCCATTCCAACCAATACATCAGCAAGCGCAGCCACCAGGACAGCCCCAAGAATTCCCGCGATCACACCAGCGACGATCCACCCACCCCGATGCGACACTCCCCGCGTAGCCGCTGCCACAATCCCGATAATCAATGAAGCTTCCAGAATTTCCCTGAAGAGAATAATTGCCACTGCCAGCATTGCTGCACCTTGAAAATTAAATAGTTACGGCCGTTTTGCAGAATTTACCTGACCAAGATCTTGCCCGTGGCAGACTTGGGATTGAAATCCCCGAAGTAAGGATATACACCCGCTTCAAGCGGACCGACGTAGATTTTGACCTTGCTGTTTGCCGGTATAACCTTCTCCCTGTTCAGCTCATGGCTTTCAAACTCTTCTGGCGTCGCATCCTGGTTGTCCACCACCAGCCTGACCTTTACACCTGCCGGAATGATCAACTCGGCCGGCTGAAAGGCATGGTTTTTGATAACAATATTGAACTCGGGAATCTCATCAGCAGCGGCCCTACCCGAACAAAGCAGCAACAGGCAGATCAGGGAATATCTGGACAATACGGTATTCATGCGCATCTCAACTACGACCGTTCACACCGCCTAAATGATAAAGAATCTCATTTAAGAGTCAATAGTTGAGAATGATTTTTATTTGTCTTGGCGCTTCTTTTTATTGGCTACGTGAATAGCATGGCCATTCACTGCCAGTGCCGCCTCATGCACGGATTCGGATAGTGTCGGATGACCAAAAACCATGCTGCCCAGATCTTCTGCCGTGCTGCCAAACTCCATCGCGATCAGCACTTGCTGGGCAAGATCGGCCGCTGAAGGGCCGACAATATGGCAACCCAGGATGCGATCCGTTTCTGCATCAGCAATGATCTTGACCAGACCAGTCGTGTCATTGGCCGCAAGCGCACGGCCAGATGCCGCAAACGGAAACATCCCGACGTTGTATTCGACACCATCCGCCTTGATTTGCTCTTCAGTTTTGCCTACAGCGGCAACTTCCGGATGTGTGTAGATCACGCCGGGTACCAATGCATAGTTGAGTTGCGACGTTTGGCCAGCAATGCGCTCGGCGACCATCACACCCTCTTCCGAAGCCTTGTGTGCAAGCATCGGACCACGTACCAGATCACCTATGGCCCACACGCCTTCCACGGCCGTTGCACAAACATCATTGACGACAACACGACCACGCTCGTCCAGTTGCACACCACTGTCTGCAGCAAACAGGTCTTCAGTATTCGGACGACGGCCTACGCAGACAATCACACGATCAAACTGCTCGGTCTGTTCATTGCCGTCTTTATCCTTGTAACGCACGTGAACAGAATTACCTTCGACCTTCGCTGACAGCACCTGACTGCCCATACGAATATCGAGACCTTGCCTACCGAGCGTTTTCCTGACTTCACGAGCAATAAACTGATCCATTGTCGGCAAGAATATATCCATTGCTTCCAGTAAAACCACTTCACTGCCCAGACGTTTCCACACACTACCCAGCTCAAGACCGATGACACCGGCACCGATAATGCCAAGACGATTTGGTACTGAAGAAAATTCGAGGGCACCTGCGCTATCGACAATGGATTCACCATCCTGTTTTGCACAGGGAATACTGATCGAACTGGAGCCAGCCGCCAGTACCACATGGGTGGCCTCGTAAACGGTTTCTGTGCCAGCATCATCGATCACCAGAACCTGGCGCTGCGCGAGTAATTTGCCCGTACCCTTGATGTGTGTAACACCGTTAGCCTTGAATAGTTGCGTAATGCCGCCAGTCAATTGCCTGACGATATCATCCTTGCGCTTGATCATCATTGGCACATCCATTTTCACCGCATCGACACTGATCCCGTGCACAGACAACGCGGACTGTGTCTCGTGAAATTTGTAAGAGCTGTCAAGCAAGGCTTTCGACGGGATACAGCCGACATTGAGGCAAGTACCTCCTAATGTGGCTTTGCCATCCTTACCTTTCATTTTTTCAATGCAGGCAACTCTCATACCGAGTTGTGCAGCACGAATAGCACCGACATACCCGCCAGGACCACCACCGATAAAAATCACGTCAAATTTTTCACTCATGTACAGATACACCAACAAGGTAACGTGAAAACACTATTCATCATGGAAAGCTGGACTGCCGGTTACAGCGCAGACCTTCCCAATTCCGCCTGGATCTGGCGGTCAAGCCCCGTAATCCAGTTATTATAGTTACGGTGTATCAGGTTTTTCTCCGCACTGTAATCAAGCGCTGTGCTATCCACATAGGTAATGTTATAGACGCTGTTTGTGTAATTAATCCTGATTCTGGCTGTATGGACACGCAGGGTCAAGCTACCTTCAATGACACCCGGCTGCACAACTTTCATTTGCCACCCCTTGATCACACCTGCCGCAACAATGGCTTTTTCAACTTGCTTCAGTGTCAGTGCAGCAGGAATGGGCGAGTTTGTAATATTTTGCAAGGGCTTTTGCGTAGAACAACCCACAACCACCACAGCCAGCAGCATCAACAAAACGTAGCGATGAAAAAAAACCTTCATGAAAACACCTCACTGAAACACTTGATGGAAAAATTCACACTGACTTGCAACAACTAAAAAAAAACCGGCATATGCCGGTTTTTTTGAATCAAACACCGCTGGACAATAGCATGTTACGAATATGACCGATTGCTTTGGTGGGATTCAGGCCTTTCGGACAAACATCCACACAGTTCTGGATGCCATGGCAGCGAAAAACACTAAACGGATCATCCAGTTTTGACAAACGCTCCTCACGTGCAGTATCGCGGCTATCAACCAGAAAACGATAAGCCTGAATCAAACCGGACGGGCCGATAAACTTGTCAGGGTTCCACCAGAACGATGGGCATGCTGTTGAACAACATGCACAAAGGATACACTCGTACAAGCCATCAATTTTTTCGCGATCCTCCGGCGACTGCTTGCGCTCTTTGGCCGGTGCGGGGGTGTTGTTGATCAGATAGGGCTGCACCTTCTCGTACTGGCGATAGAACATGCTCATGTCGACCACGAGATCGCGGATAACCGGTAAACCTGGCAGCGGCCGAACGATGATCTTGTTCGGCAAACTTTTAAGGCTGACGAGACAAGCCAGACCATTTTTGCCATTGATGTTCATACCGTCCGACCCACAGATACCTTCGCGGCAGGAACGACGGAAACTGAGCGTCTCATCCTGCTTTTTCAGCTTGATCAGCGCATCCAGCAACATCCGCTCGGAGCCATCCAGCTCCAGCTCATAACGCTGCATATACGGCGCTTTATCCGTATCCGGATTGTAACGATAAACTTCAAAAACTCTTTTGTTGCTCATCTCGATAACCTCTCGAAGCCCGAATCAGAAGCTCATATTAAAAAGTACGTGCAACAGGCGGCACACTTTCCGCTGTCAACGGTTTCAACTGCACGGGCTTGTAATCCAGACGATTGCCATCCTTGTACCACAGCGTGTGTTTCATCCAGTTCTGGTCGTCACGATTCGGGCAATCGTTGTGCGCATGCGCACCACGAGATTCCTGGCGCGCTGCCGCCGAAATGATGGTAGCTTTGGCAACTTCGATCAGGTTATCGAGTTCCAGGGCTTCAATACGTGCCGTATTGAACACTTGTGATTTGTCATTCAGATGCACATGCGGAATACGCTTCTCCAGTTCGAGGATTTTCGCCACACCTTCGTCCATCAGCTTTTGCGTGCGGAATACGCCAGCGTGTGCTTGCATGTCACGACGCAAATCGTTGGCAATATCCTGTGCGTATTCGCCTTTTTTAGTGTTGTTCAGGCGATCAACACGAGCCAGCGTGGCATCCAACGCGTCTTTTGGCAACGCTTTGTGTGCCGCCGGTGAGTTACGCACGGTTTCAACGATGTGATTGCCTGCAGCCTTACCGAACACAATCAGGTCGAGCAGTGAGTTGGTGCCAAGACGGTTGGCACCATGCACGGATACACACGCACACTCACCAATCGCATAGAAGCCATTCACAACACTGCGATAGTCGCCATCTTTCGGTGCGACCACCTGACCATGGATATTGGTCGGGATGCCACCCATCTGGTAATGGATGGTTGGCACGACAGGTATCGGCTCTTTCGTTGCATCGACATTGGCAAAGTTATGACCGATTTCGTAAACAGATGGCAGACGTTTCATGATGGTATCGACACCCAGGTGTGTCAGGTCCAGCACAACATAATCTTTATTTGGGCCGCAACCACGACCCTCCTTGATCTCCTGGTCCATCGAACGCGATACGAAATCGCGTGGCGCCAGATCTTTCAGGTTCGGCGCATAACGCTCCATGAAACGCTCGCCTGCTGCGTTGCGAAGAATACCGCCTTCGCCACGGCAACCCTCTGTCAGCAACACACCGGCACCGGCAACACCAGTCGGGTGAAACTGCCAGAATTCCATATCCTGCAGTGGTATGCCCGCACGTGCGGCAATACCAAGGCCGTCACCCGTGTTGATGTAGGCGTTGGTGGATGCCGCATAAATACGACCAGCACCACCAGTAGCGAACAAGGTGGTTTTAGCATGGAACACGGATATCTCGCCGGTTTCCAGTTCCATCGCTACCACACCGAGCACATCCCCATCTGCGTCACGTACGAGATCCAGTGCGATCCACTCGACAAAAAATTGCGTATTGGCTTCCAGGTTTTTTTGATACAAGGTATGCAACAAAGCGTGACCAGTACGGTCAGCCGCTGCACACGCGCGTTGTACCGGCTTTTCCCCGTAATTGGATGTGTGGCCACCGAAGGGACGCTGGTAAATCGTGCCATCCGGATTACGGTCAAATGGCATACCCATGTGTTCCAGCTCGTACACGACTTTTGGAGCTTCCTGGCACATGAATTCGATCGCGTCCTGGTCACCTAACCAGTCAGAACCTTTGACGGTATCGTAAAAATGGTAGTGCCAGTTGTCTTCACTCATATTGCCGAGCGAAGCACCGATACCACCTTGTGCGGCCACCGTGTGTGAACGGGTCGGGAATACTTTGGTCAGCACAGCAACTTTCAATCCTGCTTGCGCAAGTTGCAGGGATGCGCGCATACCTGCGCCGCCACCGCCAACAATCACGGCATCAAATGTCAGTGTACGAATATTGCTTGTATGTATAGCTGCGGCCATCTTCACACCCCCCAAACTACAGCAAGACCCCAGAGGGTATAGACCACCAACAATGCGATGGCAGTGATTTCAAATACCAGGCGCAACACTGTCGCTTTAGCGCCCAAAAGACGCACAGTGATGTAATCTGTCAGCACCGCCCAGATACCGATCCATGCGTGCGCCACAACGGACAGCAATGTCACCGTGTTGAATATTTTCATGCATGTAATTTTGTGAAACGCATGCCAGGTAGCAAAATCGAGCCCCTTGTGTGACACAAGATATGCAACGATAAAAAAGAAGTAGGCCGCAATAACAACGCCAGAAACGCGTTGTATCAGCCAATCTGACAGGCCGCTGCGGCCAAAACTGGTGACTGTTCTTACCATAACCAAATCCCCGCAAGCAGAATAGCGATGACTGCAGACACCAGAACCAGTGTCGCGCCCCTTTTACCGCCTTCCAGCGTTTCACCAATCCCCACATCCATGATCAGGTGTTTGATGCCTGCAAACAGGTGATAAATCACTGCTGCAAGTACCGCCCAGACCAGCAGCTTCATCGGAACAGAAGCGAGGCAGGCTTTTACTGCAGCGAAATCTTCAGCAGATTTCAGCGAGTAGGCCAACAGGCCCAGCAATATGCCGAAAGCTCCAATCAGTGCCACGCCCGAAGCACGGTGCAGGATAGACACATAGGCAGTAATCGGCAGCTTGATGGTGCCGATGTCAAGATTGACAGGTCGTTTATCAGTCACAAAAGAACCCCAGGCTTCAGGTTAATAAGCATTAAAAAACCAGGCATTGAGAAAAGTGTTCAATGTTCAAACGGTGATGACCGGGCGGAGGGATAACTGGCACCACACAAGTCGGCGCGGATTATAGGGGTATGACTTTTGTATGACAAACTAATCAGGTATGAATTGATCAACAAATCCTCAAGGCCACAGCCTCATTGGCTGCTCGACCCGGCCGCACCGCCCCCAACTGAAAGCCTTGCCCCTTTTATGAACATGGCCATGTTTTTTGCACCAGAAAGTCCCGACAAAACCGTCAGGCCCAGTGGCCATTTTCTTGCGCGCTACGGAAATCCACAGTACGGACAGTCTATAGACCCATTTCATTGACAATACACCGAATCCCCCTATAGTTGTGGCGTTTACGCACATATACGATTGTGTGCATCTTTTTTGCAGGCCAATTGATTACCAAACACTTGCCTGCTGTTTTCCGGCTCAGGAGTTGTCCCATGACTGAAAAGAAAGCGACCCTCACTATCGACGGTCAAGCCCCTATTGATCTGCCCATTCGTTCAGGCTCCGTTGGCCCCGATGTCATTGATGTACAGAATATTCTCTCGCAAGGTGGCCGCTTTACCTACGACCCCGGCTTTATGGCAACTGCAGCGTGCGAATCCAAAATAACATTCATTGATGGTGACAAGGGCATCCTGCTGCACCGTGGTTATCCTATAGAACAACTGGCAGAAGAATCCGATTACCTTGAAACTTGTTACTTGCTGCTAAAAGGCGAACTGCCAAACAAGGATCAGAAAATAACTTTCGACGCGCGTGTCACCCAGCACACGATGGTGCATGACCAGATCCGCAAGTTTTTTGAAGGCTTCCGCCGCGATGCACACCCGATGGCCGTGATGTGCGGCGTGGTCGGTGCATTATCAGCCTTCTATCACGACTCACTGGATGTGACAGATGCTGAACATCGCGAATCGGTGGCTGTACGCCTGATAGCCAAGATGCCGACCATCGCTGCCATGTGCTACAAATACAACATCGGCCAGCCGTTTGTGTACCCCGAAAACGGTCTCGACTACGCTTCGAACTTCCTTAACATGATGTTCGCGGTTCCCGCGTCGGATTATGAAGTGAATCCGGTTATAGCCAAGGCAATGGATCGCATTTTTATCCTGCACGCCGACCATGAACAGAACGCCTCAACGTCTACCGTGCGCCTTGCAGGTTCCACCGGCGCCAACCCGTATGCCTGTATTGCATCTGGCATTGCTGCATTGTGGGGGCCAGCTCACGGCGGCGCCAATGAAGCCGTGCTGCAGATGCTCGATGAAATCGGCAACGTCAGTAATGTCGACAAGTATATCGCCAAGGCAAAAGACAAAAACGACAACTTCAAGCTGATGGGCTTTGGCCATCGCGTCTACAAGAACTTTGATCCTCGCGCCAAAGTCATGAAAAAATCCTGCGACGAAGTATTGGGCGCACTGGGCATCAATGATCCGCAACTGGAGCTTGCAATGCGTCTGGAAGAGATTGCACGTTCCGACAGTTATTTCATTGAGAAGAAACTGTATCCGAATGTCGATTTTTATTCAGGTATCATCCTGAAGGCTATCGGCATTCCAACCAGCATGTTTACCGTGATATTCGCCCTGGCGCGTACCGTTGGCTGGATTTCACACTGGAACGAAATGCTGTCATCCCCCTACAAGATCGGCCGTCCGCGTCAGCTTTACACCGGAAGCCCGCAGCGTGACTTTATCCCGGTCAACAAACGCTAACCTAACACCACCCCCTCGCCATAAAAAAAGCCGGCATCTGCCGGCTTTTTTGTTTTGGGGCACACAAAAATCAACGGGGCAACTGGCCACACAATTCACGCTGCAATGCACTCTCATCTACCAGATAAGGCCACTCTCCAACAAAACTGGCGCGGTGATAAAACAACGGCCTAGACAGTAAGCCACGCCAATTCTGATCCCCCTTCGCAGAAATACCCATCCATGTCGGCGCAGCAATATCCACATGTAACAGACTCTCTATCTGCCACGCGGTGCGCGCACTCTCCTTACCATTAACAGATAACCTTATCTGGGTGGGTCTGATGGTCGGTGCCAGATTGGTATACTTATCGTAGATATCCGCATTAAGACCTATCAACGTGCATTGAGCAGACAAATCAAACGGCACACGCCATTCGTTCCCATGCATCTGAACCAGCAATTGTCGGGCTTCAGGCAAGTAACGCATAGACCACACACCAGACTGCTCTGCAATAAGCTGCTCCTGCCCGTCTCGCGCATTTTCAGGCAGTGAGACAGCGACATAAAAGTCCCACTCCTTTAAAGGCGTGCGCAGGAAATCTGCACCTGTAACCTTGCCAACAGTATCTGTGATTCGTTCAAACCGTATAGCCGTCCTCGACACTGATTCCAGCCAATCCCGGACATTTTGTTTGAGATTCGACACTTTCGTCCAATACAGCCATAGCCAGCCGGACTTATCAGCTACTTCTCCGGCATTGATCTCAAGCAATTGCAGCATGTTCAATTCCCGGAATGTCCATCCTTGTGTCAAGCGCCATGATTTGTCAGAAGCAAGCACCGAGTAATTTTCGCGCGACAACCAGAACAACTGTCGTGTCTTGATGCGGATAAAGGTAGCGAGATTATTGAAATCCAGTCCATCTGTCGTGAATGTCAGTGGCGCACCGATACGTGCGGCAAGTGTCGGGAAAATATCAGCAATATAAATAGCGCGTTCATCCAGTGAGCCAGGCAATGTTTTTTGATTGTCCACCCAAAGCATAGGCGCTCTTACGCCGCCCTCGCTGTAAGAGGCTTTGCCACCACCGAGATCGGCGTTGCTGCCTTCCCGTTTTTCCGGGGCACCATTGTCACTGAGAAATACAATGATTGTATTTTCACGTTGACCTGTTTTTTCCAACGCAGACAGTAATGTGCCAATATTACTGTCAAGGTGATTGACCATGGCGCGATATTTCTGATCATCCGTAGCCACCGATACATCGCCCTGCATATTGGGAGGAGCATGCAGTGGGCCATGAGGCAACAGGGTGGCGTAATAGAGAAACCACGGCTTTTTTTGCGTTGCCAGCTTCTCGATTTTATTAATGGCATTTTCTGTCAACACGTCCGGCAAATAACCCGTGTACTGGCGCCAGTCTCCGGTTTCTGATTCCAGCCACGGATTCTCGTAAACCGGATGCCGCAAAATCGGCTCACCATTTTCATCAGGCCCCTGCAGGAACCACTGGTTCATGAAGCCGAAACTGGTATCAAACCCCTGTGCTGCAGGCTTGGCTGCCGCATATAACTCACCGACATGCCATTTGCCGATATGGTGGGTGCTATAGCCCTGCCGGTGCAGCCATTCAGCCAACGTCACTGTATCTGATGAAATGCCGCGTGCTACCACATGGAAACCGAGTCGTGCAGGATTCTGCCCTGTCAACAATGCTGCACGACTGGCGGAGCAAGTGCTATCAGTATAGAAGCGGGAAAAACGCATGCCTTGCGCTGCAAGCTGGTCAAGATTCGGGGTAGATGTCGTAGCGGAAGGATAAAAACTGTGTAGATCACCCATGCCAATATCATCGGCAACAATCATGAGTATATTGGGCTTTTGAGCTTCCTCTGCGAACAGCGAAACTGACACAAACAACGCGCACAATAGCAGTGATTTTCTGGTAATCCGGCGCCATTGCAAATTCCAGTTCGTCACATGACTAACCCCGCTGCAGTAACCGATTTTATTCGGCAAAGCTTATCACTTCAGAAATATGTCTGGCACGCAGAGACAGCATAAGCAATCTGTCAAAACCCAGCGCCACACCAGCACAAGCAGGCAAACCTTCTTGCATAGCCGCAAGGAATGTCCTGTCTGTGTCAGGCACTGGCTGCCCACGTTCCTTGCGCAATTTCCTGTCACTTTCGAATCTTTGCGACAGGACACTGGCATCCTGCTCTTCCTCATAGCCATTAGCCAATTCCAGCCCATCGACATACAACTCGAAGCGAGCCGCAACGGCATTACCGTAATCATCACGGAAAGTTTTGGCCAATGCAGCTTGCGAGGCAGGAAATTGCTCCACAAAAACCATGCCCTGTAACTGGGGCTCAATCAAATGGGAAAACAGGAAATCCAGCCATATATTACGGTCGTCACTGTCAAATGCCGGCGACAATCTTTCGCGCCCCATTACTTTCAATTGGGCAAGACCAGCCTGATGAGGATCAACACCAAGATAATCCAGAAAGATCTGACGATATGTCGTGTAACGCAGCATCTCGCATGGCAACAATTTGGCCACCAGCTCAGCAAGCTCTTGCATCAACTGCGCAGTCGTCCATTCGGGTCGATACCACTCGATGATGGTGAATTCAGGATTATGGCGTGAACCTTTTTCTTCGACACGAAACGCGTGTCCCATGTAATAAATAGGTCCACTGCCAGCCACAAGCAAACGCTTCATGAAAAATTCTGGCGATGATGTTAAATAGTATTTTTCCGTGGAGCTGCAGGGAGAAGAAACCAGGAAAGTTTCAATATTCGGATCGGTAATAGTTGATCGAGCCATGACAGGCACATCAACTTCCAGCACATGTCGTGCGGCAAAAAAATTGCGCACAGCAGCCAGTGCCTCTGCGCGCCGTGCAATATTTTCGAGGGATACGGAAGGATGCCAGTCAGGTTTCAATCACATGGATTCCAGGTATGACTTGGCCAAGGGCGCAGATTTCGAATTGCCGGCCGCCACTTCCTTCAGCAGTGTACGCGCCTTTTCAGCCTTGCCTTGCTGGTTATAAATCTTGCCCAGATTGAATTTGGCGTCGTCAATTTTCGCGTGGTCTGGGAAGCGCTCAATCAGCGACTCAAATGATTTGGCTGAATTAGCGAGATCACCCTTCGTCTGATAGATAAATCCAAGCCAGAACCAGGAATTCCCTGCATATTCACTGTTGGGATATTTGTTGGCGAGTGATTTGAATCCGCTTGCTGCACCATCATAATCTTTCGTCTTCAATTTTGCATAAGCTGCTTCGTACTCATCCCTGCCTTCGCTACTGGTCACTCTTGCGGCAGGAACTTGCGGCTTTTCAGCTGCTGTACCTGCTGGCGTATCAGGTGAAATTGAACCGGCGGCTGGTGACGGTGAAGCTGGCCGCTCTTCCTGACGTTGCTGCTTCAATTGCTGTATTTCATGCGCCTGTTCTTCTACCTGTCCGCGCAAGGCTGCCACCTCTTCCTGCAGCTGCTGGAACTGCCGGTACAAACTGCCCGAGTCTGCTGGGGAACCTGCATATGCAGCAGACGCCTGTGAACGCGCTGTGCTGTCATTGCTGGTAACGGGCTGGGATACTGCATTGTCTACAGCAGCACCTGTGTCATAACCCGCCCCGTACGTCCTTGCTGATGATCCACTGTCATCCGATCGACGTTGTGAAGATGGCACACTGATATCGTTTACGGGAGCCTGGGCCAATACCGGCATAACAAAAGCCAGACTTAAAAAAGCAGTCAACGCAACTTTCATACTTCTAACTCCACGCTCATGAACTGTCGAATATTTCCTGGAAGTATTATCTGTCGCCAGATAACAAAAAGGCCAGCATATGCTGGCCTTTTTGTCTGTCAGTCAGGCGACTAACCATCAAACAAGAATTACTTCTTGATGATTTCTACACGGCGGTTCTTGCTCCACGCAGCTTCGTCGTGGCCCTGAACTGCAGGGTGTTCTTCACCGAAGCTAACAACTTCCAGCTGGCTGGCTGCAACGCCCTGAACAGTCAGGAAATCAGCAACAGCCTTGCCACGACGCTCGCCCAGAGCCATGTTGTACTCGCGAGTGCCGCGCTCATCAGCATGGCCTTCCAGAGTGGCGTTGTCGCCAGTAGATTTCAGCAGTTTGCCGTAAGCGTTCAGGATTTCTTCTGAAGCTGGCAGCAAGTCTGATTTGTCGAATTCGAAATATACAACGTTGCCAAACTGGCTGCGCACTGAATCCCAAGTGCCGTTACCAGTAGTTGCAGCACCGCCATTTGCATTGCCAGTACCTTCTTCGCCTTTATTGTGGCTAGAACAGCCAGCAACCAGAACCATAGCGAACATTACGCCGATCAATTTTTGCATAGTAGACATAAGCCTTCCTTCAGTGACAGTGGTTAATAAAACACGATTATAGCACCCCAAAGTAGTATCACGACTCTAAAACCGCGAAAAACCAAGGAGAAACTCTGATCCGCCATTGAAGCTGATGCAGCCGCTGGCGACAGCGCGCGCAATATTATTACGGAAGGCCACCATACGCCAGCCTTTTTTACGCTGTTTTTAAAGGAATTTTGTGCTTTTTAATGGTGCGCTCCGAGACTCCCTCATCGGCAGCAAGGAGGGAGCAACGGCGAAAGCAGCACTCAGCGAGGTTTGAATGGTCCCCAGGCCGGCTCGCGCACATCACCATTCTGGGCCGGCAACACCACTTGCACGCCGCCATCCACAGACACGGATGACAACACTCCCCGGCTACCCTGTATGGTGGCGTACATCATCATACGACCATTGGGCGCCAGCGTTGGTGATTCATCAAGATCCGTCTGGGTCAGGATTGTGACACGGCCTGTTTTCACATCCTGTACAGCCGTGTGGAAAATACCATCACGACGATGCACAAACGCGATCAACCTTCCGTCACTCGTCATATGGCCATGGGCATTGTAGTCGCCCTCGAAAGTCAGGCGATCTGTCTGGCCAGTGGCCAGGTTGACCTTGTAGAGCTGCGGTTTACCACCCCGGCTGGAGGTGAAAATAATCTCGCGCCCATCCGCACTCCAGCTCGGCTCGGTATCAATCGAGAAGTGATTGGTAATACGGCGTAACTGGCGCGTGGCAATGTCCATCACGTAGATTTCGGGGTTGCCGTCCTTCGACAGACACATCGCCAGACTGCGGCCGTCTGGTGAAAACTGCGGTGCACCATTGAGGCCCTTGAAAGCAGTCAGGCGCTCGCGCTTGCCAGTAGCGATTGTCTGTATGTAGATACCTGGCTTGCGGCCCTCAAACGAGACATACGCAACCTGCGTACCATCCGGCGACCAATCTGTCGACAGGATAGGCTCGCTACTACTCATCAGGGTTTGCTCACGCGCACCATCCTGATCGGCCACCAGCAACTTATAACTACTACGGCCACGATCCCGGTTTTCACGCACATAGATAATTCGCGTCTGGAAAACACCGCGGTAACCTGTAATTGCCTCATACACTTCATCACTGATGAAATGCGACAGGTCCCGTAAATTATTCGGTCCGGCCTGGATGGTTTTGGTAAACATGATTTTCTGGCCGGTGATACTACTGAGCAGGAAATTCGCTGTAAAACCGCCATCACCACGGGGCACCAACTGACCAGTCACAAGATAATCGGCTTTCGACATTCTCCAGTCGCGATAGACAATCTCGCTCTCGCTGTGTGGCAGAGACAACAGGTTCTGTTTGTCGATAGGCATGAATTCGCCACTGCGATAAAGGTCTGACGACACAATTTCCGACACCTGGTCACCACTGAAACCCGCACCTGTCCATGCAAAAGGAATCACCGCAATCGGCGTGGGATTCTTCACGCCACGCTTGACCTCAATGGTCAGGCTTTCGGCCTGCAGCAGTGAACAGCTGGCAAACAAAACCAACATCAGCACCATGCGACTACGTGTAAATAAAAAACTCATACCCGAATTCCCCTTACATCAACAAATCTGCAGGATTAAACAACAATTTGAACTTACGAAATACCTTCTCGAACAATTCCGGTTTCATCGTGGCAATTTCTTCAAACTTTTCTGCCTTGCGCACCGCCGCTTCAGCAGCCAGATCAAAAGCGCGGTCTCCACTGCTTTCCACAATCGTCACGCTAACCACTTCTCCTGTAGGGAGCAATTCTATCTCCATCACTACTTTCATGTCCTTACGGGCATTGGGCGGGCGACTCCAGTTTTCCTCAACCCGGCTGGAAATCAAGCCTATCCATTTACCGAGCTCATCATCACTCAGGTCACCTTCGCGAGTAATTTCTTCGTCATTCAACAAAGCCTCCAGTTCCATTTCCGCGTCTTTACTCAATTTCTTGGTCTGCTTCTGTGACAGGGCTTTCTGCGCTTTTTCTGCCTGTTTTGCATCATTTTTCGGCGGCTCTGGTTTCTTGTCCGGCTGCTTTTTCGGCTCTTCTTTCGGTGTAGCTTTTTTCGGCTCCTGCTTCACAGGCTCCGGCTTGGCAGGCTCAGGCTTGACCGGCTCTTTAGCCGCAATAGGCGAGGGCTTATCTGTAGGGGTCACCTGCGGCTTCGTTTCCTTGGGAGGCTCCACCTTGGGTTTGGGTGGCTCCGGCACCGGTTCTTCCTGCGGTTTGGGCTTTTCCGGCTTTTGTGTCTGGGTTTTCTGTTGTGGCTTCACCGTGGTTTTCGGCGCACTCACCAAAGCCGCTTTCATCATGGCTGGTGGCGTAATTGTCTGCTGGTCCGTATGCCAGACCCAGCCCATCGTCAGCATAACGGCCAGCGCAATATGGATGCCCAGGCTCAGACCTAGTGGACGGGAAAGGGGCTGATCACGCACGTCCGTCACAGACGCCGCCTCACTTCTTCGGATTGCCGGCATTGGGATCCGTCACAAGACCGACGTTATCCACACCCACAGCCTGTAACGCACCCATCACTCCGACAACCGTACCGTAGTCAACGCGCATATCGCCCCACACCAGCACAGGCGTCTTCGGCTTATTGGCCAACACTTTGCGCACTTGTTCGGCAATATCCTTCATCGGCACTGCCGCTTCCTGGTTTGCACCCAGATTGATGTAGGTGCTTTTGTCCTGTTTGACCGAGACTATCAAGGGTTCATCTGTCGTTGGCAGTGGCGCAGTGCTGGCTTGTGGCAGCTGCACATCAACGCCTTGCATTAGCAACGGCGCTGTCACCATAAAAACAATCAGCAAAACCAGCGATACATCGATATAGGGTACGACGTTGATCTCTGCTTTCTGCTCGTGTTTTTTTCTACGTCTCACTCATCTGCTCCACGCGCATTCGAATGCGCCTGACGGTGCAAGATACTGGAGAACTCATCGGAAAACATTTCATAGCGCGACAAGAGCCTGTTCAGGCGCGCGGTATAGCGGTTGTAGGCAATAACGGCAGGAATCGCAGCAAACAGGCCAATGGCGGTTGCAAACAGGGCTTCGGAAATACCTGGCGCCACAACAGCAAGCGTAGCCTGTTTCATATTGGCCAGTCCGTGGAAAGAATCCATGATCCCGAGCACCGTACCGAACAGGCCAATGTAGGGACTAACAGAAGCAACGTTCGCAAGAAATGGCAGATGCTTCTCCAGATGTTCCTCTTCACGGGCCAGTGCGACACGCATGGCACGCTGTGTCCCTTCCATTACCGCATCAGCCTCCACACCAGACTGTTTGCGCAGACGGGTAAATTCCTTGAAACCTGAACGGAAAATACTCTCCAGCCCACCCACTTCCCCATGCTGGGCGCGGTCATTGCCTTCACGAAACAGACGACCGAGATCAATACCAGACCAGAAAGCATGCTCAAACTGTTCGTACTGTACTTCCGCTTCACGGTAGGCGCGAGCACGGCGAATAATCATTGCCCACGACACAACGGAGGCACCAAGTAACAGCAACATTACAAACTTGATCGGTAATGCGGCATGCATGAACAGGCTTATTAAAGACAACGACTGTTGTGCTTCTTCCACGGTACACCCCTCTCTCTTACAGCGGCTTCAGCGCTGCTGGTCTCAAAACTGGTTGGTTCCTGCGCTTCAGCGAGCGCTTAAATTTTTGATATGAATCTGCTTGACTTGCTCGAACATTACATCGGGCATGGCACAAGGACGACCTGTGGATCTTTCCACACAGGCGATGCGCACCTCGCCACGACACAGAAGCTCATCGCCCGACAACCGATCACCCCCCCGGGGATCGTTGCGCCTGAACACATTCTGCTCAAACACGATATTGCTATGCGCAACCTTGACTGGCCTAGCCGTGACATATAACTCATCATCCAGCCTGGCGGCGCCAAGATACTTCACATTCGCCGAATGCACCACAAACATTTTATCGTCAGAAAATATCGCTGTCTTGCCATAACCCAGCGCCCTCATAAATTCGGTGCGAGCACGCTCCATAAATTTCAGGTAATTGACGTAATAGACGATACCACCCGCGTCGGTATCCTCGATATAAACGCGGACATCCAAAGCAAAACTCACCGTTACCCCCTGTCTGGCGCCGGAATCCCCAAGTGCGCATAAGCAAGTTTGGTTGCAATCCGCCCGCGCGTGGTTCGTGCCAGATAACCCTGCTGGATGAGGTAAGGCTCAAGCACCTCCTCAATAGTGTCCCGCTCTTCACTGATGGCGGCCGCCAGGCTATCAATCCCCACCGGCCCACCGTCGAACTTCTCGATGATGGCCATAAGTAAACGGTGATCCATCGCATCAAACCCGGAATGGTCAACACCCAGCATGCGCAGGGCAATGTCCGCAATCTCCGCAGTCACCACGCCGCAATTTTTCACATCCGCCACATCGCGTACACGCCGCAACAAGCGGTTGGCAATACGCGGCGTACCACGAGCACGGCGGGCAATTTCTCCGGCACCACCGTCCTCCATCTGCATACCCAGAATACCTGCCGAACGTGAAACGATATGGGTAAGGTCTGCGACATTATAAAATTCAAGTCGCTGCACAATGCCAAATCGGTCGCGCAGCGGCGATGTAAGCAAACCTGCCCGTGTTGTTGCTCCCACCAGCGTAAATGGCGGCAAATCCAGCTTGATCGAACGGGCAGCGGGTCCTTCCCCGATCATGATATCGAGCTGGTAATCTTCCATAGCGGGATACAGGATTTCTTCAATAACCGGACTGAGGCGATGTATCTCGTCGATGAACAATACATCACCCGGTTCAAGATTCGTCATCAGGGCGGCAAGATCACCCGCCTTTTCCAGCACAGGACCAGACGTAGACTTGAGAGACACACCCATTTCGCTGGCAATAATATTGGCCAGGGTTGTCTTGCCAAGGCCAGGCGGGCCGAAAATGAGCGTGTGATCCAGGGAATCACCACGTTGGCGAGCCGCCCGGATAAAAATGTCCATCTGCTCACGCACGGCCGGCTGACCGACATAATCCGCCAGGGACTTTGGCCGGATGGCGCGATCCTGCTGGTCTTCACGCCCCTCTGCAGCAGGCGATATCAACTTGCGAGTAGTGGAAAACGAATCAGTTTCAATCATCGCCGTGATCCGCCCTTCACTACGGAAAAAACATGGAAAAAAGCCAACGCAATATGCCGACCGGAATGCGTGCATATTAGCACAGGCCACCCACTGACCATGGCGGATTTCTTGACACCCAACCCCTGCGCGCCTAGCATGCGGCCAGCTTTTTAACCCCTATTTTTCTGGCAGGTTTTTGCGTGCTGACTTTCCATCAGGCTGTAGAAGACGACTTCACCGCCGTCAATGCGCTCATCATCGAACAACTACACTCGCAAGTGGACCTGGTGGAAAATATCGGCCACTACATCGTGGAAGGCGGCGGGAAGCGCTTGCGCCCACTACTGGTGCTCCTGGTTGCAAAATGCCTGGGCTACGACAGTAGGGATCACGTCAGCATGGCAACCATCGTCGAATTTATCCACACTGCCACATTGCTGCATGATGATGTCGTTGATATTTCCGCGATGCGCCGTGGCCGGCCAACCGCCAATACCGCTTTCGGCAACGCTTCCAGCGTGCTGGTGGGCGACTTCCTGTACTCACGCGCTTTCCAAATGCTGGTGGAGCTGGGTGATATGCGCATCATGCGCGTCATGGCCGATACCACCAACATCATTGCCGAAGGCGAAGTATTGCAACTGGTGAATGCTGGTGATGCCACCACAAATGAATCGCGTTATCGCCGGGTCATTTCATGCAAGACGGCAAAACTCTTTGAAGCGGCTGCACATTGCGGCGCCCTGATCGCCAAGGGTCATGAGGACGTTTGCCTGGCAATGGCAGAATATGGCCACCACCTTGGCATGGCCTTCCAGCTGATAGATGACGTGCTGGACTATAGCGGTGACAGCACAGAACTCGGCAAGAACATAGGTGACGATCTGGCTGAAGGCAAACCCACCTTGCCACTGATTTACACACTGCTGCACGGCGATGAAAATGCCAGAAACCTCGTGAAGCATGCCATTGAAAACAAGGATGCTTCGGAACTCACCCGCATTGTCACGATCGTCAAGGAAAATGGCGCACTGCAATATACCGAGCAGCTGGCACAACAGGAAATTGAAAGTGCGATAAGCTGTCTCGACCGGCTACCGCCATCACGTTATCGGGATGAGCTCGTGGCCTTGGCGAACTTTGCAATCAAGCGCCGCTTTTAATAACGAAAAGCCAAATACACGGGAACCTGTTTGTGACTGCATCCAACGCACCCACCCCCGCACAACGATTCAAAAGCTGGCCACAACTGCAACGACAACGCGAACGCTATCAACAAACAGATTTGCAACAACTGTTTGCCCACAATCCAGAACGGGTGACTGAATGCTCTGTTGAAGGCGCTGGCCTTCGACTGGATTACTCCAAGAATTTTATTGACAGTGAAACACTCGCTTCCTTGTTACAGCTTGCAGAAGAAACCAATCTGCGTGATGCAATTCATCGCCTGCTTGGCGGCGAACTTGTAAACAACACCGAAAAACGCGCAGCGATGCATACTGCGCTGCGTTCTCCACAACCGGCAATAGAACCGGAATCCGTGCGCACAGCCCTCCAGCAAATGCAAACCCTGGTAGAAAAAATTCATCATGGTATGTGGCGCGGCTACAGCAACGAAACCATAACTGATGTGGTAAATATCGGCATTGGCGGCTCTGATCTCGGCCCGCAAATGGCAACACTCGCACTGACGCCATTTCACACAGGGCATGTGCGCCTGCATTTTGTTTCCAATGTCGATCCATCCTGTTTGCAGGACCTACTGGCAAGACTGAATCCCGCGCGCACATTGTTCATCGTCGCATCCAAGTCCTTCACTACGCTGGAAACACTGCAAAATGCAGAAGCAGCCCGACGCTGGTTACAAGCAGCCCTGCCAGACAGCAATGACGCACTCGCCGCCACTGCGCATCATTTTGTCGCCGTATCCAGCGCCATCAACAAAGTGCTTGCATTTGGTATTGCCGCAGAAAACATCCTGCCGATGTGGGACTGGGTTGGCGGACGTTATTCACTCTGGTCTGCCATTGGTTTACCAATAGCACTTGCGGTTGGCATGCAGAATTTTCGCGCAATGCTGGCTGGTGCCCACCAGATGGATGAGCACTTCCTCAAGGAAGATTTTGCCAGCAACATGCCAGTTATCATGGGGCTGCTGGGATTCTGGTACCAGCAATTCTGGCAATCCAACAGCCATGTTGTATTGCCTTATGATCATTACTTGCGTTTTTTTCCTGACTATTTACAACAACTGGACATGGAAAGTAACGGCAAAAGTGTAACGCGCGATGGCGAAAAAATTACCGGCCACAGTGGACAGGTGATCTGGGGTTCTGTCGGCACCAATGGCCAGCATTCCTTTCACCAACTCCTGCATCAAGGCACTTATTTTATTCCTGCCGACTTTATCCTGACGCTGAAATCCCACCAGCAGGATTGCGCCATACAACATCGTCATTTGCTGGCAAACGGACTCGCACAAAGCCAGGCACTTATGTGCGGCAAAACACGCGAAACCGTTGAAGCAGAATTGCAGGCACAGGGGTTATCGACAGCAGATGTTGCATTCCTTGCTCCGCATAAGGTGATACCAGGCAACCGACCCAGCAACCTTATCTCCATTGCACAACTCACACCTGCAACCCTGGGCTCCCTGATCGCCCTTTACGAACACAAAGTGTATGTGCAAAGCGTCTTGTGGAACGTCAATCCGTTTGACCAGTGGGGGGTGGAGCTGGGCAAGCAATTGTCAGGGCCGATTTTTTCTGCCTTGGGCGGCGATACTGTCGCACTGGATGCGTCCACACTGGCGACCATTGAACTGTACAGACAGTCATGACGACTCTGGCGATGCATCGCAAAACAGGCAGTACAGTTTTTGTCCAATCAGTGACATGACACACAAAAACTTCTCCAACTGCTAGGCGGAATTTGACGCAGATGAGGCGTAGAGTTCAAGTCGCTGGCATTAACAGGAGATGGTCTCATGAAAGAAAAATTTGTCGCCAAAGTCCCTGAAAAACTGATTGGCCAACCGCAATTGTCCGCACGCAGCCACTGGATCGGGCGTTATAACGTCGCCTGCTGGATACGCCTGCAGCACACCAGGCCCTGCAAGATCGTATTGTTGTTGAAATATGTCGATCAGGAAGGAACCAGTAAAGCCATTACCGTGGATCAGTGCTCTACTGAACTGGGTTCAACCATGCTGTTATCAGGCATGGCGCAAATCCCAGCGGTGGGCAAAATTCTTGATCTGGGGGTTTATCTGGAAAGCACGGAGAACTGCCCGCCTTACGTGATAGACGAACTCTTCGTGCAAGCGGCTGACCAATCCGCCAGCAGGGCCAACAAGCTCATTTCAGCGGCCTGAAAAACGGGTTAACCAACATCACCCTTCCAGGTCGCCATCGCAATGGCAAGCAAGGATTCGGCAAAGGCCTCCCACTCCTCCTGGCGACCTAACAAGGACTCCGGTACACACTGGAATTCCAGACCGGTCATCCGGTTTATGCGCCGGAGTTCGTCGTGTACATTTTTAGCGCGAAGAGCTAATAAACTATCACCTGTGTGCATGGCAGCTTCCCCCATCCCTGCTTTTTCCATCGCGAAATGTGTGCCAACAACGCCGCTCCCTTAGAAGTCAGCAAGTTAGATCGGTTTTCGCGAAAAAACCTCAGGATTGTAAAAGCACTCTCATGCATAAACCGCCTATATGTGACCAGAATGGTCGTACTCAGCCGTCCAGCAACGCCAGCAGCTCGTCACGACGACGTTCCATCAAGGCCGCATCCGCGCGCGTCTCGACGTTGAGACGCACAACAGGCTCTGTATTGGACATACGCACATTGAAACGCCAATCCGGAAATTCCAGACTCAAACCGTCGGTATTGTCTTCGGCGATAGCATCCGCAATGTAGTGCGCCCTCACCTTGGCAATTGCTGCGCCGGGATCGGCAATCGTGCGATTGATTTCACCGCTAACCGGATACGCATGCGTGCGCTCCTCTACCAGCTGTGACAACGTCTTGCCGCCGCGACACACCAGTTCAGCCACAAGTAACCACGGGATCATGCCTGAATCGCAATAGGCAAAATCACGGAAATAATGGTGGGCGCTCATCTCACCACCATACACAGCATCTTCCTTGCGCATACGCTCCTTGATAAACGCATGGCCAGTCTTGCTTTGTACTGCGCGACCACCAAACTCATCACAAACGGCGATGGTATTCCATGTCAGGCGGGGGTCATGCACAATCGCCGCCCCCTTGTTCTTCAACAAAAACACTTCAGCCAACAAACCGACAACATAGTAGCCTTCGACAAAACCACCTTTCTCATCAAAGAAAAAACAACGATCAAAATCACCATCCCAGGCAATTCCGATATCAGCACCATTTTTTTTCAGCGCGTCGATTGTCGGCGCGCGATTTTCTTCGAGAAGCGGGTTGGGTACACCATGGGGAAACGTACCGTCCGGTTCATGATGGATCTTGATCATCTGGAATGGCAAATGTTTTTCGAGCTGATCGATAACCAGACCCGCACCGCCATTGCCTGCATTCACCACCAGCTTGAGTGGCTTCAGTGCATTGCGATCAATATATCCCAATAGATGGTCAACATAAGCAGCGCGTGTATCCTGTGTCCTGTAACTCCCTTGCTCCGCAGGCGCTGTAAAGATGCCATTTTCTGCAAGTATCTGGATGTCCTTCAGGCCCGTATCACCACTGATCGGGCGGGAACCCTCACGCACAAACTTCATACCGTTGTAATCACTTGGATTATGACTGGCCGTTACAGCAATACCACCATCCACCCCGAGATGAAATGTCGCAAAATAAACTTCTTCAGTACCGCACAAACCGATATCAATGACATCGGCACCCTGTTCGCGCAACCCCCGCACAAGTGCAGCGGATAATTGCGGACTGGACAGGCGTATGTCATGCCCGACCACAACAGTTTTCGCACCCAGGAACTGCGCAAAGGCGCGACCAATGCGATACGCAACATCCTCATTCAGTTGATCTGGCACTCGACCGCGTACATCGTAGGCCTTGAAGCAATCTATTTTAATCTGGCTCATGCTGGGGCGTCCGCTCAATCACGCTTTAGGGGTACGGTAAATATTTTCATAAACGTATTTTGTAGCGTCGATATAGCCTTCCACACTGCCACAGTCGTAACGCGTACCTTTAAAACGGTATGCCAGCACAGCTCCCTCTTGAGCCTGCTGCAACAGTGCATCCGTCAACTGGATTTCACCACCTTTACCCGGCGGAGTTTTTTCCAGGATGTCAAAGATATCCGGCGTCAGGATATAACGACCGATGATGGCCATATTGCTTGGCGCCTCCGCCAGCTTAGGTTTTTCCACCATGTTAGAAACACGGTAAATACCTTCTTTCAGTTTTTCACCATCAATAACACCAAATTTCTCTATATCTTCACCATCGACTTCCTGAATGGCGACAATGCTGCAGCGAAACTGTTTGTACAACTTGACCATTTGCGCCATCACGCCCGCACCACCTTCTGGCGGCATGCACAAATCATCGGAGAGAATAACACCGAATGCCTGGTCACCAACGAGGCGACGACCTGTGAGAATGGCATGACCCAACCCTTTCATCTCTCTTTGCCTGGTGAAAGAAAACGAACAGTTGTCCATCACATGGCGAATACTTTCGAGATATTTTTCTTTGCCAGTACCGGCAATCTGGTGTTCAAGTTCGTAGTTGAGGTCGAAATGATCTTCAATCGCACGCTTTCCCCTGCCTGTCACAAAACAGATTTCATTGAGTCCTGCATCCAGCGCTTCTTCCACCCCATACTGCACCAGCGGCTTGTTGACGACAGGCAACATTTCCTTGGGCATGGACTTGGTAGCAGGCAAAAAGCGCGTGCCGTAACCGGCAACCGGGAACAAACATTGATTAATCATGGAAAATCCTGTCATAGGGTCTGGGTAGCTTTATTTTGCATATTGCCAAGCCGAATCATCGGCTAAAGCCGGGCTTTGCGGTTGGCTAGGATACAGCATTCTGGCACGCCTACAATCGACGCAAATCAAGCGACTGGCAGCACATTGGCAGCACATTTTTTCTGGACAAGTGACTGCCAGCCGTTAGAATTACGGGCTTTTGAAGCTGGGGCTAAAAAGACCAATATGGCCAGACAAAGTTCCTTTACCTATGACGAGTTACTGGCCTGCGGGCGCGGTGAACTGTTCGGCCCCGGCAATGCAAGACTGCCTGTTCCCAACATGCTGATGCTTGACCGCATCACTCACATTTCCGAAACCGGTGGCCAGTACGGCAAGGGAGAAATCATTGCCGAGCTGGATATCAAGCCGACCCTGTGGTTCTTCGATTGCCATTTCATCTCAGACCCTGTTATGCCGGGGTGTCTGGGGTTGGATGCCATGTGGCAGCTGGTTGGCTTTTATCTGGGCTGGAAAGGCAATCCGGGACGTGGACGCGCACTGGGCGCTGGCGAGGTAAAATTCTCGGGGCAGGTTCTGCCTTCAGCAAAAACCGTCAAATACCATATTCACTTGAGCCGCGTTATAGAAAGAAAGCTCATCATGGGCATCGCAGATGGCATCATGTCAGTGGACGGTAAAGAGATCTATCACGCCAAGGAACTGAAAGTTGGTCTTTTTACCAGCACCGAGAATTTCTGACCGGTCACGTAATTATCCTGAAACCACCATCGAAAAAACTGCGTAGCGTGTGGGCACAGATCGCCGGCGCTATCGACAATATCTATGTGGCATAATGGAAACCGTCGAGTTTTCCAGACTAACGAGGTTTGCATGAGACGAGTCGTCGTCACCGGTATC
Organism: Pseudomonadales bacterium; assembly: GCA_035430165.1. Classification (GTDB taxonomy): domain Bacteria; phylum Pseudomonadota; class Gammaproteobacteria; order Pseudomonadales; family UBA7239; genus UBA7239. The sequence goes on along the minus strand of DAOMGE010000020.1, from coordinate 14,331 downwards.
GGTATCATTTCCTGCCTGGGCAATAATGCCAATGACGTTACTCAATCGCTGCGCGAAGGCCGTTCTGGCATTCGACTCAACGAAACTTACCGTGACATGGGATTCCGTAGCCATGTGTCAGGCTCCATCCAGCTCAACCTGAGCGAACTGATTGACCGCAAAGTCCTGCGCTTCATGGGCGATGCTGCTGCTTTCGCATACTTGTCGATGCAGCAGGCTATCGCTGACGCCGGCTTGGAACCACATGAAATATCCAATCCACGCACCGGCATTATCGTCGGGTCGGGTGGCGCATCCTCTTCAAACCAGGTGGAAGCAGCAGACATCCTGCGACAAAAAGGCCTGAAGCGGGTGGGCCCTTACCGAGTCACACAGACAATGGGTTCTACCGTGTCAGCCTGTCTGGCGACGCCATTCCAGATCAAGGGCGTGAACTATTCAATTTCATCAGCTTGCGCCACCAGCGCACACTGTATTGGCAATGCCATGGAACAGATCCAGCTTGGTAAACAGGATGTGGTGTTTGCCGGTGGCGGCGAAGAAGAGCACTGGACCCTGTCTTGCCTGTTCGATGCCATGGGAGCACTTTCTACCCAGTACAACGAAACCCCGACAAAAGCATCTCGCGCCTATGATGCAAAACGTGACGGCTTTGTCATCGCTGGCGGCGGCGGCTGCATGGTGCTGGAGTCACTCGAGCACGCGCAGGCACGTGGTGCAAAAATTTATGCCGAACTGGTCGGCTACGGGGCAACGTCAGACGGCTACGACATGGTAGCGCCATCTGGCGAAGGTGCCACACGCTGCATGCAGCTGGCACTTTCTACCGTCAACGGCAGCATCGACTACATCAATGCCCACGGCACCAGTACGCCAGTCGGGGATCTCGCCGAACTCAAAGCCGTCAAGTCAGCCTTCGGCAGCAATATTCCCCGGATCAGCTCGACCAAATCCTTGTCAGGCCATTCACTCGGTGCAGCAGGCGTACAGGAAGCGATCTACTCATTGCTGATGCAACAGCATAATTTCATCGCAGCATCTGCCAATATCGACACGCTTGATGCAGAAGCTGAAGGCATGCCGATTGTGCGCGAGTGTATCGACAATGTGGATTTACAGCGCGTCATGTCCAACAGCTTTGGTTTTGGCGGCACCAACGCGACACTCGTATTCCAGAAAATATCCTGAAGAAAAAAATATCCATTTCAGCCTGCAGCAAATCTGTTTTATATCACTGTGAAACGGATCTGCTGCAAATCACTTTCTCGTGATGATGTACCAATCCAGAGTACATACTCGCCTTTTTTCACCTGCCAGATTTTTGTCTCGACACTGTAACGTCGAGCCAGCTCACTCACTGGAATGACAAGGTTGACTTCTGTCTTTTCACCAGCTCGCAGCCAGATCTTCCTGAAGCCGCACAGTTTTTTTCTCCATGCCAGCAAACCTGCCTGATCGACAGAACCGGCATAACATTGCAATACTTCCGCGCCATCATGCAAACCGCAATTTGCAACATCAATCCGCAACGACACCGCCGCCGTAAAGTCAACTCGACCGCACTCCAGCATTGGCACACCCAATGCGAACTGCGTATAAGACAGACCGAAACCGAAAGGAAACGCCGGCTGTTCACCTATACGATCCAGCAAGCCATAGCCATGAAAATAATCGTAATGCGCAACCGGCGACCATCGATCAAAAACGGGTAACTGTCCCTCATGTGCAGGAATAGTGAAAGGCAATTTGGCCGATGGATTGGCGTCGCCAAACACAACGCGAGCCCATGCACGCCCACCCTCCATACCGGAATAACCGGCAAACAGGATCGCCGCAGTATGATCTTGCCATGCATCCATCATCACCGCACTTCCCGCAACGACCGTCACAACCGTTGCCGGATTCGCACGAGTGATGGCAACCACCAGATTTTCCTCTGCTTGCCGGAGTCGCAGTGAAGCGCGATCGCCGCCGCGTGGCACTTGCGGATTTTTCACAGGTTTACGATTCGACGTCAGGTTTTCGCCTTCGTCATCCGCACGATTACCAACAACCAGCAACACCACGTCCACACTGGCTGCCAATGCAACAGCGCTCGCCTGATCCTCACCCGTCGCATACACCACGTCAAGACTGCCTGCCACATAGTCACAAATACCCTGTAAAAAACTGACCGCATCCGGTGGTGATACGCGACTGCTGCCTTTGTCACCCAGACAAGCGACTGCAGCGAGCTCACCAATCACAGCAATTTTCTTGCGCGACAATTCAGTCTGTGACAATGGCAATACACCATTATTTTTCAGCAATACCATCGACTGTTCTGCGCTTTCCCGGGCAAGCAGCCGATGTTCGTCACAAGCAATGAAGTCAGCCGCACTACTTGCATCCGGCACGTTGCTTAGCCAGCGGATTTTTGCCGTGAGGATGCGTCGCACGCTGTCATCAATAAGGGATAAAGCAACATCGCCTTGCTTGACAGCCTTCAACAAACGTCGCCCGTAATAAACAGCATGCGGCATCTCGATATCCATACCTGCACGCACAGGCTTGATGGTTTCGTAAATACCCCACAGCCAATCTGATGAAACAAAACCACGGAATCCCCACTGCTTGCGCAAGATATCCTGCAAAAGCTTTTCGCTGTGCCCGCAGTATTCACCATTGATCTGGTTGTAGGCACTCATCAACGAATCCACACCCGCATCGACCAGTCTTTTGAAATGCGGCAAATAGATTTCATGCAAGGTGTATTCATCTACGTTTACGTCGAGATAGAAACGAGAATTCTCGATACTGTTGACTGCAAAATGCTTGGCACACACCATCACATGCTGTGACTGCACACCACGCATGAGCGCTTCGCCCATCACGCCCAGATGCGTGCTATCTTCACCATAGGTTTCTTGTGCCCGACCCCAGGCAGGATGTCGCAATAGATTGACGCAGAGGCCTGCGAAATAATTGGCACCACTGGCACGCGCCTCACGGCCGATCGCAACACCGACACGACGCTCAAGCGCCGGATCCCAACTGGCACCGCGCGACATGGCCACCGGAAAACAGGTGGCATGCCCTATGACGACACCACGCGGGCCATCAGTAAAAGAGAGCGGAGGAATAGAAAGACGGGAGTTATATCCCGAATAAATATTCGGGAAACGCTTTAACAACAGGACATACACACCAAGCTTGAGCAGAACGGCGTAACCGCCATCACCAGACATCTGCGCAATTTTTTCACGCAATGTCATTTTTTCAAGCAAGACAGTTACTGCATGCGAGACTTCTGTTTCACACATTCCTTTCGGCCAGTGCGCGGCAAATGCCTCAATATCCAGTCGGCCAGTTAGAAACTTCCAGAATGCAGACCCGATTACAACAATACCGATACCAATGAACAGCACAGACAACAAAGGTCTGCCCCTTACGACATATCGGCTTCGATGTACTCACCTTCCATCTCTTGCGATGGTGGCGGCTTGATAAAATGTTCGCGACTGATACCGAACATTTGCGCTAATGGTGCCGCAACCAGTACGGAAGAATAGATACCGAAGCAGATGCCGATGGTCAACGCCAATGCAAAGTAATGCAGCGTCTCACCCCCAAATACCAGCATCGACAACACCATCATCTGGGTACAACCGTGAGTAATGATAGTACGCGAAATCGTGCTGGTGATGGCATGATCAAGTACCTGTTCTGTTTCGAGGTCGCGACGGTTACGGAACGTTTCCCGTACCCGATCAAATACCACCACCGATTCGTTAACGGAGTAACCCAACACCGCCAGCACAGCAGCCAATACCGACAACGAGAATTCCCAACCAAAAAAAGCAAAGAAGCCGACGATAATTACCACATCATGCAAGTTGGCAAGAATTGCTGCCACCGAAAAACGCCACTCAAACCGCATCGACAGATAGATAATGATGCCAAAAATCACCAGCACCAGTGCCGTCAAGCCTTTTTCCACCAATTCACTGCCAACTTGTGGACCAACAAATTCCACGCGCTGCAACACACCGCCAGGTGCATCAGTCGCCAGCAGTTCCATCACACGTTCACCCTGTCGCCTTGAATCACCCGCTTCTAACAACGGCACGCGAATCATGACATCCTGTGGTGAGCCAAAATTCTGCACCAGTGACTCCCCGAAATTACCTTTTTTCAGCGCATCGCGAATCTTGTCGAGATCAGCTGATTCCTGGTAGCGAACCTCAACCAGCGTACCGCCAGTGAATTCAACAGAAAGGTGCAGGCCACGCGTAAACAGAAAGAAAACCGCCAACAGAAATACAATCAACGACAGTACGTTAAAAACACGCGCATGCCGCATGAAGGGAATGTCTTTCTTGATACGGAAAAGTTCCATGGCAATTCTCCTCAGGCGCGCGTGGCGGGAACAGTAGTCGTGCCAGCGGGTTTCCAGATCTGGCCAATAGACAGCCCCGCCAATTGTTTACGACGACCGTAAATCAGGTTAACCAGTGCGCGCGAAATCACGACCGACGAAATAATCGATGTAACAATACCGAGGCAATGAACCACCGCAAAGCCACGTACTGGACCAGACCCGAATAACAACAACATGAGTCCGGCAATAAAGGTTGTGACGTTGGAATCAACGATGGTACCGAATGCACGCTCGTAACCTGCCATGATGGCTGCAGACGGATTGGCACCACCCCGCAACTCCTCACGGATACGTTCGTTGATCAGGACGTTGGCATCAATCGCCATACCGAGCGTCAGTGCGATAGCCGCAATACCTGGCAGCGTCAGTGTTGCCTGCAATGCGGCAAGCAAGGCAATCAGCAACACGAGGTTGGATGCAAGGGCAAGCACCGACACCACGCCAAACAAGTGGTAATAAATAATCATGAATACCGCGATAGCTGCGAAACCCCAAAGGGTCGAATGAAAACCGCGACTGATATTTTCCGCACCGAGCGATGGACCAATCGTACGCTCCTCGATGAAATCAATCGGCGCAACCAGCGCACCGGCTCTCAGCAATAGCGCCAGCTCAGAGGCTTCTGCTGCACTGTCGAGGCCAGTGATACGAAACTGTACGCCCAGCGCACTCTGGATCGTCGCAACATTGATCAGGCTTCTTTCGGTCTTGCGCACACGCACCATTTCTTCTGTGCCATCGGCTTTGCGTTGTTTCTGCATTTCACTTTTGTTTTCGATAAACAGCACGCCCATCGGACGACCAATATTGCTGCGCGTGGCGCGATTCATTTTTTCGCCACCCTTGCTATCGAGATTGATACTCACCTGAGGGAAACCTGTCTGCGAATCAAACGCGGACGTTGCACCCGTGACCTGATCACCGGTCACAATCACGCTCTCTTCCAGTTCATATTGGCGAGAAGGCTGGTTGCGGAAAGTGAAGCGCTCACGCTGTGAAGGCGGTGTAGTGGCATCGGCAACCAGACGGAATTCCAGATTGGCTGTCTTGCCGATAATACGCTTCGCCTGTGCTGCATCCTGTACGCCAGGCAATTCAACCACGATACGATTCCTGCCCTGTTTTTGCACCAGTGGTTCCGCCACACCAAGTTCATTGACGCGATTGCGCAGCGAGACCACATTCTGCGTGACCGCATAGGTTTCCAGATCACGTATTGTCTGTTCTGCCAGCGTCAAGGTAACAAGGAACTGGCCATCGCGTTCTTCTTCCTTGCGCATCATGTCGCCGGCTTGTGTGCGTATCACCGACATCGCTTCCTCGCGTGCTGCGGCGTCGGGAAACCGTGCCACAAGTGACTGCCCGTCAATACGCACCGCCCACTGGTGATTCTTGAGGTTGGCGTCACGCAATGCTCGGCGCAAATCGGCTGCAGTGCTTTCCACTTTCTTGGCGATCATCGCCGAGGTATCCACCTCAAGCAGGAAATGCACTCCCCCGGCGAGATCAAGACCCAGTTTCATCGGCTTGGCACCCAGACTCATCAGCCACGGCGGCGTGGTGGGCGCCAGATTAAGTGCCACCACAAAATCCAGGCCCATCGCTTTTTCGATCACATCCTTGGCCGCCAGCTGCTGGTCACGCTGGTTGAGGCGGATCAGTACCGCACCCGCGTTGAACTCTGCTGCCTTCACCCCGATGCCTGCCTTGTCCAGCGACGCCACAGCCTGATCCAGCACAGTCTGGTCCATCCTGGTAGCACCCGACTCACCGGAAATTTGCACGGCTGCGTCCGGGTGATAGAGATTCGGCAGCGCATAAATGATGCCCATTGCCAGAATCACGGCAACCAGAAGGTTCTTCCACAAAGGATAGCGGTTGTACATATTCGGGGTTCCCCTGAAAGGCCCGCCGCAGCGAAGGCCCTGTCGCAAAATTGCGCGCGATTGTAGCAGTTAGCCCACATGATGGCGAACAGCACTGACGACCGCAGCACAACGCAAGACGCTTGCAGTCTTATGCCGGTTAACCCAATATCCCGTGACACACAGTAAACGGCCAGACCACTTTCCGAATACACCCGCTGATGAATAATTCTTTTATATCGACACGAATTGGCCAACAGGATTTATCCAGTCCCTACGGCATGCTGATGACAAGCCTGGCATTGGTGGCGCCGGTTTTTTATCTCGTCATTGTGTGGTTTTACACCGCCAATTGCCCTGTCAGCGACGACCATATAGTCAGCCTGTTTTCAATCTTGCGCTTTACCCACGCCGATAACTGGCACGACAAACTGTCAGCTATCACGTGGACCTACATGCAGCATCGGGGGATCTACGGCAAGATCATTTACGTGATTGATTATGTCATTACAGGCAAACAGAATTTCCACATGCAGGCAATGCTCGGCAATTCCAGCCTTTGCATCGTTCTTTTTTTACTAACGCGCAGTATCATCCGGCACCAATTACCCTTGTACTGCATCCCTTTATGCAGCTTCCTGATTTTCAGTTTTTACGCATGGACTGTGACCGTATGGCCGGGCGGCTCCATCTGGTACTTCGGCACTATCATGTGGGCGCTGGCCTGTTTCTGCGCCATTGATGCCGAAAAACCGAAAATACTGGTAGCATGCTTTTGCAGTTGGCTCTCTGCTTACACATTTGCAAATGGCATCCTGGTCATTCCTGTTGCGACACTGCTCCTGCTTTACAACCAATACTTTTCACGACCGGAATATGTATCCGGGCCGACAAAACGCTACACAACAGCACAAATGGCATTGTGGTTTGTCAGCGCCATGGTGTGCTGCATTGTTTACGTTTCGACGATTAATCTGTTTTCCACCGACTTGTATGGCGCAAAAACCCTTGAACAATCTTTTGTCAATGTTCCTGGGCGTTTACTGGATTTTGTTGAATCCGTCGGTGCCGTGCCGTTCCCGACAGGGGATGACCGGTCAGGAAAAATCCTGTTTGGCGCCATCATTCTCGCAGGAACGCTCGCTGTCCTGTCATCGGGAAAATTCATGGCCTCGCCAGCCATCACGGCGTTCTGGGCGTTCAACCTGACCACGCTGTTTACAACGTCATTGTTCCGCTACTCGGCAGGCGGGAATCCGGGTTACCAGATTTTCACATCCATCAATCTGGCCATGGTGCTGGTGATGGCATCCGGCGCCTGGCCGCCGAAACCCGCTTCGCGCATACCCGCGTTGTTGCTGGCGCTATCAATTGCAGTCAACCTGCAGGGCATTCACCTGAACCTTGAAAATATTCGCCAGAATCGACAACAGTCAGACAGCTGGCTTGCCCATGCGGTTGCCACACGTGATTTTTCACCCGAAGAGTGGAAAGGCGGCCTGGTGATGGATGCCATTGCAGCCGGAATTTATGCACCGGATTTTTTAAAAGACCTGCCACCTGCAGAAATGGATATCAGCGCACGGACAGACCTTTACAAGCGAACCTGTAATGGACTCAAGAAACATTTTTTTGTCAAAGCCGCCGGCCCACTGTTCGACACTTACTGCAAGAAATCTGCACAAAACAACAAAATACCATCGCCTTGATGTTGTCATCAGAGTGGCGGAACCGGTAAATCCTGTACCGCATAATGCTGCATTACATACGCATCCAGTTTGCCGACAGCAATCGCTTCCCGCATCCCCGCCATCAGGCGCTGGTAAAACCGCAAGTTATGGATAGTATTCAGCATACTTCCCAGAATCTCGCCACACTTGTCCAGATGATAGAGATACGCACGGGAAAAATTCTTGCACGTATAACAATCACAAGTTTCATCCAGTGGACGTTCATCACTGCGATACTGCGCATTGCGCAATTTCAGTTTGCCAGATGGCACAAACAGGTAGGCGTTGCGCGCATTGCGTGTCGGCATCACACAATCAAACATATCCACACCGCGCCGAACTGCTTCCACGAGATCATTCGGCGTACCCACACCCATTACATAGCGCGGCTTTTCAGCCGGCATATGCTGCACAATCGTGTCGAGCACATGCAGCATTTCCTCTTTTGGCTCACCGACGGACAAACCACCCAGCGCATAACCGTCGAAACCGATTGCCTGCAAGCCGTCCAGTGAATGGCGACGCAGATGCTCATACATACCACCTTGCACAATACCGAAAAGCGCGGCGGAATTATCAGCATGTGCTTCACGCGAACGTTGCGCCCAGCGCAATGACAATTCCATCGACGATTTAGCTTGCTCTTCGGTCGCAGGATACGGCGTGCATTCATCAAAAATCATCGCGATATCGGAACCGAGTTTGTGCTGAACGCCGATCGCTTCTTCAGGACCAAGAAATACCGGACTGCCATCTATCGGCGAACGGAATGACACACCGGCCTCATTGATCTTGCGCAACTTGCCCAGACTCCAGACCTGGAAACCACCGGAATCGGTGAGGATGGGTTTTTGCCAGTTCATGAAGCCATGCAAGCTACCGAAACGCTCAATGACGTCCGTGCCAGGGCGCAACATGAGGTGAAAGGTATTACCCAATAGGATTTCTGCGCCAATCGCCTCGACATCATGTGGTGTCATCGCTTTCACCGTGCCGTACGTACCGACCGGCATGAACGCCGGCGTTTGTACATCGCCACGCGGAAAATGCATCACACCGCGGCGCGCAGCACCATCCGTGGCCAGCAATTCAAACTGCATACGGCAGGTACGCGTCATGTTTTATTCCTCACCGATTTTTTCAACCGCTGCACTGCGGTTACAGGTAATAAACATTGCATCGCCGTAACTGAAAAACCGGTAACGCTGTCCGATGGCTTCGTGATAAGCCATCATCGTGTTGCGATAACCCGCAAATGCCGAAACAAGCATCAACAAGGTCGATTCAGACAAATGAAAATTGGTCACCAGTGCATCGACAACGTGAAACCGATAGCCTGGATAAATAAAAATATCGGTATCGCCGGCAAACGGCTTCAGCTCACCCTCGCGCGCTGCCGTTTCGAGACAACGCACACTGGTGGTGCCAACTGCAATCACACGACCGTCGCGGGCTTTTGCCTGCGCGACAGCATCGCAAACGGCTTGTGACACCTCCACCCACTCGCTATGCATCTGGTGGTCACGAATATCATCCGTGCGTACAGGCTGAAATGTGCCGGCTCCCACATGCAATGTCACAAAAGCAATCCCGACACCGCGCTCACGCAAGTTTTCCAGCATCGCCTCATCAAAATGCAAACCCGCTGTTGGCGCTGCCACCGCGCCGGATGTTTGCGCGTAAACGGTCTGGTAGCGTTCGCGATCATACGCACTGTCTTCGCGCTGGATATACGGCGGCAACGGTACGCGGCCAAGCAATTCCAGCCATTCATGCACAGTGCGCGAATCATCAAATCGCAAACGGAATAAATTGCCCTCATGCCCGAGCATGGTCACCGCCAATGTTTGAGCATCCTTGCCGAACAATAAAATTTCATCCGCCTTGGGCGATTTGCTGGCACGTACATGCGCCAACACTTCCTGCGCATTCAATACACGTTCGACCAGCACTTCCACGCGGCCACCACTCGGCTTGTGACCCAGCAAACGCGCCGGCAACACACGGGTGTTGTTGAACACCATCAGGTCACCCGGTCGCACCATGTCACACAAATCGACAAACTGCCGATGCGCCAACGCACCCGAGGCACCATCGAGGCACAACAGACGGCTGCCGGTGCGCCGCTCGCTGGGCTGGGCGGCGATCAGTTCGTCAGGCAATTCATAATGGAACAGCTGGCGCAGCATGGGGACGGCGATCCGGCAAGGCTTGGGGGCGCGCATTGTTCCATACTCGCGGCCTGCACAGAACCCCGCCGCAATTGAGTCGTTGCCTCAGCCACAAGCCGTGCTATAGAATGCGCGCCTCATTGCCGGAATGGCGGAATCGGTAGACGCGCACGACTCAAACTCGTGTTCCTAACGGAGTGAGAGTTCGAGTCTCTCTTCCGGCACCATAATCCACTACTGTCACTACCAGACAGTAACAACAAAAAAGCCCGCTTCTGCGGGCTTTTTTGTGCAGTAAGGATTGAACCTTATTCTCGCGGTGATCTATGGCAATCCCGAATTATCCACGCAACCCGCATTACGGTAACGGCATATACCGGCGCCGGATTCGTCTGGAGCAAGGCGATGGCTTTGTGCAAGGCGCACTGGAAGATACCAATCACGGTTTTACCGTCACCGTTCACCACGATGGGAAATACGTCACCGCCATCGAAGCCCAGGCGAAGCGCGTGCCCTACACCAGTTGCCCGGGTGCCGTGAATCCTGTCCGCGGTTATATCGGCGTCGACATCCACACCGGCTTGCGCGAACTCAATCTGCACATGCCACCTTCCGCCAACTGCACACACTTGCTTGACCTCACTGTCCTGGCTATTCGCCATGCTGCCAGCCCGAATCCGGTTCGCCAATGGGACATCACCGTCACGGATATAACACCGGAACACGATTCGATCTGCACAGTTATCCGGGATGGCGAGGAAGTTTTTTGCTGGCGTGCGCGCGATCTACAGCTCACCCACCCGCCGGAACTCGCGGGCAAGCCGTTTTATCTCGGCTTCGGCCGCTGGGCCAGCCAATATTTTCCACCGGAACAACTGGAAGCGGCCTTCATGTTACAAAAAGGTTATTTCGTTTCACTGGCACGCCATTTCGACATGGACCAGATGGCCGGCGAACCTGCACTCGCCAGCAAGGAAGGCATGGGCGGCGCTTGCTACACCTACAGCAGTCCGGCTATTGAACACGGTGTGCGCACCTTCGGCACTATGCGCGATTTTTCTGATTGCGAAGAAAAACTGCTGAAGTTTATCTAATTCCTTCTTTCAGCTTTTGATATTCAAGAACTGCTATACCCTGAAAGGCAAACGTGCACTGGCGGCTTGCTGGTACGCCCGCACGGCTTCGCTTTCTTCCTGCAAGAAATGCTGGATCGCTTCACGGAATTGCGGATGCGCAATCCAGTGACAGGAATACGTCAGCGTTGGGCGGAAGCCGCGCGGAATCTTGTGCTCGCCCTGCGCACCCGGATCAAAACACTGCAAGCCACGCTCGATACAGAATTCCAGCCCTTGGTAATAGCACGCTTCGAAATGCAGAAAATCCACTTCCTCTGTGGTGCCCCAATAACGGCCGTACAAAGTATCCGACGAAAAGAAACTGAGTGAACCGGCAATAGGCTTCTCATCACGATACACCAACACCAACAATAATTTGCCTCGCATCGTTGCGTAAATCCGGTCAAAAAAATCTTTCGTCAGATAACCGGTGTGGCCGTTGTATTGCGCGTTGGTCAACTGGTAGAAAACATAAAAATTCTGCCAGTGTTCAGGCGTTATCTGATCACCTGTCAATCGCTGCAAACGAATACCACTTTCCAGCACCTTCGCCCGCTCCCGCTTCATTTCCTTGCGTTTGCGAGATGTACAAGTCGCCAGAAAATCATCGAACGATGTGTATTGATGATTGTGCCAGTGGTATTGGCAACCGAGACGCACATCACCGCCCGCTGCTTGCCAGAATGGCAATTCTTCCACCAAAGGAAACAGACAATGCCAGCTTGAAGCATGCAACTTTTCGCAGTGTTGTTGTAAAGCCGTGCTGACTGTCTTTGCCAACGCAGCAATATCATGACAACGATGCGCGAGGCGCGTGCCACCGGCCGGCGTGAAGGGAATCGCGCCCAGTAACTTCGGATAATACAAAAGCCCATGACGCTGGTAAGCCTGCGCCCAGCTGTGATCAAATACATATTCGCCATACGAATGCGATTTGATATACAGAGGCAATACAGCAATCAGCTCACCGCCCTGCTCGACCAACAAATGCTGAGGCTGCCAGCCGCGCGCCGCCGCCACACTGCCGCTCGCTTCCAGCGCGTAAAGAAATTCATGGCGCAGGAACGGATAATCTTCGCCGGCAATCGCATTCCATTCTTTTTCATTGATATCTGCAATGCTGTTAATAAAACGTGCTTGCATGGCTGGCAGATTCACAAACCGGATTTTCGACTGACAATCGCCAGCCACGGTTGTTGATCGCGCGGCTTGCCGGGTGGCCGATAGTAGTGATCGACGACAGAAAAACCTGCTTGCTGCAGAAAGGCACGGGCCGTCTCGAATTCCATATAGTGACCGTAGCGATCACCCGACCAGCCCTCTGCATTGCCGCGCGGGTTCGACATAAACAACACACCATTGTGACGCAGCGTGGCATGCAATTCATTCAAAACCCGAGGCAAATCCGCACTCGGCACATGAAACAGTGATGCGTTGGCGAAGATACCATCAAAACGATTTGGCGGTAAATCCAGATGCAGGAAAGATTGCTGCCATACATCACAGCCACTGAATTCGCGCGCCATGCCGCAGAAGTTTTCACAGCCATCGAGACCGACAGGTTTGTGCCCAAGTGCCTTGAATTGCAAAAGATCACGACCGGGACCACAACCAAAATCAAGAATATCCAGCGAACAATCTGTCGGCAGTACCGACAACAAGGCCTGGATATTTTGTGTCACGTCATGATGGCGCGTGCCCTCCCAGAAAGCCGAGGCACTCTGCTGGTAATGCGAAAGCGTTGCACTTTCCACGGGATCCAGCGTTACGTCTTTCACAGCACTACCACATCAAGTCATCAGGGATCTGGAAATCTGCATAGGGATCATCCTCACACTGTGCGGCGTGTTGTAAGGTGTTGCAGACAATTACACAACCCGGATCACGTTCACGGATTTTTTCTGCCGCACGCATCGGGATCAGTTCATATTTATCATCAAGGCGCACAATGGCGAGCTGACCGCGCTGGACCTGGTCAACCAATTGCTGGCTGACCAGGATTTTTTTGACCAACTTGCCATCAGCAAAGTTATAAGCAACGCTGGCATCGCCCCGACCCTGGCGGTTGTTTTCAATCAGCTGGCGGATCTGCGCCACAATCGCACGCTGCATCATCTGTTCGTTGTGCTGCTGATTCAACAGGCGATCACGTTCAGCTTTTTCAGCGATAGCCTTTTGCGCAAGCAACCGGGTCTCATCCGTTTCCAGGTGACGCTGGTTTTTCGCCACTTTCTGCTGCTGTGACTTTTGCTGTTTTTTGGCCTGCTTGATAGCTTTCTCATCGACCAGGCCTGCTTTCAACAATTGATCCTGCAAGGTGCTGCGCATTGTGCATGTTCTCCGGATTATTCGCCGAGAAAATCTTTCTTGCCGATTTCAACACCATGGTGACGAAGAATATTGTACGCCGTGGTGACATGGAAAAAGAAATTCGGCAACGACCAGAAAGCCACAAAACGCGCGCCTTTGAATTCCAGCGTTGTCCACGGAAATACCATTTTGATATCGCGATCTTCAGCGCCAGCAAACTGTTCTGGCGTCACGCTATTGACGATAGCCAATGATGCTTCGATACGCGCACGCAATTCAGCAACGGTTGTTTCCGTATCGGGATGCGACGGAACTTCCTGGCCGGTCAGGCGCATGGCACCAGCCTTGGCAAAATCACAGGCGATCTGGATCTGTTTCTTGCAATCAAACATATCGGGTGCCAGTTTGGCATCAAGCAGGGCTGTAACATCCAGGCCTTTGGCTTGCGCGTGTTCTTCTGCCTTATCCAGCAGATGCAGCAATGTCTTAAGACCTTGTTTGTATACAGGGATCGTGGTGTCGTAAATTCCAAAACTCATGGAGGACTTCCTTCGTCAAGAGGATTGACCGGGACAGTAGCATAGCGTTTATAGGCAGATAACAAAAACCCCGCCGTAGCGGGGTTTGTTTTTTCCGTTTTTCCAGATAACAACCAAGCCAGATATTACAACACCACTTCCTGCACGTGCGTGACCTGGATGGTTTTCACCTTGTCTGCCG
>DAOMGE010000019.1:0-48850 GCA_035430165.1 Pseudomonadales bacterium | reverse complement strand
GAAGCCCAGTGATTGCAACTGGCCTTTCATGTATTCGATATTTTCGTAAGTCCATCTGGCTGGTGCGGTGTTGTTCTTGATGGCAGCGTTTTCCGCAGGCAGGCCAAACGCATCCCAGCCCATAGGTTGCAGTACGTTCTTGCCCTGCATGCGCTGGAAGCGGCTGATGACGTCGCCTATCGAGTAATTCCGCACGTGACCCATATGCAGCTTGCCGCTGGGATAGGGGAACATCGAGAGGCAATAGAATTTTTCGCGGCTGTTGTCTTCGCTGACCTTGAAGCTTTCCTGTTCGCGCCAGTACTGTTGGGCTGAGGCTTCAATGGCGCTGTGGTGATACTGCTCTTGCATGATGATTCCGGGCTGGCTTGTTGGACAGTGGTAATTGGACAGTGGTAACGGCGTGGTCGCAGGAAAGTCATAACTGCGTAAAGGTCGTGATTATAGAGGATTGTGCCGCAGCATTGACGGGTAATCCGGTGGATTTCAACAGGCTTCGTTTACTTGTGCCCTCGCTTTCGGTTTAATCATCCACAGTATTTCCAGTGATTCGCTATGCGCAGCCTGCCTCTTCCTCTCATCCGTCGCCTCGTTCCCCTCAAGGGCTTGCGTGAACATTCCTTGCAGGTGTTGCTCGAGCACAGTGAGTGGCAGCTCGTGGGGCGTGGCCAGCGCCTTTTTTCGCTTGCGGATTACAATCGCTGCCACGTTTATCTGTTGTCGGGTGAGGCGGAACTGCAGTTTCCACAGGGATCTGTCGTGCATACGGCTGAAACGCTGTTTCCGGTCGGCTACGGTCTGTCCGGCCTGGCAGCTACGCTGGCACTGACGGATTGTGTCTGCCTGTTTATCGACAAGCAGCAACTCGACCGCCAGTTATGTTGGGATCAGGTCGCAGCGGCGATCGAGCTGGATCTCTCCTACCAGACCGAACATGAAGAAGAGGTCAGTTGGCGGCTGACACTTCTCAAATCCAACCTGTTTGTGAAGGTGCCGCCCCTGAATGTTGACCAGATATATTCCCGCCTGAAACCGATGCAGGTAAAAGCCGGTGAGGTGATCCTGCGCCAGGGTGATACGGGAGATGGCTGTTATTTCATCCGTCGGGGTAAGGCAGCAGTAACCCGGCGCGTTGCTGCTGATGCGCCAGAGCAACATCTTGTTGAAATCGGTTACGGCCGCTGTTTCGGTGAGGATGCGCTGGTGTATGACACCGTGCGCAATGCATCGGTCACTATGAGCACAGACGGTTTGCTGATGCGTCTCGACAAGCCGGATTTCATGTTGTTGCTGCGCGAACCTGCGATCGAACATATCAAATCCTCAGATCTGGATGTGCAGATTGCTTCCGGTGCACGCGTGCTGGACGTGCGCACGCGTGATGAATTTGATGTTGCGCGCATGCCCGGTGCCTTGAGTGCGCCATTGGGTTGCCTGCGTTTGTTGGCCGAAACCCAACTGCATCGCCAGCATGAATATGTGATGTATTGCGATAGTGGTCTCCGTTCACGGGCGGCCGCTTCCCTGCTGCAAAAAATGGGATTTCGTGCGAAATACCTTCTGAATGGTTTACAAGGTCTTGGCCCTGACCACCGCCAGCGTTTTCTCGATGTGGTACCGCCCTTGTCACCAGCTTCTGCTATTGCCAGTGATGCTGTCGGTTTCTGATTTTTCGTCCCTGGAGAGTTGTTTACAGTGCTTGCAGACCAGTTCACTCGTATAGGCCTTATCGGGCGTAAAGGTAATCCGCAAGTTGCTGAAACCTTGCGTGCACTGGCTGCTTTTCTGGGTGCTCGCGGCAGTGCTGTAGTGCTGGAAAGTCAGGCTGCTATTTTCCTTCAGGAATCGCTTGCGATGGATACCTCTTCGATGCAGGTATGTGTCAGTGAGCAGCTGGGAGAGGTGTGTGATCTTGTGATTGTCGTGGGTGGCGATGGCAGCATGTTAGGTGCGGCGCGCGCACTGTGTGCCCAGGATGTTCCTGTGCTCGGCATCAATCGCGGCAGCCTGGGCTTTCTTACGGATATTGCGCCGGATGAAATTGAAAAACGGGTGGCGGATGTGCTGTCCGGCAAATATATCCGTGAGGAGCGTTTTTTGCTGGATGCCGTTTTGCTGCGTGATAACAGGGTGATTGCCCGTTCCGATGCGCTGAATGAAGTCGTGCTGCATCGCGGTGCCTGTTTGCGCATGATCGAGTTCGAGCTGTATATCGACGGACACTTTGTGTACAGCCAGCATTCGGATGGCTTGGTTATTTCGACACCTACCGGCTCAACCGCGTACGCATTATCCGGCGGTGGTCCCATCCTGCATCCGGCACTGGATGCGATTGCACTGGTGCCGATGTTTCCGCACACACTGACAAGTCGTCCTATTGTGGTTGCCGGCAGCAGCGAGTTCAGGATTGTGCTTGGCAATATCGGTCAGGAGCGTCGCAGTGACGGGTTGCCGGAATTGTCGTGTGACGGGCAGATGCATTTTGCCCTGCAGGCAGGAGATGTCGTGCATGTACAGAAAAAACCGGAAAAACTGCAGTTGATACATCCACTGGATCACAATTACTACGACACTTGCCGGAGCAAACTCGGCTGGGGCAGTCGTCTTGCATAATTTTTCCTCATGGTTTGCCTGTCATGACTGAATTGATTGAGGTGCTGCGTGCGCCGGTTGATCAGGATCTGGCTCCATTCTGTCGTTACCTGCGGTCCGAGAATATTTTTGTTTATGTGTTCGAGCGCGAAGGCGAGCAATGTGTTTGCGTGCCGGCTGATGTGAGTCCTGCCCGGCTGCATATATTGGTCGAACGCTGGAGTAGCGGTGCTGTCGATGTTGCGCTTTATGCACAAGACGGCGCGTCGGTATCGCCTGCGAATCCCACGGTATTTGCACTCTGGCGACATTTTCCGTTAACACTGCTCCTTATCCTGTTGTCGACAGTGACATTCATCATGGTGGCAACGCCGTGGGGTAATGACATGGGCGGCATGGCAGTTTTTTATGCGTTCAGTTTCCAGTCATTCCGTGCAGCAGGTGACGATCTGATGTTGCTGCAGACGATGCCATCACTTGCGGAGTGCTGGCGCTTCTGGACGCCGATGTTTCTTCACTTCACGGTGCTGCATATCTTGTCCAACAGCTTGCTGTTGCTGGAGTTCGGGCGCAGGGTGGAGTCGGTGCAAGGCTCCATGCGCCTGTTGTTCCTGGTGATGGCTTGTGGACTGTTTTCCAATCTGGCACAGGTTTTTATGGAGCCTGGTACGCCATTTGGCGGGATGTCGGGCGTTGTCTTCGGGCTGGTCTCGTACTGCTGGCTTTACCGTAGACTGAAGCCCGGGCGTGGGATTGACGCACCTGCAGGACTGATTGTTATCGCCCTGATCTGGCTGGTGATGGGGATGGTGGGTGTGGTGAGCCTTGCATCGCCTGACCAGCGTATTGCCAATGCAGCACATATCGGGGGATTGTTGTCCGGTCTGGTGTTTGCGGCCTTGCTGGCCTTCCTGGACAGGGCGCCTCCCTCATCTGGTATGCAGGCATAAAAAAACCGGCCTGAGCCGGTTTTTTTGAGCCAGGCCAAGTGTTACGCCATGGCCTTGATCTGGGCACTCAGACGGCTCTTGTGGCGAGCAGCCTTGTTCTTGTGGATCTGGTCCTTATCGGCGATGCGGTCAATGACAGGCACCGCTGCAGTGTAGGCGGCCTTGGCAGCTTCCTTATTGCCACTTTCGATGGCCAGAACCACTTTCTTGATGTAGGTACGCACGGTAGAACGCAGGCTTGCGTTGTGATCGCGGTGCTTGTTGGCCTGAAGGGCGCGTTTTTTCGCTTGCTTGGAATTAGCCACGTTAAAACCTCGGCAAAATGTGGTCCGGAATTCAGGGGGCGAACTATGCCGTCTGAACGGGGTGCTGTCAAGCAAAAGATAGCTGGTTTACTGGTGTTTGCTGCAGTGGACAGCTACACTCGCGCGTTTGTGTAGTGCCTCGTTTGAGGTGGGGGATCTGTGACAACAGGCGCGGCCAAACCGGTCAGTACCCGGCATTTATTGCGTTCCAGCGCCATGGTCAGTTTCATGACCCAGATTTCACGTGTGCTGGGCATGGTGCGTGATATTGTCCTGGCCAATGCCATCGGCGCAGGCCACTCACCGGGCGCCGATGCTTTCTTTCTTGCTTTCCGTATTCCCCAGTTTTTACGCCGCCTCTTTGCCGAGGGAGCGTTCCAGCAGGCCTTTGTGCCCGTACTGGCTGAGTATCGCGCCCGCGGTGACAAGGTCGCCGTCCGTGACCTGATTGATCATGTTGCCGGTGTGCTGGGCGGTACTTCGCTGGCAGTAAGTCTGTTGGTGGTTGTGGCATCGCCCTGGTTTACCATCCTGTTTGCGCCCGGTTTCTGGTTGCACGATCCCGAGCGTTTCGGTCTGACCAGTGAAATGCTGCGCATTACATTCCCGTACCTCTTCCTGATCTCCATGACGGGCTTTGCCAGTTCTGTACTGAATACGTACGACCGTTTTGCCGCCGCGGCCGCGACACCGATCCTCATGAACCTGACCATGATTCTGGCGGCGACAGTGGCGGTGCCATGGTTTGACCGGCCGGTGTTTGCGATGGCCTGGGGTGCGCTGATGTCCGGTGTAGTGCAGCTGGTGTTCCAGTTGCCATCCATGCAAAAAATTCATCTGCTGCCAGTGCCGCGCTGGGATTGGCACCACGAGGGTGTGCAACGCATCCTGAAGCTGATGGTACCTGCCCTGTTTGGCGTATCAGTCAGCCAGATCAACCTGATGATGGATGCGATCCTGGCTTCATTCTTGCCGACAGGCAGTGTCGCCTGGTTGTACTACGCCGAACGGGTATCGGAATTGCCGCTGGGGATTTTCGGGGTGGCAGTGGCGACGGTGATCTTGCCGAGCTTGTCCCGTAGCCATATTGCCGAATCGCCGAAAGAATTTTCCGCGACACTGGACTGGGCGATTCGTCTGAATCTGTTGATTGGCGTGCCGGCGGCGCTGGCTCTGTTTGTGTTGGCTACACCCATTCTCAGCACACTGTTCGAACATGGCGAGACCACGGCGCGCGACATCATGATGTCGGCATGGGCCATGCGGGCTTACGGGGTCGGACTGGTAGGTTTCATGATGATCAAGATTCTCGCCCCCGGTTTCTATTCACGACAGGACGTCAAGACCCCGGTACGCATTGCGGTGATATCGGTGGTAGTGGCGCAGGTGATGAATGTCAGCTTCATGATTCTGTTTCACAAAACAATCGGCATGGGTCATCTGGGTCTGGCTCTTGCGACGGCGCTGGCTGCTTACGTCAACTCCGGCTTGCTGTTCCGCGCACTGCGTCAGCAAGGCATCTATCGTTATGAGCGCGGTTGGGGCCGGTTTGTGGTGCAGATGCTGTCAGCGAATGGTGCGATGGTGGTGGTGTTGTGTGGCCTGCTCTACCTTTGGCCAGACTGGTCTGCCTATAGCTGGAAAATGCGCGTGATCTATCTTGCGGCCATGTGTGCAGCCGGGATTGGCAGTTATGCGCTGGTGTTGCTTGCCACTGGCTTGCGCCCGCGTCATTTGCGCTTGCAAGCGTGAAGCAGGGATAATTCCGGCCTATGCTGATCAGCCCCCGCAAGACATTCACATTTATTCGCGGACTGCATAACCTGCAGGAAATACACCGCGGTTGTGTGGCAACGATTGGTTCGTTTGATGGTGTGCATCGTGGTCATCGGGCAATACTGGATCAGCTGCTGGAACAGTCACAGCAAACCGGATTGCCCTCGGTAGTAATGGTATTTGAACCGCAACCCTATGAGTTTTTTGCAGGTGAGAAAGCGCCAGCCAGGTTGATGCGTTTGCGTGACAAGATCCGCGCGTTGATGGCTTGTGGTGTCAATCGGGTTTTCTGTTTGCAGTTCAATAGCCGGTTGCGCAATTTGTCGGCGCAACAATTTATTGAGCAGGTTCTGGTGCAGGGACTGGGTATCAAAAGTCTGGTGGTGGGGGATGATTTTCGCTTTGGTTGCGATCGTGCCGGCGACTTCCTCCTGCTGAAGCAAGCTGGGTTACAGTACGGTTTTTCTGTGTTTGATACCTGTACGGTAATGGAAGGCGGTGAGCGCATCAGTAGCACGCGTATTCGCCGGGCGCTGGAGTTGGAGCGTTTTGATGAGGCCAGGCAACTGCTTGGGCATCCTTACACAATTCGCGGGCGAGTGGTTTACGGCCAGCAGCTGGGCCGCACGATCGGCGTGCCGACAGCCAATGTCCGCCTGCATCGTTACCGTTCGCCGTTGAACGGTGTGTTTGCGGTAAGACTGCGTATTGTGGATGAAACAGCATGGTTGCCGGGTGTTGCCAATGTAGGCGTACGACCTACCGTGGGTGGCGAAACGCGGCCGATACTGGAAGTGCATCTGCTCGATTTTCACGGGCACTTGTACGGAAGGGAAGTGGAGGTATGTTTCGAGAAAAAGTTGCGCGAAGAGAAAAAGTTTTCAACTTTCGAGGCGTTGAAAGAACAGATTTATCTGGATATTGAACAGGCTGTAAAGTTTTTTGAATAAAAAATATGAACATTTTTTTGAATGAATGACCTGAGACTGGCACATGACTGAGCAAACAAACGATACCGGGCAGAAAAAAGATTACAAGCATACGCTCAACCTGCCCCAGACAACCTTCGCCATGAAGGCAAATCTTGCGCAGCGTGAGCCGGCAATGCTGGCTGCCTGGCAGCAAGGCAAGCTGTATGAATCTATCCGTGCTGCGCGCACTGGTCGTGAGAAATTCATCTTGCACGATGGTCCTCCCTATGCGAATGGTGACATTCATATCGGTCATTCTGTTAACAAGATACTGAAGGATATTATCGTCAAAGCCAAAACCCTGTCGGGATTTGATGCGCCGTACGTGCCGGGTTGGGATTGCCATGGTTTGCCTATCGAGCACAATGTCGAGAAAAAATTCGGCAAGGCGGGGGACAAGCTTGACCACAAGAGTTTTCGCGCTAAATGCCGTGAGTACGCGCAAGCACAAGTGAAAGGGCAGAAGCAGGATTTTGTGCGTCTGGGTGTGTTGGGTGACTGGGAAAATCCTTACCTGACAATGGCGCCACAATTCGAAGCTGATATTGTGCGGGCTCTGGGTCGTATTGTTGCCAATGGCCATCTTGTGCGCGGTTTCAAGCCGGTGTACTGGAGTGTTGTCGGTGCATCTGCATTGGCAGAAGCGGAAGTGGAATACCAGGATAAAGTTTCTACGGCGCTCGACGTGCGGTTTGCTGTGGTCGACCAACAGGATTTCTTGTCAGCTTTTCATAATGCTTCAGGTGCAGGAAAGGTATCTGTTGTGATCTGGACCACCACCCCGTGGACATTGCCAGCCAACCAGGCAGTGAGCCTTGGGCCGGATATCGATTACGCACTGGTGCAAGTCGATCTCGGTCATGGTGCCGAGCGTCTCGTGCTGGCGCAGGCGCGTGTGGAAGATGCCATGCAGCGTTATGGTGCAGGTGATTACAGTGTGGTCGGTAGCTGTAAAGGTTCAGCTCTCGAACATAAATTATTGCAGCATCCTTTTTATGAAAAAAATGTTCCGGTGCTGGTGGGTGAGCACGTCACACTGGATGCTGGTACTGGTGCAGTGCATACAGCTCCCGATCACGGCATGGATGACTTTGTGGTCGGACAGAAATATGGCATCGGCACGTTGAATATTGTCGATGAGCACGGTGTTTATCGCACCAATACCGAAATTTTTGCGGGTGATCATGTTTACAAGGTTGACCAGAAAGTTGTCGATTTGCTGGGTGAAAAACAGGCCCTGATTCTGGCAAAACAGTTTACCCACAGCTTCCCGCATTGCTGGCGTACTAAAACCCCGCTCATTTTCCGTGCGACGCCCCAATGGTTTGTCAGCATGACTGAAAACGGTTTGTTGCAGCAGGCACTTGATGCAGTGCAGAAAGTACAGTGGTTCCCGTCGTGGGGACAGGCACGTATCGAAGGTATGCTGGCACAGAGTCCGGACTGGTGTATCTCGCGTCAACGCACCTGGGGTGTGCCAATTGCGTTATTCATCCATCGTGAAACACAGCTGCTGCATCCGCGCACGCAAGAGTTGATCGAGCAGGTTGCGCAGCGAATTGAAAAAGACGGGATTGATGCGTGGTTTGATCTGGATGCACGGGAATTGCTGGGTGAAGAAGCAGAGCATTACCAGAAAGTAACCGATACACTTGACGTCTGGTTTGATTCTGGCGTCACACATCTCGCCGTGCTGGAACGACGTGCGCAATTGCGTTACCCGGCCGATCTTTATCTGGAAGGTTCGGACCAGCATCGTGGCTGGTTCCAGTCTTCGCTGAAAGCGGCATTGGCAATGAATGGTACGGCGCCTTACAAGCAGGTGCTGACGCATGGTTTCACGGTGGATGCGGATGGCCGCAAGATGTCCAAATCACTGGGTAACGTGGTTTCGCCGCAAAAAGTGGTGAACGAACTCGGCGCAGATATATTGCGCTTGTGGGTGTCGGCCACAGATTTTTCCGGCGAAATGACAGTGTCGGATGAAATCCTGAAGCGCACAGCAGATTCCTATCGTCGTATCCGCAATACTGCACGATTCCTGCTGTCTAACCTGAACGGTTTTGATGTTGCGCAACATGCGGTGCCTGCGCAGGATTTGCTTGCGCTTGATCGCTGGGCGATTGGTCGGGCAGCAGAATTGCAGAAAGAAATTATTGCAGCTTATGACAGTTACCAGTTCCACCTGATTTACCAGAAGCTGCATAATTTCTGTGCGGTCGATCTTGGCGGTATTTATCTCGACATTATCAAGGATCGTCAATACACGATGCAGGAAAATTCGCTCGGGCGTCGTTCGTGCCAGACTGCGCTTTATCATATCATCGAGGCGATGACGCGCTGGCTTGCTCCTGTCCTCAGTTTCACGGCGGATGAGTTGTGGCAAGCCATTCCCGGAGAGCATCCGGATACGGTGTTTACACAGGAATGGTATGTGTTGCCATCATTGTCTGGTGACAACCGGATCAGTGCTGCTGATTGGCAAACTATTTTCGCAGTGAAGACGGCAGTCAATAAATTGCTTGAGGTTGATCGCGCAGCAGGTCGCATCGGCGCGTCCCTGCAGGCGCGCGTCAGTCTCTATTGTAACCAGGCGTTGAAGACCACACTGGATAAACTCGGCGATGAGTTACGTTTTGTCCTGATTACATCCTATGCAACTGTCGAGGCATATGCTGATCGGGGTCAGGTCACGGATGTTGAGGGTTTGCGTGTGGAAGTCATGGTTGCCGAGGAAGGTAAATGTGTCCGCTGCTGGCATTATCGTGACGATGTTGGCCATCATGCAGAAGACCCGGAATTGTGCGGTCGCTGCGTCGAGAACGTTAATGGTAGTGGCGAAAAACGCCAGTTTGCCTGAGGTGACAGCCTTGACTCTACAGAAAGCTAATGCGCGCTGGCTGCTGGTCTCACTGGCTGTTTTTTTGCTGGACCAGTATTCGAAGCAGTTGGTAGCTGCGCATTTCGATTATCGTGAGGTGCTGCCGGTTTTTTCGGTGAGTGGTGAGTGGGGTGTTAACCTGACACTTGCCCATAACACAGGCGCTGCTTTCAGTTTCCTGGCGCATGCTGGAGGTTGGCAGCGCTGGTTTTTTGCGACGATAGCCCTGCTGGTTAGTGGCAGTTTGACGGTATGGTTGTTGCGCCTGCTGCCGCGACAGCGCTGGCTGGCGTTCGCGCTTGCCTTGCTGGTTGGCGGTGCGCTGGGAAATTTCCTGGATCGTGCGCTGATGGGTTATGTCATCGATTTTGTGGATGCCTACTACGGTACTTATCACTGGCCTGCTTTTAATGTGGCGGACTCGGCAATTTGTGTGGGCGCCATCCTGCTGTTACTGGAAAATTTCCTGGATAAAAAAACGTGAGTGCCATGGTTGTTTCTTCACAAACGCGCGTTGCGCTGTTCTTTTCACTCACATTGCAGGATGGCAGTGTGGTGGATTCAAATTTCGGTGCGCAGCCTGCACAGTTTGTACCGGGCGATGGCAATTTGTTGCCGGGCTTTGAGTCTGTGTTGACGGGTTTGTCTGTCGGCGATAAAAAGCAGTTCCTGATTCCGGCGACTGACGCGTTTGGTTTGCGCCAGGACGCCAATCTCAAGCGTGTACCCCGTGAGCGTTTTGCAAGCGATATCGAGCTGGTGCCTGGCCTGGTGGTGTCATTTGCTGCTGCGGAAGGCGGTGAGTTGCCGGGTGTGATTCATCGCCTGATGGGTGATATGGTAGAAGTCGATTTCAATCATCCACTGGCAGGCCATGCCATCGTGTTTGATGTCGAGATTGTTGGCATTGAATGCGCTGCCCCCAGCCGGCCGGGAGAAGAATAAATGCAGATCAAACTCGCCAATCCCAGGGGTTTTTGTGCCGGTGTTGATCGTGCGATTGAAATTGTCAGTCGTGCGCTGGACGTGTTTGGTGCGCCGATCTATGTGCGCCATGAGGTGGTCCACAACCGTTACGTTGTGGACGGTTTGCGCAATCGTGGCGCTGTGTTTGTGGACGAGCTCGATGAAGTGCCGGATAACTGCATCGTGATTTTCAGTGCCCATGGTGTGTCACGTGCGGTGCAGGACGAGGCGAAGCGTCGCGGATTACGGGTGTTTGATGCGACCTGTCCGCTGGTGACCAAGGTGCATATGGAGGTGTTGCGGTATGGTAGGGAAGGTGTCGATTGCATCCTGATTGGCCATGCCGGTCACCCGGAAGTGGAAGGAACCATGGGCCAGTACGACAGTACCAACGGCGGTGTTATCCATCTGGTGGAAAACGAGACCGATGTTGCAGCGTTGCAGATCCGGGATCCACAAAAAGTGGCATTTGTGACCCAGACCACCCTCAGCATGGATGACACGCGCAAGGTGATCGAGGCGTTGCGCACGCAGTTTCCAGAAATCCGTGGCCCGCGCACAGACGATATCTGTTACGCCACCCAAAACCGGCAGGATGCCGTCAAACAGCTGGCCCTGGAGTGCGACCTGGTGCTGGTGGTGGGTTCGCCGAACAGCTCGAATTCCAACCGGCTACGGGAACTGGCAGAACGGATTGGCAGCAGCAGTTTCCTGATCGATTCGGCAGGGGATATTGATCCGTCCTGGCTGGCCGGCAAGCGCGCCGTGGGCATCACAGCAGGTGCCTCGGCACCGGAGAATCTTGTGCTGGATGTGGTCAAGCGTTTGCAGGGGTTGGGTGCCGAAACCTTTGAGGAGTTGCCCGGAACCGTCGAGACGATTCATTTCTCCATGCCAAAAGAGCTGCGCTGAAAGGAAAAAATGTGAACCGATTCAAGCTGCTTTCCCACTCGGTTACGGGGGGTCGCCGTTTATCGGCTGGGGCTGGCAGTTTGTGCTGCTGCCCGATACTGTTCAATCATGTCATAAGTGTGAGAGTGCCCGTGTTAAACGAAGCCAAGATGCAAGCGATCAGGAAACAGCGGGGATTTACGCTGGTCGAGCTGATGATTGTCGTGACTATCACAGCGATATTATTGAAGCTCGCTGTACCAGCCTTTCAGGATGTTATACGAAACAACAAGGTGCAGACAGCGGCAAACAGCCTGGCATCGGCCATTTCGGCGGCGCGCTCGGAAGCGGTGAAGCGTGGTACTTACGTCAGTATCTGCCCGACAACCAACAATACCTCATGTACAAATTCTTCGACTGCGTGGGCAGGTGGCTGGATGGTTTTTGTCGACAGCGGGGCAACATCCGATACGGATGACACTACCACCCCGACGGTGGGTACGGTACTGCTATCGGGAACCACGGCACCAAACCTGACCACCACAGAGACGAACAGCAAGAGCTTTCTCCGGTTTTCGTCACGTGGCGCACTGACTGGTGCGCGTAACTTTACGGTCAAGCCGTCAACGTGCTCCACCGGGTTTACATTCTACATCGTGAATGTGCTTGCGGCAGGGCGTCCCGGCGTCACCACATCCAAATGCTAGTGGAGAAAATCAGCATGCGGGCAACAAATAAACAGCTCTCGGCAAGCAAGCCGATCCGGAACCAGAGCGGCATCGCCTTGCTGGAGGTGCTGATTACATTTTTTGTGCTGGCGTTTGGCTTGTTGGGTCTGGCGGCATTGCAAGTCAAGTCGATGCAGTTCAACCAGGATTCCTACCTCCGTTCACAGGCTACGGTGGCGGCGTATGACATGCTGGATCGCATGCGGCTGAACCTGCCACAAGTCAAATCCGGTGCGTATAACACGGCTTATGGTTCATCGGCGACCAGTACGGTAGCCAATCCGGCAGGCGGTGATCTGACGGCCTGGATCACCTTTCTGAATAACACGTTTCCGGGCGGTGACGGTTATATCAACTGCAATAACGCGACTGTTTGTACAGTCAAGGTGAAGTGGACGGACAGGATCAACTCAACCTCTACCAATACGGTTACAGAAGAATTTGTAACCACGTCAAAACTTTAGTCCGGGAGCCGTATGGTGAGTTCAAGCCAAAATAGCAAGCTGTATCAGACGCGCCAGGCTGGCATGTCGCTGGTGGAGTTGATGGTAGCCATTACCTTGGGACTCTTCCTGTCCTATGGTGCCGTACAGTCATTTTTAAGTGGAAAGAAAGCTTATGGTATGCAGGAAGCAATGTCCCGCATTCAGGAAACTGGCCGTCTGGCACAGGAGTTTATTGGCTACGATATCCGGCGCGCTGGCGATTATGGTTGTAACAGTGGTGATGCTTTTGCCGCAAGCGCTGCAGATGATGTAACCACCGCCTGTACCGGGTTCAATATGCTCAACTCCCCCAGCGATAACCGCTATAACTTTTCCTACGCAGTTTACGGCATCGATAATTTTTCGGGCACAGCGCCAAACTATCTCAATAACCCTGCACCTGTTGCAGGAACAGACATCCTTGTCGTTCATGTGGCGCAGGATATTGGTGTAACGACAGCGGCTGTTCCTGCCACGGCATTGGGTACGGTCAATCTGGATACGGGCATTGGTCTTGCCGCTAGCAATATTGTTTCAATCGGCAGTTGTGCGGGCATGCGTATTTTTCAGGTCAGTGCGGCCACGGCAGCGGTGCCGGGATCTATTACTGCTGGCGGTTCAACACCAGGTAACCGCTGCGCCAACACCAATATTGCCCTTCCGCAAGCATCACAGGTAAGGGTGCTGGATACCTATTTCTATTATGTCGGCATCAATAGCACAACAAACCGGAGATCGCTCTACCGCCAGACACTCAGCCATGCCCAGCTTGCCTCGCCAACGGGATCTGATGAGCTGTTGGAGGGGGTTGAAGATATGCAGTTAATGTTTGGACTGGATTCCGATGGTGACAAAGTGATTAATTCCTGGGTCACGCCCACATCGGCAAATATATCCAATGCGGCATGGAATGACTGGGATGTGGGTTATTGCACCAATGGCGGCGCGCTGACGACCTGTACAGCCTCTCCTGATACCAATCATGACCAGACAAAAGCGGTCAGGGCAGTCCGGTTTTCACTGTTGGTTGCCAGTGCAGATCCCGTGCTCGATGCTGAGCAAAAATACAGCTACGACGGCAATACCTATTACGGCGGAAACGCGACAGCGGGTTCTGGCGACAAGCGCTTGCGGCAGATTTTTACCAGTACGGTAGCAATCCGCAGTATGCAGCAGACGCAGTAATCGTTGTTACGCAATGACAGTTCGCCGATGTGGGTTCGACGAGGTAAGAATGACATGAAGAAGGCCAGACGTAACGCAGGATACACAGCAGCGGTTCGCCAGCGTGGTGCTGTGTTGATTGTGGGAATGATTATGTTGCTATTGCTGACCTTGCTTGGTGTGGCGGGTATGCGCGATACGCTGTTGCAGGAAAAAATGACGGGCAATATGCGTGATCGTGAAACAGCATTCCAGTCCGCTGAAGCGGCGCTTCGCGAGGCGGAGGGACGGATTAGTGGTAGCACCAAGATCACGATGACAAACGGTACGTCGGGTCTGTACGCGCGCGCGACCCTGACCGATTTATATCGTACCTACAGTAACGCTGCGGTTAGCGAGACCAAGTACTGGAAAACCTATTCCTGGATCAATAACGGTGCTTGTACCAATTCCGTGCAGTACAGCGCCAGCAATACGTCAGGACAATTGCCGAATGTGGCACAACAACCCTGTTACGTGATTGAGGAGCTGCCGGGAGCCATGAGTCCGGTTGCTGGCTCGACCAATGGTGGCACCACCACAGGCAAGACAATTACCGACTATCGCATCACAGCACGTGGCGTAGGCCTTACGACTGATGCGGTAGTTATCCTTCAAAGTGTTTATCGCCGTACCGATTGATAAAGAGGACCAGGCCATGAAAACCACATCCACGGGTATTGTCGACAAGATCGCTGTTCCCAGAAGGCTACGCTGGCAACTGGCCGGTGTTGCGGCAGGTTTATTGACCGCTGTGCCGGCGTTTGCCAACTTCAACTACAGCACCGTGCCGGTGTTCTGGTCTTCCGGTACGCAACCGAACGTAATGCTGTTGCTCGATGACTCAGGCAGTATGAGGGACTATCCGTCAGGAAGTACAACCGTAAAGAAAATTGATTCCCTTAAGGCGGTAGCCAAGCAGGTGGTAACGGATAATGCCAGCAAGATGCGCATAGGCATGTTCCATTTTTATTCCAATTCCGATACAGATGCCGGAGGTAAGTACGCCCTGCCTTGTGGTACAGATGCAGCCACACTGAAGACGGAGATTGACGCACTGTCTGCGAGCAATTCGACACCATTGGCGTCGGCTCTCTACGAGGTCACCCGATACTTTCGGGGTATGACACCCTACAATACGTCTGAAAATGGCACAGGAGCTTTTCCCAGTCCGATCCAGTATCGCTGCCAGAAAAACTTCACGGTTGTATTGACGGATGGTAAGCCGACCTCGGGCATGGAGTATCCAGGAGCTACCTACACAGACAGATATGGCCGTACAGTGGTTAACCCGCCAGGGACAGTTCCTACAGACACGACAATTGGCGGCGTGACCAATCCTTGGGGAAGTTCCCAGACACTTGCTGCTACCAACAGCTGGGATGCCTATCCGGATCCTTACATGGCGGGTGACTCGGATGGCTATAACCCTTTGCTGGATGATATTGCACAGTTTGCTTTTGATATTGATATGAAAGACAGCTCGTCGACGCCCAGTGGTACCTGTCCTTCTGGTTCGGTGGGGCAGACTAACGGTAGGGATTGCGCCGGTAAGAGTTGGCAAGACAGCGACGCGGGTTCAACTGGCGAATTCGCCCAACAGAACATGACGACGTATACCATCGGTTTCGATGTGCAGACCGAGTTGTTGAATGATGCGCCACTGACCAATCGTATTGCATTTGCTGCATCCAATGTTGATGTGGCGAATGATGTAATCAATATACCCAATCATGGTTTAAAAACAGGGGACTATGTTCAGTTTTATTCAACTGGTCCGACGACCGCTTCGATTAGTGGTATCGGACAGGTGGACCCCGCTAACACAATCACAGCAGTCGGTGCATCAAGTGTTGCAGCTGGAACAGCTCTGACCTATAGCAATGCCGGTGGTGCCAGCTTGCAGCATTCTGTATTTTCCTCACAGACCGATACGATGACGCTTACGTCTGCCCCTGCTGTCGGTAATATATTTACTGCCCCACTTTCGCAGATTACTAACCTGACAAATGGCACGCCGGTAACGGCGGCTGCGACGGACAGTTTCTATTACGAAGGTAATACCATTACAAGCGCAGCGTTCAACAACAGCAAATCAAACACGACAGATAATTATTTTTTACTCGGCTATCCGGCTTTCCAGATCATGGTAGGCCAGCCAATGACATACAACGAAAGAGGCTCAGGTTCGTCATTTCCGCTGGTTAATGGCACTACTTATTATGTGCAGTCGTGCGCTGGATCTGTCGGTACAGGCACGGGTACAAATTCACTCGCAGTAAATACGGTTGGTACGCCTTGCCCGCCACAGGCGGTTAATAATATTGTCAAATTTTCAGCATCAGCGGGTGGTCCAGTTAAAACATTGCCGTTTACCGGAACAAGCACGAATAACCAGTCTTTTACATTCAAACCGACAATACCGGGAAAAAGCACGACCTTTTATATCAGTGGGCTTAACACAACGACAGGACAGTTCTGTTTGTCACTGACATCGGGTGGAGCTTGTGTAAATATTCCCGTTCCCGGGGGCGGTACACAATCCTGGACATGGAGTTGGACGCACACTGTCAACAACCCGACTACAGCCAGTACATATTACGCCATCCCCGTGGACAGCACGCATATCAAACTGGCATTGACCCAGGCGAACGCTACGGCCTCCACGCCAGTGCCTGTGCAAATTTATAACGGTGGTAATGTGAACCAGACGTTTACGTATTCCCTGTCCAGCAGTGTGGGTGGGCTGTATGGTTACGAAACAGATCTGGAGCCGGATAGCACACCGGATCCGGCGACGGAGAGTGCCGCTCGGGGCAAGTACTGCGTGGTGCGAGTGGATGCAAATAACTTCAGCTTGGCTAAGGCCTATCCTGGCGGCTCAGTGATTTGTCCGGCTACCCCGAGCATTGTGAACATAACCAATCCAGGTAACGGCGGCATCCTTAGCAATGGACCGGGCGAGTCATACTATTCGACCGATGGCGCATCATTATCGACTGCCCTCAATGCAGCGTTCAATTCGATTAATGAAAAGAACCTGAGCTTCGGTGGTACCAGCTCTAACGGCACTACACTTAGCACGGGTTCTCGTATTTATCAGGCGATATTCAATACCAAGACCTGGTCTTCCACGATCTTAGCCAAGGCGTTTGTTAATGGTGTGTTGTCGTCAACTTCATCATGGGGAACTATGGATACCATGGTGACTGTGCCGCGTACAATTCTCACCTACAAACCCTCAACGGCTAAAGGCATCGCGTTGTCTACCACGCCTGCCACGGCGTATACACAACTGGATGCCAGCCAACAGCAGGCCGTAAGTGGTAGTAATACCGCCAGTGCAACCACCGGTGCCAACGTCATCAGCTGGTTACAAGGTGTAGTGGGTACGACCGTACAGGTTACCAACTTCCGTACACGTAGTACTTCCCAGTTGATAGGTGACATTATTGACTCGGGTATGATTTACGTCGGGGGAGACGACTACAAGCTAAACACCATTGCGACAGGTGGCAGTAGTTATGACGCCTATGTGACAGCAAAATCGGCTTATGAGCCAATGATCTATGCTGGAGCCAATGATGGCATGGTGCATGGTTTTCGGGCTTCTGATGGCCATGAAATGCTGGCGTTTATCCCGAACGGTGTTTATCGGGACTGGACGGATGCGGACAACAATGGTGTGGCTGCAAGTTCAGAGACTACTGACTGGAAGCTGTTCAACCTGACACAGGAAGGCTATTTGCACCGGTATTTTGTCAACGGGTCACCAGCTATCAGCGATGCGTATTTGCCAGGGGCGCCAACGGTAGATGCTGCGTTACGTGACACCAACGGGTGGACAACTGTACTGGTCGGGGGTCTCAAGCAGGGTGGCCGCAGTATCTATGCCCTCAATGTCTACGGCAATAGTGCTACGGTCGGGTATGGCGATGCCAAGCGTGTCATGTGGGAATATGGCCTGCCGACTGCTACTACGGATGCGGATAAAAAAGAGGTAGGTTATACCTTTGGCACGCCGACCATTGCGCAGGTAAAAAATGCCGGGGGTACTGGCACCCAGTGGGCAGTTATATTCGGTAACGGATATGACAGTGCCAGCAAGAAGGCCCAGTTGTTTGTAGTGGATCTGGCTACTGGCACACTCATCAAGCGGCTGGATACTGGCAGGGGTGGCACGGGTACAGGTACAAGCGCGCCCAATGGCTTGTCTGAACCTGCCGTAGTTCTGGATGCCAACAAAGTTGTGAAGTATGTCTATGCGGGTGACTTGCAGGGTAATGTATGGAAATTCGACCTGACCAGCGGCAATACCAGCTGGGCGAATCCCTCTGCCCCGTTGTTCACCACATCGGATACCAGCGGCAACCCGCAGCCTATTACCGCAGGGGTGGCTGTGGGTACCAACCCGGCGAATGGCAATACGATGGTCTACGTGGTGACCGGTAAGTATTTTGAACAGTCTGATGCGGGATATACGGCGAGTGGAACCGGCGCTACGGTGCCGCATGTGCAGACGGTGTACGGTATCCAGGATGGCGGCAGCGCGGTCGGCACGTTAGATCGTACAACGCCGAATCTTGTAAAACAGACCTTTGGTTCTATCGTAATAGCAGGTACTACGTATCGCACAATCAGCAACAATACGATCGATTATTCGACCAAGAAAGGCTGGTTTATTGATCTGGTGGACGGCACTAATTACGAGGGAGAGATGGGTATCAATACGCCGATCGTGCATGATTCCAGATTGATTCTTACGTCGCTGATCCCCACTAACCCGTCAAAAGATCCGTGTATTGGTGTGGGTGGTACCGGTAATATCATGGAGTTCAAGGCGTCGACAGGCACTGCAGACACCACACAAGGCTTCTTTGATATCAATGGTGACGGCACAGTTGATGCGAATGAGAAGCAGGTTGTGGGTATTGAGGTTGATGGTATTCTCAGTAACCCTACTATCCTGACCAATGCCGACGGCAAGACCGAAACGAAGATAGGTTCCAAGGCATCAGTAACAGGTTCGACGTACCAGTTCCAGGAAACCAAAGATCAGGTTGGAGGCATTCCTGTCGGCCGGATGTCCTGGCGCCAATTGCAGTAACGAGCTGAAACCTGAGCCATCATTGATGGCTCAGGTTTTATAAAAACGGCGTCTGATGAAACGATGAGAGCGATATGAAAAAGACAAATGGTTTTACGTTGATAGAACTGATGATTGTGGTTGCGATAGTCGCGATCATTGCGGCGTTTGCTTATCCTTCCTACCAGAGCAGCATACGCAAGACTAACCGCTCGGATGCTGTTACATCATTGCTGGATGTCACGCAAAAACTCGAACGCTGTTTCAGTACTTACGGTTACTACAAGAAAGATGCAAACAATGATTGCACCAGTGGCACACTCAGCGTGATGCCGAGTACGGGTAACTCAGCCAAGGGCTATTACAGTATTGCCGTAGATGCTGTCGATGCCAGTACCTACACCTTGACGGCGACTGCGATATCAACCGAGCGGCAGAATGCTGATACCACCTGTAACAAGTTCACGGTCACCAATACCGGTATCAAAACCTCAAAAAACTCTGCCGGTTCAGCTTCTACAGGTTGCTGGTAAGGATCTTTGCATTAGCTTGAGCCGGCGGGACAGTGCAAGGGCTGTCCGTCGGTATCTTCCCGAATACCATCCCCGTTACTGTCGGTGCCCAGGCGCGGTCTTCCCAGTCTGGTAAAAATCAGGTTGCGCGCGTCCTGCGCGGTGCCTTTCGGCGGACAGTAGACGATATTGCCTGCACTGTAATTTTCCAACAGGCCATTCGGCGCGAAACGCAGGAACTTCCTGTTGCCAAATGTGCTGATGGATATGCTGCTCCCGGCAGGAAAGGCCGGTATTTCAGCAAGCACATGCTCCCCGTCATCGATGACATTGTCACTATTGTCATCGACAAAAACCAATGCACCTTGCGACCAGTCCGAACCGCAGGCAATTCCAGTTTTGCGTGCGCAAAATGTGACAGGTCGGTTCAGCATGATGGCACTGGTGCGTGCCTGCTGGAAAGCAGTGACCAGTGATTCAATGACGGTCAGGCTCTGCTGGCTACGCAGGATATTTGCAAATGCCGGTAGCGCCATGCTGCCTAGAATTGCGGTGATAGAAACTGTCACAATAAGCTCGACCAGACTGTATCCGTCTTGTGATGACGCCTGCAGCCTGTTGGTAAAATGGCAATCCATTGCCATAGATTTCATCCTTGAGTGGCAATCCATTGCCGTAAAACATCCGCGTTAGCAAGATGCGTGTCTGCTGCGGGTTGCCTGCACCCAACAGTCATCCTGTGCTGCCTATCATCCAGCAGGCATAATGCAAAGTCTGTCAGCCAAATCGTAATGTTGTGTAAGTTATGTCGGATTTTCTTGTCATAGGTGGTGGCGTGATGGGGCTGATGTTGTCCCGCCGCTTGCTGCATGCTGGCGCCAGTGTGACCTTGCTGGAGGCGGGCCAATGTGGTCGGGAAGCGTCATGGGCCGGCGGCGGCATTGTTTCACCGCTGTATCCCTGGCGTTACGATCCTGCTGTCACCGCGCTGTCTGCCAGGGCACAGCAATTATTTCCTGCCCTGTGTGGTGAATTGTTGCAGGAGACTGGAATAGATCCGGAATTTCGCGAAACGGGTTTGCTGATGCTGGATGCGCCAGACGCCGCAGAGGCCATGCGGTGGTCAACCGAAAATAAAATACCGGCACAACAGGTTACAGCTGAAAACTTGCAAACGTATGCACCACAGTTGGCACCCGGTTTTCGGCAGGGAATCTGGATGCCCCGGATTGCCAATGTACGCAACCCACGTTTGTTGCAGGCATTGATGGCGAGTGCAGGTGCAAGCAAAGCGTTTACCTTGCTTGAGTTTTCACCAGTTGCAAAGGTGATCGCTGGCGATAGCTTTACGGGAGTGCAATTGTTGTCAGGTAAAAAAATTGCTGCAGGAACTGTGGTGCTTTGTGCCGGCGCATGGGCAGGACAATTGCTGGCGACCGCCGGCGTTTCATTGCCGGTTGAGCCTGTACTGGGACAAATGCTGTTGTACCGGATGAAGCCGGACTGGTTAAAAACCATGGTGTTGCATGATGGTCGTTACGCGATTCCGCGAATCGACGGCCATGTGTTGGTAGGCAGCACATTGGAAAAAAGTGGTTTTGACAAACGGGTGAGTCAGGAGGCGCTTGTCACATTACAGTCTGCGGCTGCGAAAATATTTCCGGATTTGCAAGGTAATCGTCCCGTCAGGCAATGGGCCGGTTTGCGACCGGGTACCTCGGATGGTGTTCCCTACATGGGTAGTGTGCCGGGCTTGCGAAATGTATGGGTCTGCGCAGGCCATTACCGTAATGGCCTGGTGTTGTCGCCTGCTTCTGCACAATTCATGGCAGATATGTTGTTGGGGAAAAAACCGGAAATTGATCCACAAGCCTATGCGGTAAGTCGACTGGCCTGATGTGCCTGTTCATGCCGGGTTCAGTCATCCATGCCCAGCTTCTTGAGACGGTAACGTAGCTGGCGAAAAGAAATGCCAAGTTTCTGTGCGGTGACTGTCTTGTTCCAGCGATTGGCTTCCAGCGCGCGCGTGATGATGCCGCGCTCGATAGATTCAAGGTATTTGTCCAGTTCTGTTACATCTTCCGGAATCTCGATCTTGCTGCTATCAGGAATCAGTGAAAGCGAAGTGTTTTCATTTTCTCCCAGATGGAGATCGGCAAGTGTGATGGTGTCTTCATCGCACAGTGTATAAGCCCTCTCCAGAATGTTTTCCAGTTCACGCACATTGCCTGGAAAATCGTAGCGTAGCAAAGCGGCTTTTGCGTCCTCGCTGATTGTTGCGGGCGGCAGCTGCATTTCCATTGCAAAACTGGCGAGAAAACGCTGTGCAAGTTTGATGATGTCTCCTCCCCGTTCCCGTAAGGGTGGTATCGCGAGTTCGATAACATTGATGCGATAGAACAGGTCTTGCCGGAATTTACCGTTTTTAACTTCTTCTGCCAGGTTTTTGTGGGTGGCACTCAGGATACGTACATCCACTTCCTGTTCTTTTTCAGCGCCAACGGCGCGCACAGATTTTTCCTGTATTGCACGCAACAGTTTTACTTGCATTTCCAGTGGCAGATCTGCCACTTCGTCGAGGAACAGGGTGCCTCCGTGTGCGGCCTGGAACAAACCGGTCTTGTCCGCCGTGGCGCCAGTAAAACTGCCTTTCTTGTGACCGAAAAATTCACTTTCCATCAATTCCGATGGAATGGCGCCACAGTTTACGGCTACAAAAGGTTTGGCTGCACGGGGGCCCTGCAAATGGATAGAGCGGGCTGCCAGTTCCTTGCCTGTACCAGATTCACCGTAGATGTAAATGGGTGCCTGACTGCGAGCGAGTTTTGCAATCTGTTTGCGAAGTTTTTGCATGACTTCGCTGTCGCCTGTCAAAAGTTCTGTTTCGCTGCTATCGGTGCTAACCGGATTTTTTTGCAAGTTGATGGCGGTATTTACCAGTCCGCGTAATTGTTCCAGATTGACGGGCTTGGAAACAAAATCAAATGCGCCGGCTTTCAGGGCGTTGATGGCAGTGTCCATGCTGCCGAAGGCGGTGATAACGGCGACGGGTATATGTGGACAAGTGCTTTGTATATGCTGGACCAGCGTGATGCCATTGCCATCCGGTAATTGCATATCAGTGAGACAGATTGAAACTTTCTCGTCATGCAATATTTGTTTTGCACCCTCCAGGGTTCCGGTGCTGCGTGTGCGCAATTGCATGCGACCCAGTGTGATCTCCAACAACTCGCGGATATCTGGCTCATCATCAACAATCAGGGCGATAGGTGCTAGGGAAGTGGCAGGCTGGCTCATGTGTATCAGATCATCTTGTTGGCGTGTGGAAAACTTATCTGGAAACAGCTGAGGCCAGTCGCATTGCGCTTGTAATCCAGGCTGGCCTGGTTGATCAGGCAAAGCTCACGCGCAATGTAGAGTCCCAGGCCTGTCCCCTGTTGTTCGGTCGTAAAAAAAGGCTCGAATATCTGTTCGCGATTTTCGTCGCTGATGCCTTCACCGTAATCAATGATATCCAGACAGGGAATGTCGAGGCTCGTGTGGTGATAAGCATGCAGGGTTATTTTGGCTTCACCGGTTTTTTTCTCACTGTAGCGAAGGCCATTTGCACACAAGTTGCCGAGAACCTGTTCCATCTGGCTGAAGTCTACGTGTACAAATAACGGTTCATCAGGCAGAACCAGTTCAATGTCGACTGGCTTGTTATGGGTCTGGCTGTGTTGCTGTGCAAATTGCGTCAGCCACGAACGCAGATCGCGTCGTTCCGGCATCGGAATTTTACCGCGTGACAGCAGCAGGACATTTTCAATAATCTGGTTTACACGAATGGAATGATTCTGGATGATGGTGGACAAACGGCGGTCAGCATCAGAAAGCTCTGCAGATTCTGCGAGCAGTTGTGCAGCATGGCTGATAGCGCCGAGTGGATTCCTCACTTCATGGGCGATGTTGGCTGTCAGGTGTCCGAGCGATGCCAGTTTCATTTGTTGTGCGCGTTGTGAAATTTGTCGGGTGTCCTCCACAAACACGAGAATGTAATTGGAACTCTGGTTGACGGCAGAGGCGGTGTCGTCCAGTCTGGCGAAATTCAGTTGCAATTCCGGGCTGCCATCTTCCAGTTGTAATGGCTCGGGTCTTTGGTGTGGATCCCCTTGCCATTTCTGGAGGCATGCAGCCAGTCTGTCGTTGCGGTGAAAGAAAATATTGTCGCGGGAATCAGCTTTCAGTGGCAGTGATAGCAGGCGTGCTGCCGCTTCATTGTAGAGTACAAATCGCTGGTTGCCTTCCAGTACGGCGATGCCCGTATGCATACGCTGGACAATCATATTACTCAGTTGTTGCAATGTCTGGGCATTGGCGGCCTGCAGCTCAGCCAGTTGTTGTGACGTTCGTATGCGGCGCGTCAGATACTGGAAAAGTTGCGACGTAATAAACAACAACGTGCCAAGCAGTGCCGTTTCGAGTGAATTACTTTCCGTGTGGTTGTAACTGGTTAACAGGCTTTCGGTCAGGATAGCGATACAGGCAATGGCTGCCAGCAATGTGGCAAGTTGGCCTTGCAGGAAAATGCTGCTGGCCGCGATAGCAATAAATACGAGCAGGCCGAGACCGGTGCTGATACCGCCACTGGTGTGGAGGATGATCGATAGCACGATGATGTCGGTCAGGCAGATCAGGAAAATCTGGCTGGTCGTAGGGGCTTTGCGAACCAGGAATAATCGGGTGACGGTAGAAAGGCAAAGAAAGGTATAGATGCCAACAGTGTAGGTGTACAACTGCGGATAGGTCTTTCCCAATACACTGGCATTCAGGTCGAGAAAAAACATGCCGAGCAGCACGCAGGCAAGGAAAGCACGGTACCAGGCATAAACCCGTAGCAGGACATAGTTGTCCTGCAGGGGGTGTTGGGCATGAATATTCGAGACGGGCGGCACCATGGCGTGATTGTAACGACAGCGGGCCAGTCAATGCCAACCCTTGTGTCGGTTGATGTGGTCGCAACAAACGCTTTTCCTGATCCTGCATTCTATTTTGTCCTGTTATTATCGCGCCCGACTGGATCTGATACGGGAACATCGCGATGCAACAGGCAGTATTTGACGGATTACTTGAGGGCGTGTTTGCAGCTGCCTTGCTGACATTCCTGATCCTGAACTTTATTTCGGCACCTTATGGCAAGCAGGAACGCGAAGGATGGGGCCCGGGTGTCAATATGCGCTTCGGTTGGTTTATCCTCGAATTGCCTGCCTTCGCAACCATGTTCTGGTTTTATTGCCAGGGACAACACAGGGCCGATCCTGTGCCTTTGGTTCTGTTTGCTTTGTGGCAAATGCATTACTTCCATCGCACATTTATTTATCCGCTGCGTTTGCGCGTCAAGCCGGATGCGCGATATCGCATTTTCCTGCTGGTGTGCGGTATGACATTCAATGCTGCCAATGGCGCCTTGAATGGTTGGTACCTGTCACAGCTGGGTTCACATCTGCATGCGTCTGCATGGTTGACGGATGTGCGATTTATCGGCGGGCTCTTGTTGTTTGCGGGTGGTTTTCTGTTGGCAAAACATTCAGATGCTGTTTTACGCAATTTGCGCCAGCCGGGTGAAACCGGCTACAAGATTCCCTACGGCGGCGGCTACTCCCTGGTTTCTTGCCCGAATTATCTCGGGGAAATATTGCAATGGAGCGGTTTTGCAATCGCCGCCTGGTCTTTACCTGCCCTGGCTTTTGTCTGTTTCACTGCTGCCAATCTGGTGCC
This sequence comes from Pseudomonadales bacterium, assembly GCA_035430165.1. Taxonomy (GTDB): domain Bacteria; phylum Pseudomonadota; class Gammaproteobacteria; order Pseudomonadales; family UBA7239; genus UBA7239. The sequence continues at coordinate 23,747 of DAOMGE010000019.1, read as the reverse complement.
AAAAGCGATTTCATCACATCGTTGGTATCGGGAGAAATTCAGTGAGTATCCGCCAACGCGCAAGGCAATATTTCCATTTGTCTTATAGTGGGCAGGCCGGCATCACGCTTCTGGTCGCGGGTGGTGTGTCAGTGCGAAATTTGCTGACGCGCACCATGTTGAGTTCGCTCATGCAGATTTGCCTGTACTGGCTTTGCAGCAAGCCGAGCATGGGTTGGTTGGGCAGGATCATTTCCAGAAAATAGAATGTCCGGGTTTCCTTCTTTTTTATCACAGCCTGTATGTCCTGCAGTGGCGTGGTGTCGGTAAAGCAGCATTGGTAGGAATTCCTGATGTTGTTTCTTTTCAGGTAATGAATAAAAAATTCATGCGAGCTGATAATAATATCCTTGCTACGGGCAAAGGCCTTGTCCCGGAAAACCACGTCGGCAGCTTCCCTTATTTCCTGCTTGTTGTTCAGGCTGTAAAGCCGGTTTTCCTGGTTGCTTCGCACTTGTTCAAATGCCAGCACAACGGTGATGACAGCGATCAGTGCGGTAAGACTGGTCTTGTTGTCGAGGTGATTGGCCATGCGGCAGATGTAGTCGGCAACCAGCAAACAGATTAACGGAATGCCATAAATGAAATGCCGCTCCTCATGGATCGACTGTGTGTAATGGGATTTTGCGAAAAAAATCGCCATCGGCACTAACAGCAGCGCGAATAGCGTTGCTGTTTTCCGGGTTGCCGGATCAGCGGGGTTAACCGGCAGTGTGTCGCGGATTGCCAGCAAGGCTGCAGCCAGCAGGCAGGCAAGCTGGACGGTGTAGAGTCCATTGCCCGGGCCGAGCAGGAATTGCCACAAATGCACGAATTCATTGATAGTCGGTTTGGGTGCCCAGTAGGTGTCAATGACGTTGGCGTGGTCGTACATCGTGGGTAGCCATGGCCCGTACAACACCAGTACCGGAACGAAATTTTGTACACCCGCAATGAAAAATGCCTTGTTTCGCTCCTTGCACCAAAGGAACAGGAACACCAGGCCTTCAGATGCGAGAAACACTGCACCGGTGTAATGCAAGTACAGCATGAAGGTGCCACTGATACAGAACAGCCATCGATCGGATGGTTTGCCGGATTTATCGAGAAACAGATTCAGGAAAGCGTACGCATTCAGCAGGCAGGCGAGCAGCAGTGGCGAGTAGGCTCTCGCTTCCTGACTGTAATAAATTGCCTGGAAAGAACCTGCCAGCAAACAGGCAGCCACCAAACCGGTGTAAGGGTGGAAGTGTCGCTGGCCGCATCGATAAATGGCGAACACTGCAGCCGAGCCGGTGATGACCGATGGCAATCGCACGGAAAAGTCGGAACTGCCAAACAGCTTGATCCAGAAGTACAGGCTGGCTTCATAACCCGGTGGATGGTTGTCGGTATACATCAGGCGCGAAACCAGCGCTTGCAGGTTACCTTTGGAGCAGTCCAGAACGCCCCATACTTCGTCTGCCCACAGACTGTAATGATCCAGCTGGTAGAGGCGTAATATGGCAGCCAGCAGCAGAATGCCGGCTAGTAAAATGCGTTGCCACAGAGTGTCCTGTGCCATCGGTAATGTAGTTGTGCTGTGCGCTGTGGATGTCATGGTCATTTGCGCCGGCTGCAGGGATGGGCGATTGGCAGGATTGTATCTGCCTTTTCGGTAGATGCGGCACTGTGCCGCATCTGATTGGGCGAATGTCGTATCGGTCCGGGTGTGTGGTGACGTGTATCCTGTCGTCCGTCAGGAAAGTGACGCTTCACAACAACACAACTTGCCCCGGGAGAACATCATGGCATTTGCAAAATTTATCACCGGCCTTGCTGCGCTGGTCTGGATGGGTTACGGCATCTGGTTGATCTACGATCCGACGAACCTGTCGTATATCGGTCTGCAATTCACGCACTGGAGTGTGACTGTGGAAGTGTTTGCGATGTACGGCTTTGCAGAATTGGGTCTCGGTATTTTTGCATTGCTCGGCATCCTGCAGCCGAAACGTTATCTCCACGCCAACCTGGTATTGTGGTTCCTGATTTTCACCGGATTGTGGGTGGGTCGTATTATCGGCATTGCGTTGTTTCACGGTGAATACACATTTGCATTTGGCGCGGCGGGTTTGCCTGCGGGCTATAACCCGGGTACGGCTTACTTTTACGAGTTTCCATTCTCGGTCATGTTTGCTGTTGCATTATGGCAAACACGCAATAATCCGGAAATCTGATTCATGTTTATTCTGCAATCTCCCTTTTTGCTGCACTGGCTGATCATGTCTCTGTCCTTATGGGCAGCCAGCCACATTTTTCGCGGTATCCGATTTACCAGTGTGTCCGCACTGGCAGTTTCAGCGCTGATACTCGGTTTTGTGAATGCGATTCTCAAACCCTTGCTGGTGTTGCTGACCCTGCCTTTGACGGTGGTAACCTTCGGCATTTTCCTGCTGGTCATCAACGCACTGATGATCATGCTGGTGTCTTCACTCGTGCGTGGTTTCAAAGTGTCCAGTTTCTGGACAGCTTTCTTTGTCGCGATATTCCTGTCGGTATTCAGTTATTTGCTGAGTATCGTGCTGGTCGGACACCCCGTCGGCCGCTTGCCTTCCGGCTGGATTTGAAAAGAATCCTGTTGAGGCAGCTAATTCTGATCCCATTCCTGTGTGGTTAGCGATTAAAATGCGCACTTGATTGAATACCTACCAGATCCAACAGTAGCCAGACGAGACATATCACTATGGGCAGAGCCTTCCAGAATCGTAAAGAATCCATGGCCAGAACGGCCGGTGCCAAAACCAAGGTTTACTCGAAGTTCGGCAAGGAAATTTATGTTTGTGCCAAGAATGGTGGCACCGATCCCTTGGCGAATCTTTCACTTCGCCGATTGATTGAAAGGGCCAAACGCGAGCAAGTGCCCAGCCATGTTATCGAGAAGGCAATCGACAAGGCGAAAGGCGCTGGTGGAGAGGACTTCCAGGTGGTGCGATTCGAGGGTTTTGGCCCGGGCGGTTGCATGGTGATCGTCGATTGCCTGACAGATAACAACAATCGTACGTTTGGCGAAGTCCGCCAGTGTTTTACCAAGGTCAAGGCCAAGCTGGGTGTGCCCGGTGCCGTGGCGCATATGTTCGACCACCTGGGTGTATTTGCATTCAGGCATGACAATGAGGAAGCGGTGCTCGAGGCTCTGCTGAATGCGGATGTCGATGTCACTGATGTCGAGAACGAGGAAGGTGTTATTACGGTTTATGTGCCGCCACACGAATTCAACAAGGCGCATACCGCGCTGGTGGAAGCGATTCCTGCTGTGCATTTCGAAATGGAAGAAATCAGTTTCCTGCCGCAGTCACAGCACGATGTTACCGGTGATGACGTCGCCTTATTCCACAAGTTTATGGAATTGCTCGAAGAGAATGATGATGTGCAGAATGTGTATCACAACGCCTCAGTGGCTGACTGATACATTGTAAAAAACATCGACAATATTGCCGGTCGGCTGGATGGCGCTGGCCGGTATTTTTTCTCCAGCCTGCCAGCGTAATAAAACCTCCCGTTTATTTTCTCCTGCCACAATAAACCACACATTTCTTGCCTTGCCCAATCTTTTCGCGCTGAGTGAAATCCGGTGCGATGGGGGTTTGGGAGCATCAGATATGGCGAGTAATTCAGGCGCACTTTCTGTTGTGCCCCAGTCATGATGGGGAAACAGGCTTGCCGTGTGGCCGTCTTCGCCTATCCCGAGTAATACCAGGTCAAACTCCCCGACGTTTTCGAGTGCCGCACTGTAATCGGCGATGCATTGTGTTGTCGGCAGCTGCGCAGGTATCGCGTGGATATTCTGGGCTGGTATCGGAATGTGGTCGAGAAGGGTGGAGTGCGCCATGCTGTCGTTGCGATCGGGATCACCAACCGGCAGGCAGCGTTCATCGCCAAAATAGACATGCCAGCGTGACCAGTCCGTCTGGCAGTGCTGCAGCTTGTGGTAGATAGCGCGAGGGGTGTTGCCGCCAGCCAGTACGATGGCAAAGCTCCCTTGTTCGCGGATAAGGGAGTTCGCCAGTTCGCAGATGGCATCAGCGAGCTGTGTTGTCATTTCCCCTGTGGAATCCATGTTGTGCCAACGTATGTTTTGCATGCAATGATTCGGGCCAGATCCTGTTAGGCGACAAGTAAGGGTAAGCAGAAAGGACTCAAGTATAAACCCAGTAAATTAATAGGATTTAAAGATTGACAAAAATGCTAGGTTATTGGAGACTGGTCGAGTGAAAACTGATCAGGAGATGCCGATATGCGTCTGACTACCAAGGGTCGCTATGCCGTGACTGCCATGCTCGATCTCGCCTTGCGCGTCGACAAGGGGCCGGTGAGCCTGGCTGAAATCTCCCATCGGCAGGGTATTTCCCTGTCGTACCTTGAGCAGCTGTTTGCCAAGTTGCGCAGCAATGATTTAGTCAGTAGTGTGCGCGGCCCCGGTGGCGGTTATCGCCTCAGCCGTGATGGCGCCCTGATTTCGGTGGCACAGATTGTGGATGCGGTTAACGAGTCCGTGGACGCCACCAGCTGTGGTGGTGAGGGCGACTGCCAGCAAGGTGAAAAATGTCTGACCCATGACCTCTGGTGCCTGCTGAGTGACAAGATTCACGATTATCTCAGTTCCATCAGCCTTGCCAGCCTGGTCAACAGCCAGAGTGTGCAGGATGTGGCGGCGCGTCAGCAGCAGAAGCTGAATGATGTCATGCCACTCAACGTTGTGGAATCAAGAGCCACGGTATAATTCGCGCAGGTTCCGGAGAAAAGCAGTACATGAAACTTCCCATTTATCTTGATTATTCTGCGACCACGCCGGTGGATGAACGTGTTGCGCAGAAAATGATGGAATGCCTGACGATTGACGGTAATTTTGGTAATCCCGCCTCGCGTTCGCATCTGTTTGGCTGGAAAGCTGAAGAAGCTGTCGAACAGGCGCGTCGTCAGGTTGCAGACCTGATTGGTGCCGATCCGCGCGAGATTGTCTGGACGTCAGGTGCCACGGAATCCAATAATCTTGCCATTAAAGGTGTTGCCCATTTCAATGCCAGGAAAGGCAAGCACATCATTACATCGAAAATTGAACACAAGGCGGTACTGGATACTTGTCGCCAACTGGAACGTGAAGGTTTTGAAGTCACCTATCTCGATCCGACGCCGGAAGGATTGATACTGCCGCAGCAAGTGGCCGATGCCTTGCGTGAAGACACGACGATTGTGTCGATCATGCACGTCAACAATGAAATCGGCACGATCAATGATATTGCTGCGATTGGTGCCATTTGTCGTGCCAAGGGCGTGATGTTCCATGTTGATGCTGCGCAAAGTACTGGCAAGGTCGCTATCAACATGGCGGAACTGCCGGTGGACTTGTTGTCCATGTCTGCACACAAGACTTACGGGCCAAAAGGTGTCGGTGCGTTATTTGTGGGTCGCAAGCCGCGTGTGCGTCTCGAAGCGCAAATGCATGGCGGTGGCCACGAACGCGGCATGCGTTCCGGTACGTTGCCGACGCACCAGATCGTCGGCATGGGCGAAGCATTTCGCATTGCTGGAGAAGAGATGCAGGATGAACAAGCACGCATCCTGAAGTTGCGGACGCGATTGCTGGACGGTGTGAGTGACATGGAGCAGGTTTTTGTCAATGGCTCACTCGAGCATCGCGTTGCCGGCAACCTGAATATCAGCTTTGCATTTGTAGAAGGCGAATCGCTGATCATGGCACTGAAAGATCTCGCTATTTCGTCAGGTTCTGCCTGCACGTCGGCAAGTCTTGAGCCTTCGTATGTATTGCGCGCCCTCGGTTTGTCAGATGAGCTTGCGCACAGCTCCTTGCGTTTTTCGTTTGGTCGCTACACCACAGAAGCAGATGTGGATCATGCGATTGCACAGGTTCGACGCGCAGTAGAAAAGTTGCGTGAATTGTCCCCGTTGTGGGACATGTACAAGGAAGGGATTGATCTGAACAGTGTTCAATGGGCAGCGCATTGAGCGCACCCTGGAGTTGAGTCATGGCATACAGCGAAAAAGTTATTGATCACTACGAAAATCCGCGCAATGTAGGCGCGCTGGATACCAAGGCCGCCAATGTCGGTACCGGCATGGTGGGTGCACCTGCCTGCGGCGATGTCATGCGCCTGCAGATACAGGTGAATGACCAGGGCATCATCGAAGATGCCAAATTCAAGACCTACGGCTGTGGTTCGGCCATTGCATCCAGTTCACTGCTGACCGAGTGGGTAAAAGGCAAGACACTCGACGAGGCAGCACAGATCAAGAATATCGAGATTGCAGAAGAACTGGCGTTGCCACCGGTGAAAATTCACTGTTCGGTATTGGCAGAAGATGCTATCAAGGCGGCTATTCATGATCTGAAGCAAAAACAGCAACAGTCGTGATGGTCTGCACAGCCACAATCATTAGAATGCAATCAAATCGATTGAGCAGGTGATGAAACCATGTCTGTAACGATGACAGAAGCCGCCCGTAACCATGTGCGTAACTATCTACAGAATCGTGGGCGTGGTATCGGTGTGCGCCTGGGTGTAAAAACTACCGGCTGCTCCGGACTTTCCTACGTGCTGGAATTCGTTGATGACCTGCAGGAAGGTGATCAGGTTTTCGAGAACGGTGACGTGAAAGTGGTGGTCGACAGTAAAAGTCTTGTATACCTTGATGGTACCGAACTGGATTATGCCAAAGAAGGCCTTAATGAGGGCTTCCAGTTCAATAATCCGAATGTCAGCGCCGAGTGTGGTTGCGGCGAAAGTTTTCACGTCTGATTTTCGTATGTCAGTATCCGGGTACGGACTTCCTGAAACAGCGCACGGCATTGTTTGCACGCTGAAACCATCCGTGGATTTGCAGCAGGACTATTTTTCCCTGTTCGGTTTGCAGCCCTCCAGTCATGTGGATGTTGCCGAACTTTCTGCACGCTATCGCCATTTGCAGCAAGCGGTGCATCCGGATCGCTTCATGCGCGAGTGTGATCGCTCCCAGCGTCTTGCGCAGCAGCAGGCGGCACAGGTCAATACAGCCTACCAGACACTGAAATCCCCCTTGGCCCGCGCGCAATATTTGCTGGAATTGGCTGGACAACAGCGTGCGCAGGAAACCACCTTGCATGACCCCGTGTTTCTTATGGAGCAAATGGAATTGCGTGAACGTCTGGACGATGCCTCCCGCGATATTGATGCGCTGGATGGTTTGTTGGCCGATGTGCGTGTGGCGTCGCAGCAATACTTGCAGGATTTTTCCGAAGCCTGGCAGAAACAGGATTGGCCGCGTGCGCAATTGCTGGTCGACAAGCTGCAGTTCTCCAGCAAGCTCGGACAGGAAATTGGTGATCGTCAGGCACGTTTGCTGGACGACTGATAATTCCGGTCGGGTTTTGCCAGGTCGTGTTTAACCTGAATAATTTTGAAGTGAAAAGTAATGGCGTTATTACAGATTTCTGAACCCGGTATGGCCCCTGCTCCCCACACGCGCAAGCGTGCAGCAGGTATTGATCTGGGCACTACACATTCACTGGTGGCGACTGTGCGCAGTGGTACGCCCGTAACCCTTGCCGGTGTGGACGGTAATATCATCATGCCTTCTGCGGTGCGCTATGCGGCTGATGGCAGTGTGTCAGTTGGTGCTGCTGCACGTGCGCAGGCGGCTGAGGATCCACTTAACACCCTGGTTTCTGTCAAACGATTTATGGGACGTGGTTTGCAGGATGTTGCCAGTCTTGGCGGTAGTTTGCCTTACGAATTTGTCAGTGGTGACGGCATGGTTTGCATACAGACCGTGTGTGGTGCCATCAGTCCAGTGCAGGCGTCAGCAGAAATATTGAAAGAACTTGCGGCACGTGCACGTGCTGCACTGGCAGGTGAGCTTGACGGTGTTGTTATTACAGTGCCCGCGTATTTTGACGACGGGCAGCGTCAGGCGACAAAAGATGCGGCGACATTAGCCGGGTTGAAAGTCATGCGCTTGCTCAATGAGCCGACTGCAGCAGCGGTGGCTTACGGACTTGATCGCGAGCAGGAAGGCGTGATTGCTGTCTATGATCTGGGCGGCGGCACTTTTGACATTTCTATCCTGCGTTTGTCGCGCGGTGTGTTTGAGGTGTTGGCAACCGGTGGTGATTCCGCGCTCGGCGGTGATGATTTTGACGCCGCGCTGGCGGAGTGGGTGTTACAGGAATCAGGGATTAATGAACTCGATTTCTCCGGGCGCCGCGAACTGCTTGATCGTTGTCGTGCTGCCAAGGAACTGTTGTCAACGGAAGAATCTGTCGCTCTGGAATTTGCGGACTGGCAGGGAACAATAACCCGCAATAGATACAATCAGCTGATCGGGATATTGGTTGAACGCAGCTTGCGTGCTTGCCGCAAGGCATTACGTGATGCGCAGATGACTCCTGCGGAAATTGCGCATGTGGTGATGGTGGGTGGATCCACGCGCTGTCCGTTTGTGCGCGAACAGGTAGGTGGTTTTTTCAGGCAAACGCCGTTGACCGATATTGATCCGGATTGTGTGGTCGCGCTTGGCGCTGCGATCCAGGCTGACCAGTTGGTTGGTAACAGGCCTGACAATGAATTGTTGTTGCTTGATGTCATTCCCTTGTCGCTAGGTCTTGAAACAATGGGCGGGTTGGTGGAGAAAATTATTCCTCGAAACACGACGATACCTGTTGCCAAGGCGCAGGAGTTTACGACGTTCAAGGATGGCCAGACTGCGATGGCAATCCACGTGGTGCAAGGTGAGCGTGAGCTGGTCAGTGACTGCCGTTCGTTGGCGCGTTTTGAGTTGCGTGGCATTCCGCCTATGGTAGCCGGTGCTGCACATATACGCGTTACGTTTCAGGTAGATGCAGATGGTTTGCTGAATGTCTTTGCGCGCGAAAACAGTAGCGGTGTCGAGGCGAGTATTACGGTCAAGCCATCGTATGGCCTGAGCGATGGTGACATAACTCGCATGTTGCAGGATTCATTTGCGCATGCCAGGGATGATTTGCAAGTTAGAAAATTGCAGGAGCAACGCGTAGAGGCCAGACGTATGTCTGAGACATTGCGCGCAGCATTGCGTGCTGATGGGCAGTTGCTGGATGCAAGCGAGAATCGATTGTTGCACAGTTTTCTTGATGAGCTTGATGCACAGGAAATGGTGGATGACAGTGCAAGGATTGCCGAGGTGGTAGAGCGTGCCAGTCGTGATAGTGAATTCTTTGCTGCGCGCCGTATGAATGCCGCCGTCAAAAAGGCGCTGACCGGAAAAAATATCCAGGATATAGAAGGTCAATAAAATGCCAAAAATTATTTTCCTGCCCCATGAAAAGCTTTGTCCGCAAGGTGCGGTCATCGAGGCGAAAGCGGGTGAGAACATCTGTGAGGTAGCCTTGCGGAATGGTATTGATATCGAGCACGCTTGTGAATTGTCGTGCGCATGCACAACCTGTCATGTGATTGTGCGTGAAGGCGGGGATTCCCTTGAAGCGCCAGATGAACTTGAAGATGACATGCTCGACAAGGCGTGGGGTCTTGAACCGGATTCCCGGCTCAGCTGTCAGGCGAAAGTGGCAGATGAGGATCTTGTCATCGAGATACCTCGTTACACTATCAATCTTGCTTCAGAGCGGCATTGAGGAGACTTTATGAGCCTTGCATGGGTAGATGTGCAGGATATAGCTATCGAATTATGCGAAGCCAGACCAGAAATTGATCCTCGCTTTGTCAATTTTGTAGACCTGCGTAACTGGGTGTTGGCCTTGCCGGATTTTAATGATGATCCGGCACGTTGCGGAGAAAAAATTCTGGAGGCTATCCAGCTGGCATGGATCGAAGAAGCTGGTTAAAGCGCTGCTTTTATTTTTGCCAGTCCGGCAGTGGAAGCCGGAAAAACACCGAATTCCGTTATCAATCCACTAATCAGTGCGGCAGGTGTTACATCAAAGGCATAGTTAGCTGCGCGTGAGTGTGCCGGCGTGACTTGCACGCTTCGTATCTGCCCAAGTTTATCGACTCCCTGCACGTGGGTCAGTTCGTAGCTGTCCCGCTCTTCGATGGGGATTTCCTTGATTCCATCCCTTACAGTCCAGTCGATAGTTGATGAAGGCAGCGCGACATAAAACGGGACGTTATTGTCTTTAGCGGCGAGAGCTTTCAAATAAGTGCCGATTTTGTTGCAGGCATCACCCTGAATGGTTGTGCGATCAGTGCCGACAATACACAAATCCACCAACCCGTGCTGCATCAGGTGGCCGCCTGTGTTGTCTGCGATGAATGTGTGTGGCACACCGGCTTGTTGCAGTTCCCATGCGGTGAGTGCGCCTTGTATGCGGGGACGTGTTTCGTCGACCCACACGTGCACAGATATGCCGGCGAGATGCGCTTTGTAGATAGGTGCCAGAGCGGTGCCCCAGTCGACAGTTGCCAGCCAACCGGCGTTGCAATGTGTGAGTATGTTGATTGTTGATCCGGATTTTTTTTCACTCAGCTCCCGGATGAGTTGCAGACCGTGTTCGCCTATGCGTGAACAGGTATCTACATCTTCGGCACAGATTTTTTCTGCTTCTTCACGTGCTCGCGCTGCTTTCTGCGAAGGTTCTGTGTGATGTATGGCTCTCTGTATACGCTCTACTGCCCATCGCAGATTTATGGCGGTTGGCCGTGTGGCAACCAGTTGTTCTGCGGCATGCTTTTCATGGGCTGTGGAAGGATCATCACGCAGGGCAAAGTACATGCCGTAGGCGGCACACGCGCCGATTAAAGGTGCACCACGAACCTGCATACTACTGATGGCATGGCACGCATCACCAAGACTGTTCAGCTCGAGGATTTTTACTCTGTGAGGTAAAACAGTCTGATCAAAAATACAGGCGCAGTCACTGCTACTGTCATGCCAGATGCTTTGGTATTGTTTGCCATGGATTTGCATGAAACTGTGCCTGTGGTTTGTGTGTGGTAATTATTTGTTAATATTTTCTGGGTGGTGAATTATCAAGGTCTTCGATAATGACTGGTGCTTGCTTTTCATTTTTAGTATCCAGTTGGTGTGGGACTATGCTGTGGCCTGTGTCGTTTTTATTGTCTGTGCTGGTTTGTGGTCGCGCGGTTTCCCTGGATTCTGCTGCAGGCTCACACGTAAGGAAAATTTCTATTTTTTTGATACTGGGTCTGTATTTGAAAACAAAACCGAAGGTTTTGCCTGCGGCAATGCGATTGTCTTTTTGTTTGTCGAGGATTTCGTGATTATCCGATTTCATCGAGGCATTACAGACAACGGCAAATTCTTCGTGGTTTGTGGCGGAGAGAATAGAGCGGATTTCATTGCTTTCGATGGCATAGCTTATGGCTAGCGCATTGGTTTGCGAGAAAACGGTGTGTGTGGGGCTTTTGGCTAAAGCGGAGGTACACACTGTCAGTATGGAGGCGATGACGACAAGAATTCTGGTGCGCATGGTATCCGGTATCGGAAAAATAGCTTAGGGGAGGGCAGTGTAAAGGTGAAACGCGTGTTGACAAAGATCAGGAAAAAAACTTTTTCATGCCATACAATGCAGCCTGAAGGATCAGTACGTATTGAGTGCGGGGTGGCTTTTTTGCACCATGCCCGTCGCCAAGATGATAATTGACACATATCGCAGCATCTCCAGAGGGGGGGTCCATGGCCTACAGAAAGTTTGAATGTGTAATTTGTGGTTTCGTCTATGACGAGGAAAAGGGCTTGCCGGAGGAAGGAATAGCCCCGGGTACGCTGTGGGAAGATGTGCCTGATGACTGGGAATGCCCCGAATGTGGTGTGAGCAAGTATGACTTCGAGTTGGTGCAAACGGCCTGATCCAGTAATTAGGTTGCTCCGGAAAGCCGCTTCGAGCGGCTTTCCTTGTTTTTAAAGCTGGCGTTTTGTCGAGTGTATACCTTGCGATTCTTGATTCCGACAGCACGTTGTCCTAATCCCCGTTCCTACATTGTGCTGTTGTTGACGGTCATGGCCTATGGTGCCGTCAACAATGTTGTGTTCAGTATCCTGCCGCTGATTGGTATCGAGTTGGGGTTGGCTCCAAAGCAGATTACCCTGATCGGCAGCTGTGCCGCGTTGACTGTGTTTCTTGTGAGTCCGTGGTGGGGTCGTCGCAGTGATGTATGGGGCAGGCGCACGTCGATCCTGATCGGTGTAGGGGGTTATTGTTTTTCCGCACTCTTGCTGGTGTTGTGGTTTGCATTAAGTCGGTCTGGCTGGCTGGATACGGATCAGCTCTATATATGTATATTTGCCAGCAGGCTGCTGCAAGCCTTCCTGATTGCAGCCATGCTGCCTGCGATTACTGCTTATGTCATTGATATCACAAGCGCTGAGGAGCGGGCGGTCGGTCTGAGCCAGACTGGAGCGGCGCATGGTCTGGGTGCAATTATTGGCCCGTCCCTGGTGGTGCTGGCAGGCTGGAGTTTATTGCTGCCACTTTATGTGGCAGTAGGCCTGGCCATGCTAATAGCGGGGTTGGTATACCGTTATCTGGCGGAGCCAGGCAAGCATCATGACAATGTCTACTCTGCCGATAGCAGAGCAATGAAGCGCCCTGGTTATTTTGATTCCCGCTACAGGCACTTGTTGTTGGTAGGCGTGGTGATTTATCTGGGGATGGCAGTTTCAACCCAGATGATGGGTTTTTATTTGCCTTATGTGCTCTCGCTCGATCCATCCAGAGCGGCTGGTGCGTTGGGTCTTGTACAGGCCTGTATGGCTGCGGCGACGGTGTTTGGGCAATTGGTCCTCGTACAGCGACTTGCCTGGTCGCCGCAGCGTTTACTAGGTGTAGGCTTGCCACTGATGGTGACTGGATTTGTGCTTTTGGCTACTGCGGGCGGGTTGCTGCAATTGATGCTGTCAATGCTGTTCCTGGGATTAGGATTGGGTATCAGTGGGCCAGGTTTTTCAGCATCGGTGTCTCTCAGTGTCAACGCCAATGAGCAGGGCGCGGTTGCCGGTTTTTTGGCTGCATGCCCCGCTCTGGGCTATGTTGTGGGGCCCTTTGGCGCAGGGGTATTGTATGAATGGCACCCGCGTTTGCCCTTTGTGGTGGTAGTGGTATTTCTGCTGGCGGCGTGGTCTATACTTCGTTTGCGACAGGGATAATTTTCATGTAATCCCTTCTGAATCCCTTGATAGGCGGGATATTTGTAGTGGTTTACCTGTGCTCGGCGACAGGTTAAGATGCCGCCAGCTATGCACATGGGGAAGGCCGCGTTCATAGTGTAAAAATATTACAAGCAGCGCATTGTCCATCAATCGTTAGCAGACTGTGGTACACGAGGTGCGCCATCGCGCTGGGTTATGCCCGTGCGAGATGCTGTTTTTTGGCATGGCGTCCGGTGATTAATTCAGGGCAAATCAGTATGAAAAAACAAAAGATACTCATCCGGCTTGCACGAGCTATGGGCGGCGTCCTGCTGGTCGTGGGTTCTACTTTGGTGATGCCGGGTGCGGTTGCTGACCAGTCTCCTGTAACACAGATGCCGGCCATCAAAAGTAATAAGGTGGTTTCATCTTTGTTGCAAGATATTGTACGAGTTGATAATCGCTTGGTCGTGGTGGGTGAGCGAGGCCATATTGCCCTATCGGATGATCACGGAAAGACCTGGCAGCAGGCGAATGTCCCAACTCGACAGATGCTGAACGCAGTCTATTTTGTTGATAACAAGCAAGGCTGGGCGGTGGGATATGACGGCCTTATCCTGAATACGGTTGATGGAGGTATGAACTGGAACATACAGCTGGATGGCTTGAAGTTCACGCGCCAGCGTATGGCCGACAATATTCCTGTGCTGGACGCACAAATAAAAGAGCTACAACAGAAGAAAACCAGTGCAGAAGCTGTTTTAGCTGATGCTGAAGCCCAGGGTCAGCAAGATAATTCGAAACTTGAAGATGCTGTATCTGCCCTGGAAGACAAGCTTTCCAAGCTGGAAGCGGATCGTGATGATGCCAAGGCAGCTATTACTTCGGATACTGTTGCCAATCCTTTGATGGATGTCTGGTTTCGTGACGACAAAACAGGTTTTGCCGTTGGTGCATTCGGTGAGTTCTTGAAAACGACTGATGGGGGTCTGACCTGGGCAAGTATTGGGGACCGCCTTGAAAACTCCGAACGTAACCATCTGAATGCCATCACAGGTCTTGGAAATGTGATGTATATAGTCGGTGAAGCCGGCAAACTCTACCGTAGTACGGACGGGGGGCAGAAATGGGCTCTTTTACCATCGCCAGACTCAGAAAATGGTTCATTCTTCGCGGTAAATATTATTGATGCTGAGCACGTGATAATCGGCGGATTGCGTGGTGCAATTTATCGTTCGTCCGACAATGGTAACAGCTGGAAGCAGGTTCCCGAGGACTTGCATAAGAATATGAACTGCATCTTTTTTGCAGGTAACGACACTGTCCTGGCGGTAGGTAATGATGGTGCTCTTTTGCGTAGCCGTGACGGTGGACTTACTTTTATGTCGCATGTGCGTAAAAACAGGCTGACGATTGCCTCGGTGGTGGAAGCTGCGGATGGTAGCTACGTTATGGTTGGCATGGGCGGTGTCCAGAAGATTCAGGCTAACAGTCTGTAATTGAATCGAACAGGCGCCTTTGGATTTGGGCGAATAAGTGCAAAGGTCGGGATAACAAAGAGTCGCCTCCTCGGATGCGGGCAAAACGTTTAAGGGTATAGGGGTTCTGTAGTATGGCTGGTGCAAGTCGTCAATATGGTGAGCCGTATCGTTACGGCGACGAAGAAAAGGCCATGGAGCGATTGATATTTAATCGTCGCCCTCTTTGGCTGGTAATTATCGCGATATTAACCGCTTACTTTGCCTATGAGACATCGCGTATAAAAGTTGATGCGCGTTTTGAGAAAATGCTGCCAATGCAGCATCAATATCTGCAGAATATGTTCAGCAGGCTGGATGACCTGACCCAGAAAGGGCTTTCTTTCAAAATAGCGCTCGAAAATACACAGGGTGATATTTTTGACAAAGATTACCTTGAAGCAGTCCAGTTTGTTCATGACAAGGTTTTCTATACCAATGGGGTTGATAAGACGACACTGCGGTCCATGTGGGCTCCTTCAGTGCGCTGGCAAGCTGTAACTCCACAGGGATTTGAAGGTGATCGCCTGATACCTGGTGAGTATGATGGTTCAGCGGAATCATTGGAGCGAGTCAGGATTAATGTGCTGCGCTCGACCGAAATCGGCCGGTTGATCTCTGATAACTTCAAGTCCTCGATAATCGAAGCCTATATTTTCTCAACTTATCCTAGTGATGATCCGGAACGGGGTCATTTGGCAGGAGAGTCCATTGATTTCGGTGATTTCGGAAAAAGCCTTGAATCTATACGCTCGGAGGTGAATCAAAAATATAACGGCAAGTACCGCGTCTATATCATTGGCGAACCGAAGATGATCGGCGACTTGATTGCGGGCTCTACCGAAATTGTGAAATTTGGTGGCGTGGCTATGCTGATCACCATCATTCTTCTTTATATGTACGCTCGTTGCTGGCGTGCTGCACTGATGCCACTGTTCACCTCATTGGTGGCGGTAGTATGGATGCTGGGTATTCTAAGCATGATTGCACGTTTTCAGGTGCATTATGGCAATGTGCTTGTTGGTGGAAAAAATGTAGAGGTTTTTGCAGGGATCGGCGTTTTTTCCATGCTGGTTCCCTTCTTGTTAGTGGCCATCGGTGTTAGCCATAGTGTCCAGTACGTGAATGCGATGGCTATTGAGATGTCACATGGACATGACAAATTCCTTGCCTGCCGCCGTGCTTTTCGTTCGAACTATCTGCCGGGTATTACTGCGCTTCTGACAAATGCTTTCAGCTTCCTGACTATGATGTTGATACCGATTTCTGCAATCAAGGAGCTGGCGATTACGGCATGTATTGGTACGGGTGTTTTGATTGTGCTGAAACTGATGTTGTTGCCAATTCTTCTGTCATATGCAGGTATTGCGCCATCTGGTATCAGGCACATGCAAATGAAAGAAGGCAAGGATCCAGCGCACTGGGTATTCTTGTCAAAATTCACTGAAGCGAAATGGGCAGTTATTGCTATTATTCTAGCGGGAGCTCTGGCTGTTTATAGTATTTATGAGCGTCAATTCCTGAAAATTGGCGATATTAACGAAGGCGTCCCAGAGTTGCGGCCTGATTCTGTCTATAACAAAGACAATAAGTTCATTACGTCAAATTATGCGACCAGCTCGGATTTGTTTGTCGTAATGGTCACCAGTAATCCGGGAGATTGTTTCAAGCAGAAAAATATAGAGGCAATGGATGATCTCGAGTGGGCTATGAAGAATACAGATGGTGTTCAGGCGACAGCATCTGCTGCATTTGTTGCAAAAAACTTTATCGCTGGCTTGACTGAAGGGCATATCAAATGGATGTCAATTGGTCGTAATCAGGGAGCTATCGATAACTCATTTGGCCTGATAGCGGAAATGGGTCTGGCAAATGAAAAATGCAGTTTTGCACCAGTTATTGCATTCCTTGAAGATCACAAAGCAGAGACATTGAACCGTGTTGCCAAAGTAGTTGAAGATTTTTCTGTCAAGCATAGTAATGCGGATATCCAGTTTCGCCTGGCGACCGGTAACGCAGGCATAGCTGCGGCAGTTAATCAGGAAATACACGCGGCACAAAACAAGATGTTGTGGATGGTATATGGGGTTGTTGCTGCGTTAGTTTTCTTCACCTTTCCTTCGTTCAAGGCTATGTTGTGCATTCTCGGGCCTTTGGGTTTGACGTCAGTGTTGTGTGAAGCGTTAATGGCGAAAATGGGGATTGGTGTAAAAGTTGCCACTTTGCCTGTAATTACCTTGGGTGTTGGTGTGGGTGTGGACTATGGTATTTATATATACAGCCGTATGGAAAGTTACTTCAAGGAAGGAAAGTCTTTGAAAGATGCCTATCTTCTGACCTTAAAGACCACCGGTAAGGCAGTGAGCTTTACCGGTTTGACGCTTGCTTTCGGTGTGGCTACCTGGTACTGGTCTGCAATCCAGTTTCAGAAGGATATGGGTATCCTGCTGGTCTTCATGTTTCTCTGGAACATGGTCGGCGCCCTCACTTTGTTGCCTGCCTTGGCGCACTTTTTGTTGCCAAACCCCGGCAAAGCAACAAAATAATGTGGAGTGTTTTTACGTTAATTAGCAAAGCCCGTGTTATGCACGGGCTTTTTGCTTTTGTGTCGGTATCAACGGAGAGTGTATATGTTTGATTTCATCGTGGTAGGCGCTGGTTCAGCGGGTTGTGCCATTGCAGGCAGGTTGTCTGAAAATGCAGAGTGTAAAGTGCTTTTGCTGGAGGCAGGTCCAAATGACAAGCATCCTATGGTGCATATGCCTGGTGGTGCTGCGGAAATTCTAAAGAGCAATAAAATGAACTGGCAGATGTATTCTGTTCCGCAGCAATCGCTCAATAATCGCAGCATCTATGTTCCGCGTGGAAAACTGGTTGGCGGATCTAGTAGCCTCAACGGTATGGTTTACATACGTGGCCATAAATGGGATTACGATCACTGGAGTGAGCTTGGTAATGCTGGTTGGTCTTTTGCAGAGGTTTTGCCCTATTTCAAACGATCGGAAGATAACGTGCGCGGTGAGTCGCTTTACCACGGTGCCGGTGGCCCGCTGAAAGTTTCAGATGCACCTTGTGACCATATTCTTTATGACAAATTTATTTCAGCAGGGAAAGAACTCGGCTATCGGCTGACGGATGATTTCAATGGTGCAGAGCAAGAAGGTTTTGCGCGCTATCAGGCGACATTGCGCAATGGTAAGCGATCAAGCTCGGGTGCCGCTTTTCTAACGCCTGCAGTACGCGCTCGACCGAATCTGACGATAGTGACGGACGCGCATGTTACTCGGCTGGTCTTGAGCGGTAGCAAAGTGGTTGGTTTGGAGTATAAGCGCGGACGCAGACTTGAGCAGATCACCGTGAAACGTGAAGTTATCCTGTCCGCAGGTGCGATGAAGTCACCACATATTCTGCAGATGTCAGGTATAGGCCGACGTGAGGATCTTGAGCGTGCCGGGATAAAAGTATTGAAAGATTTGCCTGGTGTCGGGCATAACTTGCAAGAGCACCAGGATTTGCTGATCAATTATGGCTGCACCAAACCGATTACTTTCAATCCGGCCGCCACAAGACTCCACCTGATGGCAAAAACGGCGATTGACTACTTTGTGTTTAATAAAGGTATTGCAGCGTGTAACTTGATTGAAGCGGGTTCATTTGTGAAGTCATCTCCTGACTTGGCTGTGCCTGACATCCAGATGCATTTTATTCCAATTCTTATGCACGGCCTGATAGATCCTATTCCAAAGCAGCACGGTGTATCTATCCATGCTTGTCATTTGCGTCCCCAAAGTCGTGGTTCAATACTGCCCGCCAATGCAGACCCCCTCTCATCTCCGCTGGTAGACTACAACTTTCTTGATAATGAATATGACTGGAAGATCATGCAGCGTTGCTATGAAATTACCCGAGATATTGCAGATGCGAGAGCTTGGGATGGACTGATCGGTGATCCGGTTCGTCCTGATGCGCGTCTTACAGAGGAGAGCAGGATCCGTGATTTTATCCGCCAGTTTTCCGAGACTGTTTATCATCCTGTCGGTTCGTGCAAGATGGGTAATGATGAGCAGGCCGTGGTTGATAATGAGCTGCGTGTGAGAGGAATTGAGGGATTACGTGTTGCTGACGCCTCCATCATGCCAACACTGATTGGCGGTAATACTAATGCGCCTTGTATGATGATAGGTGAGAAATGTGCTGATCTTGTACGTGGAAAAAAGCTGCCAGCTGAAAAAATCTAGCTGCATGGTGCGCGTAATGAAAGCTACGACATTTTTTTCAAGGGCGTGAAAATGGTTGCTCTGGATGAGCTGATCGGTTTTGCCCAGTCGTTCATGCCTCCTGAGGAGGCGCTGCTGCAGTTCCATCAGGCATACCATGTTGCTGGTCGTGAGTTTAATGGTAGCCGGCCGGCAGATGATTTTGATGTGAGTATTGCAGAGCAAATAATCAGTCGCTCTGTCGGTAATATGGAATCACTTTCGATTGGCAATATGGTGCGCGCTTTTGTCGAGCGCGGAGCCATCGCCATTGCTGATGTTCTTAGTATTATTCAGGGAGCGAGATTTTATTTCGAGTTCATGCAGGAGCTTGTTCAGTCTTCAATTGAGCATATTTCACAAGGTATCAGTGTTGTAGATCAGCAAATGCGTATGGTTGCATGGAATAAACGATACCTGGAGTTTTTTGAATATCCGGATGGTTATGTCCGGACTGGTCGGCCAGTTGCAGATTTGATCCGTTTTAATCTCGAAAGAACAGGTTGTTCTGCTGAAGATCTGGAGCAAGAGGTAATCAAGCGCATCAATTATCTCAAGCAGGGCAGCCCCCATAATTTTGAACGCTATCGTCCGGAGGGGCGTGTGCTTGAGGTGAGCGGTAATCCAATGCCGGGAGGTGGATTTGTCACGAGCTACACCGATATTACTTCACATAAAGAGCTTGAACGACAGCTGCGTGCATCCAATGAAACGCTTGAGCTTCGCGTCCAGCAGCGGACACGAGAACTTGAATTGGCTAAGCTGGAGGCAGAACAGGCTAACTTTTCCAAAACACAGTTCCTTGCTGCTGCCAGCCATGATTTGATGCAGCCATTGAATGCAGCCTCATTGTTTGCATCAGCATTGTCACAAAAAACCCTGGATCCTGAGTTGCTGCAATTTTCCGAAAATGTGGTTTTGTCATTGCAAGCTGCGGATGCATTGATAAATAGCATGCTCGAGGCTTCTCGTCTTGATGCTGGTGTGGTGGCTCCAAAACTCGAGGTTTTTGAGCTGGGAGATTTGTTACGTCAGCTTAGCCTTGAATTTACTGCTTTGGCCAACCAACGTGGTCTTGCTTTTCATGTGGTTGGCACCAGGCAGCTTGCTTTGAGTGACCCGCATCTTTTGCGCCGGATTTTGCAAAATTTTTTATCGAATGCTGTGCGCTATACCAGTAGGGGGCGGGTACTGCTTGGGTGCCGTCGCCGAGGTAATGTGTTGCGTATCGAGGTCTGGGATACGGGTCCTGGTATTCCGGTGGACAAGCGGCGTGAAATTTTCCAGGAATTTCGGCGCCTTAAAAGTCCGGAATATGAGCAAGCAGAAAAAGGATTGGGCTTGGGTCTGGCAATAGCGGAACGGATTTCGCGGATTTTGCATCACCCTATTACCTTACGCTCCTGGGAGCGTAAGGGCTCTGTTTTTGCGGTGGAGGTTCCGTTTGGTGATCGCGCTGGCAAGATAGCCGCACCACCTCTTCCTGTTGTTGTGGCGGTCGGAGGATTTGTTGGTAAGCACGTGCTATGTATTGATAACGAACCCAATGTGTTGGCTGGCATGAGGGCGCTGTTGGAGAGTTGGGGTTGCATTGTGGATCTTGCATCAGATGAAAAGCAGGCTTGTGCTGCGATGAAAAGTAAAGTGCCTGATATTGTGATTGCAGATTTCCAGCTGGATGATGGTGTCACTGGATTGGATGTTATGCGGGCACTGGATGGCTTGTCTGGTAAATCGCTGCCTGCGATTGTCGTTACCGCAAACAACACGGAAGATGTCCGCCGCCTTACCGAAGCCCATGGACACCTGTTCATGGCTAAGCCGGTCAAGCCTGCCAAGCTGCGTGCCCTGATGGCATCGCTGCTGGGTTAAAAAGTCAGATTTTGTCGTCTACGTTCAGGTAGTTCGCTGCTAGAACGGCCTGGGTACGGTTGCGTACACCCAACTTGCGGAAGATGGCGGTCATGTGTGTCCTTACAGTCGCCTCGGAGACGTTAACCTCTCCGGCAATTTGCTTGTTGAGCAAGCCCTTGGTCAGCATCATGAAAACCCGGAGCTGCTGTGGGGTCAGTGTTTTGAGGCGTCGAGCAAATTCGTGTTCTTCGCTGCTGGCATTCTGGTTCGCGTTTACAGGAAGCCATATCTCCCCAGTTAGCACGCTCTGCAGGGCTGCAGCAATCTGGGTTAAGTCGGATGCTTTGGGAATGAATCCGGAAGCACCATACTCAACGGCACGCTGCATGATAAGCGGCTCGTCGCTTGCTGAAATCACAACAACGGGTATGGCTGGAAATTCGCGCCTGATCAGTACCAGCCCAGAGAAGCCATTAGCGCCGGGCATGCGTAAATCCAGCAGGATAAGATCTACGTCTACCTGCTGGCCTAGCAGCCCCTCCAGCGCCTGTATGCTATCGCACTCGAGTATGTCTGCGTCAGTCACAACCTGTTTGACTGCCAGACAAAGGGCGTTGCGAAACAAAGGGTGGTCATCGGCGATAATTATGCGTGTGCTCATGGCAATCCGGATGGTTTTTGGGGCGAGATACTGCCGTCCTAGTTTAGCAGTACACGCCCACGAAGTGCATGTCGACAATGGGTTTGGCGATAAAAGCCTCACGCGTAGGGTAGTAGGTCTTTATGGTTTAGTTCGCTTAAGATAAATGTCGTATGTTGTTGAAGTTTTTAGGTTTTATATCTCTTGAACAGGATTTTTCATTGATTTTGACAGTGCTTTCTGTTGGAATCCGCTACTGTGTGGCGGTTTGTACAGCGGCCTGAACAGCATTAAAAACATCGGACAATGGGTGGAAGCATGAAGAAAACAAGAAAGCAGGCAGTCGTGAAAGCAGCCAAGGCTGCTGTAATCATGGGGATGCTGCCATTGGCAACGCATGTGCAGGCCCTGGAGTACCAGGTTTCGGAAGATTTAAAAGTCAACGTTGATACTTCACTCGCTTACGGGCGTATGTGGCGGGTAGAAGGGCGCAGCAAGAATATGATTGGATATTCTGCTGCCGAGGTTGCCGCTTTGGGTGACCCCAACAGGAAAGGCGAAGATGCGTACTACGAAGGTGTCCAGAAGCTGAATTCGGATGATGGTGACCGTAATTTTGATAAAGGTGATGTGGTTTCCAGTCGTTTTGCTGGTGTGATGGATATCGATGTATCTTACAAAAATGTAGGATTTTTCCTCAGGCCACAAGCCTATTACGATGAGGTTCCATTTGGTAAAACCAGCTGGACTGATAAATACGTTCCAAACACGATTAACGAAAGTGCAAACAACGGCCTTGCCGGTGGCGCGATTACCGACACTTCTCATTGGACGGATGATTACAAGAATTCGGCTGGCCACAAGGCACGCTTTCTTGATGCGTACGTCTACGGCAGTTTTCCTATTGGGGACAGAACACTCCAGATGCGCATTGGTCGCCAGACCATCAGCTGGGGTGAAGCCTTGATGCTGCAAGGAGGCATCGCATTTGCACAAAACCGTCTTGATGCGACAGCAGCGACTTCTCCTGGCGTTGAGTTGAAGGAGATTTTCCTGCCTACAGGCGCCGTCTATGGGCAAATGAATATCAGCGAGAGCAATACCATTGAGGCCTATTGGCAATACGAATGGATACCAAGTACGTTGTTCCCGACGGGATCCTATTTCAGTGGCCATGATTTTATCGATGGCGATACATTCATAACGGATCCTGCCAAGGCGGTTCCCGGCAGTACGTCAAGAGGAAATATGGCTCGTGTTGAGCATGATCCGAGTAACAGCGATCAATGGGGTTTGGCCTTTCGTCACTTGATGGGTGAGGGAACGGAGGCTGCACTTTATATAGTTAACTACACTGATAAATTACCAATGTTTTGGGGCACCAATGGTGCGGCAAAACATATGAGTGCTGCCGATTATAACCTTTACAGAGACTCTATTCCTTCCGATGATCCGCTGGATCCTTTGTATCATCCGGGTCAATTCGGGATAAATTATTTCGAAGATATACATCTCTATGGGCTAACATTGAACACGGTTGTGTATGGTGTGCAGCTGGGAGTGGAATACGCATACAGAGCTAACGCTCCAATAGTGCCCGCATGTACCATTGAGAAGCTGGCTGTTGCCGGAGCCTGTCGGGACAGAAGTTATGAAACAATCGCAAACAGTGGGGGTGTCGGTCTGGATCCCAATGATCCTGTTCAGGCAGCAGTGTTGACTAATTTCAAGAATGCAGCTACTTATTCTTGGCCAAATCGCGCAGAGATCCACACTCTTAATTTGGGAATTACGTATATTTTCCAGCCAAACCCGCTGTGGGATACAGCGACACTGGTTGGCGAATTAGGTAGCTGGTACATCGGCAGCGGATATGAAAACGATGATTTGAGATTCGCGCATCTGGGTGGATTTACCAAATATGGTGAGGGCATGAGTGCGCAGTTTATGCCTGAGTACAAGAATGTAATGGAGGGCGTGGATCTGACTATTCCGTTCTTCATGAATTACGGTATTGATGGCAGCTTGTCGACTTTCAACTACAACGAGCATTCTCTCTGGGCTAGTGTTGGCGCAGAAGCGGTTTACCTTGAACATTGGCGTTTTGCGACTTACTACAACCGTTTCAGTGGCAAGAACAACTTGTGGCAGGATCGTGACAACGTATCTTTCAACGTGAAATACATTTTCTGATTGGTTGTGTGTAGCAATAAAAAAGGAGGCATTTGCCTCCTTTTTTATTGTCGGTGTGAAAAGCGTATTAAACGCAGTTCTTGTTTTGCACAGTTTATTCCCATTCAATTGTTGCTGGTGGCTTGGAGGATATGTCGTAGGTGACACGGGAGA
>DAOMGE010000018.1:20853-57317 GCA_035430165.1 Pseudomonadales bacterium | reverse complement strand
TCGGCACTCGCCTCCGGTGCGCGCGTGATGAACAACCGGGTGATGCGGGAGGCGATTGAACGTGCAATGGAGCGTGTGCGTGAAGGTTCCAGCCTTGCGCGTGCGTTGGGAGAAACCCGTGTGTTTCCGCCCTTGTTGATGCACATGGTGGCGAGCGGTGAAGCCAGCGGAAAACTGGAGCCGATGCTGGCGCGCGTGGCCAGGCTGGAGACACAGGCACTGGAACGGCGGCTGGCCGTGTTTCTCACGCTGCTGGAACCGCTGATGATCCTGTTCATGGGTGGTGTGGTGTTGCTGATTGTGCTGGCCATCCTGTTGCCGATTATCCAGATCAACCAGTTGGTGCATTGAGTTAGCGGGTGTCTTCCTTGCCTTGATCGTATCAAAAAAGATACAATCCGATCCATGAGCACGCCAACCTTGCTTGCAAAGTTCTACCGCACGGATGCCGGAAACGAGCCTGTCCGCGATTTTCTCTTGTCATTGACCGCAGAGGATCGCAAAGCCATTGGTACGGATATCAAGACGGTGCAATTTGGTTGGCCACTCGGTATGCCGCTGGTGCGAAAACTTGATAAAGATTTGTGGGAAGTGCGCAGTGATATTGCAGATGGCATTGCCCGCATTCTGTTCACGGTTTACAACGGTCAGATGGTGCTTTTGCACGCCATTGTGAAAAAATCGCAAAAGACACCACCCAATGACATTAGAACAGCGAATTCCAGAATGCATAAGCTGTAGGAGATCATGATGAGCAAACATATTGGTAGTGATTTTGATGATTTCCTGCAATCCGAAGGTATGCAGGAAGAGGTGACTGCCGCCGCACTCAAGCGCGTGATTGCCTGGCAGCTTGCGCAGGCTATGAAAGATCGCAATATCACCAAGACCGCCATGGCGGCACGGATGCATACGAGTCGTATGGTTGTGAATCGGCTGCTTGATGAGAACGACACCAGCGTGACGCTGGCGACACTGGCACGAGCCAGTCTGGCGGTTGGCATACCACTCAGGCTGGAATTGGCAAATTGACACATAAAAAACGGGCGCTGGTTTTGATGCCAGCGCCCGTTTTTTTATGGCGGTTTTTTTCAGTTTTTTGTCAAACTATTTTTCTTTCGTGCCGAATACATCCACTTCCACACGGCGATCCGGTTGCAGGCAGGCGATCAGTGTTTTCGTGGCTTTTTCGCCGATGCAGTCACCGGGTTTGGTAACGGGATCCGATCCGTCTACACCACGTGCTGTGATTTTATCAGCAGGAATGCCGGCGGTGTCGATCAGGTAGCGTTGCACAGATTGTGCGCGGCGTGTTGACAGCTTCTGGTTGTATGCCTGAGGGCCAAGCCGGTCGGTGTGGCCGATAACGTTGATGTTGCTGTACTGTGTGGTCTGCAGTTTTTGCGACATCTTGTCCAGCGCGTGCTTGCCGTTGGGTCGCAGGTCTGACCTGTCAAAATCAAACAGCGAATCGGCAGAGAACGATACTTTTTCCGGCACGGCAGCAGGCTCCGCTGCGGGCGCTGCAGCAACAGCTACCGGTTCAGGTGCAACGGTGCTCGCATGTTCGACGTATGTTTTTCCGTCGTACCGGTAAACCACACCTACCGAGAACATGTCGATATCGCCCTTGTTGTCGACGGCGTCGTTGATGCGGTAACGCTCGGCTTCAGCGCGCACGTCAACGTTATCCGTCACGGCATATTGCAGGCCGGCACCATACTTGTAGTTGGTGTCGCGCTTGCTCGGGTGCCTGTCTGTCACCACCACGGCACCGCTGCCCGCGAAAGAATCGCGTGCTTCGGCGTAGTTCACACCCACCCGGCCAAACGCCGAGAGTTTGTCAGTGATCGGCAGGATAGCCAGGGCGTCGACATTCACACCGCGCAGCCTGATGTTGCCCTTGAGTGATCCGGCTGGCACCGTGGTGGCATCAAAACCGAATTCACCCAGATCGAAGTAACCGCCTTCAATGGCAAAGTTTTTATTGAACTGGTAACCGCCAAACAGCTTGTAACCGAATTCCCGTTCATCTTCCTGGATAGCGGTAGTGGTCAAGCCGCCGCCGAGCAGGCTGTCAGTGATTCGGCTGTTATCAATCTTGGCGCGTGCCTGACCGATATTGGCGCCACCGTACCAGCCGGTGTCGTCTGCGGTGGCGAGTTGGCTGGCCAGGATAGCGAACGCTACCAGGCCCACCGTCCTCGACGTTTTTCTCATGCGGGCTGTTGCTGATGTCATGTGTTTCTCCGGAATGATTTGTGTGCAGTTTTGACAAGCCTTATGGCGCGGGGACGTTGACGGTGTTGTTATCGAGGGCAATGGTGCCTGCGGTAATCGCACCGGCCAGTATCCGGCCGTTGATGGTGGCTGCAGTGACGCCGGTGACATCCCTGCCTGACACAATCGTTCCGTAAAAAATAGTGCCGACGCCGATGGTGGCATCCGCTGTCGGTACCCAGAACACGTTCTTGGCCTGTGCACCGTTGGCGAGTGAAACGCTGGCGTTGGTGGTCAGCGAGGAGCCGATCTGGAACACCCACACGGCGTTGGCGTTACCGCCGGCATCCAGCACCAGCGGTGTGGCCACCAGCATAGTGCTGGCTGATGTGTAGGTGCCGGGTGGTATGCCCACCGGGTAGAGCGCACCGAGGTCAGCGCCGGCGCTAATCGGTGCTCCCGGTGGCAGGGCCTTGGCGAAGTTGTAGGCCACCAGCAGGTCGGCACGGGCCTGTGCCGAGATCGCGTCGTTGATGTGGATCGAGCCGTTCACGATGCCGGCGGGGAAGCCGGTCATGGACGTACCCGGATCCAGCGACACGTCGCCATTGATGGTGCTGAAACCTGTGTTGGTGATGGCAGCGGTCGCCATGATGCCGAAAGTGGCCGCTGAACCCAGTGGAACGGCACCGGGGGCAAGCCCGGAACCGGCTGCCGCCGTGGTGAAGGTCCACACATAATCCAGTACCAGCGCATTGCCTGCTACATCCTTGGCACCGCTCGGGCCGCCCTTGATGGTCGCGGTGTACTGGGTACTGAACGCGAGGTCGCTGGCCGGTGTAAAGGTAGCGATATGGCTCAGGGGATCATACGACACCAGACCTGCCACAGCAGGGCCGACCGGTGGGCCGCTGACCTGCAGTGTCACCGTGGCGGTGCTGAGGCTCAACGGCGCCATGGCTTCGCTGAAGGTGGCATTGACCGCACTGTTTACGGCCACACCGGTCGCGAGATTGGCAGGGTTCACCAGGATCACGGTAGGTGGTGTGGTATCCGGTGCTGCGCCTGTGGTGAAGATCCAGCTGAAAAGGCTGAGCATCGCGTTACCGGCGACATCCTTGGCGCCGGTGGTGATGGTGGCGGTACAGACCGTGCTGGCTGGCAGTGGGCTGTTGGGTGTAATCGTCGCCACATGGCTGTTCACGGCATAACTCACGACACCGGTGACGGGCGTGCCGGTCGGGCAGGCCAGTTTCGCGGTAGCGGTAGTGATGGTGAGGGGATCCATCGGCTCACTGAACGTGGCGGTGACCAGGGTGTTGAGCACAACATTGGTAGCGCCGGCGACAGGCAGTGTAGAAATCACGGTCGGCTTCGTCACATCGGGGATGAGGCCGGTGGTGAAGTTCCAGCTGTACGGTGCGGCCATCGCGTTACCGGCCACATCCTTGACACCGGTAGAGATAGTGGCAGTACAGACGGTGCTGGCTGGCAGGGTGCTGGTCGGGGTCAGGGTTGCCACGTTACCGGTTGCTGCATAACCCACGGTCGCTGTGACCGGTGTGCCGACAGGGCAAGCCAGTTTCACGGTTGCGGTGGTGATGGTGAGCGGGTTCATGGGTTCACTGAAGCTGGCGGTAACCAGGGTGTTGACCGGTACGGCAGTGGCATTGGTCAAGGGCACCGTGGAACTGACGGTCGGCGCGGTGGTATCCGGGGCGACACCCGTGGTGAACGTCCAGATGTACGGGCTGGCGATGGCGTTACCGGCCACATCCTTCGCGCCGACACTGATGGTGGCAGTACAGGTTGTGCTGGCTGGCAGTGGGCTGTTCGGCGTAAACGTCGCTACGTTGCCACTGACGGCATAACCGACGGTTCCTGCAGTCGCTGTGCCGTTCGGGCAGGCCAGGCTGAAGGTGGCGTTGGTGATGCTGAGCGGATTCATGGGTTCACTGAAGCTGGCGGTGACCAGGGCATTGAAGGCAACGCCGGTGGCGTTGGCCGCAGGAATTGTCGAGGTCACGGTAGGGGCGAGTGTGTCTGGCGCGGCACCGGTCTGGAAGGTCCAGACAAACGCGGAAGCCATGGCGTTGCCGGCGACATCTTTCACGCCCGTGGTGATAGTCACCATGCAGGACGTGCTGGCGGGCAGCGGGCTGGACGGTGTCAGCGTGGCTACATTACCGCTGACGGCGTAGCCAACCGTGCCCGTTTTGGCCGTGCCGACAGGGCAGGTCAGGAGCACGGTGCTGGTGTTGATGGTGAGGGGATCCATCGGCTCACTGAAGCTGGCAGTCACCAGTGAATTCAGTGAAACACCGAAGGCGCTCACGCGTGGATCGACGGCACTCACGGTCGGAGGCGTCGTGTCCGGCGCGATACCGGTGGTGAAGTCCCAGATAAACGGCGCGACCATCGCATTGCCGCCGACGTCCTTGGCTGCCGTGGTGATCCTGGCGCGGCACGTGGTGCTGCCCGGCAAGGTTGTTGCCGGTGGCAAGGTGAACGTGGCGACATTGCCTTCTGCCAGGTAGGTCACTACGCCGGTGATGGGTGTGCCGTTCGGGCAAGCTACTGTAAAGGTACCGGGCGCGGTGATCGTGGCCGGGTTCATGGCTTTACTGAAGGCCGCCGTGATGATGCTGGTGTTGGTGGGTACGTCGGTGGCACCCGGTACAGGCGCGACGGCCGTGACCATCGGGGCAAATTCAGCGCCGGTGCCGAGGACGGGATCCTGGCCTCCGCCACTGCCGCCGCCGCAGCCTGCTGTTATGGCGACAAGCAACGCAGCCAGGCCGCGCGCCAGGTATCGGGAAGGATTCTTTAGTCGAGTCAGCATCATATTTTCACCATTCGGATGTTTGATCATTGCATTCACCTCATTTTCACGCAGGGAACATAACCGCCAGGCAGCATCCGGCTCTGTGCGCTGCCACACACGGGAAGCAGCGCCAGCGAAATAAAACCGGAAAAGCAGGTGGCGGGATTTTTTTCAGGGAAACAGGCGGGTGTAATCTTCCGTGACAGCGACATAGCACTCGCAAGAGGCCGCTTCGAGTCCCTTGCGGTTGATGATGTTGATTTCGCCGCGCGTGTAATGGATCAGCATGCGTTTTTGCAGTGTGCCTGCCGCAATCGTGACGGCACTGCGCTGCACACCGAGCATGTCGGCGAGGAATTTGTGGGTGAGATGAAAGTGATTGGCGTGCGCGCGGTCATGCGTCATCAGCAACCAGCGCGCCAGTCGCGCTTCCACTTCATGGAAACAGGTGCAGGCAGCCGTTTGCGCCAATTGCGCCATCAGGATGTACAGGTAGCGCCCCATGGTAGACAGCAGCACCGGTGTGTTGCGCAATTCACGGTCGAATTCCGTTGCCGGCATTCGCAGTGCCGTGCCGGCACCCTGTACCACGGCGCGCAGCGGTGCCTTGTACACGCCGAGTGCCATGGTTGCACCCAGCATGCCCTCGCTGCCGATCAGGCCCATTTCCAGCGGCTGGTGGTTGCCGACCAGTTCCACCAGGGAAATAAATCCGGACAGCGGAAAATACACATGATCAAACGGTTCGTCCGGCTCGCACAGGATGGTACCAAACGCCAGCTCCACGCTTTCGCAGCGTTCGCGAATGCGGTCATGTTCTTTGCGAGGCAAATCATTCAGTAAACGATTGACCAGCCTGGTTGCGGATAACGCTGTCACACCATTCTGCCGCAGCACGGTGAAAGCCGGAAAATGGCGCAGGAACGGTACTGTGACATTCCCGATGGCGCAGTGTCAGCGAAAAACCGGTGGCCGATCTGTTCGCTAGAACACAAAAAGTTTTTCGGGCGGCAGTGTTTTTTTTTGGCAGCCAGTGATCGCCTGATACAGCGGTCAGTGATGTTTGTTGGCGGATTTCACCGATTTGCCTGTCTGGTAGTCCAGCAAACGGTCAGATTCGGTTTTGACAACCGCATAACACTCACAACTCATGGCTTCGAGTTTGATGCGATCCAGCACGGTGATGGTGCCCCGGTGGTATTCGATGATGCCGAGTTTCTGCAATTTTCCGGCGGCATCCGTCACGCCTTCATGCCGCACACCGAGCATGTTTGCCATCAACTCCTGGGTCATGACCAGTTTGTTACTCTGCAGGCGATCCAGTGATAACAGTAAAAATCGACAAAGCTGTTGTTCAATCGAGTGGTGACGGTTACACACAGCTGTCTGTGACATCTGGGTGATCAGTGCCTGCGTGTAACGCAACAGCAGCAACATGGTGTCGTTATGGCGTTTGAATTCCTCTTTCATGCGCAGGCCCTGCAAGCGATAGGCATAACCGGCACTCTGAACCACCGCGCGGCTCGGTGTGCTTTCGCCGCCCATAAACAAGGCAATGCCGACAATGCCTTCATTGCCTACCATTGAAATCTCTGTCGACGCGCCGCTTTCCATCGACGATGGCGATTTCGGCCGACGAGCCATCCTCCATCACATACAACAGCGAAATAATACTGTCAGTCGGAAAGTAGACGTGGCGCAAGGTGTCGCCGGATTCGTACAAGACCTGCCCAAGCGAAAGGGGAGCCAGTTCAAGAAACGGAAATACACGTTTCTGTACTTCTATCGGCAAACATGCCAGCAAATGGTTCTGTAGCGGTGAATGTGTTTCTGTCATATAGATGTGTTCCCTGTGTGATGTTCTATCCGATACGCGAACTGTACATCTATTGCGCAGTAAGGTAATGCGTAATGCAGGATATAGAAGCATGCGCGTGGAATATGTGCGCTACCGTACATATTCGGTTTATGTTCGCTGGCGTACAGAATACAGCAGTATGGCCGCGTAAGCTTCACAGCCTGAATCAGTAAAGACGAAATCAAGGGGACGCAGCACATGCTTGAAACAATTGCGGTCATATTTTTGTTGTTGTGGCTGCTGGGGTTGGTCACGTCCTATTCCCTCGGCGGATTTATCCATGTGTTACTGGTGATTGCGATTGTCGTCGTGCTCATCCGCATTATCCAGGGCAGGAAAATCTGACCTTGCCTGCCTGATTTGCCTGCCTGATTTGTCTGGTTGATTTGTCTGGAGAGAAAAATGGAACTGCAAAAACTGGTTGCTGTATTGATGATTGTGGGTGGTGCGCTGGCACTGGCGTATGGCGGTTTCAGCTACACCAGGGAAACGCACCAGGCCGATGTAGGTTCCCTGCATATGTCGGTTGACGAAACGCAGCATGTCAATGTGCCGGTCTGGCTGGGCATAGGCGCGGTTGTGCTGGGCGGCTTGCTGCTGTTGACAGGCAGGAAATCGTAATAATTTTTTTATTCTGGAAATTCACGGGAGAAACCTATGTCTACAACATTGGCCGAAGCTACACGCGACAACCTGCTTGCCGAGCTGAATAAAGTGATCGAGACGGCAGAACAATTACTGAAATCTGCCAGCCATGAAGGCGAGGAACAGACCGAAGCGTTTATCGCCAGGGCGGAAGAAAACCTGAAAGCGGGCAAGGCGCGATTGATCGAGCTGGAAGCGTTGATGATCGGTAAAACCAGGGCGGCGGCAAAAGCCACTGACCATTATGTGCATGAGCACACCTGGCAAACCATCGGCATGTTTGCCGGCATGGGCGTTTTGCTGGGCCTGTTGCTCAATCGTCGTTAATCATGCCATCCGCACCACAAGTGCCTTCTGCATTTTTTGAATCCTTGCGCACGCTCGGTGTTTCCTGCCTGTCGTTGGTCAGCCATCGCGTCGAGTTGATGGTGCTCGAGTTCCGCGAACAGCAGGAATATGGCAAACAGCTGTTGTTGTCGGGAATTGCCTGCGCCTTGCTGCTGTCCACCACGCTGCTGTTGCTGGCATTGTGGGTTGTGATCGTGTGCTGGGATACGCATCGTGTGCTGGCAATCAGTGGTGTCTGCGTTTTTTATATGGGCATGAGTCTCCTGATGGTGCTGCAGTTGTACCGGCAATTACGCAACAGTCCCAAACCGTTTGCGGCAAGCCTGGAAGAGTTTTCGCGCGATCTGGCGCTGCTGAGGACAGGCACTGACAGTGCAGTGCCAGCGGAAAAAACCCATGAATGAAACACTGGATGAGATTGCCTTGCGCAAACAATTCATTCTCGCGCGTTCGGCGTTTGAGCGATTGCAGATCCATCATGAATTGCATGGCTTGCGCAAACGCCTGGGCTGGGTGGGCGCAGGTGTTGCAACTGCAGGTTCGATGCCGGTCAAGTCCGCTATTCTCGGCCTCGCCATTGCGAAACTCGGTCATGGCAGGATTGCCAGTGTCCTGTCGATAGCGAGTGGCACGCTGTTGCTGGCCAA
Organism: Pseudomonadales bacterium; assembly: GCA_035430165.1. Lineage (GTDB taxonomy): Bacteria > Pseudomonadota > Gammaproteobacteria > Pseudomonadales > UBA7239 > UBA7239. The sequence goes on along the minus strand of DAOMGE010000018.1, from coordinate 48,775 downwards.
GGTGGTCGGCACAGTCATTTCATTGGTGAAAAAACCTGGATAAATTTCCCCGACATCCGGATGCCGGCGCAGACTTGCCATTGCGCGCTGAATTGCTCAGTGCGGACCAGATGGCATTGCATGCGCGTCGACTGGCCGCTGCACACCAGTTGAGTACGGCGCGCGCATCTGACCAGTTGCTGGCGAGACTGGCAGACAATGAAGCGGTACTCGTGGATGTGTGTACGCAGTTGTCAGCTGTTGTCGATGCGCAATCCATTCCGGCAGCCGTGTGGTTGCTCGATAATTTCTACCTGATTGAAGAACAGGTACGCACAGCGCGGCGACATTTTCCGAAGGGTTACAACCTTGCCCTGCCGCGTCTCGCCAACGGCCCGTCCGCCTCGCTACCGCGTGTGTATGACATTGCACTCGAAGCCATCTCGCACGGCGACGGTCGTGTTGATCTCGAAATACTGAATCGCTTTGTCATGTCTTACCAGAGCGTGACGGCACTGAGCCTGGGTGAGTTGTGGGCAATCCCGATCATGTTGCGGTTGGCGTTGATTGAAAATTTGCGGCGTGTGGCCGTGCGCATCAGTGCGGGTCGCCTGCATCGTGAAACCGCAACGGTGTGGGCAGAACGGATACTGGATATTGCTGACAAGGATCCGAAAAGCCTGATACTGGTTATCTCGGACATGGCGCGTTCCAGGCCGCCGATGGTGAGTGCCTTTGTTGCAGAACTCGCGCGCCGCTTGCAAAGCCATTCGCCTGCATCGTCCTTGCCGCTGACATGGATCGAACAGTTGCTGGCGGAATCAAATCTCACCATCGAGCATCTGGTGCGACTGGAAGCGAGACAACAGGCGGCTGACCAGGTATCGATCAGCAACAGCATGGGCAGCTTGCGTTTTCTCGATGCAACCGACTGGCGCGATTTTGTCGAGACGGTGAGTGTTGTTGAAAAAATCCTGGCACAAGATCCGTCAGCCACGTACAAGTCCATGGATTTCCACACGCGGGATATGTATCGCCATGCGGTGGAAAAAATTGCGCAGCGTTCACCGCGAACAGAAAGTGACGTGGCGCAACAGGCGTTGCAATTGTCTGTCGCAGCGGCCAGCAGCGGAGATGCCCGTGCAGCCCATATCGGTTTTTATCTGGTGGATGCCGGCGTCACCTTGCTGGAGCAACAGGTGAAGGCAAAATTGCCGGCGTTTTCTCTGGTCCGGCGTGTTTGCAAACAGTATTCATTGCCGATTTTTATCGGCGCCATCGCGGCGATCACGGCGGTGTTGACCACCTGTCTCGTCTCGTCGGTTTACGCGGATGGCTGGCGCGGTGTGCCACTGCTGCTGGCCGGCCTGTTGCTGGCGCTGTGTACCAGTCGTTTTGCGGTGGTGCTGGTGAACTGGGTGGCAACCTTGTTGACACACTCGAAGGCGTTGCCGCGCATGGATTACTCGGCGGGCATATCACCGGAATTGCGAACACTGGTGGTGGTGCCCACCATGCTGGGCAGTGTCAGCGGCATAGAGGCGCTGAGTGAAGCGCTGGAAGTGCGCTATCTCGCCAACAACGACCCGCACCTGCATTTTGCACTGCTCACCGATTTTCTCGATGCGGGCACAGAAACCTGCGAAGGGGATGCGGCCTTGCTGGATCTGATGGTCGGCAACATCCATGCACTGAACAGGAAATACCAGCGCACGGATCTGTTTTTCCTGTTGCACCGGCCACGCGTCTGGAATCCGCAAGAGCAAATCTGGATGGGATACGAGCGCAAGCGCGGCAAGCTCGCCGACCTGAATGCATTCCTGCGCGGCAAGGCGCGTGAATGTTTTGTTGCTGTGGTTGGTGATGTGGCCGTGTTGGGTGAAGTCCGCTACGTCATCACGCTGGATACGGACACGCAATTGCCGCGCGACACCGCCAGGGAACTGGTCGCTGCCATGGCGCATCCACTGAACCGCGCGCAGTTTGAACATTGTCAGCCCGATAAACATTCGCATCGCATTGTTGCCGGTTACGCGATCATGCAGCCCTTGGTGGCACCGAGCATCAAGGGTGCCAATGCTTCGATGTATGCACAGCTGTGTTGTTCGGAAGCGGGCATTGATCCGTACACGCGCACGGTGGCTGATGTGTACCAGAATGTGTTCGGTGAAGGCTCGTTTGTGGGAAAAGGCATCTACGACGTGGATGCTTTCGAGCGTGCGCTGGACGGGCGTTTGCCGGAAAACCTGATTCTCAGCCATGACTTGCTCGAGGGTTGTATTGCCCGTTCCGGTTTGTTGAGTGACAGCCAGCTCTATGAAGACTATCCGGCGCAATACAGTGCCGATGTGCGGCGTCGCCAGCGCTGGATACGCGGTGACTGGCAATTGCTGGAGTGGTTGTTGCCGCGCAATATCCGTTCGTCCGCATCGTCGGCAACATTTTGTTTGTCGACTTTGTCGCGCTGGAAAATTTTCGACAATTTATTGCGCAGCCTGCACAGCACGGCCATGACCCTGTTGCTGCTCTGCGGCTGGATATTGTCATCGTCACCGCTGTTCTGGACGCTGGTGGCGCTGGCGATGTTGTGGTTGCCGACCGTGTTTATCGCGCTACTGCACCTGTTGCGCAAACCGGTCGACATGATGTGGCGACAGCACGCGCAGGTTGTCGGCAGGGCGGTTGCCAACAGCGTGTCGCAATCCATGCTGGTGCTGGTGACCTTGCCCTACGATGCCAGTTTCAGCCTGGACGCAATCAGCCGCACGCTGGTGCGTGTGCTGGTGACGCGCCGTCGCTTGCTGGAATGGAATCCTTCCAGTGAAGCGGAACGCAATCGCAGCCATACGTTCATGGCATCGTGGCGCGTCATGTGGATATCGCCGTGCATGGCTGCCGCGGTGACCGTCACGCTGGCAGTGTGGGCGCCCGCAGCGCTGCAAGCGGCGTTGCCGGTGTTGTGTTTGTGGTGGCTGGCGCCCGCCGTTGCCTGGTGGATCAGCCGGCCACTCGCAGATCGCGACGCGCATCTCGACGCAGCGCAAGTGTTTTTCCTGCGCAAGACGGCGCGCCGGACCTGGGCGTTTTTTGAAAACTTTGTGGTGGCGGAAGAAAACTGGTTGCCGCCGGATAATTTCCAGGAATATCGCGGCGCGATGGTCGCGGATGGAAAAATTGCCGACGAAAAAAAAATTGCGCATCGCACATCGCCCACCAACATGGGCCTCGCCTTGCTGGCCAATTCGGCCGCGCATGATTTTGGCTATATTCCCGCCGGTGTGTTGCTGGCACGCACGGCCAGTGCGCTCGGCACCATGTCGACACTCGAACGTTACCAGGGACATTTCTATAACTGGTATGACACCGTGTCACTGCAAGCGCTGCACCCGGTGTATGTCTCGACCGTGGACAGCGGCAATCTCGCCGCGCATTTGCTGGTGTTGCGGCAAAGTGTGCTGGCGCTGGTTGATGAGCCGGTGTATTCACCGGGCTGGCTGGACGGCATCAGCGATACGCTTGGCATTATTCCCGATATCGATCAAAGCATCGCCGCCAGTCCCGCGTTCCTGCAATTGCAGGACATGACAAAAGCCATGCAGGAACAGGCGGTGCCGACGATCACGGACTTGCTGCAGAGGCTGGGGCAATTGTCGGTCGCGGTGGAAAAATTTATCGGGCAGTGTGCGCCCGTTGCAGGCAGTGACAGTGAATGGTGGCTACACGCACTGGGGCGACAATGCGCGGCGCTGTGTGAAGAATTGCGTCTGTTCGCATCGTGTTGCCCGGATAGCGGCATACCGACCTTGCGAGAATTGTCCCTCGCGGTAAACGGTGAAGCAGCACGCGAGCGTGTGGCGACGATCAACCGTCTTGCGACAGATATTCACGCCATGGCGCAGATGCAGTACGAATTCCTGTTTGATAAATCCCGGCGTTTGCTGGCTATCGGTTACAACATCACCGAGCGCCGGCGCGATCCCGGTTTTTACGATTTGCTGGCATCGGAAGCGCGTCTCGCGAGTTTTGTGGCGATTGCGCAACGGCAAGTGCCACAGGAACACTGGTTTGCGCTCGGTCGTTTATTGACGCGTGTCGATGCCGGGCCGCTGTTGCTCTCGTGGAGCGGCTCCATGTTCGAATACCTGATGCCGCTGCTGGTGATGCCGGAATATACCAACACCTTGCTGGAGCAGACCCACCGTGCCGTGGTGGCGCGGCAAATCGAGTACGGCAAATTGCGCGGCGTGCCGTGGGGTATTTCGGAATCCGGTTACGACACCGTGGACGTACAACTCAATTACCAGTATCACGCTTTCGGTGTGCCCGGCCTCGGCTTGCGTCGCGGCCTGGCAGAAGACCTGGTGATTGCACCGTATGCATCCGCCCTGGCCTTGATGGTGGAACCGGAAGCGGCCTGCACGAATTTGCAGAAACTGGCGGCGATGGGCATGGAGGGCACCTTCGGGTTTTATGAAGCGATGGATTTCACGCCGTCGCGCCAGCGCCGTGGCGCCAGCCATGCCATCGTCCGTTCTTTCATGGCGCATCACCAGGGCATGAGTTTGCTGGCAATCGCCAGCCTGTTGCTCGGGCGTCCGATGCAGCGACGTTTTGAAGCGGATTACCTGCTGCAATCCACGTTGCTGTTGTTACAGGAACGCGTGCCCAAGGCGGTTTCCATTCGCCCGCATGCAGCGACGCTGGCCGATTTGCCACCCCTGTCTTCCACGCCAGAAATGCCGGTGCGCATTATCACCACGCCGAACACGGCAAGCCCGGATGTGCAGTTGTTGTCGAATGGCCGTTATCACGTGATGGTCAACAATGCCGGCGCCGGTTACAGCCACTGGAAAGACATGTCGGTCACGCGCTGGGAAGAAGACAGCACCTGCGATAACCGTGGCACGTTCTGTTACATCCGCGATGTGGCGAGTGAACAATTCTGGTCAGTGGCGCACCAGCCGACACTGAAAAAAGCCGACAGTTATGAAGTGATTTTTTCTGAGGGGCGCGCTGAATTCCGCCGTTCTGACCACGGCCTGGACCTGCATACGGAAATGGTGGTGTCGCCGGAAGATGATATCGAATTGCGGCGCACACACATTACCAACAGCGCCTGGATGCGCAGGACACTCGAAGTCACCAGTTATGCCGATGTGGTGATCAATACAGCGGCTGCCGATGCCGCGCATCCTGCGTTCAGCAACCTGTTTGTGCAGACGGAAATTGTGCCGCAACGGCACGCCATCCTGTGTTCGCGCCGCGCGCGTTCACAAGAAGAAAAAACGCCGTGGATGTTGCACTTGCTGGCATTGCACGGCGCCGGTTTTGATGAGGTGTCCTACGAAACAGACCGTCGCCAGTTTGTCGGGCGTGGCAATACGCTGGTGGATCCGCTCGCGATGCAGGGCGGTGCCTTGTCAAACACGGCCGGTTCGGTGCTGGATCCGGTGGTGGCCATCCGTTATCGCTTCACACTGGAACCCGGACAGACCGTCACGCTCGACATGGTTACCGGTATGGGCAAGACCCGTGACATGGCGATCGACCTGATCGAGAAATACCAGGATCGCTATCTCGCTGACCGCGTGTTTGACCTGGCGTGGACGCACAGCCAGGTGTTGTTGCGCCAGCTGAATGCGAGTGAAGCCGATGCGCAGTTGTACGGTCGCCTCGCGAATTCGATTATCTATCCCAACGCACAGTTGCGCGCCGATGCCGGTGTGCTGGTGAGGAACCGGCGCGGACAATCCGGGCTGTGGGCGTACGCGATTTCCGGCGATTTGCCGATTGTGCTGCTGCAAATCCAGGACTCGCGCAATATCGAACTGGTGCGACAACTGGTGCAGGCACACGCGTACTGGCGCCTGAAAGGGCTGGCTGTCGATCTGGTGATCTGGAACGAGGATCATGCCGGTTACCGGCAAGTGTTGCAGGATCAGATTGTCGGGCTGATCGGCGCGGGGCCGGAGGCGCATGTGCTCGACAGGCCCGGCGGGATTTTTGTGCGACCGGCTGACCAGATCACCAACGAAGACCGCGTGCTGTTGCAGACGGTGGCGCGCGTGATTATCAGTGATAGCCGGGGCACGCTGGTCGAGCAGATCAATCGTCGCGCTGTGGGTGATGTGCGGGTGCCATTGCTGGTGCCGACACGCCCGCACCGTCGTGACATCCATCACGCCGCGCCGGGGCTGCCCGACAAGAAAATTCTCGACAACGGTGTCGGGGGATTTTCTGCTGATGGTTGCGAATACGTGATCACGCTGCAGCCTGATCAGGTGACGCCGGCACCGTGGTGCAATGTTCTCGCCAACCCGCATCTCGGCAGTGTGGTGTCGGAAAGTGGTCGCGCCTACACCTGGCATGGCAATGCCCATGAATTCCGTCTCACACCCTGGTACAACGACCCGGTTTGTGACAGCAGTGGCGAAGCGTTTTATGTGCGTGACGAGGAGAGTGGCCATTACTGGTCGCCGACACCGTTGCCACGGCGCGGTGTGAATCCGTATGTGTGTCGCCACGGTTTTGGTTACAGCGTGTTCGAATACAGTGAAAACGGAATTGATTCAACGCTGACAATGTTTGTGGCAGCAGATACGGCAACCCGGTTTTCCGTGTTGCGGGTTCGCAATACGTCGGCGCGTACGCGTCAGTTGTCGGCAACCGGTTATGTCGAGTGGGTGCTGGGTGATTTGCGCCAGAAAAATGCGCAACACATCATCACCGAAATTGAACCGAATACCGGTGCCTTGTGCGCGCGCAATGCCTACAGTACCGAGTATCCAGAGGGCATTGCCTATTTCGATGTCGATGGCAAGCAGCACAGTTTCAGTGGCGACCGCAGTGAATTTCTGGGCCGCAATGGCACACAAGCCAGCCCGGCGGCGATGTCGCGCCGGCATTTGTCGGGAAAAACCGGTGCGGCACTCGATCCGTGTGCGGCGATACAGGTGCCGTTCGAACTGGCGGCAGGCGAGGAACGTGAAATGATTTTCCGGCTGGGTTTCAGCACAAACCCGGCGACACTGCCGCAGATGATCCAGCAACATCGCGGTGCGACGGCTGCACACGCCGAGCTGGATGCGGTAAAACAGTACTGGCAACACACCCTGGGTGCTGTGCAGGTCGAGACGCCGGATATGGCCTTGAACGTGTTGGCGAACGGCTGGTTGTTGTACCAGGTGATTGCCTGTCGTTTGTGGGCGCGCAGCGGGTATTACCAGTCAGGTGGCGCCTTCGGTTTTCGCGACCAGTTGCAGGACACCATGGCGCTGGTCCACACGGAACCTGTGCGCTTGCGCCAGCAATTGTTGTTGTGTGCGAGTCGCCAGTTTCTGGAAGGCGATGTACAACACTGGTGGCATCCGCCATCCGGTCGCGGTGTGCGCACGCATTGTTCCGACGATATGTTGTGGCTGCCACTGGCGACGTGCCGTTATGTGTTATCCATCGGCGATACCGGTGTGCTGAACGAAACGATTCATTTTCTGGAAGGCCATGCCGTCAATACCGGTGAGGATTCCTATTACGATTTACCGGGCTGCACCAGTGAAACGGCGAGTCTTTACCAGCATTGTGTGCGGGCTATCCGCCACAGTTTGCAATTCGGTGTACACGGTTTGCCCTTGATGGGTTCCGGTGACTGGAATGACGGCATGAACCTGGTCGGTATCCAGGGCAAGGGTGAAAGTGTGTGGCTGGCATTTTTCCTGTGCGATGTGTTGACGCAATTTTCGCGTGTGGCGAGTTTGCACGGCGATGCGGAATTTGCCGAATATTGTGCTGTGCAGGCTGTGCAACTGCGCAGCAGGATCGAGGCCAGTGCGTGGGACGGTGCGTGGTACCGGCGCGCGTATTTTGATGACGGCACGGCGCTGGGATCGGCAAACAATAGCGAATGCCAGATTGATTCCATTTCGCAAAGCTGGTCGGTGTTGTCGGCCAATAAAACCCATCAGGACAGCAGCGAACGTTCACGCACGGCGATGAACGCTGTCTATGCACGGCTGGTTCGCCACGACGACAAACTGATCCAGTTATTGCAGCCGCCGTTTGATCGCACGGCGTTGAATCCCGGTTATATCAAGGGCTATGTGCCGGGTGTGCGTGAAAACGGTGGCCAGTACACGCACGGTGCTATCTGGGCGGCGATGGCGTTTGCCGAACTCGGTGACAATGCGCGCGCGTGGGAGTTGGTGCAGATGATCAATCCGCTGATGCATGCGTTGACGCCGGAAGCTGTCGATACCTACAAGGTGGAGCCGTATGTGATGGCGGCGGATGTGTATGCCGTGGCACCGCATATCGGGCGCGGTGGCTGGAGTTGGTATACCGGTTCAGCCGGGTGGATGTACCGGCTGGTGATCGAGTCGATCCTCGGCTTGCGGCTGGAGGTGAACACCCTGCACCTGGCACCGTGTTTGCCAGCGGCATGGCCCGGTTTCAGTGTGCGCTATCGCTTCCGGGAAACCGTGTATGACATCGCGTTCGTGTATGACAGCGACGTCGTGCATGACGGCGAGGCGATGCAGGTTATCGTGGACGGGCAGGTATCTGCCAGGCCGGTGATCGAACTGGTGGATGATCGCCAGCCGCATGCCGTGAGGGTTATCATGGCGAGGCACCGCGCCGAAAACGGTGCCTGAGCCGGAGACCGTACAGATGTTTATCCCGTGGCAAAAATTACCGGACGACACGCTGGTGAATATGGTCGAGAGTTATTGCACACAGCTACACGGTTTGTGCGCAGATGATGATTTTGATTCGCTGGATTCCCGCTGTGCGCAAGTCATGCAAGCGCTGAAAGAAGGCAAGCTGGTGATCCATTGGTCGGAGGCGCAGGAGTCAGCCTGGATTATTGATCCCGTAACCGTTGTTAATGCATTGCCCGCATGATCAGCAAATTGCCCAGGTGGGTGGAGATTGGCGGTTTCCTGCTGGCGTTGAACGCCGGTTTTATCAATGCCATCGGTTTGCTGGGATTCAGGCACCAGGCAGTCTCGCATCTCACCGGCACTTCCACGTATCTGTCACTGGAAATCGCACACGCCAATACCGACGGTGTCGTGCATTTGTTGTTTGTCATGTTGAGTTTTGTGCTGGGCGCAGCGTTCAGTGGTGTGGTGATCGGCAATACGGCACTCAGGCTCGGGCGACGTTACAGCGTGGCGCTGCTGGTGGAATCGATATTGTTGCTGCTGTCGATGGTGATGCTGAACGCGGGATCACAAAGTGGTCATTTTTTTGCGTCGGCTGCATGCGGCCTGCAAAACGCGATGACCAGTACCTATAGCGGTGCTGTTGTGAGAACCACGCATGTGTCCGGTTTGTTTACCGATCTGGGTGTGGCACTCGGTTTGCGTTTGCGAGGGCAACAGGCCGATATGCGGAGAATTATCCTGTACCTGACGCTGATTGCCGGATTTATTGTTGGCGGTGTCCTGGGCGCGCTGTGTTTTGCCAGCCTGCAGTTCACCGCGATGTTGTTTCCCGCTGTGCTGACGGCGTTGGTAGCAGGCAGTTACTGGGTTTTCTGGCATCTGCAGTTGAAAAAAAACAGGCCCGGGAAAAATTGAAATGGGTCAATTTACCCGGGCCCTGATTGCAGTTCTTGTTAGCCCTTTCTTTGTTCTTGTTGTTTCTTGCGTTTTTATTATTTCTTGCGTTTTTTATTGTTTCTGCGTTGTTGTTTTCCGGTTTGTTGTTAGTTATTTCGTCGTTATTGTCGGTTCAGTCAGCGACTGGATGTGCGCAAGCAGTTCAGGTTTGCGTGAAGCCACCACGCGCACGCGGCCGTGTGCGCCGGGCCTGGCATCCTTGTCCGGGCTCCACCACATGACGGTCCTGGCTGTGGTGAATCCGAGCAAAGAAAGCATGTCGGTGATGACTTGTGGTCCGGTCGGTGCCCAGGCGATCTGGTGTACGCCGGAGAGCGGGTTTTCTATGCCTTCCGCGATAAATTTCAGGTAGCCGTCCGGTTGGTGCGATGCCATGTCGGAATCCACAACAATCACTTCACGGGTACGGTCTGCCACCAGTTTCAAACCGGCTACCGGGTTGGGAAGGTGATAAAAAATCCCCTTGAAAATACTGATATCGAATTTTTTGTCCGCAGGCAGGATGCTATCCAGTTCCATGAGATCGCACTGTGCAAAATGGATATTTTCCTTGTCGCCGGGCAGGCAATCTTTCAGGTAGTTGGCCTGGTTGATCCACAAATCCCGCACATCAAAGCCGAAGACTTCTTCTGCGCCGCGATTCCTGGCGACGAAGCAGTAGGCGCCGCTATTGCAGGCGGCATCCATGAAGCGTTTGCCCTGCAGGCCATCCGGGTAAATGCTCTTGATGAGGCCCATTAATTCGTAGGGATTCACAAAGGTGTAGCCTTCATGATCCCCGCAGTTGGCATGGCTGGTTTTCAGGTGGCTGTTGATCCTGACGTCGAAATGCCAGGGACCCAGTGCCTTGAGCTCTTCGAGAATCTCGGAGTTTTTTGCCGTTTTTGCCATGGTCATTGCTTGCCCGTTATGGTTTTTGTAAGGAGCACTCTAGCCAAAACATTTGCAGGAATTAAGCCCGTGAATGGAATCCGGTTTTTTCCATTCTGGAAAAACTGCAGGTGCCGGGTCGTGTTAGCCTTGCCGTCACAATAATTGGATCCTGCTGACGGGGGCTTTCACTATGGGGCAGTGGAAAGGCATCGAGGAATTCATCGCCGTTGTGGAATCCGGCAGTTTTTCCAGGGCGGCCGAGCGATTGGGTGTGACAGCGTCACAGATCAGCAAGCGTGTGGCAGAACTGGAAAAACGACTGCAGGCCCGCTTGCTGGAACGCAGTACGCGCGCAGTCTGCCTCACCACACAAGGCAATGTGTTTTACCGGGCTTGTCGCAAGCTGGTCGCCGATTTTGGCCATGCCTGCGACAGTGTCCATCTGGACAAGGAATCGCTGACCGGTGTGATGAAACTCTGTTACGTGGGCGGTTCGCGCCCGGCCTTCCAGATGGATCTTTACCGCGCTTTTCTCGACAAATACCCCGGTTTGAGCATGGAAGTGACCTATCGGGACCATGTGCCCAACCTGACGCAGGAGGGGCTGGACCTGGCAGTGGTGCTCGGGGAAATCGACAGTAATGCCCCCAGCTTTCACCTCTGCTGGATTGATTGCGCACTGGTGGCATCCCCGACCCTGTTCACGGACAGTTCCCTGCCTGCAACGCCGGCAGACCTGTCATCCCTGCCGTGTGTCCTCAACGGTGAAGACCACTGGCGCCTGACCAATGGCGATACGTCTGTGCGGGTGCCCGTCAGTGGCCGGTTCTCCAGTCTCAATATGCCGGCGTGCATTGATGCCTGCCTGAGCGGCCTGGGTGTTTTCATGATCCCCACCTACACCATTGACGGCATGGTGAGTGACGGTCGCCTGGTGAGGATATTGCCCGGCTGGCATATCCGGAAAAGCCTGTATGCGATGATCCCGAGCAATGATTACGTGCCGGTCAAGGTCATCCTGCTGATGGAATTCCTGGAGCAGGCGATGGGCATGGATGCCGACGTGGCAGGCCAGCTCCGGCAGATGCTCCTGAAAACAACCAGCTCTCCCATGTCCTTGCTGCGGGATGTGCATGAAGGGATTCGCGAGGCCGATACCCGGTTCAAGCAGCATTTGTAAGAAGACGGGCGATAGCGGCAGGCGTTTTGCTATTCCCCGAAGCCTGCCACCCAGTACACCACGTGTTCGTCCAGGTTTCTTTCATCGACCACGAGCTCCGACACACAGCGGCCGCGCGCAGAGATGCCGGCCTTGTGGACGCTTTCGCGACTGCCGGTGAGCAACGGGTGCCATGCCGGCAGCGGCTGTTGTTGTGCCAGCCGCTTGTAGGCACAGGTATCCGGCAACCAGCGCATGGCTTCACCGAGGTTGTCCGGTGTCAGCAGCATGCAATGCTCGACGTGCGCAGCGCGATGACGGTAGTGCTTGCAGCGACAGTTGGTGTCGTCGCTGCTGATGTCGAGCAACTGGCAGGCGACATCCGTGTAATAGATTTCGTTGTTATCCTCGTCTTCCAGTTTTTGCAGGCAACACAGCGCGCAACCATCGCACAGGCTTTCCCATTGTGCGGCTGTCATGTCAGGCAGTGCCACGGTTTCCCAGAAGGGGGCAGGATTATTCATCAGGTGTCTCGTGTTGGTTGCAGCAAAACGCGGCGAAGCTTGCGGGTTATCCGGACGGAATGGCGTAATGTTTTTCGCGGAACAGGCGCAGGCAGATGTTGACGACCTGCGGATCATAGGCGGTGCCGCTGCCGCGTTCGATTTCAGCCAGAGCGGCCTCGATACCAAGGCCAGCACGATAGGGTCGGTGTGATGCCATGGACTCGATCACATCCGCCACCGCCGTGATGCGCGCCTCGATGATGATCTCGTCACCCTTGAGGCCTTGGGGGTAGCCGCTGCCGTCAATGCGTTCGTGGTGTTGCAATGCAATCAATGCAACCGGCCACGGAAAATCGACTTCTTTCAACACGTCATAACCTGCCTGGGCGTGCTGTTTGATCAGGGCATATTCCACGCTAGTGAGTTTGCCGGGCTTGGACAGGATTTCTGATGGCACGGTGATTTTTCCCACGTCATGCAGGTAGCCGCCGACGCGCAAGCCTTCCAGCTGGTTGTCGTCCATGCCCATTTCCCTGCCGATAGCCATTGCAATTTCCGCCACACGCCGTTCATGGCCGGCGGTGTAGGCGTCACGCATTTCACTCAGCGTGGTGGCGAGGCCGACGGTCTGGATAAACGTGTGTTCCAGTTGCTTGGCGTAGCGGCGAATCTGGTCTTCAGCGACTTTGCGATCAGAAATATCCTGCGCCAGACCGATGATGGCTGGCCGGGATTTATAGGTGGCAGTCACGGTATTGACGCCGATTTCCGTGATGGTGCCATTCTTGCGCAGTGCGCTGAAAAGCGCTTCTGCCTTGTCCAGTTCACCAGCCAGGGCCTTACGGATCAGGGTGCCGATATAGTCGCGGTCTTTCGGCGCGACGATGTCCAGCGGGTTGAGTCCATACAGTTCGGCGGCATCCGGGTAACCCAGGATCTCGGCGATACGCGGGTTGGCATAAACCAGCTGGCCATCCTGGATGATGAAGGCGCCGGCGATCGATTGTTCCACCACGCTGCGGAAGCGTTGCTCCGATTCCACCAGGATAGCCTGCGAGGCCTTGGCTTCGGCCTCGGCATCCAGTTTGTCCAGCGCAAAGCTGATGGTGGCTGCCATTTCCTCCAGCAGCAGGCGCGTTTCTTCGCCAAAATTGCCGACGACGGTGGAGTAAAACGTCAGTGCGCCTACCGGTTTGCCGCTGCGTGAAATGGGTATGGCTGCGGATGCTGCCCAGCCGAAATGCTGGCCTCTTGCTCGCCATAGCGCTGTCATCTGGCTGCTGCCGAAATCCTCGAGCCAGACAGGGTGGTTTTCGCGGGTGGCCGTGCCGGTGGGGCCCTGTCCGTGGGCGTCGTCTGCCCTGACAGAAACCTCGATGCCATCCAGGTAGTCCAGGCCTTCGCCAGCCGACTTGATGGGTACAATCCGGTCGTTTGCCGGGTCGACCAGGCCGATCCATGCCATTTTCATCCCGCCTTCCCTGACCACCACCTCACAGATTCTGGAGAAAAGTTCGTCTTGCGACTGGCATTGCACGACAGCGAGGTTGCACGCACTCAGGGCAGCATAAAGTCTGGTCAGTGTTTCAATGCGTAACTGGTTTTGTTTGCGGGTAGTGATGTCGGCAGCTGAACCTTGCAAGGCGACCACGTCGCCGCCTGGGTTGTGGATACATTCGCCATGGATCAGCATCCAGAGGTGTTCGCCGGATAAATTGATCACCTCGACTTCGATTTCGTAAGGCCTGTTATCTTCCAGTGCTTGCGCCAGCACGGCCTGCATGCGCTCCCAGCTGTCCGGTGTGAAGAAACGCTGCTGCTCTGACAATGGCACTTCCGGCCCGTCAGCATGCTGGCCGAAAATACTTTCCATTGCCTCGGACCAGATGATTTTTCCCGTCGACAGATCCAGCTTCCAGCTGCCGGTCTTGCCGATACGCTGGGCTTCCAGCAGATCGGCTTCACGCTGCTGTATTTCAGCGGTGAGGTTGTCGGCAATGCGCGACGCGTTGACCAGCGTATCGTTCAGTGATCGCAGCAGGCCAGCCAGCAGCAGGGTGATGGCGATGCCGCCAGCCAGTGTCAGCCAGGCATAGCTGTAATCAATATCGGGTGCGCTCGATATGCGATCAAATTCCAGCACCCAGAGATGGTCATAAAAATACACCTCGCGGTGCTGGAAAAAGATGGTATGGGGTACAGGCTTTTCTGTGACAAAGCTGTCGTACAACTGTTTGTCGCGTGTGGTTTCACTGCCGTCAAAAATGTGCAGGTCAACGTAGCGACCTTCCTTGCTTTCCCAGCCGCGCAGGATCCCGTGCATCATGTCCTGCATGCGGAACGGGCTGTAGGTCCAGCCCAGCAAGGCGGCGCGACGCTGCTCTGTGTTCCAGGCAGGCAAGCCAGCCCGGTAGACCGGTACATACATCAGCACGCCCGGTTTGGGGTTGGCATCCGTGTCCTGCACCAGCGTGATCTTGCCAGACAGGGTGGCAAGCCCGGTATCGCGTGCATGCGCCATCGCCGCCTGCCGTACCGGCTCGGCATACATGTCATAGCCAAAGGCGAGCAGGTTCGTATCCTTGAACGGTTCCAGATAGACAATGGACGTGTAAATGTCACGCGGGCCAGCCGGCCTGATGTTGTAGTCGGGGAAGCCCTCGGCGCGTACGCTGGCGATGTGGTTTGCCAGTTGCTCCGGCTTGACCAGCAGCGAGAAGCCGATGCCCTGTGCACCAGGCACAATTTCATCGGCAGCAACTTTTTCAACGAAGTGATGCCACTCCTGTCGATCCACCTGCTGGCTGGATTCAAACAGCCCGGCGCCACCACGCAAGATCAGTTCGAAAGATTCGAGGCGCTCCCTGACTTTTATGGTTATCTGGTCTGCGGAAAAAGCAAACTGGCTGACAGCGTCCCGCTGGATTCCCTGCCGGACCAGCCAGGCCGTTGATACGCTTGCCAGCAGGCCCAGGCCTAGCGCCAGCCATGGCAGTAGCAGTTTCGGGTGAATCCGGTGCGTAAACACGCTCGTTCCCTTCCTGGATGGTTTGCAGGTGTCATCCCATGCCTGCGAAGTATAGCGAGAACCGGGCGGGTATGTTGTGAAGGGGTTGGCTGTTCCTTGCGCCGTCTGTTGCAAGAAAAAAGACGTTTTTGTGGTTTGCGTTTCACAGGGTTATATTGGTCGGCACAATGGGGGCCGCAACTATGGCTTGTGGTCTCGGCTATCGAATCGTATCAAAGGCAATGTTGGTGAAGCTTAGGGTACTCCTGTGGGTTTTCCTGGTTTGTATTTGTCCATCAATATGGGCGGATGCGGGCTTCGATTTCTTGATGGAAGCTGCCGAAGGTGGTGATGCGGATTCGCAATATGTGCTGGCTGTCATTTACGAGACAGGCAAGGGTGTTGAACAGAGCAACAAGGAAGCGGCAAAGTGGTATACCAAATCTGCCGAGCAGGGAAACAAGGATGCGCAGTTCCAGCTGGGTGGGATGTATGAAAAAGGCGTGGGTGTCAAACAGGATTCCAGACAGTCGATTGTCTGGTATACCAAGGCTGCGGCACAGGGAAGTCCGGAAGCACAGAACATCCTGATAGAGCTTTACGAAAACGGTAACGGGAAAGATATCCAGCAGGATTACAAACAGCTCTATGTGTGGGCATCAATCCGTGCGGCGGATGGCGATGCCAATGCGAAAACCAAACTGGAAATGGCCGCATCAAAACTGGATCCGTCACAGATGGGTGAGGCGAAGAAACTGGCTGCCAAGTTGTCCGAGAAGATTGAAGCCAGCAAAGTCCCTACGAATTAGCAGAAAATCACGGACTCGGTTTGCATGCTGGCATGTTTTACCTGCAGTCGTAATTTGCGACCGTGGGGGCTAGAATGACCACCCTCTTACACTCCCGCAGCCAGACAGAGGTTATGTCATGGATATCATGGATACTATCAAAGACCAGATCGAATCGAACGCCATCATCCTTTACATGAAAGGCAGCCCGAACGCACCGCAGTGCGGTTTTTCTGCCCGTACGGTGGAGGCGTTGATGGGTTGTGGCGAGCGTTTTGCCTATGTCGATATTCTCGCCAATCCTGAAATTCGCGCCAACTTGCCACGTTATGGCAACTGGCCGACCTTCCCGCAACTGTGGGTGAAAGGTGAATTGATTGGCGGCTGTGATATCGTCACGGAAATGCATGCAAAAGGTGAGCTGCAGCCGTTGATCAAGGAAGCCGCTGCGGGTTGATTTTTTTCACAGGGGATTGCGACGATGGCTGTACTGGTTGGTAAACCCGCACCGGATTTTACGTGCGCCGCCGTGCTCGGCAATGGCGAGATTGTGGAGGATTTCAATCTCGCTACTGCTATCAAGGGCAAGTATGGCCTGGTCTTTTTCTATCCGCTGGATTTCACGTTTGTCTGTCCTTCCGAATTGATTGCGCTCGACCATCGCATGGATGAATTTCGCGCGCGCAATGTTGAAGTCATCAGTGTGTCTATCGATTCGCATTTCACACACAATGCCTGGCGCAATACGCCGGTCAATGATGGCGGTATTGGTCCGGTTCGCTACACCATGGCGGCAGACCTGACGCAGCAAATCGCTCGGGATTACGATGTGCAGACTGCCGGCGGTGTGGCGTTTCGCGGTGCGTTCCTGATTGATACCAGGGGCGTAGTGCGCAGCCAGATCATCAACGATTTGCCGCTGGGCCGGAATATCGATGAACTGTTGCGTCTGGTGGATGCGCTGCAATTCCACACCGAGCATGGCGAAGTGTGTCCGGCTGGCTGGAACAAGGGCGATGCAGGGATGAAAGCAGATCCGGCCGGTGTCGCTGATTACCTGAAGAATCATGCAGCCACGTTGTAGGCGCAGCGATTTGTCAGTCGGTTACTGGCAGTTACGTCCGGTTACGCAGCAATGAATAGACACGGGTATAGTCGCGCGCCGTAATTGAAGTGGTCACACAGTTGTGTGATTGGTAATGTAACGCTATGGAATGGCAGCAGTATGCGACGTCGCCAGTTTTCTCTTCCGATTTCCCTGCTTTTGTTTTTTGTGCCCGGCTGTCTGCAGGCGGCTGAACAGTACCAGCGAACCGCGTTGCCTCACCATGACATTGTGGCGGTATTGCTCAGCGGCATGATGCTGGCCCTGTCGCTCTATAACTTCACCCTGTTTTTTACCAATCGCGACAAGGCTTACCTGTGGTACAGCCTGGCCGGGCTTTGTGTGGCTGTGGTCTGGACCTGCTATTTCGGTGTGCTGCCCAGGCTGACAGGCTATACAGATCCTGAGGACGATGTGATCAATATCGCGGAGTGGGCCAGCGGCTTCTTCATGTTGCTCTTCAATGCGGAATTGCTGGATATCGGCCAGGAATTTCCTGTTATTTATCGCATTTACTGTGGCGCACTGGTGAGTGTCGGCGCGGCGTTGCCTGCGTTCCTCTGGCTCAATGTCGCCGTGCCATTTACGCGATACTGGCCCAGCATGTTGCCTTTACTGTTGCTGTTGTTGGGCAGTGTGATATGGCGATTCAGGAACGGTTATCGCGCAGGGTTCCTGCTCATTACAGGTTATGGATTACTGGGGCTGGTGATGCTTGTTGCTGCCTTGTCGACGGCAAATATCCTTGCCCTGTCTGCATACCAGCCTTTGTGGTTTTCTGCTGCCAGTGCAGTGGCAATCCTGTTGCTTGGCCTGGCATTGCAGGATCGCAGCCTGTGGTTGCAACGCAACAAACAGAAACCGCCGTCGCTTGCTGTTATCAGTCACGAGCTGCGCACGCCATTGGCATCCGTGTTGAGCATTGTGCGCCTGCTGGGCAAGACGCCGCTTGATACAACACAACGGAAACTGGTAGATACACTCGATCATTCCGGTGATGCACTCATGTCACTACTCGACGACACACTGGATTTGTCGTTACTGGGCGATTCCGGGATGGGATCCAGGCTGGAAATTGTGCAAGGCGATTTTGATTTGCGTGCGTTGCTGGAAAATATTGCTGTCCTGATGAAGGGGCGGGCACTGGAGAAAGGGATTCTGTTTACCTGCGATATTGCAAGGGATGTTCCAGCCAATGTGCGTGGTGATATTGTGCGTATCCGGCAAATCCTCATGAACTTATTGAACAATGCAGTCAAGTTTACTGACAGCGGTATTGTGAAACTCAACGTCAATCTCCCGACGGATTCCACTGCATCTGGTGTTGTGCAGTTCAAGGTGATGGATACCGGTATCGGCATGTCACAGGCACTGCAGAAACGCATTTTTTTGCCATTTCAGCAGGGCAAGGATATCCAGTATCGCTTTGGCGGCACGGGGCTTGGCCTGAATATCAGCCGTGATCTGGCGCGCGCCATGGGCGGTGATATTACGGTGGAGAGCAGGGAAGGTGTTGGCAGTACATTCCTGTTTTCCGTGTCATTGCCCGTTGCTATTACAAATGTGCTGATCAGCAAGACGCCGGCGATCCCGGTGCCGCTGGATCTGGTGGGCGACCTGAAAATACTGGTGGTGGACGATGCCGAAATCAATCGTATTGCTGCCCGGGCGGAACTGGAACACGACGGACACTCGGTTACGCTGGCGTCCTCGGCAGAGGAAGCGTTGCTGCGTTTGCGTGAAGAAAAATTCGATGGCGTGTTAATGGATGTGAACCTGCCCGGTATGGATGGTGTCTCGGCGATACAGCAGATACGCCAGTGGCAGGATGCAGCGTTGAATGACATGGTGATCATCGCATGCAGTGCATGGCTGCAGGAGAGCCAGAAGCGTGAATTGATCGAATCGGGTGCAGACGCGATCAGTCTGAAGCCGGTTGATTTGCAATTGGTCTATGGTGTGTTTGCGAGTCGTATCCGGGGTGGGATGTGCGGTGCCATGTCGCAAATCAATTTCCCCGGACAAGGTTCCCGGTATATGCTATCCACATGATTCACACGCGCATTCGCGCATCAGGGCCTCATTGAAAACTGACAACGTAACGCAGCCGGCGTCGCAATCCCTCACGCTGGCAATAGAACCTGCAGATACTCGACGACTGGCCAGCTTGTGCGGTGAACTCAACCAGCATCTCAAGCAGATTGAACAGCGGTTGCAGGTACAGATCGGACAGCGCGGCAATATTTTTACGGTAGTCGGTAGCGAGCAGTCGGCGGCGTCGGCGCTGGCGCTGCTGCAGCAGCTTTACGCGGAAACGCAGGGAAAACAGGATCTGACCCCGGCGTTGATTCACCTGCATTTGCAGAATGCGAATCTCGATAGCCTGGTAGTGCCTGCCGCGCCTGCCGATAGTGCACCACTCTCGATACGCACCAAGAAAGGGTCGGTAAAACCGCGCGGTGCGATGCAGAATACCTACGTGCGTGCCATCCAGCGGCACGATATCAATTTCGGTATCGGGCCGGCGGGCACCGGCAAAACGTATCTGGCTGTCGCTTGTGCTGTGGAAGCACTGCAAAGTGATCGCGTCGAACGCCTGCTACTGGTGCGGCCTGCCGTGGAAGCGGGTGAAAAACTGGGTTTCTTGCCGGGCGATCTTGCGCAAAAAATAGATCCTTATCTGCGGCCGCTCTACGACGCACTCTATGAAATGATCGGGTTTGAGGCAGTGGCCAAATTGCTAGAGCGGCAGATTATCGAAATTGCACCGCTCGCCTATATGCGCGGCCGCACGTTGAATAACGCATTTATCATTCTTGATGAAAGCCAGAACACCACCACGGCACAAATGAAAATGTTCCTGACCCGTATCGGTTTTGGTTCTACCGCCGTGATTACGGGTGATTCGACGCAAATCGATTTGCCGCGCGGTGTCCGTTCCGGACTGTTGCATGCGTGTGAAGTGCTGGACGGCGTTGACGGGATCAGCTTCACCCGCTTTTCGTCACGTGATGTCGTGCGTCATCCGCTGGTGCAGCGTATTGTCGATGCGTATGACAAGCATGAGAATGGTGATACCTGATATGGATATCAGTGTCGACATCGACAACGCCTGTGAGGCAGAGACTGTACCGGCTGACGGGTTGTTTGCAACCTGGATCCGTGCGGCGCTGGCAGGCTTGCGGCAGCGGGCGGAGGTGTCGATACGTATTGTCAGCGCTGTGGAAAGTGCAGAACTGAACGCGCATTACCGGCAGAAAGACCAGGCAACCAATGTGCTGTCTTTTCCGAGTGATTTGCCTGAAGATTGCAATCCGCCGCTGCTGGGTGATCTTGCCATTTGCGCAGATGTCGTCGAACGTGAGGCACGTGATCAGGGAAAAACGCTGGAATCGCACTGGGCACATATGGTGGTGCATGGTACGTTGCACCTGCTCGGTTTTGATCATGTCGATGACGCAGAGGCAGAGCAGATGGAAGCGCGTGAAATCGCCATCTTGCGACAACTGGGTTTTGCCAATCCGTATGAATAAACCAGCTGACAATTCTTTATCGGTAGCTGTTACCGTTTCGGGGAAACATATCCATGCACGATGACCCTTCCAACAGTCATTACGACAAGGGGCCCGCAGACAAATCCTGGCTTGATCGCTTCATGAAAGCGATAGGCCTGTCATTGCGAGACAGCAGTGACTTGCTCGAAATCCTTGATGATGCACACAAGCAGCATGTGATTGATGATGAGTCATTTTCCATCATGGAGAATGCACTCAAGTCGCGTGACAAGCAGGTCGGTGACATCATGGTGCCGCGCACCCAGATGGTGACCATCAGGGCGACCGATAATATACAGACGCTGTTGCCGTTGATTATCGAATCCGAACATTCCCGTTTCCCGGTGCTGGGTGAAACAGCTGACCAGGTGCTAGGGATTTTGCTGGCCAAGAAATTATTGCCATTAATCCTGAAAGGTGTTGAAAATTTCCATCTTGAGGAATATTTGCATCCCGCCAATGTTATTCCGGAAACCAAGCGCATCAACGATTTGTTGCGCGAGTTTCGCCAGAACCGCTATCACATGGCGATAGTCGTGGATGAATACGGTAATGTCGCCGGCCTGGTCACGATTGAGGATGTACTGGAAGAAATCGTTGGCGATATCGAGGATGAAACGGATATTGAAGAAGACGAACGTTTCATTCGTCCGCTGACAGGCAATGATTACCTGGTGAAAGCCTTGACGCCGATCGAGGAATTCAATGCCACGTTTGGTGCGAACATCCCGCACAAGGATTTTGATACGCTCGGTGGCATCCTGATGCATACGCTCGGGCATTTGCCGCGCCGTAACGAAGTGGCAGTGATCGGTGATTTCAGTTTCCGTGTTGTGAACGCCGATAAGCGCCAGATTCATATGTTGCGCGTCACGTTGCCGACTGCCAATAACAGTGACAACTGATTTTCTGTCGATGGCAATTATGAAAGGCAGGCGTGGTGACACTCTGGCGTTGCTCGCGGGTGCCTTGTTGCCACTGTCGCTGTCGCCGTTTGACGCGTGGTGGCTGGCGCCCTTGCCGCTGGTGCTCTACCTGTTCCTGCTAAAAGATCAAATGCTATCGCGCCGGTGCGCACGCAGTTTTTTCTTCGGGCTCGGTTACTTTGGTGTCGGTGCATCGTGGGTCTATGTGAGCATCCACGATTATGGATACGCACCGTTATGGCTGGCCGTGTTGCTTACCCTCGCTTTTGTCGCCGGTCTCGCATTGGCCTTTGCCTTGCCGATGTGGATCTGGCATCGCTATGTAGAGGAAAAACCTTCAGGTGTGCTGCTGGGTTTTCCCGCGATATGGGTTTTGAACGAATGGTATCGCAGCTGGTTTCTCACCGGCTTTCCCTGGCTTTATCTTGGTTATAGCCAGACAGAAACACTGGCAGGTGGTTGGGCGCCGTTAGCCGGTGTTTACAGCATCAGTTTCCTGTTAAGTTTATTGGCGGCCAGTGCGGCTTGCTGTATCCAGTCCCGCCAGAAAATCTGGTTGCCGTTGCTGGTAACGGGTGTGGCAATCGGTGGCGGGAAATTACTGGATACAGTCAGCTGGACGCATCCTGTCGCGGGTTTGCAGCAGCATGTGTCATTGGTGCAGGGCAATGTCGCGCAGCAGCAAAAATGGAAGCCGGGTCAGCGAGCAGCGATCCGCGCACTGTATCGCGATATGAGTGAGCCGCTGTGGGGAAAAGGCGATTTGATTGTCTGGCCTGAAGCGGCGATTCCCGAAGTGTATACACCCGGCCATCCTTTTTTTGTGTTGATGCAGGCGGAAGCAGAGGCGCGCGGTGGTGGTCTCGTAACGGGTGTGTTGTCGCTGCACCAGAATGAAAAAGGTGATGACATCTATTACAACAGCTTGCTGGGTATCGGCGAGGCCAGCGGGTTTTATCACAAGCGCAGACTGGTGCCGTTTGGGGAGTATGTGCCGCTACAACAATGGCTGGAAGGCCTGCTGGATTTTTTCCAGTTGCCGGTTTCTGAAGTCAGCCTGGGGCCCGAACACCAGGAAAATCTCTCGAGTGGATTGCTGCGTATCGCATCCAGTATCTGCTATGAAGTGACGTATCCGGAGCTGGTGGCATCGCAAGCGCGTGATGCCGATGTGTTGTTGACGGTCAGCAATGACACCTGGTTCGGCTCATCCATAGGGCCGCACCAGCATTTACAGATGGCGCAGATGCGCGCGCGTGAAAATGCGCGTGAAATGATGCGCGCAACCAGCAACGGGATTTCGGCGTTTATTGACAGCAAAGGCCGTGTTGTCAGTCGCTCGCCGCAGTTCCAGCCGTTCGTGTTGCAGGGTTCTGTACAGGCATTTCGCGGCAATACACCGTACCAGTTGCTGGGTAATTGGCCGGTGTTGATCCTCTGTTTGTCATGCCTTGATGCGGTTTTTTTCCGGCGCAGCAGGGTGGCATAAAAATCCCGGAACGGATTTTTTCTACCGCACGGATTTGCTGACCACTTCAAACACATCCGGTGACAATGAACCGCTCAACAGGATGCGCTGCAACTGTTCGCGCATTTTCTCCTGCTGCTGGGCCGGCATCTTGCTCCAGCGCGTCAAAGGGCCGAGTAATCTTGCTGCAATCTGCGGGTTGACCGGATCCAGTTCAATAACCTTGTCGGCCAGGAACCGGTAACCACTGCCATCCTCAGCGTGAAAATGCACAGGATTCTGTGCAGAAAAAGCACCGATGACAGCGCGAACCTTGTTCGGGTTTTTCATGTCAAACGCTTCATGCTTCAGTAGTGCTTCAACCCTTTCCAGTGCGCCAGGCAAATAGCTGCTGGCCTGGATTTGCAGCCAGTGATTGATGGCAAGCGGTTCGTGCTGCCAGCGTTTATAAAAAATGCGCAATGCTTTTTCGCGAATATCCGGAATGAAATCGGCATCGCAATTGACCAGCGCAACCAGCGCGGCACTGCTGTCGGTCATGTTGGCGGCGTTGTTGTATTGCTCCAGGCAGAGTTTGACGGCCTCTTTTTCATTGAGCAGCATGAGGTAACCGAGTGCGGTATTTTTCAGGCTCCGTTTGGCGATTTCATTGGCGCTGGGTCGATAGACGTCGTCTGACGGATTGTTGTGGTAAGCGTTCAGCAAGTCTTGCGTCAATGCGCGCGCCAGTGATTTTCGTGCAAACAGGCGCGCTTCATGAATGGCATGGGGATGTGCCACCAGTGCCTGTTCGGCCAGGTAGATTTCACCGGGCAACTCCAGCATCAGCGCAACCATGGCAGGATCCAGCGTTTCGTCGCGCAACAGGATGCGGTAGGCGATGACGAGCTTCTCATCCAGTTCCAGCGGCAAGCCTTGCAGGATATTCTCGGTCAGTTCCTGCAGCACTTGTACGCCCAGTTGTTGGGCTGCATCCCAGCGATTGAAACCATCGTCGTCGTGACTGATAAGGAATGCCAGCTCGTCGCGGGTGTAGGGATAGTCAAGTTTTACCGGCGCTGAAAAACCGCGCAGTAAAGAGGGAACCGGTTTTTCAGTGACGTTTTCAAAGACAAATTGTTGCACACTTTCCGTAATTTCCAGTACGCAGTTTGTGTTGTCACTGCTTTCCGTATTTTTCTGGCCGCGCACGTGCAGCGCCATACTGCCAGCTTCGCCAAGCAGCCCTATCGCCAACGGGATGTGAAAATTTTCCTTGGTTTGCGACTCGGATGTTGGTGGGCAACTCTGTACTACAGTCAGTACAAATTCCTGGTCTTCAGCATGGTAATCGCCGCGCACCGACAGCGTCGGTGTTCCTGCCTGAGTGTACCAGCGCCGGAATTGCGTCAGGTCGCGTCCGGAAACGGTTTCCATCGCGCCAACAAATTCCTCAATGGTTACAGCCTGGCCATCGTACCTGTCAAAGTAAAGGTCGGTACCCTTGCGGAAGCGCTTGGGACCGAGCAGTCGGTGCAGCATCCGCACAATTTCCGCTCCTTTTTCATACACGGTCGGCGTGTAGAAATTCGAGATTTCCATGTAGGAGGGAGGTTGCACCGGATGTGCCATCGGGCCCGCGTCTTCGGCAAATTGCACGGTGCGCAACAGATTCACTTCCTCGACACGTTTCACGGTGCGTGAATTCATGTCAGCTGAAAATTCGCTGTCGCGGAAAACAGTAAAACCTTCCTTGAGGCTGAGCTGGAACCAGTCGCGGCAGGTGACGCGATTCCCTGACCAGTTGTGGAAATATTCGTGGGCTACGACAGCTTCTACGCGCTGGAAACCTTTATCGGTGGTGATTTCCGGGCGTGCGAGTACACACGATGTGTTGAAAATATTCAGCCCCTTGTTTTCCATGGCACCCATGTTGAAGTCGTCAACCGCGACAATCATGTAAATGTCGAGGTCGTATTCACGGCCATAGACTTTTTCATCCCATGCCATGGCGTTTTTCAGTGTATTCATGGCGTGGCCGCATTTTGCCAGGTCTTTTTCCTCGACATAGATGCGCAGTGTGATGCGACGGCCAGACATGGTGACAAAAAAGTTCTCCACATACTTGAGGTCGCCGGCGACCAGTGCAAACAGGTAACAGGGTTTTTTGAAGGGATCGCGCCAGGTTGCCCAGTGCATGCCGTTGTTGAGTTTCCCGCTTTCGACCAGGTTGCCGTTTGACAACAGAACCGGGTAGCGGCTTTCTTCTGCGAGAATTGTCACGGTGAAAGTCGACATCACATCGGGACGGTCGAGATACCAGGTAATGCGGCGAAAGCCCTCTGCTTCGCACTGTGTGCAAAACATGTTGCGGGATTTGTAAAGACCTTCCAGTGCTGTATTGAGATGTGGCTTGATGATCACCACGCTTTCCAGTTCAAAACTTTCGGGTAGCGGCAAGATGATATGCAAGGTATTGCCAACGATATGGTAATCCTTGGCGGTGAGTTGTTGTCCGTCCAGTAACAGCCTGCGGGTATCCAGTCCGCTCCCTTGCAGCTCCAGGTGGGCCGCAGGATTGCCAAGCGGATTGCGCCGCATCAGCAATCGGGCATTCACTGTTGTCGCTGTTTCGCTCAACTGGAAATTGAGATGTGTCTCGTCGATCAGGAAATCTGACGGCTTGTAGTCTTGCAGGAAAATGGCTTGGGCGACGGTGGTGTTCATGTGTATTTCCTTGGCACTGTCAGGCCGACAGTGCAATTTCGTAAGCTGTAAATTTACGGATATTCAACGCCCCGTTGGCAAACAGCAGATACTGGCCTTTGATGCCGAGCAATTCACCGCTTACGAGCGGATCCTTGTCAAAGTTGAGCGTGCTGGTTTTTTCGGGGTAACGTGAAACCGGATAAGAAAATTCCCGGACATGATTTTCGTGCAGCAGTTGCAAGGCATGCAGGCCGTACCGGTTTTGCAGTGCCTGGATATCCGCGGCGGTTTGCTGCAATAAACGGTCGCGACAGGCGAGCAGGTCAACCGGTATTGCATCATTGCGTAGCAATGCACGCCAGTCCGTTTTGTCGGCCACAAATTTCTTGCACGCGACTTCAAATAATCCTGACAAGTAGCGATCAGCAACCCGTGCAATCGGAAGAGCCTGGGTTGCTCCCTGATCCAGCCATCGGGTTGGCATCTGGCTGGCGCGGGTAATGCCGATCTTGATGCCGGATGAATTGGCGAGATAGACGATGTGGTCAGTGTGACAATGTGTTTCTGCCCATTGTGGCTCGCGGCAGGTGCCAAGATGGAAATGGCATTTTTCCGGGCTGACAATGCAGCTGTCACATTGCGCCAGTTTCTTGAAACAGGGATAGCAATAGCCTTGCCCGAAACTTTTTGCTGTTTTTCGATTGCAATGTGTACAGTGGATGTTGCCGGTATGTCGCAGTTCGATGTGCCTGCCAATGAATGCATTCAAAGGCACGCGTGTTTCACCCAATGGCAATGTGTAACGCACAGGTGCATCCGGTGTGACCTGCATTTTATCGAGGCAACCGGTGGCAATCGTACCTGCGTTCATCGGCGATACGGCTTGCATTTATCAATGCCTTGTCGGATTGCGTGATTGCATGTCGCGAAATACCAGTAATTGTTCCTCGTTCCAGCGATTGCCTTTGTGGTCATGGTTTTTGTCGCCGTCGCTGCCGCAATGTTCGTGATCGTCGCGATGGATATAACCGATGCGTTCCTGTTCAGGTTTGTGCCTGCTGTCATAGACGATAACGGCTTCCAGGCACAATTCGCGTTGTTCACTGGACAAGTGTGTGCCATTCGGCCATTTGCCCAGCTCAACGGCGCGTTTCAACGCCTCATAAATTTCCGGCGACAGGTTTTCGAGCAGGCTATGCAAGTCAGGCGTATCAGTCATCAGGGTCGGGCGTCGAGAAAAAAGTGGATGGGGTAAATCCGGATCTGCCATTCTACCAAACAGCGGACTGGGCTGGATATTTCTGTCGAACCGCTGGTCGTACGATCAGCGTTTTTCGGAAATCACGTGGATATAGCGCCCCAGCCATTTGTAGGGTTCCTGCCGGCTGAGTTCACGTTCGAGCGCCTGTAGTTCGGAAGGGTCAATGCTCACACCGGGGTAAAGATAGTCATTCAGGCAGCGTATTCCGGTCACGCTCACAATATCGAGTGACTGTTGCTGTAACCATGCCAGCACCTCGGGAGCGGATTGCGGGTTCAGTGGTGTGAGGCTGCCGGGATCACCAGACAGTTTGCCTTCACGTACTTTCCTGATATTTCCCTTGAGCAAATTCTTCCAGATGATTGATTCCCTGTTATAAAACGCCAGGGACAGCCAGCCGCCCGGCCTGATGAAGGGTAGCAATCTGGCGAGTGTCGGCAGGGGATCAGCCAGCCATTCCAGCACGGCATGGCATACCACAAGATCAAATTGCCGGTTGTGCAGGTGCTCAGGCAAGGCCTGTATCGGTGCCTGCAGGAATTGGACGCGGGACGTGTCGATACCGTTTTCGCAGAACAGATCGCGTGCGCGCTGTAGCATCGGCGCCGCAGGTTCGCCCAGGATGACCTGGTGTCCGAGGGCGGCCAGTCGCTGGCTGATCTGGCCGAGACCGCCGCCGGCATCCAGGACTGACAGGGTTGTCTTCTCCTGCAGTGCCGGGATGGTTTGCAGCATGTCATCCCACAGCAGGTGCAACCGGAGATCGCCTTTTTCCGAGCCATAGATTTTTCGCTCGAAACGTTCAGCGAGCGTGTCGAAAATCACATCGGCGATCATCGTTTTGTCTGGCAAGCGTACAACCCGCAGTGTTATCCGGTATCAGCTTGTTATGATAGCGCGGCAGGGCAAATTTTAACGTGTTTTTCTGAAAAGATATGCTTGCGAAAAAATGCGGGTATCGACAGAAAAAACAGGCAATAAAAACAGG
>DAOMGE010000018.1:0-20753 GCA_035430165.1 Pseudomonadales bacterium | reverse complement strand
AAAAACAGGCAATAAAAACAGGTAAAAGGTGAATGTCATGAATGTATTGCTCACAGGTCCTTTCGGCACGATAGGCACGCGCGTATTGGAAGAATTACTACGGCGTAAGCATGTTGTGACGTGTTTTGATCTGGACAACAAAACCAATCGCAAGATTGCCTCGGGATTTGGTGAGCGTATCCGCATGGTGTGGGGCGATATCACGGATGCGGTTTCGGTAGGGGAAGCAGTGAAAAGCCAGGATGCGGTCATCCATCTGGCAGCGTTGATTCCACCGGTTTCTGAGCAGAAACCGGCACTGGCAGAGAAAATCAATGTTGGAGGGACGCGGTTGATTCTCGATGCAATTGCTGCGCAGGCCAACATGCCTTTACTTGTGTTTCCATCATCGATATCCGTGCACGGTTTCAGTAATACACGACAACCACCGTGCCGGATTGATACGCCATTCCAGGCCTGTGATAACTATGCCGGGCAGAAAATTGAATGCGAGAAGCTATTGCGCCAAAGCATTGTGCCATGGGTTATGTTCCGCATCGGTGCTTGTGCTGACGCGCTTAACATGAAGTCGGGTGATAGTGGTGCCATGTTGCGGCAAAGTTTCATGGTAGACCCTGCCACGCGTGTTGAATACCTGCATCCGAAAGATGCAGCAATTGCGATGGCCAATGCGCTGGAACACAAGGAAGTTGTAGGGAAAGTCCTGTTTCTGGGGAGCGGCAAGAACAGTCAGGTGACGTGGATTGATTTTATCAACATTGTGCCGACGGCTATGGGGATTGGTGAATTGCCGCGTGAAGCTTTCGGCAAAGACCCGTATTACACAGACTGGATGGATACGGAAGAAACCCAGCGTCTCCTGCAATTCCAGCAATATGGGCTGGACGTGTACAAACAGGAAATCCGGGAAAAATTTCGTTATCTGCGTTGCATTTTATGGCCGGTTCGCAAGCTGGTTCGCAAATACCTGCTGGGTTTTTCGCAGATTAATGTCGGGTGACACTGCTCGGCAGCATGATCGCGGTGGAATATTCTTTTTCGGTGTTGGTGTGAAGCGTCAGGTCAATATCATGTGAGACGGTCTGGTGGTAATCCGGTGTATTCTTCAGATCCAGGCTGCGCACGGCAGGCGGTTTGTTAATGGCGGTATGCGATATTTTCTCGCAGTGTTTTTTCAGGGCGTTAACGTCTTTCTGTATCATGCGACGGATTCTTTTCTTCAGTATCTTTCCGGCAAGCCAGGACGCAGGACCTGAGAGATTTATGTCAAGTGTGTACAGCGTATCGCCATGTGATCCGGCATAAAGCGTGACCAGATAGGTGGAGCGCATGAACCGGTTTTGCCAGCCGGATGACTCCATCAGCAGTTTTTCGTCGCACCCAACATCAACTATGTTCAGGTGTGATTTGCCGAAGTATTTATGCCAGGTAAAGACCCCATCCTGCCCGTCCACCAGCTCGAAGCCCGCATCTACAATGCCCGGGTTCCATGTTTTATAGCGCTCAAAATCGGTTATGACACCGAAAACCGTATCTACCGGTGCGTGAATGGTGCTTGAGATGCTGATCTTGATATCTGACATGCCGAGCCTGCAAATAGAAAAACACTATTCCGGTTCTCCTCTGGCACTCCTTTATCGCCTGACGCTTCCAGCGCCCTTAAAAACGTGACGCTCGTCGCATTTATATACCCGCAAGGTTTTTGATGGCAAGTCTTTATTGTGGGCCTAGGTATATCTGGTAAATGATTACACCCGGCCAGTTGGGGGTCTTGCGCTTTTAACGGGTTTCTTGCCCGGCCGTGCGTTCGCAGTAGCTTTTCAAAGAGAGCACTTCCTCGCGCATCAGGCGCCGTATCGTGCCTCTGAGAAAATAGCCGGCGATCCTGGCGCAGGGGCCTGTCATCGTGATGTTGATCATGTAGAGGGTATTCCCTTCCATGCCGGCAAATATCGCTATGTCCCGTGTCACATTGACAAAGTGACGCTGCCAGCCCGAAATATCCCAGCGCAGCCTTTCGGGCGGGGAGAGCTCAATCAGCTGGTGTTTTACCTTGCCAAAATATTTGTGGTGGGTGGTAACTTGTGAGCCGACACGGCATTCACCCTTTGCATTCGGTATCCATACGTTCCATGCAGAATAGCTGCTGAAATCTGTCACGGCACCGTAAACCACCTCCGGTGTGGCGTGTATGGTGGTCGATGTCTTGATGTTGAGGTGTGGCATCTTTTTCCTTCAGTAATGCGGTGGTTTTTCCTGCATTTCCTGTGTTGATCCGTCGTTGTCGGATAATGTTCTCAGCTCAAGTAACTGACGGTAAACTGTCTGCAGCATTTGTTGCTGTTGCCCCGTCAGTTTTTGCTGGTGTGCCAGCTGTTCGTTGAGCGTTTGTAACGCATCTTCCTGGAAGGCAACGCGTGTTTCCAGTTCTGCTATACGATTCTCAATGCTTTCCATGTTTGAATCGCCCGGTGTTTTTACTCGGTTTACAGTGTGTAATGCAAGCTCCGCCAGACGAACGTGTCATCAGTAATGCCAGAGGGTAGGGCTGTCCGGTGCAATGCTGTTTATAATGTCCGGCTGGGAGTATCCACATGTATTTGAGGCCTTATGGGTAATCGGTTATCAAAAATCTACACACGCACCGGCGACGACGGTAGTACCGGTCTGGGTGATGGTGCCCGTACTCGCAAGGACAGTCCGCGCGTTGAGTGTCTCGGCACGGTTGACGAGCTGAACAGCGTAATCGGTGTCATGCTCGCCAATGAAATGCCTGCAGACCTCGGGGCGATTTTCGCACAGATACAACACCGATTGTTTGATCTTGGTGGCGAATTGGCCATGCCCGGGTATGCATTTATCGATGAGTCGGATGTCAGCTGGCTGGAAGGTGTCCTGGACCGCTATAACGATGATCTGCCGCCCCTGAAAAATTTTATCTTGCCGGGTGGGACACAGGCGGGTGCGCACTGTCATCTGGCGCGCAGTGTCTGTCGCCGGGCAGAGCGATTGCTGGTACATATGCATGAAACGGATCCGGTTAATGCGCCGGTGCTTCATTACGTGAATCGCTTGTCAGACTGGCTGTTCGTTTGTGCACGGGTATTGAACCGGCTCGATGGCAAGGATGCGGAAATCCTGTGGCAGCCCAAGCACACAGGGCCATAAGCGTGTGGGAGCTAGTCGTCTGGCCATAGCCAGGCTGCGCCGATGACGCCACTGGAATCACCGCACTCTGCTTTTACCAGTCTGGTACGGACGATGTCGGAAAAAATCCAGCGGTGCCAGATAGCAGGAATGTCGCAATAAATCTCGTCAATATTGGAAATGCCGCCACCCATGACGATCACATCCGGGTCGATAATATTTATCACCACGGACAAGGCCTGTGCCAGCAATTCCGTATAGTCCTGCCATATCTGCAGTGCGTGCGTATCTCCAGCACGTTTGCGAAGTATCCAGTCTTTCACGTCTGGCACGGATGCGGCTTTCCCGTCGGTGACGTTGCTGGAAAAGCTGCGTAACAGCGAGGGTCCAGCCAGCCAGGTCTCCAGGCAGTTGTTGCGCCTGCAGTAACAGGGTCTCGGTG
Source organism: Pseudomonadales bacterium (assembly GCA_035430165.1). Classification (GTDB taxonomy): domain Bacteria; phylum Pseudomonadota; class Gammaproteobacteria; order Pseudomonadales; family UBA7239; genus UBA7239. The sequence goes on along the minus strand of DAOMGE010000018.1, from coordinate 17,164 downwards.
TTCGACCCGTCAGGAGTTCGCCGGGAGCAGGGTTGTGCCCCCATTCACCGGCTATGCCGTTAGCGCCAGTGAGCAGCTGCCCGTTGATGACAATACCACCACCCATGCCGGTACCGAGTATGACACCGAAAACGGTTTTCGCACCCTGGCCTGCACCGGCTTTAGCCTCTGAAAGCGCGAAGCAATCGGCATCATTGGCGATGCGTACAGGCCGTTGCAATACAGCCAGTAAATCTTCCAGAAGAGGTTTTCCATTCAGCACGGTTGAATTGCAATTGCGCATCAGGCTGCTGGCAGGTGAGCGTGAGCCGGGTACGCCAATCCCGACAGCGAGATCACTCGGCAGTCCATTTTCCTGGCAGGCGAGTTCGATCAGCTTGTGAATGGTTTCCAGTGTCCCCGTGTAGTTGCCGCAAGGTGTCGGCAGGCGTTTTCGCCAGCGTACACCATTGTCTGGACCAATCACCGCAGCTTCGATTTTGGTGCCGCCAAGGTCAACGCCGAGTCGCATCAGTGCAGCACGAGCACAGTCAGTGCAAGACCCACCAAGCCGATAATTTCAGTATGCGCCAATAAATCCTGTAGTGCCTGGCCCAGCCGGAAGGTGTCAGGATGGATCGTGCCTGTGCCAATGTGGGATACCTGGGCATTCGCATCGTCAACGATCAGGGCTGCATCCAGGCAACGCGCGAGAAAATTCGGGTTGCTGGTATGTGTGTCTATCGCCAGTTGCCGCCAGACATGAAAGCAGGTTGCAAAATTGCCGGACAGGCAAAAGCATAAGCCCATGTAGCGGGCGGGTAGCCATTCCATGACAACTTGCCATTGTGCGAAGGAGGGAAGCAATCCATCGCGGATCCTGGGGTGTTGGTTGTAAAGCGTAAGCAATCGAAAAAATAAAGCCCCGGTGGGACCGAACAAGGTGAACCAGAAAAAAATTGCAAACCATTCTGTCAGGTACAGGTAGGCCGCCTGTTTACGCAGCGCGAGCCACAGGGCATGAGCGCCGGCATCTGGCTCCAGTAGTCCCTTGGCTTCCAGGGATAGCCAGATGCTTTCCGCATTCCCTTGTTGTATCCGGGAAAGTGCGTTGGCTGTATATCCGCGCCAGTTACTGCTGCCTGTACTGGATAGCAGCACTGCTATTGCTAGAAAAAAATGCAGCCAGAATGGCAGGTGCCAGAACAGCCATGCTGTAAACAGGCTGGTACCCGTAACACTGATAACAAATGCCAGTGGGGTGCCGGGGTTTCCTGCAGCAAGTTTGTCGAGCAGGCGATCGTAAAGTTTGTCGTGATGCAGCCATTGGCTGGCATGGGTGTAGCGGGAGAGAAGATAGGCAAGCACCACAATCAGGAATGGCATATCCGGCTCGAATGTAATCATCAATGTCGTGGCCGAAGATTATCACACTCACCGAAAACGACAGCATCCGGTTACGCCGGAATTTTTGTGCATTGGTATGAAAACGGCATCTCTACCTATGGTGTTGGCCAGCAATAGGTTTTATGGTTCCACTGTTTTATCAGGTGATGATGATTGCGCTGATGGCCATGGCAAATTCGATCAAGCAACTTTCCCTGAATGTGCATCTTGATGATGATGCAACGTTCCGTAACTATTTTGTGCAGGAAGGCTCTGGAAATGCGCTTGCCTTGCAGGCCGTGAGTGACCTGCTGGAAGAAAAGCCGGCTGAGCCATTTATCTATCTCTGGGGACAGGAAGGTGTCGGCGTCAGCCACCTGTTGCAGGCCGCTTGTCATGCCGCTGGCAGGAAAAACTTTCGCAGCCAGTATCTGCCTCTGGAAGAATTGGCGGGATTCGCTGCTGAACAGTTATTCGAAGGCCTGGAACACCTGGATCTCGTTTGTCTGGATGGATTGCAGCATGTGATGGGCCAGCCCGGCTGGGATGTGGCGATGTTTCATTTCTATAACCGGCTGCGCGACAACAAGCACAGCCGGTTGCTGGTCTCTGCAGATTGTGCCCCGCGCGATCTTTCCAGTCGTTTGCCTGACCTGGTTTCCCGTATGGGCTGGGGCGTGGCATATCACTTGTTGCCGCTGGATGATCAGCAAAAGCTGCAGGCGCTGCAGGGCCGGGCCCGGTCACGGGGAATTGAGATGGGTGATGAGGTACTGCAATACATACTCAGCCACGCGTCGCGCGATATGGCTGGCCTTATCGAATGCCTTGATCGTATAGATGGCGCGTCACTTGCCGAAAAACGGCGTGTCACTATCCCGTTTCTCAAAGAAATCTTTGGTTGGTAACTTTCCTGCTTGTGCAATTACGCCATCAGCCAAGTTTGACAGGTTGGCCTGCGTAATTGGTGGGTACCAGGATGGTATCGCGAGCCAATGCACTGGTTTGTGGGTAATCGATGTTGTAGTGCAGGCCACGACTTTCACGCCGCGAGCGCGCTGAGCGTATGATCAGCTCGGCCACAATCGCCAGGTTTCTCAATTCAAGGAAATCACTGTTAACACGGTAGTGCGCATAAAACTCAAGGATTTCCCGTTGCAATAATTCAACGCGATTCCATGCCCGCTCCAGGCGTTTGCGTGAGCGGACAATACCCACGTAGTCCCACATGAATCGGCGTAATTCATCCCAGTTGTGTGAAATCACGACGGCTTCATCGGAATCAATGACGCGTGAGGCATCCCATGCTGGTGCGGTAAGCGGAGGGCTGACTTGCTCCCAGCGATTGCGTATGTCATCTGCAGCCGAGCTTGCGTAGACAAAACATTCGAGCAATGAATTGCTGGCCATTCGATTGGCACCGTGCAAGCCGGTGCAGGATGTCTCACCAATGGCATACAGGTTACCGAGGTCTGTGCGACCGTGTTGATCGACCACCACGCCACCGCAGGTGTAATGCGCAGCAGGTACAACGGGGATGGGCTCCCTGGTGATATCGATACCGTATTGCAGGCAGTTCTCGTAAACCGTAGGGAAATGTTCACGGATGAAATCTGCAGGTTTGTGGCTGATGTCCAGCCAGACGCAATCCAGGCCAAGGCGTTTCATTTCGTGATCGATGGCGCGCGCCACAATATCGCGCGGCGCCAGTTCCATGCGTTCGTCAAAGCGCTGCATGAATCGCTCACCGGATGGCAGTTTCAGGTGCGCACCCTCGCCGCGCAGTGCCTCGGTCACCAGAAAGGATTTGGCTTTCGGGTGGAAGAGGCAAGTTGGATGAAACTGGTTGAATTCCATGTTGGCGACACTGCATCCGGCGCGCCATGCCATCGCGATACCGTCACCGGAAGCACTGTCAGGATTGCTGGTGTACAGGTAAACCTTGCTGGCGCCGCCAGTGGCGAGGACGACGAAACGTGCATGAAAAACCCTTACGCAATCCATGTCGCGATCAAACACATACGCGCCGCTGCAGCGCAATCTGTCACTGGCAGGATCGGCCTGCAAGATAAGGTCGACAGCAAGGTGATTTTCAAAAACCTCGATGTTGTCCTGCTGCAGTGTCTGTTCAATCAATGTGCTGGAAACGGCGCGACCGGTGGCATCGGCACTGTGAATAATCCGGCGGGCACTATGGCCGCCTTCGCGGGTGAGGTGGAATTCGGTGCCGCCAGGTTCGCGGGTGAAATCGACGCCCATATCGATCAGCCACTGTATGCTTTCCCTGCCGTTTTCTACGGTGAAGCGAACGGCATCTTCATGGCACAGCCCGGCACCTGCGACGAGAGTGTCGGCCACATGGGCTTCAGTAGAATCAGTGTCATTGAGAACAGCGGCAATGCCTCCCTGGGCAAACCAGGTTGAGCCATCCTGTAGCCGGCCCTTGCTGAGTACGGCAATCCTGCCCCGATCCGCGAGTCGCAGGGCAAGTGTCAGGCCGGCAGCGCCGCTGCCGATGACGAGGACGTCATGCTGCAAGGGTTGGAGTTCAGGCATCCGTCAGAAATACACGACCTGCGGCTTACCCAGATTGTTCTGCACAAGGATTTCCGTGACTTGCGAAATGGATTTCTGGTCGGCCAAAGGTCCGATCCTGACCTTGTGTAGTCCCTGGGCACTGTCAATCTTGACCTGTCTGCCGGTAATCGAAGCCAGTTTGTTGCGCAGGTTATTGGCAGAATCCTCATTGCGGAAGGCCGCTGCCTGCAACCAGGTGGTGCCACTATCACTGGCAGTCTGGACGGGAGTTGTTACAGCGACAGCGGCAGGCACTGATGCTGGTTTGGCGGGCTTCGCTTGTGCAGATTTTATGGAAAAGTCGTCGATAGGCGCCCTGGTTTTCTGGTTTGCCGGTTCGCGCGCCGCAACGGTTGTCAATGCGGGCTTGCTGTGTGCAGCCGGTTTTACAGAGGTCACAGTTTCAGGCAGCTCGTCTTTTTCCGCTTCCCGTGCGGCATAAGCGCTGGTAGATGGCGTTATGGTTTCCAGCTTCACATTGGCGGTGCCTGTGCGGGCGACGTCCAGTTTCACTGCTGCAGCATAAGACAGGTCAATGATGCGGTCTGAATGGAATGGTCCGCGATCATTGATCCTGACGATGGCAGTGCGCCCGTTGTCCAGGTTGGTAACACGCACGTAGCTGGGGATGGGCAGGGTTTTGTGAGCCCCTGACATCTTGTACATACTGTAGATCTCGCCGTTCGACGTCTTGTAGCCATGAAATTTCTTGCCATACCAGGAGGCTTTACCTGTCTGGGAATAGCCTGTGCTTTCCGGCATGACATTATAGGTTTCACCCAGCACGGTGTAGGGAGACTTGTTGCCTGCGGCGGTCCGGGGCTCGTCGACGGGTACAGCATCCTGGATCTTGTCCGGATCCAGGCGTACGCCATCATCAGGACCTGCGTCCTTGTCCATGGCATAACGTCCGTTGTTGCCCGTGTTGCTATGTGCTGCACTGGAGTGATTGCCGCCTGTTGTGCTACAGGCAGATGCGAGTACAGCCAGGGAAATGGCTGCGACCAGACGAAATGACGGTTTTAACTGGGGAATAAGGGTGTGGATACTCATCACCATGGGCTCCGTTGGGGGGTTGCGGGGCTTGCTGTGCGTATCGCTTTTGCGATTGCCTAAGGGTTATTTGGCGGCCGTATGGGCTGCCTGTTTCAGCCGTAGATCACGTTCAGATCTGATGGCCTCCGACAGCTGGTGGGCTGCCATAGCGTACAAGCTACTACTGTTGTATCGGGTGATAGTATAGAAATTTTCGAATCCAAGCCAGTACTCTGTGCCGTACTCCCCCTCCTGACGGATCAGGACGGCCTTTCTGGTGGTGCCCAGATCGCCCATGACAGGCGCTACACCGTGGCCTGCCAGCTCCAGCAAAGGTAACTGTGGCTTCATGCCGCCGCTGATCAGGCTTTCGTCAAAATCGTTGGTGACATGGGCTCTCACCAGCACCGGCTCGTGCTGTTTCCATCCATGTTTCTGGAAATAATAGGCGACGCTGGCGATAGCATCACGCGTGTTGTGCCAGATATCGGCGAAGCCGTCTCCATCAAAATCAACAGCGAAATTACGGTAGCTGGATGGCATGAACTGGCCATAGCCCATGGCACCGGCATAGGAGCCGGTGAGTGTCAGGGGATCCTGTTTCTGTTCGCGTGCCAGCAGCAGGAAATCTTCCAGTTGTTGGCGGAAGAATGCACTGCGTGGTGGGTAGTCAAAGGCCAGTGTTGCCAGGGCATCAAGCACCCGGTAGTTGCCAGTATTCTTGCCATAAGAAGTCTCGATGCCGATGATGGCAACGATAATCTCCGGGTCAACCTGATAACGTTCTGATACAACGCGCAGGTCTTCATTGTGTGCTTGCCAGAACGCTACACCATCGTTGATGCGTGCGTCTGTCATGAAAATCTTGCGGTAGTCCTTCCAGGGTTTTTTCTCGGCGGGTCGGGCAATGGCGTCGAGTATTTTCTGCTTTTTTTCGGCCTGGGCGAGAATTGCCAGTGTCTCCGAACGTTTCATTCCGTGTCGCTGCTGCATTTCCTGTGCGAATGTCATGACGTCATCGCGCTTTTCAAAATCACCTGCCACGGACAGGCTGCTGAATAGCATCAGCGTAGCAATCCCTAACAGGGATCGGCGCAGGCGTTGTGGGGTTTGCAGGATCAAAACAGTGACCTCTTCTGTTCGGTGCTGATGCCCATCAGCATGCCGAAGCCGATCATCAGGATAATGATGGCCGTGCCGCCCTGGCTTACCAGTGGCAACGGCACACCAACGACCGGCAACAAGCCGGAGACCATGCCCATGTTAACAAAAATGTATACAAAAAAGGTGAGACTGATGGCGCTGCCCAGCAGGCGACCAAAGGTTTCCTGCGCGCGCCAGCTGATCCAGAGGCAGCGGGCAATTATGAGCAGGTATAGTGTCAGGAGCAGGATCACCCCACGGAAGCCAAGCTCTTCGGACAAGACGGCGATGATGAAATCGGTATGGCTTTCGGGCAGGAAATCCAGCTGTGACTGGGTGCCCATTTGCCAGCCCTTGCCTTGCCAGCCTCCGGAGCCGATTGCTGTCTGTGACTGGATGATATTCCAGCCCGCGCCAAGTTTGTCCGATTCGGGATCAAACAACATCAACACGCGCATGCGCTGGTAGTCGTGCATGACGAAGAACCACATCACCGGTGCCATAGCGGATGCTGTGGCCAGCGCGGTGAGGATATAGCCCCAGCCCAGCCCGGACATGAACAGCACAACAACACCAGACGCCATTACCAGCATGCCAGTACCCAGGTCTGGTTGCTTCACGATCAGACCGACGGGCAAGGCTATGAGAAGCAAGGCACAGATAACGTGTTTGAAACGGGGTGGTACGCTACGGCTATGGAAATAACTGGCCAGCATCAGTGGCAAACCGATTTTCATCATTTCGGATGGCTGGAAGCGTGGCAGTCCCGGAATACTGAGCCAGCGGCGGGCACCCAGCGATATTTCGCCAAAGAACGCCACACCGAGTAAAAGAATGAAACCGGTTGTGTAGAAAAAAGGTGCAATCAGCCGCCAGGTGCTCTGGCTGACATGTGCGACCATCAGCATGACCATAAAGCCAAGCCCCATGAAGCTGGCCTGTTTTTCCATGGAGATACGGTGGTCACTTGCCGCACTGTAGAGAACAAAAAGTCCGTAGCCACAAGTCAGCAGTAGCAACAGGAACAGGGGCGGGTCGATATGCAGTTTTTGCCATATCGAGCGGGGGATCTTGCCGCTGGATGGCAGCTGTCGAATGAAGTCGGATGCCATTATTCCTCCGCCTCGCCGGGTGTTGTTGCCGATTCGGGCAGTGTCGCTGCCGGAGGTGGCATGCGGTTAAGCAGATAGGCATCGAGCACCTTGCGGGCCACCGGTGCAGCCGCGCCAGATCCACTGTTGCCGTTTTCCACCAGGACAGCGACGGCTACCTTGGGCGATTCGACCGGCGCGAAAGCAATAAAAAGTCCGTGGTCGCGCTGGCGATCAGTGAGTTTCGAGACATCGTACTTCTCGTTCTGGGCAATGCCGACTACTTGTGCGGTACCCGTCTTGCCTGCGACGGTATAGGGTGCGTCCTTGAACACCTTGTTGGCTGTGCCGCGTTCACCTTGTGCCACTTCGTGCATGCCGCTGATCACCACATCCCAGTTTTTCGGGTTGTTCAGGATAATTGGCGTATCAAACTCCGGCAGCAACTCCTTGCCGTCAATGGCCTTGACCAGATGGGGCCGGATGCGAATGCCACGCTTCGCGAGTATGCCGGTTGCTGTCGCCAGCTGCAGTGGGGTCGCGAGGTGGTAGCCCTGCCCGATACCCGCGTTGACAGTATCGCCGGGATACCACATTTGCTTGAACGTTTTCTGTTTCCACAGTCGTGATGGCAGAACCCCGCTTTTTTCGCCTGTCAGGTCAACGCCTGTGGTGCGGCCCAGGTTGAACGGATCCAGGAAATCGTGGATGCGGTCAATACCCATGCGGGTGGCCAGCTGGTAGAAAAAGACGTCACAGGACTGGGCGATCGCGAGATGCACATCGATGCCGCCCCCGTGACCGCCTTTTTTCCAGTCGCGATATTTGTGTTCCTGGCCGGGCAACTGGAAATAACCCGGATCAAAAATCTGGTAGTCGGGTGTGATAAAACCGTTTTCCAGCCCGGCGAGGGCAACCAGGGGCTTGATGGTCGAGCCGGGAGGATAAGTGCCCTGGATCATGCGGTTCATCAGGGGGGTATCGGGTGAGTCGCGCAGGGCGCCGTAATCGTGACTGTTGATGCCGGTGACGAACAGGTTGGGATCAAACGAAGGATTGCTGACAGCGGTCACCACGCCACCACTGTCCAGATCGATGGCAACCACGGCACCACGTCGACCGGCCAGTGCGTCGACAGCAGCCTGCTGCATTTTGACATCAAGAAACAGTGTCAATGTCTTGCCGCGTACCGGATCTTTTCTGTCCAGCGTGCGCAGGATGCGGCCATGTACATCGGTTTCTACATTCTGTGCGCCGGGAATGCCAAGCAATTCTTCTTCGTAATAGCGCTCGATACCTGTCTTGCCAATCGAAAATACGCCGCTGTAATTTTTCAGTTTGTCGTCGACCGCCAGCTGGTTGAGTTCTTTTTCATTGATGCGACCCACATAGCCAATGCTGTGTGCAAACAATTCTTTCATCGGATAATCGCGTACCAGTTCAGCAATAATTTCGACGCCGGGCAAGCGGTAGCGGTTTACTGCAATGCGGGCAATCTGTTCATCGTCGAGATTGTCGCGCAAGGGTACGCCTTCGTACGGCCGTTCGCGTCGTTTCAGGCGCTCGCGGAAACGTGTGATTTCAGAATCGTCCAGGTCCAGGATGCTTTGCAATTCACGCAATGTGTAATCAATGTCGTGTACACGCTCCTTGATAATTTCCAGCGTAAAACTTGGTTTGCTTTGCGCGAGTACAGTGCCCTCGCGATCCTGGATTACGCCGCGTGCCGGTGCGATTGCCATGGTGTGGATGCGGTTGGCATCGGCCTGGGTGGTGAAATGGTCGTGCTGGATAATCTGCAGGTTGTAGTAGCGCCCGAGCAGCAGCAGGAAAAGTAGTCCGATAATGGCGGTGCCGATCAGGATGCGTCCGGTAAACAAGCGGCGTTCACTGTCCTGATCCTTGAAAAAGATATTCTGTCCTTGCGCGTTATTGTAGGGCCGGAATTCCATGATCCTGCCTCAACGGTGATACGGGTGGTTATTGAGCAGCGACCACGCACGATAGATTTGCTCGGCGAGCACAATACGCACCAGCGGATGCGGCAGGGTCATTGCGGACAGTGACCAGCGCTCATCGGCTCGTGCGAGACAATGCGACGAGAGTCCATCGGGGCCGCCGATCAGGAAACTGGTGTTGCCGCCATCCATTTGCCATTTCTGTAGTGCAGCTGACAGGGATTCGGTGCTCTGTGGTTTGCCGCGCACATCGAGCGCGATAACGCGTTCCTGCGCAGGAATTGCAGCCAGTATTGCCTCACTTTCCTTTTCGATTGCACGCGCAATGTCGGCATTCTTGCCGCGTGTCGCCAGTGCAATTTCGCGCAGTTCCAGTGTGCATTCGCGCGGCATACGCCTGGCGTATTCCCCGTAGCCGGATGTCACCCAGTCCGGCATGCGTGTGCCTACAGCAACCAGGGTCAGTTTCATGTGGGTATGGTTATCAAAATATTGCTGTTTGCCAAAATTGACCTGTTCCGGCACTCATGAATTGCGTGGTTTGCGGACGCCAGACTTTCCGGGTGTGTTGGATTTGTTTTTACTCGCCGTATTACTAATGCCAATGGCGCTGCGAGTTGTTTTACCTGCTACCGGTTTTTTAGCTGCCGGCTTTTTCGAGGCGGCAGACGTTGTGGATTTTGTCGGACTTGCCTTGGCGGCAGGGGCCGGTTTTTTCTTGCTGGCTACAGGCGATGCAGTCTTTGCGGCTGTGGGTTTGCGCAAGCCTGTTTTGGCATAGACCCCCGCTTTGGCGACACCAGTTTTTTCAGTGGTTGCCTTCGCAGCGGTAGTTTTGCGAGCAGCAGAAGCAGGTTTTTTCGCGGTCTTGCGCGCCCTGGCGGTCGCGTGCTGCGAATCAAACACGGGTGCTTCTTCAATCGACGTCCGCTTGCTGGCCGATGTTCTGGTGCCGGTTTTCTTGTAGTCAGCTTTTCTTTCCGGAGCTGCTTTTCTGGTTTCTGCACCTATGGCAACCGTGTCTGATTGCGGTGATTGCCACAAGCGTTCCAGATCATAGAACTCACGCGTTTCCGGCAGCATTACATGCACCACAATATCGACAAAATCAGCGAGCACCCAGTCGCCGGCATCAAGGCCTTCAACGCCCATGGCGGGGAAACCTTTTTTCTTGGCCTCTTCCATTGCGTTTTCGGCAATGGCGCGAACCTGTCGGCTCGAGGTGCCGCTGGCGATAATCAGTTTGTCAGTGACATCGGTGAGTTTGCTGACATCCAGTATCACGATGTCCTGTGCCTTGAGGTCTTCAAGTGCACCGACCAGGATTTGCTGGAGCGACAATTTGGCGGTGGCGGATTTTTTTGCTGTAGCGATTTTCTTTTTCATTCGGCCTCTTGTCTGCAATCAGACCTGATAGAGAGAGTGTTCAATGATGTAATGCCAGACGCTGTCTGGCAGACCGTCAGGTTTGGCTGTGCCTGGCATGCGTGCAGCCAGTGCATTGCGTATTGCAGTGGATGAAACAGGCATCGGTGTCAGGTTAATGCGTGCCAGCTTTCCGCCCGGTGCGCATTGTAACTGATTCAGTTCTGCGTCTGTCGTGCAGGGCGCAGTAAAACCGGCCAGCCAGTCAGCGACAGGCCCTTGTTCCGGCCAGCGTCCGCCGGGCCTTTCGACGACCAGCAAATGTGCGAGTGAGGTCAGTTGCTGCCAGTCTTTCCACTGCGACAGGTATTCCAGTGCGTCGGCACCGATCACCCAGACGATGGGCTCCGCTGCACCGAGTTCAAGGCGCAATTCCCGTAAGGTGTCGATTGTGAAAGATGGTGGAGGGCGACGCAGTTCACGATCGTCAATTTTCAGTGACGGGTAATCCCGCAAGGCCAGCTGCAACATCGCAAGCCGGTGCTGGTCTGGTGTACTGTGTTGCTTCAGAGGAGAGCGTGCGGCGGGCAGCAGGAAAATTTCGGTAGTGCCAAGCCTCTGCCGCAATGCTTCTGCGGTGCGCAAGTGGCCTTCATGCACGGGATCGAATGAGCCGCCAAACAATATGTGCATGTTTCAGCCTCGCATCCCGTAGATCAGCAGGTAGACCACGGCGCCGGCACCATAACCGGCCAGTGCCAATGCGCTGATATGGCGCAAATACCAGAGAAAACTGATGCGCTCCATACCCATCACTGCGACGCCGGCCGCAGAGCCGATAATCAGGCAGCTGCCACCGGTGCCGGCGCTGTACGCCAGAAACGTCCACAAGCTGTGATCGACAGGGAAAGTCTGTATGTCGTACATGCCGATGGCTGCGGCGACCAGTGGTACGTTGTCAACAACGGCGGACAACAATCCGACCAGAAAAATAATTGTGTGTGTGTTACCGACGAGCGCATCGAGTTGTTGTGCTGCCAGATGCAGGAGTCCTGTGGCTTCTAGCGCAGACACGGCAAGCAGGATGCCGAGAAAGAACAGGATGCTTGGCGTGTCGATACGTTTCAGGACGGTGACGATGTGCAAGCCAGAATCGACAGCCTGGTCTCTGTCAGGCTGTATCAATTCTGAAACAATCCACAGTATCGACAAGCTGAGCAGCATCCCCATGAAGGGCGGCAAATGCGTAAGGGTTTTGAATACCGGTACGAAGAGCAGTCCGCCCATACCGACCAGTAAAACAATACGTCGCTGGGTTTCGGTGATGCGGGCGTCATTGTCGCTTTCCAGATCGCAGGTGGAGGCGAGCGTGACGGGTAGGCCGTGCAGCCGCCATGACAGCCAGGCCAGCGGCACGGCAAGACAGACCAGGCTTGGCAATAACACGGTCTTGATGATGGCCAGTGCGGTGACTTGTCCACCAATCCAGAGCATGGTGGTCGTAACGTCGCCGATAGGTGACCAGGCACCACCGGCATTGGCGGCGATAACCACGATGCCTGCAAAAAACAGGCGCCCGCTCTTGTCGGGTACCAGCTTGCGCAGCAGCGAAACCATCAGGATGGAGGCGGTAAGGTTATCGAGTACAGCGGAGAGGAAAAATGTGAAAAAACCGGTAATCCACAGCAATCCTGCCTGGCTGCCAGCGCGGATATGGCGTGTGATGATGGCAAAGCCGTCATAACTGTCGACCAGTTCGACGATGGTCATGGCTCCCAGCAAGAAAAAGAGGATGGCAGCAATCTCGCCCAGACTATGTTCCAGTGCAGCGACACCGGAGAGAGGTGCAGCGATGATCCAGCACAACACGCCGGTGAGCAGGGCCAGCGCAGCCTTGTCGATGCGCAGGCTGTTTTCAAGCGCAATCGCCAGATAGCCGAAACAGAAAACCAGCGTGATCAACAGCAACGGCGCGGCCATGGGGAATCCTTGGGATGTGGGCGGATTATAGCGGGGCGGGCTGATAGAATGCGCATTTTGCACAGGGGAGAGACAAATGAAACAGTATCGCTTTGATGATATTGCCGGGTTGCAGGAAATTGTTTCGGATCAGTGGGGCGAGTGGAGCAATGCGTTTACTGTCACGCAGGATGTGATCCAGCGCTTTGCTGACCTGACTAACGACCACAACTGGATACACCTCGACGTCGAACGCTGCAAGAAAGAAAGTCCGTTCGGCGCACCGATTGCGCACGGTTTCCTTACGCTGGTACTGATGGCGCAAATGCGCATACCGCCTGCCTATGAAATTACGGGCTATCGCAACGCGGTCAATTACGGCGTTAACAAAGTGCGGTTTACGGGCAATGTGCCAGCCGGCTCCACCATCCACCAGCACATGCGTGTAGCCAGTGTTGAAGGGGGGCCGAAAGGCACACAGGTCACCATGGCAGGTGCAATCCATATCGTAGGGCAGGAAAGGCCTGCAGTAATTTATGAAATGGTCATGTTGTACATGTAAGGGTGTTGTATTAACTGGCTAGAGTGAGTAACAGGAATTTTTATGCACACTGAAAACCCGCATTTTGCTGCATTCCAGTTCAACAAGGCCCAGGTGATGGTGGTGGGCGATGTGATGCTTGATCGCTACTGGCATGGCAGCACGACGCGTGTTTCCCCGGAAGCGCCGGTACCGGTGGTGCAGGTCAATCACAAGGATGATCGGGCTGGTGGTGCAGGCAACGTCGCTATCAATATTGCTGCGCTGGGCGGTGGCGTATCGCTGCTGGGTCTGGTGGGTTCTGATGAGGCGGCAGCGATATTGTTGCAGCGTTTGCAAGCGGCCCAGGTGCATTGTGATTTTGAAACCGTTGTTTCCCATCCGACCATCACAAAATTACGTGTAATCAGTCGTCACCAGCAATTGTTGCGGATGGATTTCGAGGAAATGTTTTCAGCAGCAGATAGTGCTGCCCTGGCTGCGCGTGCACAGAATTTTTTTGCGCATGTCGGCGTGGTTGTGCTGTCTGATTACAACAAGGGTGCGCTGATTTGTGCGCAAGAAATGATTGCTGCTGCGCGCGCGGCTGGTGTGCCTGTGCTGGTTGATCCGAAGGGATCGGATTTTTTCCGCTATCGCGGCGCAACCTTGCTTACCCCTAACCTGCATGAGTTTGAAGTGGTGGTGGGTGCGTGTCGTGATGAGCGCGAGCTGGTGCAGAAAGGCCAGCAATTGATGCTCGATCTCGATTTGCAGGCGCTTCTTGTTACGCGCGGTGAGCACGGCATGACGTTGTTGCAACAGAAAGCATCGTTGCAGGGAAACGCACAACATGAATGGCACTTGCCTGCGCAGGCGCGTGAGGTGTTCGATGTCACCGGCGCCGGTGATACGGTGATTGCTACACTGGCTGCAGCCATGGCAGCAGGCGTGGCGTTGCCGGACGCCGTGGCACTGGCGAATATTGCTGCAGGCATTGTGGTGGGTAAATTGGGCACGGCAACAGTCAGTGGCCCGGAATTGCGCCGTGCTGCACAGCAGATGCACGGTTTGGGTCGCGGTGTGATGACAGAAGAACAGTTGCAGTTTGCGCTGGATGATGCACGCGCCAATGGCGAGAAAATTGTGTTTACCAACGGTTGTTTTGATTTGTTACACCCGGGTCATGTCGCCTATCTCGAAGATGCCAGAAAACTCGGGCAACGCCTGGTGGTGGCGGTCAATTCGGACGCATCGGTAACTCGACTGAAAGGCGAGGGACGCCCGGTGCAGGCGGCGGAAAGTCGTATGGCTGTACTGGCTGGCCTGGAATCGGTCGACTGGGTAGTGGTGTTTGAAGATGATACGCCAGAGCGTTTGTTATCCCTGCTGAAGCCTGATGTGCTGGTGAAGGGCGGTGATTACAAACCGGAGCAAGTGGTCGGCGCACCCATTGTGCAGGCGTATGGTGGTGAGGTGAAGGTCCTGTCGTTCGTGGATAACTGTTCGACCACATCCATCGTGGAAAAGATTCGTAGAAGGTAATGGTTTCCGGCAACTATTTTTTTTCAGCGCTGGTTTTTTCTTCCGGTTTTTTTTCTTTCGGGGCAGCAATCCGCTCGAAGCGAACATCAGGCTCCGCAGAAGGGCCGGTTATGGTATAGGTCAGGCTGGTAATATTTTTTATTTCATCGCCGAACAGCTTGCTCACCAGATAAACGCCTGCCGCCGCCGGTAATCCGCCCGCCAATGCGGTGATCCATGTTGCATTGCTGCTGACCGGCAGCGTCGCTGTCAGTTTCAGGTCAAGTTCCCCGGTATTCAGATGCGACACGCCCGCCAGCGTCATGCTGCTCGATGGGCTTTGTACGATCAGGGGCTCAGAAAAAGACATGTCGCCATTGTTGAAACTGATCTCGCCCCGGTATTCATCAAAGCTGATGCCATCTGATGTCAGGTCGGAAAAATCCAGGCGCAAGCGACGTGCCCAGTTGGCAATATTCACAACACTGATGGCCTGCATTGCGGCATTTGGATTCGCCTGCAGGTATTTTCCTTTCTGTCCGTGTGTCTGTACGCGGCCATAGAGCAGTGGAATGGAAAAATCCAGTGGTGATCCTGCCCAGACCAGATCGGAAGCCAGATAAATATTTTCACCGCGTACAAACGGATCGGCACCAATATGCTTCAGCGCCGGTTGCTCGCCTTGCATGTGTAACATGCCATGGAATTCACTCTGGTAAATATTGTCGGCATTGCGGCGCCAGATCATTTCTGCGTCGGGATTGTTATCCTTGCCACGCACGGCAAAGCCGGGGCCTGTCATCTGCAATTTACTGAATTGCAGTGAATCCGGCTTGCTCACGAGCTCAGTGTTGATATTGCCGATATCCATGTCGTTATAAATCAGGTGATCAATACGGATGCTGGCCGACGGTACATCCGCAAAGTTGATCCTGGGTGTAGTGACAGGATTTGCGCCATAGGTTTCTGCAGTGTCAGTTTTTTTCTGGTGATAGATCCTGAGTTCGTCGAGCACCACATCCGGTTTGCTGGTCTTGTTGCTGGTGTCACCGTCAAGAAAATTGACATGTCCTTTCGCATGACTGGAATCAAAACGCACATTCCATGCCTGTTCGCGGTGGGCAATATCGAGTCGCAGTGCAGGGAAATCGAGTTCGCGCCACCGGGCGTTATCCATTGTGAACGTGAATTCAGGATAGGTATCGGTATTGCCTTGCATCACAGGCAGCTTGTTATACGTCGTGATGACATCAAACCATTGCTGCAGGTCGCCATCGGGCAGTTTGCCATGAATCCGTAAAGGGCCGGACACTGCGGGTGCCTTGATGATGTTTGTAGCAGGTTTGCTCGCGCCTTTTTGTTCTGCCAGTGCAAAATCGCCGCTGTAAAGTTTGCCGTTACGCATGCTTAGGGCACCGGCAACCAGATTGTTGTAGTTGATCGTGTAATCCTGCCGGTTACCCTGGAAGATATCTACAAAGAGCTCCAGTGGCGCTTTATCGCCCGGTTTTTTTTGTAATGGTGCTGGCAGATTCAGTGTTGTGTCTTGCATGTCGCTGCTGATTTGCAGTTGTCCGATGTGGTCATGTGGTGTTTTACCAAAGGGCCCCAATGACAGATTGGCTTTGTAATTGAATTCGCCGCCGAGCATTTGCAGCGGGCGCAGTTGTGACCACTGTGCAATGTCGTTGCTTTGTGCCTTGCCGCTGCCTTCGACAGTAATCAGTAGTTCGTCAGCTTTTTTCTTGCTGTCGATATGAAAAGTAACAGGTTGCTGGAACAGGCTGCCTGTCAGTGTCGGTGCTAACAGGCCAGTGTCTGTCTGGTAAGACAGGTCGCCCTGTAATCCATTGAATTGCAGGTGGAGATCATCCATCGCGAGTTGGGTATCGAACAATGAAATGCGTACATCCTCTTTGCGCAGACTCGGGTTGTTGTGCAGGGGTATCTGTAAATCGATTCCTGCAGTGATGAGTCCTTGCGGTATTCGCCACTTATCAAAGCTGCCGCCGAGTGATTGTCGCAGTGGTGTTTCGCGCAAGACGCGCAAGCCGTCTTCTGCATAGCCACGCGCACGGCCGTTGATATGCACTTGCATATCCTGGTCGCGGCCGTTCACGGTCACCATGGCGGATTCAATGGCGGTGTTGTAAATCTGCCCGCCCTGTGTGCGCACTTCGACGTTGCCGTCGTCCACCAGTACTTTGCCTTGCAGGCGAGTCAGGCGCGGCCAGCTTTTGTCAAACTGCAAGTCGCCGTTGTCAAAATTGGCGTAGAACTGCACGGCACGCGAAAATGCTTCATGCCCCGCCAATGCGCCCCGATAAATAAAACCGGCATCGTGAATACTGGCTTCGCCAATACTTTCTTTCAGCCACTTCAGTAAGTTTTCGGGCAGGGTATAAGGCAGTAATTTTTCACGATAACTGGCGTGGCTGTTGCGCAAGCCAATAGCCAGATTCATTTCACTGTGCCTGTCCGAACCGGCCAGGGGCAGATAGAGCCAGAAGTTGCCGTCCGCATCGCCCGCCTCACCCGTCAGTCGCGCATGATCACTGCCTACCAGTACGGTTTTCTCCTCTGGCAGCCAGTGCCATTGCACGCGTCCTGCGGCGGTCTGGAACATC
>DAOMGE010000017.1:0-57614 GCA_035430165.1 Pseudomonadales bacterium | reverse complement strand
TGAATTTACGGGGTGGCGATAATCTGTTTTGTTCGACGTAGGGGCGGGTTCAGAGTCCGCCCCTGCCGGCGAATTATGTTTGACTGATCGCCTGATCAAAAACCCGCAATACCTGAATGACATTTTTCGTGCGGGTATTGGCAGTCCATACCGTTTCTGCCATCGCGGCGATATCGCAGGCAATTGGCAGTGGCGGTTCGGTTGTGAGCAATTCGTGCATGCGCGGCAGGAAAATAAATTGCAACCATTCGTCAAAACCCATCGTGTCCACACAAAACGGTTCGACACTGGCCATGGCTTCGGCTGACGGCGGGTCGGCGCTCCACAAACTGGCGCGCCGCATTTCGCACTCGATATCAATCAGCAGTGAAATGAGGTGGTTGTACGGGTCGGTTGTCATGTTTTACATCGTCGTCAGACTTGATTTGCAATTGCCTCATTAACTCTTCATCGACGCCAATATTCTTGATAAATGTGTTGATAAAAAGTCCGCTGGCTTCTGTGACAATTTCGCCATTGGCGTAGCACGCACCTTTGGCAAAAATTTTCTTGCCTTCTACCCGGTCAATCCACGCTTCGAAACGCAAGGGTGTCAGCAATGGCGTCGGTTTTTTGTAATCGACATGCAACCAGGCGGTAGGGCCACGCGCATTCAGCAGCATATTCGACAAGGCGAGTACGTGATCCCAGGTCAATGCAATCATGCCGCCGTGTACGCAATTCGGTGGGCCTTCGTAGGCATCGCCAAATGTGACTTCACCGATAGCCTTGCCGTCGCGCAACACCATCTGCATAGGCGGTGATAGCGGGTTGCAGCGGCCGACCACGGGGCTGTAGGGCGCAGACCAGTTCACATTGTCGGGATCGAAAATCTTGTTGTGTGAGGCAATAGGACGCACGCTGCTGTAGGGCTGCATCTGCGCCACCATCGCTTCGGCATCGTTGGCGAGTTGTTGCAGGGTGGCGAGTGGCGCGTTCAGTTTGACGCTGCAATCAATGATCTGGCGCAGTGATTGCGTGAGCCGCACCAGCTCCGCTTCCTGGGCTTCGGTGAAATCGGGGTCGCTATCGAAGTAGTTGGCAATGCCCATCGCGCACCTCTGTCTGCCTGCTTTCTGCTTGCAGTGTAGTTTCCTTGGCCTGCATGCCGAAATCGGGGAATATACTGCACGCTCTGCTGAGGAATTCCCATGCGTTGCCTGCTTGTTGCTTGCTGTCTTGTTTTTCTGTTTCCTGCCTCTGCGTGGGCAGATGCGCTGGTTGAGGAGCATGTATTGTCCGAAACAGAGCAGGATTGTCTGATGGCAGAGCTCAGGAAAGCAGATAACCAGGTGACGGTCGGCCAGTTGCGCCGTCAGTGCCAGTCTGCTGCTGATGCGCGCACGGCTGGTGCAGTGATGCGTGACATGAAATCCAGTGATAGAAGTAGCCAGCGTTTCCTGATCGAACCGCACAAGGCAAATTACATTTTGCCAGTCGGTTACCAGACGGGTGCAGGCAAGGGGCTGGCTGGTGAATCGCCCAGGCACGCTGAAGTCAAATACCAGGTGAGTTTCAAGAGCAAGATTGAAGACAATCTGCTTGGCAAGGATATGGATTTGTATTTTGCCTACACGCAACAATCCTACTGGCAGTTGTACGATACCGGTTACTCCAGTCCGTTTCGCGAAAACGATTACGAGCCGGAATTTTTTCTCGATATGCCATTGGACTGGGAATGGAATCGTGCACACTTTATTGCCTGGCGCCTGGGTGTTGTGCATCAATCCAACGGTCGCGGCCCGGATTATTCACGTAGCTGGAATCGCCTCTATACAGACTTCCTGTTCGAGCACGGTAATGCCTGGCTATCGCTGAAACCGTGGTGGCGTATTCCGGAAAATCCCGGCAATGATGACAATCGCGATATCCAGACGTATATGGGGCATGCCGAATTGACGGGCGGCTACCGCTGGGGTGAACAACACCTGACAATAACAACGCGAAACTGGTGGGAATCCAGCGGCAAGGGGGCTCTACAGCTCGATTACAGTATTCCGTTCACGCGTTACTTGCGCTGGAATGTGGAGTTGTTTAATGGTTACGGTGAAAGTCTGCTCGATTATGACCAGAATGTTTCGCGCATCAGTTTTGGTATCATGCTGGAAGACGGTATTCACTGATCATAATTTACGGAGAACATCATGCTCGACAACCAGTTTGACTACATCATCGTCGGCGCCGGATCTGCCGGTTGCGTGCTCGCCAATCGCTTGTCGCGCAACAGCAATATCCGTGTGTTGTTGATCGAGGCTGGCGGTAATGACACCAATCCGATGATCCACATGCCGATGGGTTTTATCAAACTGATTTTTGACCCGAAGGACACCAATGTGTATTTCAGTGAGCCGGAGCCGGGTTGTAACAATCGTCCCATCCATTCGCCGCGTGGTCGTGTGCTCGGCGGTTGCAGCTCGATCAATGGCATGGTGTATATCCGTGGCCAGCGCGAAGATTATGACAGCTGGGCACAGCAGCCGGGTTGTGAAGGCTGGGATTATGAAAGCCTGTTGCCGTATTTCCGTCGCAGTGAAAATTTTGAACTCGGCGAAGCCAGTCGTTATCACGGCAAGGGTGGCGAATTGAACGTGACAAACTGCCGGACGGAATACGAACAGTCGGAATATTATTTGCGCGCAGCCGAAGCGGTTGGCATTCCGCGTACAAGGGATTTCAATGGCGAGCAACAGGAGGGTGTCGGCTATTTCCAGCTGAACCAGAAAGCCGGCAAGCGCTGGAGTTCTGCAGCGGCATTCCTGGGCGCTGACGTGCGGAAACGCAAGAATCTGGTGATTGCGACGAAATCGGTTGCCGCGAGGATACTGTTCCATAAAACGCGCGCGATTGGCGTGCATTATCTTGACGGCAAGGGCCAGTTGCAGGAAGCGGCGGCGATGCAGGAAGTTATTGTTGCTGCCGGCGCACTCAATTCTCCGGCGCTGCTGGAATTGTCAGGTATTGGCCAGCGCGAAGTGATTGAGGCAAACGGTATTGAACTGAAACAGGAATTGCGCGGTGTCGGTGAAAACCTGCAGGATCACTACCATGTGCAAGTGCAGCATGAAGTGAAAAAAGGTATCACCATCAGTGATGACGGAAAGTTTCCGCGTGTAGTATTCAATGTGTTCAAGTATCTGTTCACCAAGCGCGGCTTGCTGGCATTTCCTGCAGCGAATATCGGTGCGTTTTACAAAAATGCGGGTGAGTCACGCCCGGGTATGCAGATCCATTTCACGCCCGGTGCTGGCGGCATGGATGACAAGGGCAATATGGTGCCTTCAGACAAGCCGGGGGTGAATTCGACAACGTGTGTACTGCGCCCCGAGTCGCGCGGCTATGTGCATATCCGCAGCAATGATCCGAAGGCGCCGCCGAAAATCCTTTACAACTACCTGACCACGGAAGGCGATTGCCGTCGTACCGTCGAAGGCGTGAAGAAGCAACGTGAGATTTATGCCAGCAAACCGTTCCAGGAAATTGCCGGCGTTGAACTGCTGCCTGGTTCGCATGTGAAGACTGATGAAGATATTCTGGCGTACTGCCGCGAAAAAGGTGGCAGCGTGTATCACCCGGTGGGTACCTGCAAAATGGGTGCAGCAGATGATCCGACTGCGGTGGTTGACAATGAATTGCGTGTACACGGTTTGCATGCTCTGCGCGTAGTGGATGCCTCGATTTTCCCGAACCTGATTTCCGGTAATACCCATGCACCGACTGTGGCAGTGGCAGAAAAAGCAGCAGAGATGATTCTTGCGGATCGTGAAAAAAATCGTGCGGATGCGTTTGCCGGTTTGCCGCCGAAAGGTATCGATAGCACCAGTGGTAGTGGAAAGTGTCCTTTCGGCCACGGTTAGTGCTTTAACAGGTAAATGTCGTCAACAGCAGGGAGATAAAAAACATGATGAGCATGACATTCATGTCACTTGTATGGCCTTGGGGTGTGTCAGCTGTTCTCGTGCTGCTGGCATTGTGGCTCCTGTATACGTCGATCGTAATTGTCGGCGGTAATGAAATCGCGATTCTTGAACGACGCTATCTCGGCAAGCAGATGCCCAACGGGCGTGTGGTGGCGATGTCGGATGAAGTGGGTGTGCAGGCGCGCACGCTGGGTCCCGGCTTCCATTTCCTGATACCTGTCTTGTATACCGCCACCAAAATTCCGTTCGTGGTAATCGCGGAAGACGAGATTGGTATGGTGGAATCGATTGATGGTACGTCGATTCCGCAAGGCAGGATTTTTGCACGCGTGACCGAGGGGCATAACACCTTCCAGGATGGTGAGGCATTTATCGGTAGCGGTGGTGAAAAAGGGCCGCAAGTGCAGATCCTGCCGCCGGGCAACTACCGTATCAATATGGCCTTGTTCAAGGTGAATATCACCAAGGCAGTCATTATCCCGCCGGGAAAAATCGGTGTGGTAACGTCGATGGACGGACACCCGATGGCTGCCGGTCGTCTGCTGGCCCGCCATGTTGATGCGCATTCCAATTTTGAGAACGGTCAGGCGTTTCTCAGTAATGGCGGCCAGCGCGGCCCGCAGATTGATATCCTGTTGCCGGGTACCTACCGTATCAATACCGATCTTTTTAAAGTGGCACTACGTGATGCAACGGTGATTCCCGCATCAAAAGTCGGTTTGATCACGGCGCTGGATGGCGATCCATTGCCGAACCAGGAATTCGTGGCGCGCCACATTGATGGCCATGCGGATTACCAGAATGCTTCTGCGTTTCTCGAGGGCAAGGGCCAGCGCGGCCCGCAGCTGGACGTGCTGCGTCCCGGTACGTATTACATCAACCCGTTGATGTTCGATGTGGCGCTGGATGACGTCACAGAAATTGAACGCGGACAGGTTGCCGTGATTGTTTCCAACGTGGGCAAGGAGCCGACCGCCGATATGGTGGCGTCTTCTGCTGCCAGCAATTCTGAGGGCGGGCTGGAGCGGTATGTGGTACCGGAAGGTTTTCGCGGTATCCAGCGCGATGTGGTTGGCCCCGGTCGTTACTACGTGAATAAACGCGCCGTCATTGCCTATGTGATTGACACTACCAACATCACGATTGACTGGGATAACAGCGGCAATACGCATTTTGATCCGCTGAAAGTGATTTCAAAAGATGCATTCACGATTGATGTGTCGGTAAAAGTGGTAGTGCGTGTGCGGCCGGAGCAGGCGCCGTTCATGGTGGCGAAAGTCGGTTCTATCGACAAACTGATCCAGAATGTTATCCACCCGATGATTGATTCGTCATTTCGCAACCAGGCTTCATCAACATCCGCCATGAATTTCATGCAGGATCGTGAAGACGAGCAACGCAAGGCGGAAGAACGCACGCGTGCCGAACTGGAAAAATATCATGTCGAGTGTATTTCCGTGTTGATTTGCCAGATCAACCTGCCACAAGACCTGATGGATACCCAGACCAAGAAAATCATTGCCCAGCAACAGATGGAAATGTACCAGGCCGAGGGTATGGCGCAGGAGCAGCGCGCCGCCACTGAAAAACGCCGCGCGCAAGCGGATATGCAGCCTAAACTGGTGGATGCGGAAATCGGTGTGCAAATTGCCGAGCAGAACAAACAGAAAACCGTTATTGCTGCGCAGGCAGAAGGCGAATCCAAGCGCCTCAATGCTGCAGGTGAGGCCGCGGGTATCAAGGCAATCGGTGATGCAGAAGCTTCAAAGATCCTGGCTATCGGTAAGGCAACGGCGGAAGCGTATGAATTGCAGAACAAGGCCATCGGCGGTACCGGCGTAACCGCTATCGAAATATCCAAGCAAATTGCTGCCGGTAATATCAAGATCACGCCGGACTTGCTGGTGCAGGGTGGCGATGGTATCGGCGGCTTGCTGTCGACGTATCTGATGCAGATCGTGACGCAGGCACAGCAAAAACCGGCAATTCCTGCAACAGGTACTGCACCTGATCAAACTGCGCCGGTGTAAGTGTGGGTATCCGTTTCGCCAGTGAATAATCGCAACTTCAGTTATCCTGGCGAACTGCCGGTTGTCGAGCGCCGGCATGAAATTGCTGATCTGATAAAAAAGCATCAGGTGGTGATTGTGGCTGGTGAAACCGGCTCCGGTAAAACCACGCAGTTACCAAAAATCTGTCTCGAACTCCTGTTGGCCAATGCGTTTGGACGCGGCGAAAAAAGTCTCATTGGCCACACGCAACCGCGTCGGCTGGCGGCGCGCACGGTAGCAACACGGATTGCGCAGGAGCTGGGTGAGCCGCTCGGCGTCACGGTTGGCTGCCAGGTGCGCTTTCAGGATACCAGTAGCGAATCTACCAAAATAAAATTGATGACTGACGGTATTCTGCTGGCGGAAATCCAGCGCGACCGGCTGCTGAAAAAATACGATGTGCTGATTATTGATGAAGCGCATGAACGCAGCCTCAATATCGATTTCCTGTTGGGCTACATCAAATTACTGTTGTCCAAGCGCCCTGAACTGAAATTGATTATCACGTCCGCGACGATTGATGTGCAGCGTTTCTCGCAGCATTTTTCCGATTCGCGCGGTACGCCTGCGCCTGTGATCACTGTGGAAGGCCGAACCTATCCTGTTGATATTGCCTACATGCCGCCGGATGAAATGGTGGGCAAGCCGGAGGATATTGGCGAGATTATCGAGCAGGGTCTGGGGCATCTGTTTGATTCGGAAAAATCTGGCCGTGTGCGCGGCGGCGATGTGCTGGTTTTTTTATCGGGCGAGCGTGACATCCTCGAAACGGCACGCTATTTACGTAAACAGCAAACGTTCAATGCGCAACTGAAACATTGCGAGATTGTGCCGCTGTATGCACGCCTTACCCTGAAAGAACAGCAGAAGATTTTTGCACCGCACAGCGGTCGCCGCATCGTGCTGTCGACTAACGTGGCAGAAACCTCGTTGACCGTGCCGGGAATACGTTATGTTATTGATACTGGCGTTGCGCGGATCAGCCGTTACAGCCATCGCACACGCGTGCAGCGTTTGCCAATCGAAAATATTGCACAAGCCAGTGCCAACCAGCGCGCCGGGCGTTGCGGACGGATGGAAGCAGGTATCTGCCTGCGGCTTTATGATGAAAAAGGTTTCCTGGCGCGCCCCGCGTTTACCGATCCGGAAATCCGTCGCACCAATCTTGCCTCCGTTATTTTGCAGATGTTGCTGTTGCGTCTGGGGAAAATGGAAGATTTTCCGTTTCTCGATGCGCCCGATACCCGCCATGTGAATGAAGGCTATGCGCTGCTGGAAGAAATCGGTGCAGTAGACAAGCAGCGACAGATCACACACAAGGGTCGCGATATTGCGCGCTTGCCGGTGGATCCGCGTCTGGGTGCGATGCTTGTAGAAGCGCAGCACAAGCGTTGTCTGCGTGAAGTATTGATTATTGTCAGCGCGTTGAGTGTGCAGGATCCACGCGACAGGCCGGTAGATAAAAAGCAGCAGTCGGATGAAAAACACAAGCAGTGGGCAGATGAACGCTCGGATTTTGTCGGTTACCTGAAACTGTGGTCGGCGTTTGAAGCGCAGCGACAAGCGCTGTCGCAGAATGCGCTTCGAAAATTTTGCGAGCAGAATTTCCTGTCCTGGCAGCGCATGCGTGAATGGCGGGATATCCATCACCAGTTGCATGTTGCTTGTCAGGAACGCAACTGGAAAGAAAATACAGAAGCGCCGGATTACAACGAGATGAAGCCGGCTGTCTATGCCAACCTGCACCAGGCATTGCTGGCGGGTTTGTTGTCGAATATTGCCACGCGACAGGAAGATCGTGAATACCTCGGCTGTCGCCAGCGCAAGTTGCGCATTTTTCCCGGCTCGGCACAGGCTAAAAAAGCACCACGCTGGATTGCTGCAGCCAGCCTGATCGAAACTTCACAGCTTCTTGCGCATGGCGTGGCAGCTATTGAGGCGCAGTGGTTGCTGCCCCTGGCAAAGCATTTACTGCAGCGTGATTATTTTGAGCCGTTCTGGGATGAATCGCGTGGTATGCCGATGATCTTCCAGCGCATCAGTCTTTATGGGCTGGTGCTGGTGGAAAGGCAGAAAGTTTTTTACGGGGATATTGATCGTGAGCAAGCGCATGAGTTGCTGATCCGCGAGGCGCTGGTGGGGGGGCTTTATCGTGGTCGGGCGGATTTTTATGCAAGAAACCAGCAACTGATTGCGCAGTTACAGGATATGGAGGCGCGTATCCGCCGACGAGATTTGCTGGTGGATGACAGTGCATTGTTTGCGTTCTATGCCTCGCGTATTCCCGGCAATATTGTCACGGTGAATGAGCTTGACGATTGGTACAAGAAAGAACGTCATGACAATCCGCAGCTTCTGTTGCTACGCAAGGAAGACGTATTGCTGCGTGACCCGGGTGATGAATCTGTTGTGCAATTTCCTGACCAGCTGGAATGCAATGGCAATTCACTGAAACTGGTTTACAGTTTTGATCCCGGGCATGCGCAGGATGGTGTGACGCTGCAAGTGCCACTGGCAGTGCTGAACCAGATTCCGGCTGAAAAACTCACGTGGCTGGTGCCGGGATTTTTGACGGACAAGATACAGGCGCTGTTGCGTAACTTGCCCAAGGCATTGCGTAAAAACCTGGTGCCACTGCCGAATACGGCCGAGCGTATTGCGGCATTGTTGTTGCCAGTCCAGCCGCAACTTTCGCAGTCACAGTCATTGCCGGAAGCCATCTGTCAGCAGTTGTTGAAACATTATGCATTACGTCTCCAGCCTGTTGATCTGGATGAGGCGCAACTTGATCCGTTTTATCGCATGAACATCCAGGTGCTGGGTGAACGTGACAAAATCCTGGCACAAGGCCGTGACCTGTCGCTGTTGCGTGCAGAGTTCTCATCTCAAGCACGGGAAGTTGTGCAACAGGCCGCCGTCGCGACAGATTTTTCCCGCCGTGGTATCCGCAGCTGGGATTTTCCGGATCTCGCAGAAACACTGCCCCAACAGCGTGGCGATATGCGTGTACTCGCGTGGCCTGCATTGCACGATGTGATGGATAGTGTCGAGCTGACCTTGTACGACACGCCTGAAATTGCCGGGCGTGAGCATCGCCGTGGCCTGGTGCGGCTGGCGGTGTTGTCTTTGCCGCAGCAAGTGAAACAATTGCAAAAAGATCTGTTGCGGGATAACAAGGTGCGGCTTGCACTGGCCGGATTCGGGTCAGCCAGCGAATTGATGGGTGACCTGGTAGATACCTGCATAGCACAGACGTTTTTTGCCGATGGTGAATTGCCGCGCAGCAAGGCAGATTTTGAGCAGCGGTTGACGGAGAAAAAATCTTCATTGCATAGCGTCGCGCAAAAAATGGATCAGGTGTTATCACAGGCAGTGCTGCTGGCACAGGGTATACAACAGCATCTCGATTTGTTGAAAGCGACCGAAGCAAAAATAACCGTGCAGGATATTCGCTCACAATTGGCATCGTTATGGTTTGCCGGTTTTCTGCGTGCGACACCTTATGACGAACTGGTGCAGTACGCCCGTTATATGGAGGCTTTGCAGAAGCGGCTGGAAAAATTGCGAGGGGGTGTGGTGCGTGACCAGCAAGCGGTTGCCCAGTTACAACGCTACTGGCAGCCGGTGCTGGCATGGATGGAAAAGAAAAATCATGGGGAGTTGCCTGTGGCGCAGCAGTCCTTGCGTTGGTTGCTCGAGGAATGGCGGATTGCCTTGTTTGCCCAGCCGATGAAAACGCGAGTGCCGGTTTCGGAAAAGCGTGTGGCTGAATTGTTCCAGCAGGCTCAATCCAGTAAGTGATGGTTGTCAATGAGTCGATACAGTTTCTCAGCGACAGCAGTACTGCCTGCGGGTCGTAAATGAATGCCGTCAGCTTTCATGTACTGCTCATGCAGGGTGTCATAAGGCGTTGCATCAAATTCTTCCGCAAGATCCAGCAACAGCACATTCTGCTCGCGCGCGACTTGTCGTGTGATGTCGGTGTACTGTCTGTGCAGTGGCACCAGTTGTGACAAATCCTTGAGGAAGCGATCCTGCAGGTACGCCGGTTCTGAACCTGTGCGATGTGAACTTGGTGCGGTAATCAGAATCGGCGTAATGCCGTTGTCTCGTGCAAGGTTAATCATCGTCGTGAGATTGTCGTGATAATCCTGCAGGGATACGCGCACCGGTCTTTCCTGCTGTGTCCGGTGTTGCAGGAACTGGTTATACAGCATGGAAAAAACCTGGAACACACGGGCATGCTGCAATGCGCGATAGAGCGGGAAACGGGCCTTGCTGAAATCCATGTCCTTGTCAGGCAAGCCATAAGACAGCCAGTGATCATTCCAGCCGAAATAAATGGTTACGTAACGTGGGTGTAGCGGCACGATGTCGCGCTGCAACTGCTGCCTGCCCTGATAGCTGGACCAACCCGCGACACCGAGTTTCAGGTTATGGAAATTTTTTTGTGGTTGTCGTTCCTGCATCAGGCGTTCCAGTTCGGCCTGATATTTTCCCAGCTGGGTGCAGGAATCCCCCATATGAATGATGTCGATTTTTTTGTCACGCCAGGCTTGCAGGGTCTGGTCATATTCTTTCGGTTTCCACTGGATAACAGGATCCATCACGAAGTCGGTGTCGAGTGTCTTGCTGTCGGGCCAGCCGAACTGGAATCGCGTGGGGTAGAGCGGGTATTCGATGTGGGCAATGCGCAAGACAATTTCTGCCAGTACCAATGACAACAGCACGCCGATAACAATTGCTATGGCATTGTGCTGTTTTTCACTGGCCATCGTCGTCAGGTTGCCAGGAGTTTTTGCAGGATTTTTTCGTAAACCAGTGACAATTGTTCCAGTTCACCGATGTGCGTATTTTCATCAATCTTGTGAATGGTGGCGTTCACAGGGCCCAGCTCAATAACCTGCGCGCCGGTCGGTGCGATAAAGCGCCCGTCTGATGTGCCGCCAGCGGTTGAAAGCTCGGTATCAATACCTGTTACTTCATGTATGGCGGCGATCGTAGCATCCACCAGCGCACCACAATCCGTGAGAAATGGTTGTCCACTCAATGTCCATTCGATGTCGTAATCCAGGTTGTGTTTTTGCAGGATGGCTTCGGTGCGTTGACGCAGGATGTTTTCTGTCAATTCGGTCGAGAAACGGAAATTGAACAAAACATCCAGTGTGCCGGGAATGACGTTGGTCGTGCCCGTGCCGGCGTGGATATTGGAAATCTGGAAGCTGGTGGCAGGAAAAAAGGCGTTGCCGTTATCCCAGACCTCTGTGGCGAGTTCAGCAAGGGCGGGCGCCGCATCGTGAATCGGGTTACGCGCCAGATGTGGATAAGCCACATGACCCTGCACACCTTTTACGCGCAGTTTTGCGCCGAGTGAACCGCGACGACCGTTTTTAATGACGTCCCCCGTTCTTTTACTGCTTGAGGGTTCACCGACAAGGCACCAGTCAATTTTTGTATTTTCATTTTGCAATTGCTCGACAACTTTTACTGTGCCAT
This sequence comes from Pseudomonadales bacterium, assembly GCA_035430165.1. Taxonomy (GTDB): domain Bacteria; phylum Pseudomonadota; class Gammaproteobacteria; order Pseudomonadales; family UBA7239; genus UBA7239. The sequence continues at coordinate 46,111 of DAOMGE010000017.1, read as the reverse complement.
CGATGGCAATGCCTTCTTCGTCACTGGTGATCAGAAAGGCAATGCGGCCGTTATGGTCCGGGTTTCCTGCAACAAAGCGTTCGCAGGCAGTGATCATCGCAGCAAGACTTCCCTTCATGTCTGCCGCGCCACGTCCATAGAGCATGTCGCCCTTGATGGTTGCCTTGAACGGTGCGGAGTGCCAGTGGTGCTCGTCGCCGCTTGGTACCACGTCGGTGTGTCCTGCAAAACAGAATACAGGACCATGACTGCCACGCGTGGCCCAGAAGTTTTTTACGTCGCCAAATGGCATCTCACGACACGCAAAACCGATGGCAGACAAGCGCTGGATCATGATTTGCTGGCAGTCGGCGTCATGCGGTGTCACAGACGCTTGTTCTATCAGTTGACATGCGAGTGCGAGTGTCGGCGTCATGGTGTCAGTGTGATTCCGGTAATTTTTTCGGTGCATGACAATTAATTGTGTTTGTGCAGCGCTTCATTCAGTTCGATGGCAGATTTGTTGGTCAGGCATTCGATGGCGCCGGTTTTTGAATTGCGGCGGAACAGCAAGTCGGATTTGCTGGCGAGTTCACGTGCCTTGCAATGGCCGGCTGTCGCGCCGGTACTGTCGATCAGTGTCACCACAGAACCTGCAGTAATGTAGAGGCCGGCCTCGATAGTGCAGCGATCACCCAGTGGAATGCCAACGCCGGCATTGGCGCCGAGCAAACAGCCTTCGCCAAGGGAAATTACCACATTGTTGCCGCCAGACAGCGTGCCCATGGTGGAGGCACCGCCGCCAATATCCGAACCGCGGCCAACAAATACGCCCGCAGAAATTCGGCCTTCGACCATGCCTGGTCCTTCGGTACCGGCATTAAAATTGACGAAACCTTCGTGCATGATGGTGGTGCCTTCGCCGAGATAGGCGCCCAGGCGAACGCGTGCGGTGTGTGCAACACGCACGCCAGTCGGTACAACATAATTCGCCATTTTCGGAAATTTATCGACGGAGGATACTTCCAGTGTCCTGCCCTGCAAACGCGCCTTCAGTTGGCGCTGCGGCAGTTCGCGAATATCGATCGCACCTTCGTCCGTCCATGCTACGTTGGGCAGTAAACCAAAAATTCCGCCAAGATTGATGGTGTGTGGTTTTACCAGTCTGTGTGACAGTAAATGCAATTTGAGATAAACCTCGGCGACGGAAGCAGGTGCTGCATCGGTTTCCAGTATGGTAACAATCAGCTTGCTTTGGCTTTCCACCATGGCGTGCAGCCAGTCAAACATCATGCCTTTGCCAGCCAGGTTTTTTTGAAGAGCCAGACTTTGTGCGGCATCGATTTCGATAGCGGCATTGCCGCCGGTGTGATGAATGCTGTCGACAACAATGCTGACAAGTTCAGCGGCAGGATGCAGGAGGGGTGCCGGATAGAAAACTTCAAGCCATTCGCCGTTGCTGTTTTGTGTGCCGATGCCTATACCAATCGCGAAAGTCATGCTTGTCTCCGGTGTGACAGAACGCTGCGCAACTTGCTGTCGGTAGCGAGCAGGCATTTTTCTGTAGATGGCCAGTCGATACATGCATCGGTAATCGAAATACCGTATTGCAGTTGTGACAGGTCGTCTGGGATCTTCTGGTTACCGGCGCCGATATTGCTTTCAATCATCACGCCGATAATTGATCGGTTGCCTTCGAGTATCTGGTTGACAACGTTATCCATGACAAGAATTTGCAGGTCATGGTTCTTGTTGGAATTGGCGTGGCTGCAATCAATCATGATATTGGGTTTGATGCCTGCTTTCTGCAGATCCTGTTCGCATAGCGCAACGCTGACAGAATCGTAATTCGGTTTGCCGTCGCCGCCGCGTAACACGACGTGGGCGTAGCGGTTGCCCTTGGTGGTAATAATGGCTACCTGTCCTTCGTTGTTGATACCGAGAAAACGGTGGGGTGAAAGCGCAGACTTGATTGCATTGACAGCGACCGACATGCTGCCATCGGTGCCGTTCTTGAAGCCGACAGCACAGGAGAGGCCGGAAGCGAGTTCCCGGTGGGTCTGTGATTCTGTCGTGCGTGCTCCGATAGCCGACCAGGAGATCAGGTCTTGCAGGTACTGGGGTGAAATCGGGTCGAGTGCCTCGGTAGCTGTAGGCAGGCCAAGTTCGGCGATATCCAGCAACAGTTTGCGGCCGATATGCAGTCCTTCCTCGATCTTGAACGAGTCGTTCATGTGGGGATCGTTGATCAATCCCTTCCAGCCCGTGGTCGTGCGCGGTTTTTCGAAGTAGACGCGCATGACAATCAACAAGCTGTCCTTGACCGTCTCTGCCAGGACCTTCAGGCGTCTGGCATAGTCCATTGCTGCTTCAGTGTCATGGATGGAGCATGGGCCTACGACAACCAGTAAGCGAGGGTCGGTGCCGTCGAGGATATTGCGCACAGCTGTGCGGCCGGCCACCACGGTGGCGAAGGCTTTTTCGCTAAGGGGCAGCCTGGCTTTCAGTTCTGCCGGGCTGACAAGAATCGACTGGGATTCAACGTTGAGGTTCTCGACGCCGGTGAAACTCATGATTTTGCCTATCTCTGACTGTAATCGGGGTGCGCCATTCTACTCATCAAGCCCTCGCGCTGCATCTGTTACGACCTGTTCAATGTTGGCGGGGTATATCTTGCTAGTGAGCCATTGGCGATAGCGATCAACTCGCTACAACATTTGTCGCACCAAGGGTAGAGTGAAAAATGGAAGTTATGGCTTTTACGTGGCAGGTTTTTTGGTTACGCTACCAGCGTACGGTGGGTATGCAGCCGATTAGTGTTAACTTCGAGGAGTACACGGAAGCTTATGAAGACAAAAATAAAAGCGGCAATGTCTGCGACAGTGTTGTTACTGGCAGCTGCAACACAGGTTCAGGCAAAGGTTACCCAGGCAGAAGCTGATCGTCTGGGCAAAGAACTTACTCCGATGGGAGCCAATCCTAAAGCCAATGCTGCAGGCACCATCCCTGCCTATACGGGAACCACGCTCGGTGTTCCCAAGGGCGTCGATTACAAAGGCACGGGCAGCTATTACCCGAATCCTTATCCAGATGAAAAACCGCTTTTTACGATTGACGGAAAGAATTTTGAAAAATACAAAGACAACCTGACGGACGGCCAGATAGGTTTGTTCAAGAAGTACCCTGATACTTTCAAGATGAAAATCTATCCGTCGAAAAGGGATGTGCGTTACAGTGATTTCATCCATAAAAATGTGAAATTGAATGCCGTAACAGCAGAGATAGTAGGCAGCGGCAATGGTGTGAAAGGTGCCTTCGGTGGCCCTCCGTTTGCAATTCCGAAAAATGGCGTAGAGGTGGTCTGGAACCATGAGTATTCGCCGCAACTGTATTTCTCTGAGGGTTCGGTAGCGAGCGGTGCTGTTTTTAACAACGGCAGCGTGTCTATGCGCAAACAGTTTGAAAGCCGTTTCTTTATCTGCTTCGATCCAGCATCTACCCCTGAGAAATTTCACCAGTCCAATATCAACGCGCAGGTTATGGTTGAGGTAACTGATCCCCCGCGCGAAAAAGGCAAGGTTACTCTTGTTCACGAGTTTCAGGATCTGACCGAAATGCCACGTAATGCCTGGCAGTATTTGCCTGGCACGCGTCGTGTTCGCCGTGCTCCGACCATTGCCTATGACTTCCCGGATGGTCCTGGCGGTCTGCGTACTGTGGATGATGCGATTACCTTTATCGGTGCCACTGACCGTTATGACTGGAAACTTGAGACACAGCGCGAGGTTTACATCCCGTACAACAACTACGAAATGGATCTGCCTACCCACAAATACGCGGACTTGCTGACCGTTAACCACCCGAACCCTGAATTCATGCGTTATGAATTGCACCGCGTATGGGTGGTCTTAGCGACACTGAAAGAAGGTAAGCGCCATATTTACGGCAAGCGTCGCCTCTACATGGATGAAGATAGCTGGGCTGCCTTGTTGGGTGATAACTATGACGGTCAGGGCAGTTTGTGGCGTACAACGATGCGTACTTTCGTAAATGCATACGATATGCCCGGTATGAGCCCGCGTCTGGAGATTTATCATGATCTGCAGAAAGGAGCCTATTTGTTGAATGGTATGGTTAACGAAGAAGGTGGAATCCAGAAGATTCCAGCCCAACGCCATCCGGACGATTACTACACGCCTGCTAATCTGCGGGTGTTGGGTAAAGGCTGATAGTTCCACCCGATAGTACAAACAAAAAAACCAGGGCATGCCCTGGTTTTTTTGTTTAAGTGTTTCTTGCGCAGGATAACAAGAGCAATGCAGACATGTCTGGTAACAGGTGCTGGCGGCTTTCTTGGAAGGGAACTGGTCAGGCAGTTGTCACGTGAGACCGGATTCCGTATCAAGTTGCTGGTGCGTGGTCCATGGGTCGGCAACGAAACCTGCGAGTGCGTGACCGGCTCATTATCCACACAGCCAGACAGTTACCGTCATGCCTTGCAGGGTGTGGATACCGTGTTTCATTTGGCTGCGATAGCTCATACCAACGCTGATCCCGATCAGTATCGGCTGATAAATTGTGAAGCGACACTGGCGTTGGCAAGGCAGGCTGAAATGTCTGGTGTAAAGCGGTTTGTCTTTGTCAGCAGTACCAAGGCGGCTGCGGATCCCGGAGCGCTCAGGCGTGATGAAAGCTGGTCTGATTGGCCTGCTGATCCCTACGGATACTGGAAGCGCAGGGCAGAGCAACAGTTGCTGGACGGGATTGCTATCCCGCATTTGTCGATTATCCGGCCTTGCCTGATGTACGGTCCGGGCCTCAAGGGAAATTTGTATTCGATGTTGCATGCCATCGATAAAGGATACTTCCCGCCTGTACCCGAAACGGGAGCCGAGCGCTCGATGGTCAGTGTGCAGGATGTTGCGCATGCATTGCGTATGGTCGCCATGCATCCCGAAGCGAACAGGAAAGTATTGATTGCGGCGGATGGTGAAGCCTACACCGCGCATAAAATTTATCAGGCAATGCGGCAGGCGCTCGGGAAGCCTCCGGCGCGCTGGACGTTGCCGATGGGCTTGCTAAAAGGGATGGGGCACTGCGGGGATCTGTTACAGCGCCTCTGGCCCGCTTCACCGATCTGTACCGACACGGTGGAGCGTTTGATGGGTCCTGCAGCTTATTCGGCAAGTGCCTTGTGCAATCTGGGGTGGGGGCCAGCCTGTACATTTTATGAAGCATTGCCCGAGATAGTGGGTTATTACAGGGAACATGTCGGATGATTCCGTCCCTTGTCATTGCGTTTGTCGTTACAGTCATGCTGGGCACCCTGTTTATTCGACGTAGGGACGGTGCATGGATGGATCAGCCAAGTGAGCGTTCCCTTCATCAGGTGCCTGTTCCCCGTTCGGGTGGCATAGCTATCTGTTGCGGCATGGCCGCAGGCGCCTGGTTCTTGCGGTCGGTTTTGGAGGGTCTTTTTGATCCATTCTTGCTGGTCGCGGCGCTTGTCCTGTGGCTGGTGTCTGTTCTTGATGACTGGAAATCGCTTGGTCAATTGCCGCGTCTGTTTTGCCAGATTGCGGCGGCGTGTCTGGGGGTGTTTGTTGGCGGGCTGTATTTCAGCGTACCCGGCTTGCCCTGGTTGTGGCCGACAGTAGGTGTGTTGGTTATTTTGTGGGGAATCAATCTCTACAATTTCATGGATGGCATGGATGGTTTTGCAGCAGGGATGGCAATACTTGGCTTCTCCACGCTGGCTATTCTGGGTTCCTTCCGGCATGACACTGCTTTTGTCGGTTTGTGCCTGCTGGTAGTGGCTTCCAACCTAGGGTTCCTTGTGCTCAATTTTCCTCCCGCCAGAATTTTTATGGGAGACAGTGGCTCTACGGTCACTGGCTTTCTGATGGTGACCTGCAGTTTGCTAGGGTGGAAGCGAAATTTGTACCCTGCGTGGGCTCCCTTGGTGATATTTTCGCCATTCTGGGTGGATGCTACCCTTACCTTACTGAAAAGAGCCTTGCGTGGCGACAGGATCTGGCAGGCCCACCGTGAGCATTACTACCAACGGTGGGTGTTGGCCGGGTTTGGTCATCGCAGGATAGTGCTTGCCGAGTACTGTCTGATGGCAGTTTGCAGTGGCGAAGTGCTGGCTTGGCAAGTAACGGGCGCTGGTTATAATGGAATCGCGGTGTTGGTGGGTTCAGTAGTGCTTTATATCTCGCTGATACTATGGTCTGACAGGGTGCTCGCCAAAACCCCTGCAGCAGAAAAAAACCAATAACAGGTCAATTGTGAGCACTAGCGGACAGATTCTTCGTCGTTACTACAAACAGATGTTGATGGTGGGGGTTGATTTTGCACTCCTTACGGCAGCGTTGCTGTTTGCATTGTGGGCGCGATTGGGTGAGGTCTGGTTTCCCACCCATATCCAGCAATACCTGATTCTTGCCATCTGTATGGGCCTTACCCTGTTTGCTTTCATGCGGCTGGGTCTGTACCGGTCCATCATCCGTTACATGGGACAGCAGGCCATGTTTGCGGTTATGCAGGGCGTTTCCCTGTCGGCCCTGATTATCGCTGTGGGTTCTTTCATGAGCGATGAATTTATGCCGCGTTCTGTACCGGTTATTTTCTGGTGTTTTGCCTACGTCTTGATTGGTGGTTCCCGCATCATTATTCGCGCGTATTACTACAAGGGCGTGCAGATACTGAAAGAACGCGTTGCCATCTATGGAGCTGGTACGTCCGGCTTGCAAGTGTACAAGGCGCTGCTGCACGGCAGTGAATACAAGCCTGTGATGTTTCTTGATGACAACGTCGGCAAGCAAGGCATGATCCTGGACGGCTTGTCTGTACATCCTGCAAATAATGTCCAGCGCCTTGTACAGCGATATGGAATTACCAAAGTTCTGATTGCGATGCCGTCTGTTTCACTCCAGCGTCGCCGTGAAATCATGAGCGAGCTGGAGGCGCAGGGTATTGCTGCGCAGATGGTTCCAGGCATTGAGGAATTGCTGGATAGCACATTGCGTGGTAGCGATACCAGTCGCGTTTATGACGATATCCTTGGTCGGGCACCGGTTGCACCGGATCAGCAATTGCTGCACCAATGCATCGATAGTCATATCGTGATGGTAACCGGTGCGGCGGGTTCTATTGGTAGCGAATTGTGTCGCCAGATTTTGCTGAGTCGTCCAAAAAAACTTTTGCTACTCGATATGAATGAATATGGCTTGTACCGTATGGAGCAGGAATTACGCCAGGCCTGGTCTTTGCAGCAGAATGATGCGCAGCAGCCTCCGCTGGAAATCATTCCATTACTTGGAAATGTTGCAGAACAACGCCGGATGACGCAAATACTGAAAGCGTTTTCGGTGCAGACCATTTATCACGCTGCTGCATACAAGCATGTGCCTCTCGTTGAAAGCAATATGATTGAAGGTGTGCGCAACAACGTCATCGGAACCTGGTCGCTGGTGCGTGCGGCAGCTGAAGCAGCCGTGGAAAACTTTGTGTTGATCTCGACGGATAAAGCTGTGCGTCCGGTCAGTATCATGGGGGCGAGCAAGCGTTGTGCAGAGCTGATTTGCCAGGCCTATGCGCGCAGCGACAGCCCCACGCGTTTTTGTATGGTGCGTTTTGGCAACGTACTTGGATCGTCAGGTTCTGTGGTGCCATTGTTTTTTGACCAGATCAATGCCGGTGGTCCGGTTACCGTAACCCACCCGGAAGTGACACGTTATTTCATGACAATGTCAGAAGCAGCACAATTGGTGTTGCAGGCAGGCAGTATGGGTCGCGGCGGCGAAGTGTTCGTGCTGGATATGGGCAAGCCGGTAAAAATCCTTGAACTGGCTGAACGCATGATCAAATTACTCGGCCATTCATTGCGCAACGAGGAAAATCCGGACGGTGATATTGAAATCCGTATCACCGGTTTGCGTCCGGGAGAAAAACTGTACGAGGAGCTGGTGTTGGGAGATAACATTGCAGGCACCGGTCACCCGATGATCATGCAGGCAGATGAAAAGTATGTGGAAATGTACAATCTGGTTTCATGCCTGGAACAAATCGAACAAGCTTGTATGGAAGGCGATTGCCGGAGCATCAAGCATCTGCTGACGGAAATTATCGGGGATTTTCCGGATAATCCGGTCAATGACATTGTCTGGCGACAAGAGTCGGGTGGCCGTGAAGATGTGCAGTCATCTGTGGCGGCGCCGGATAATGTCACTCCTTTGTTACGCAGGCCGGTCAAGTAATTCTTTCCTGGTAGTTTTTTTCTGCTTTCTACTTTTCCTTGAAAATCTTTTCCCATTCAATAATCGCCGGATCTTGCGGATCCCTCTTTTCCCATTCAGCCAGCGCCTTTTCTGCCCGTTGTTTTTCCTTGTGTTGCCACGCAAGGTCGACGCGAGCTATCTGCACATCGCGATTATAGGCGGGCAGGGCAGCGGCCTTGTCCAGCTCTGCTAGTGCCTGGTCCGGTTTTTCCTGCTGCAATGACAATGCATAGACGTAGTGAAAATAAGGGTCACGACTCAAACTGGCGGCAAGCCGTAAATGTTCAGCAGCAGCTGCGGTTTGCTGGTTACGGATGAGCCACAGTCCCAGCGAGAGTTGTAAATCAGCATTATCTGGCACTTGCGCAATTGCATGTTCCAGGATGTTTTTGCCTTCGGGATCGCGGCCACGCAACCTGTAGAAATCTGCAAGATTGACGGAAGCGGGGATGTAATATGGTTCTTTCCTGATGGCATCCAGCAGCAGGTTTTCGGCATCGTCCCAGCGTTGTTCCCGGATGGCGAGGGAGGAGAGGTTGACGAGTGAAGGGGCGCGATCGCTGTTGATAGTCTGGCTCTGTATGTATTCCTGGCGCGCTTGCTGGTAAGCGGCATCTTGTTGGACGTCCGGGATGTTACCCAGTACCCGTGCGGCTTCTATGCGAATGGCAAGTAATTTGTCTTGCAGGAGAAGTTTCAGGATAGAAGCGTCTGCTGCAGGCAATGACTCTGCCGCACGCGCTGCACCGAGTCGTATGAGTCCGTTGTTGTCGTGTGCAGCAAGGTCAAGGAGCTGACGATAATCACGCGTATGGAAATTCGGTAACAGGCTTACCGCTGTGGCGCGAACAATGGCAGGATTCTTGTTGTCGTTGATCAATGCTGCAATAGCGTCATAAACAGCAGGTTCACCCATTCTTGCTTGCTGGATAATTTCACCGTAATGCGTCTGCTGCCAATGGCTGCCAAATTTCCCGGACAATATTTTTGTGGCCCATGCGGCTGTTTTATTGTTGTGGCATTGTGTGCAGGCATTGGGCGAAGCGATTTTTTCTGAAAGGTCTGGCCGTGGAATGCGTAAGCTGTGGTCACGGCGTTTGTCCACACCCATATAAGTTGTGGTTGGCATGTGACAATCCACACAATAACTGCCTGTTGTTTTTATTTTATGCAGATGATGTTGCTCTGAATCATAACTTGCATTGTGGCATTGCAGGCACAGGCCATTGCCTTCGATTCTGGTTTTTCCGCTGTGTGGATTGTGGCAGTTGCTGCAAGTGACACCGGCTTCGTGCATGCGGCTTTGCATGAATGAGCCGTATTCATAGACTTCGTCCTGGATTTGCCCATCTGGATGGTAGAGGCTTTCGTCCAGCAGTGCCGGGGTAAACGCATCCAGCAAATTTTTCTCATTGTTGTTTTTACTGATGCGTGAGCGACGACTGTGGCATTGGGCGCAACGCTCGACTTGTGAGTCATCGCCGGGTTGCAGGCGTCTGGCTTTGCCGGATTCTGTCTGGTGTTGCCATAAATTCACGTCACCGCTAGTGAGTGCGATCTCCCAGCCCTTGTTTGCTATCGAGTTTTTGTTTGCACTTTTCGCCCAGTTGATATGGCTGGAGCCTGGGCCATGACAACTTTCACAGCCGATACCGGTTTCCTGCCATTGCGAATGAAACTGGCCGCTTGTTGCATCGAATTTTTTTTCAAAATTGGTGGTGTGACATTCGAGACACATGTGATTGGCGTTGTGCGATGGTGATTGCCAGTGCAACACATCGCCAGGCATGATTTTTTCGTTGGCATACAAGTGAAACCAGTGCTGGCCGCCGTCACTGGCGCTGCGTGTATCCCACGCGAACGGCAGGCTTTGCAGGCGCCCGTCCGGCAATGTCGTGAGATATTGCTGTAGCGGAAAGATACCGAAGGTGTACTGCAAGGTCAGTTCAGCCGGTGTGGCGGTGTTAGTGTCGGTTGCAATGGTGTAGCGTGAATCCTGTCCGCGAGTGAAAAGCGTTGTCTGGTTGTGGTGGTTCAGTGTCTGCCCGGCAAAATTTCCCCGTACTGACTTGTCATTGACCGGCATCATGGCCTGGTGATGATCAGATTGCAGCCAGTCCTGGTAAACCAGGGTATGGCAGAACTGGCAGGCTGCGCTGCCGACATAGGTTGATGCGGGACTGGCGACAGGTGCGGCAGGTTTTGGTGGCAGGGTGCTCTGTACTTCAGTAACGGTTGCGGGATGTTTGTTGTCGCAAGCGCACAAGAGGAGTGCCAGACAAATAAAAAGCAGGGCGCGATGCATGGTGAAGGCCTGAATGTGCTGCCGGCGATGATAACTGCAGTGTTTCCTTTGTGCCATTGACTCGCTGTTATGGCGGCTTTACAAGGGCTCTGCCCACTGTTAAATTGCCGCCCCTGCCTGCAACGGGCAGGATTTGTTTGAGGGCACGTAGCTCAGTTGGTTAGAGCACCACCTTGACATGGTGGGGGTCGATGGTTCGAGTCCATTCGTGCCCACCAAACCCTTCGGTTTGGTGGCAGGGAAATAATTTACAATCCTGAAGGTTTCAGTGAAATATACCAAGGCATGGCCTTCCGGACTGCATGAAAACACCCAAAAGCATTCAGCCACTCATTGATGACGGTATTGTTGATGAGGTCATCCGCTCGCTGAAAAGTGGCAAGGAAGCCGCTGTGTATGTTGTTTCCTGTGGCGGTGATATTTGCTGTGCCAAGGTGTACAAGGAAGTGGACAAGCGCAATTTCCGTCAGCAATCCCAGTATCAGGAAGGTCGCAAGGTGCGCAATTCACGACGCGCACGTGCAATGGAAAAAGGATCGCGCTACGGCCGCAAAGAACAGGAAAGTGCCTGGCAAACTGCAGAGGTTGAAGCGTTGTATCGTCTGGCCGCTGCCGGTGTGCGCGTGCCGAAACCCATCGGCTTTTATGACGGCGTTTTGTTGATGGAGTTGGTCACGGATGCAGAAGGCCATTCTGCGCCACGCCTGAACGATGTGGAGCTGGCTGCGGCACAGGCGCTGGAGTTTCATCGTTTCATGATGGGACAGATTGTGCGCATGTTGTGCGCCGGACTGATCCATGGCGACTTGTCTGAATTCAATGTGTTGCTGGGTGCAGAAGGCCCGGTGATTATTGATTTACCCCAGGCTGTTGATGCTGCCGGTAATAACAATGCCAGTCGTATGCTTGAACGCGATGTTGACAATATGACCGCCTATTTCGGTCGCTTCGCGCCGGAATTGCTTGAGACGGATTACGGCAAGGAAATCTGGAAGCTGTACGAGAACGGTGAATTACAACCTGAAATTGCATTGACGGGAAAATTCCAGCACGCAACGCACAAGGCTGATGTGCGTAGTGTGATGCGCGTGATCGATGATGCGCGCGCTGAAGAAGAGCGTCGCCGCCGTTCGGCAGCAGGGGCTGACGAAAGCTAGTCAGTGATGTGTGTGGCCTGCATGCTGCCAGGCTGCTGCAATAGTCCACAATGCACACAGTGCCAGCAATAACGCAGCGGAATAGCGCCATTTTTTCTGTTGCATGATCTGTTTCAGGTTCTCTGCAAACACACCGCTGGCAAATAATGCGGGTGTGGTACCCAGGCCAAAACAGAACATCAAGGCTGCAGCTTGTGTAGCATCAGCCCGGCTGGCGGCCCAGGTCAGGGTGCTATAGACCAGCGCGCACGGCAGCCAGCCCGACAATAAGCCCAGCGCAAAAATCTGCCAGTATTTTTCGGCAGGCAACAAGGGGCGGGCAATTTTTTGCAGCGGTTTCCACCAGCGCGCACCGATTTTTTCCAGTGCCGTGATGCCGCTCCACCAGCGGGCGATATGCAGCGCCATGGCCAGCAATACCAGGCCGGTCATGGTTCGCAGCCACGGACTTAATAAGGGAAATTGGTGCAGTGTATGTTGCAGGCTTGCACCAAAAGCCAGTGCCAGCAATGTATAGGTGCAAATGCGTCCGCAGTGATAAAGCAGCAATGCAGCTTTCGGATTGCGGTGCTGTTGCAGGCCCAGCGCACAGGAAATACCGCCGCACATGCCAAGGCAATGTCCACTACTCATGAAGCCCAGCAGGCAGGCAGAAGATAGCGGTAAGTACCAGTCGCTATTCATAGGCTATGGCTTTGTATCATCACGTCTTGCAGGTGTGTTTTCATCTTCGAGAATTCGCCGCGCTTCGCGATCGAGATCGTCGTATTGTCCGCTGTTGCTGGCCCAAAGCCACGCAACAATCGCGAGACCGCAAAAGACCAGTGCAACAGGGATGATCAGGTAGAAACTTTGCATCAGTGTGTTCCGGAAGAATTGTTTTTGCCGGCAGAGAACAGCCGCAAGGCATTGGTGGTCACCAGCAGTGAACTCAATGCCATGCCAATGGCAGCACTGACTGGCGATAACATACCTGCAGCCGCCAGGGGCAGTATGCTGAAATTGTACAGCAATGCCCACGCCAGGTTCTGGCGAGCAATGTTGTTCGTGCGTATTGCCATGCTGCGCAGTGCAAGCAGGTCTTGCAGTGTGTTGTTGAGTAAAATCACATCGGCTGCCAGTTGTGCGGTCTGGCTGGCTTCAGCGAGCGCAATCGAGATATCGGCATGCGCCAGCACAGGGCCGTCGTTGACACCGTCACCAATCATCACCACGGTGCCGTGCCGTTTTCTCATGCTGTTTATCACCTCGACTTTTTGTGCGGGGGAACAGTTTTTGTAAACGGATGGTATTCCCGTTTGCGCAGCAATACTGTCGACAGCACTGGAGTGATCGCCGGATACAATGCTGCAGGTAATCGATTGCTGATTCAGTTGTTCGATACAACTTTTGGAATCACTGCGTAGCGGATCGCCCAGTGTGAATTCGGCAAGTGCTGCACCGTCACAGCCCAGCAAGATTTTTATATCCCGTTGTTCATCATCGGGAGTTCCCGGGCTAACCCAGTTGCGCTTGCCAATACGATAACGCTTGTTTTGATGTGTGGCCTCGACGCCGCAATGCAGTACCTGTTCGATAGCGTCAGCAGAAAAAAAATCGGTATTGCTGGCAGATGCTTTACGGTTAAAGGCACTGGCAACCGGATGCAGCGAATATCGTTCGAGTGCACAAGCCAGATCGAGGCATTCCTGTGCGGACAGGCTGCTGAAAGTTTTTGTGTTGGTGATATGCATACGGCCTTGTGTCAGCGTGCCGGTCTTGTCGAAAACATAGTGGGAAATTTCAGGCAAGCTTTGCAAGACATGGCGCCCTGTCACCAGAATGCCTTGTCGACGCAATTGCAGGGTGGCCGCAGTCAAGGCTGCGGGAATTGCCAGTGTCAGTGCGCAGGGACAGCTGGCTACCAGTACGGCGAGGAAAGCGGGCAAGGCCTTGGCGGGTGCGGTGAAATACCAGAACACTGCACTGCCGCTGGCAATCAATAAAATGGCGGGAGTAAAAAACTGTGCGACCGTGTCGTAAATGTCGTGCCTTGCAGATTTTCGTTCCTGTTTGGCAGACAGGGCATTTTCCATGCGCCGATGCAGGTCTGCTATGTGGCTTTCTGCTCCCCAGCTTTGCGCTTGCACCAACAGTTCACCACTCACGAGCGATGTGCCCGCGATGACGTGATCATCGCGCTGCTTTTGCACAGGTAAAAATTCGCCAGTGATGACGGCTTGTTCAACCGCTGCGTTGCCGCTGATGACGATGCCATCCACAGGAATGATGCCTGTTTTGACCAGCACCTCATCAAGTTTTTTCAAATCGCTGGTCGGGATGCGTTGTTGCCGGTTGTCTCGTATACGGGTGCACACTTGTGGCAGTACCGGATCCTGTGCAAAGACAGCAAGGCGGCTGCGCGCCCGCGCCTCGAGAAAGCGTGCGCCCAACAGGAGAAATACAAACATTGCGATTGAATCAAAATACACATCGTCTGTGCCTTGCAGTACAGCAATGATGCTGTTGATGGCGGCGGCGACAATCGCGAGTGCGACGGGTACATCCATACTGGCGACAAAAGCTTCCCGCCAGCCGCTGCGATTTTTATGGATAAGGGTTTTGCCAAGATGTTTCAGGCTGCGCCATGCGCTGATAAAAAACGGATCTGCCGAATAAAACCAGATTGGCAGTGACAGCAGTAATGCCACACCATTCATCCAGTGTTGCATGTTGGGCATGGCGCCAAAATAACTGCCCATGGCTACCATGTGGATTTGCATTGCCAGCAGCCCAGCTACGCCCAGGCGTTGCAGCAGTTTTTTTTGTTTTGCGCTGGATTGGGTCTGTTGTTCTGCGGGCTGCCAGGGTGCGGCGCGATAACCGATTTCATGCAAGGCCAGGAATATCCTGCTCAACGGCAGGCAGGATGGCTGCCAGCACAACGTGAGTTTGTGCGAGTTCAATTGTGTGTCCGCTCGCACTACGCCATCCAGTTGCTGCAGGCGATGTTCGATCAGCCAGCAGCAGGATGCGCAGTGAATGTCGGCAATGAATAACTGTGCTTCATAAAATCCCTCGGCATTTTTCTTCAGGAAGGGTATCTTGCCGGTGGCTGCTTGTGTGACCAGCACGTCGATATCGCAAAAATTTTCAGCAGTATGATTTTCCGTTTTACTGCTGGCATTGTTGTCGGGACTGGCAGGTCGTTGTGGTTTGCTGTCGCGCTGGCGATAGTATTGGGAAAGTCCAAGGCCGTTGATGGCATCGGCAACGGCGATGCAGGCGGGACAGCAGAAGTAACGGGTGCTGCCATCAATGACGCCAGCAAACTGCTGCGGATTATCACGCGGCAATGGGTCGTTGCAGTGAAAGCAGCAGTTTTCAGAATTCTTAATGGCGCTGTCCACGGCAACCATCAGGGCAGGTCGTTCAGTGATGTGCCTGCGGCGTGTGTTGTTGTTCCAGTGTCTTGTTGATGTCGATGCCGTGTTGGTAATAGTCGTCATCAATCACAGGGTCGGCGCCATGCATGGCGAAATACAGGAAAGTGAAACCCATGGCCATTGCTGCTACCAACAATGCGATCAGGAACCATGGCCAGAACTGCCTGTACCAGGCTTGTGTATCGGTAGCTTGTAATGTGTGTTGCGATGCGTTCATTGGTTTGGCCCCGTGAAACGGCTTTCATGATGCACGCAGGTCGGTTGCTGATCAATATTTGCAGCATCCGACAGGCAGGCAGTGAAATGGATATCCCGGTTGTGTTTATCCCACACGCCTTGCGGTAGCGACAAGCGCAATGGCAAGCTGAGCTCCTCTCCGGATTCCACCAGTATGCTGGTCTGGCCTTTGATCGTGCCTTGTGGCAAATCGGTGCTGAGCGTGTACTGGTGCGCGAGGCGGTCATGGTTGCCGAGCTTGACTGTGTAAACGTTTTCGATATTGCCGTCATGCAACTGATACAGCGTGTTGCGTTCGCGAATAATTTTCAGGTCTGTGGTTTCCCGTTTGACCAATGCACCGATAAACAGGGAGCACATCACCAGCAGTGCAACGCCATAACCGACCGTGCGCAGGCGTAGCAGTTTCCCCGGTTTTCCTTCCATGCGGTTTTCAGTGCTGTAGGCAACCAGATTCGGTGCATAGCCGATTTTTTCCATTACCGAGTTACAGGCATCCACGCACAGCGCGCAGTTGATGCATTCGTATTGCAAACCATTACGTATATCGATGCCAGTGGGGCAGACCTGCACGCACAGCTGGCAATCGATGCAATCACCCATGCCTGCCGGTTTGGTCTCGCCTGCGTGTACCCGGCGTGAGCCGCGCGGTTCCCCGCGTTGCGTGTCATAAGTGACGATCAGTGTGTCGCGATCAAACATGGCAGACTGGAAACGTGCGTATGGACACATGTAGAGGCAGACCTGTTCACGCATCCAGCCTGCGTTCAGGTAAGTGAGGAATGAAAAAATCCCTATCCAGGTGTAGGCGGCAGATTCAGCCGTGCCGGAGAAAAATGTGAAAGTGAGATCGGTGATCGGCACGAAATAGCCGATGAAAGTGAAGCCGGTAAAAAATGCAAATACAGCCCACATCGCGTGTTTGAGGGTTTTGCGGATAATTTTTTCCAGAGACCATGCCGCCTGATCCAGTTTGATACGCTGGTTGCGGCTGCCTTCTGCCTTCTGCTCCATCCACATGAAAATGCTGGTCCACACGGTTTGCGGACAGGAATACCCGCACCAGATGCGGCCGAATAACGAGGTAAACAGGAATAATGCAAACGCAGCGATAATGAGGAACCACGCGAGCAGCACCAGATCCTGGGGCCAGAACACGAGATCGAAAACATAGAATTTGCGGTTGGGCAAATCAAATAACACCGTCTGGTGGCCGTGCCAGTGTGTCCAGGGCAGGAAAAAATAACCGATCAGTAATGGCCAGCCGGTAAATAGCCTTATGTGCTGGAAAAAACCTTCAATGTTGCGTGTGTAGATTTTTTCACGCTTCTGGTAGAGATCCAGTTCGGCAACTTCTCGTGGTGCATATTCGTTGACAGCAGGAATCCGGTTTGTGTCAGACGAGTCTTGCTGAGTCGAATCAGGCGGTAACATCAAAACACCATCTCGCGGAACAGGAAGTGCAGATTGTAAAAGGTATCGCCGCACCGGATGATGCGGCGAATAGACGCAGGGTTTTACTGTGCGTTGTGGAGACTGTAGATGTAGGCAGCCAGTACATGAATTTTGTCGGGCGTCAGCAGATTTTCATGCGCGGGCATCTGGCCGTTCCTGCCGCCGAGTATGGTGGTTTTTACATCACCGGGCGAACCGCCATACAGCCAGATATTGTCAGTCAGGTTCGGTGCGCCAACCAGTTGATTGCCCTTGGCATCGGCGCCATGGCACGCTGCACAGTACGTCGCGAAAACTTGTGCTCCCGCTGCAGGTTTCTGGGCGGCATCTGTTGTGGTTACCCAGGCAGCCACATCATCAATCTGTTGTTCGGTGAGGATGCCACGCCATGCAGGCATGCTGCCTTTCCGGCCTTTGGTAATCGTCTCTACGATGCGATCCGGTGTGCCACCGTACAACCAGTCGTTGTCACGGAGATTGGGAAATCCCTTGTTTCCGCCGGCATCGGCACCGTGGCAGACAGAGCAATTCGAACCAAACAGGCGCTGGCCAATGCGACGCACTTTTTCGTCCTTTGCCAGCTCCCCAATGGGCGTGTTTGCATATCTGGCCAACACGGTATTGACCTTGTTGTCCATTTTTTCACTTTCCTGTTGCCATTCTTTTTCCGGTGTCCAGCCGAGCAGACCCTTGAAATTGCCCATGCCAGGAAACAGGACCAAGTAGCCGATACCAAATACGATAGTGATGACGAACAGGTATAACCACCATGAGGGCAACGGGTGATCGTATTCCTCGATACCGTCATAGACATGGCCAGTCTTTGCTTCTTCGTCACCGGGACGTGTGCGATTGCCGAAAAGCAGCCACAGCAGGCCAACCAGGGTGCCAATGGTGAGAACAACAATCCATCCATTCCAGAAACTGCTCATGATGGCTCTCCACTATTTTTTTCAGATGGCGTTTTGCTGGTGGCGTTGAGGGCAACAGGTTCATCTGCAAAAGGCAGGTTGGCGGCTTCACTGAATCCCGCGGCCTGCTTTTTGCTGTAAGCCCAGAAACAAATGCCTGTGAAACAGACCAGCAATGCAAGTGTCAGCAGGCCACGCAGCGTATTGATATCAATGTCCATATCGCCTCCTCAACGCGGTGTTGCTGCATTTGCAGCAGCGGCATTGGAGGGAATCAGCGTGCCCAGCTGTTGCAGGTAGGCAATCACTGCATCCACTTCGGGTTTGCCGGCCACAGCAGCTTCAGCGCCTGCGATGTCTTCATCGGTGTAGGGCACACCGACGGCGCGCAGTGCGTGCATTTTCGCGCCGGTGTTCTTGCCATCGAGCGTGTTTTCAAACAGCCAGTGGTAGGCGGGCATGATGGATTCCGGCACTACATCGCGGGGGTTGTATAAATGTGCGCGATGCCATTCGTCACTGTAACGACCGCCAACACGAGCCAGATCCGGACCTGTGCGCTTGGAGCCCCACAGGAACGGGTGGTCATAGACGGATTCGCCCGCGACCGAGTAATGGCCATAACGCTCTGTCTCGGCGCGGAACGGACGAATCATTTGCGAATGGCAAACGTTGCAGCCCTCACGGATATAGATATCGCGTCCTTCCAGTTGCAGGGCAGTCAATGGTTTCAATCCCTTGATCGGCTCGGTCACATCCTTCTGGAATGCGAGAGGCACGATTTCCACCAGTGCGCCGATGCTGATAACGAGCAGGGTCAACACCATCATCAGGCCAATGTTTTTCTCAATCTTGCTGTGACGACTTTCTTGCGAGTTGTGAGCGGCCATGATTACTTCTCCGCGCCATTGCTAGGCATTTTGGTGGTCTGCCAGACGTTGTATGCCATGATCAACATGCCGGTCAGGAATAGCACGCCACCGGCCAACCGCACGATGTAGCCGGGGTGGCTGGCAGCTACCGATTCAACAAAGCTGTAGGTCAGGGTGCCGTCGCTGTTGTAGGCGCGCCACATCAGGCCCTGGATGATGCCGTTGACCCACATGGAAGCGATGTAGAGCACGGTGCCGATGGTTGAGAGCCAGAAGTGCACATTCACCAGGTTGACGCTGTACAGGCCGCGTTTGCCAAACAATACCGGTGTCAGGTGATATACCGCGCCGATGGTTACCATCGCTACCCAGCCCAACGCGCCGGAATGCACATGTCCGATAGTCCAGTCCGTGTAGTGCGACATGGCGTTGACAGTCTTGATCGACATCATCGGGCCTTCGAAGGTCGACATGCCGTAAAAAGACAGGGAAACAATCAGGAAGCGAAGCACCGGGTCATCGCGCAATTTATGCCATGCGCCGGACAGCGTCATGATGCCGTTGATCATGCCACCCCAGGAGGGCGCCAGCAGGATCAGTGACATCACCATGCCGAGGCTTTGTGCCCAGCTGGGCAGGGCGGTGTAATGCAGATGGTGCGGGCCAGCCCAGATGTACACGGCCACCAGGGCCCAGAAATGCACGATGGACAAGCGGTAGGAATACACCGGACGTCCGGCCTGCTTTGGTACGAAGTAGTACATGATGCCGAGGAAGCCAGCCGTCAGGAAAAATCCTACCGCGTTGTGGCCGTACCACCACTGCACCATCGCATCGACGGCGCCGGAATACACCGAATAGGATTTGAACAGTGTGACCGGGATTTCTGCGCTGTTGATGATATGCAGCACAGCTACCGTGATGATAAAAGCAGAGAAAAACCAGTTAGCCACATAAATATGCGAGGTCTTGCGTTTCATGATCGTGCCGAAAAAGACAATGGCATACAGCACCCAGACAATGGTGATCAGGATGTCGATTGGCCACTCCAGCTCGGCGTACTCCTTGCCCGATGTGATGCCCAGGGGAAGGGTGATGGCCGCCATCACAATGATCAGCTGCCAACCCCAGAAAACCAGCGAGGCGAGCGTGTCGGAAATGAGTCGTGCCTGACAGGTGCGTTGCACCACGTAGAATGAGCAGGCAAAAAGGGCGCAGCCACCGAACGCGAAAATCACAGCGTTGGTATGGAGAGGTCGTAAGCGACCGAACGACAACCATGACTGGCCGAAGTTGAGGTCAGGCCAGACCAGCTGGGCGGCGATGATCACGCCCACCAGCATGCCGACAATCCCCCACACCACGGTCATCACGGTGAATTGCCTGATTACCTTGTAATTGTAAAGGTCGTGGTCAAAAGCCACAGGATTCGGGTTCGGGTTTACAGCTTGCATAAAGCTCCTTCAGGGCCAGGAGAGGGAAGAAAATGTGAAACCACGACCCGGGAAACTGCGAGCCCTGATTCCGGTAACCAGCAAGTACGCGTCAATCAACAAATACGGGCATCAGTCCCATGTCCCACAGGATCACGGTTGCACCCATCATCGCCATCAGAAATACCAGGCACACACCAATGACGGCACTGGCGTAGAGAAAACCGCGTTCGACAGGAATGTTCATCACAACGGGCAGGCCACTGTAGAGCAGGTAAACCGCCCAGCTGACGGCGGTAATGCCGACTGTCAGATCCAGCCACAACAGTGGATGGAAACCGAAAAGACCAGCGACGAAAAGCGGCGTGGCACCGTAGGCGGCCAGCGCGTAGGCCCTGGTAAAGGTGGTGATGGAGCCATAGGTGCCAGCCATCCAGTGGATGGCGTAGCCAATACCCCACAATGCCAGGATGATGGCGCAGTAGAAAGCGATCACCAGCTTGAGGGCGCTGTCCGGTGTGAGACGCACCAGCTCTCCGCCCATCACACGCCAGCCTATTTCCGTGGTGCCGTGGTACCAGGCGTAGCAGGGCAGTGCCGCAAAAATGAACACATAAAGCGCCGAGGTACGCAGCTCGCCTAGGCTGGCATTGGCTACGCGCTGCCACTGCTTCGCGGGTGAAACCAGATAGTTAAGGGGATTGTTTAGCATCCGGAAATTCCATCACTTGAGCTGGAGTTCGCATTCTAGCTATTGGTCGTATGCCTTGGCTTGATACGTATCAATTTGTCATCTATCCCTATGATTTGAGGGGGATTGTTGCTCGATTCCATGGAACCACTCCTTGGCCAGCGAAAAGCCGATCGCCAGCAGGGTGGGACCAAGAAAAACCCCCAAGGCACCGAATTGCAGGGCGCCACCCAGTATGCCGAGAAAGATGAGGACAAAAGGCAGGTTGCTGTTCTGGCCGATCAGTAATGGCTTGACGATATTGTCGGCTGAGCCCACAACCACGGCCCCCCACACCAGCAGGAACCACATCCAGCCATCATTGCCCTGGTGATGCAGCCACAGGGCGGCTGGGCCGATAATCAGAATGGAGCCAAAGGGCATCAGGGACAGAACAATCGCCAGAAAAGCCAGTCCGGCTGCATTCGGGATGCCGGCAAGCAGCAGGCCGATGCCAGTGAGAAAGCCCTGTGCCACTGCAGTGCCGAGGATGCCGAAAATCACACCCTGGATCGTGCCGCCAGCAATATTAAGCAGCTGCTCGGCGCGGCCGCCGGAAACCTGTTGCATGGCCACCTGTAGCCAGAGTGTAGCGGTTGGCAAACTGGCGTAGAAAAACAGGGCAATAAAGCAGCTCAGGATCAGCATGCCCAGCCCTTGGCCGGTCATGGCCCCGAACGACAGCAGGCCCTTGAGGCCGTACACCATGGCGTTGTTGAGCTGGGCACGTACTTCTGCATCGCCGAGAATCAGCTTGTCCCACCACGCCTGTATTTTTGCGCCAACCCACGGTGCGTGTGTCAGCCAGTCTGGTAATGCCGGAATTCCGTTCTGCAGTTGGTCTTTCATGTGCAGGGCAAATTCACTGGCACTGCTGCCAAAACTGATAATCGCGTAAAGAAGGGGAAGTACAACCAGTGAAAAAACCATCACCACCACCAGGCTGGCCGATAACCAGTTGCGATGGCCGAGCCAGCCGTTGACACGCCAGTAAATGTGGCGGGTCGCAAATACGAAAATGGCAGCCCAGACAACAGCAGATATGAAGGGGAGGATGATCATCACGCAACCGGCAACCAGCATGGCGAGTGCCGACAAGGCGACAACCGGCTCCAGTGTTTTGCGATCGAGCATGGCTAACCTCCGCAGCAGTGACAAACCTGCCGCATGTTACCATGCGCACCGCAGCATAATTGTCAGGAGCAGGTGCAATGCAGACACAAATTCTTGCCATGTTGGCACTGCAGGACAGCATGAATACCAAGGTGCATCCGCAATGGCGCACACAAGGTTATGAATGGTATCGCGCTATCTGGGTGGAGTGTGCGGAACTGATGGATCACTACGGCTGGAAGTGGTGGAAAAAACAGCAGCCGGACTGGGAGCAAGTCAAGCTTGAGCTGATTGATATCTGGCATTTTGGCCTCAGTGATCTGTTGCTGCAACATGAGGATGTTGATGCATTGGCGAATACATTGTCGTCGGCGTTGCGCGAATCCTGCGTAGTGCAGGATTTTCGTATGGCCCTGGAAAATTTTGTGCAAGCAACACTCAACCAGCGCGCATTTGACCTGACAGCATTTGCACATCTGATGGCGGCAGCAGATCTCGATTTCAATGCACTGTACCGTGGTTATGTCGGCAAGAATGTGCTGAATTTTTTCCGGCAGGATCATGGCTACAAAGATGGCAGCTATGTGAAAATCTGGGCAGGTCGCGAAGACAATGAACATCTGGTGGAATTGATGGCGACGCTCGATATCAGTGCGCCGACGTTCAAGGATGACTTGTATGCTGCATTAAAACAGCGCTATCAGGAAAAAGCAGGTCGGTGACAGTTGCTGATTACCTGCATTATTCCGTGCATTTTCCTTCTTTATTTTCCCAGCGGCGTGCAAGCTTTCTTGACAGGCTCATCAACGGTGTTTCAATCCAGCGGAAATGGATCAGGCTGTACGCCATAACAAAAACCAGTGCAAACACGATGAAAAGTGTTGCCGGATACTGCCCGTCTTTTACTGCGTTGCGCAAACCGGTATGGTAGAGCCATTCCAGCAGGATAGTATGGGAAAGATAGGTGCTGTAGGTGGCATTGCCGAGTAACAGGGATAATTGCGGCGCAAAAATGCGCCCATCTTTTTCAAGTCCGGCCATCAGCGCTACCAGTACAATAGCCGCGATGCCATACAGTGCTGCGCGACGATACGGGTAATTCATAACAGCATTGGCTCCCATGTCATTCCGCGCATAGCAATACGCCACAATGCCCATTAGCGTAATAAATAAAATGCCGCAGCCTATCTTGTTGATTGATCCTCCTTTTTCGAGATGGCGTGCCAGTAGACAGCCGCCAATAAAATCGAGGCAGTACGAGGACAGTGCAAAACTGCAGGCCTTGATAATCAGTTTGCTGCCGTGCTTAAGGTGACCGTTGAACACCAGCCACAACAGGGTCATTGCCAACAGAAAAAGTGCAAGCCAGACCAGGACGCCTTGCAAGCGCCGGTCCACAGGTAGCAGCAGCAGGATGGAAAAAACCAGATAGAAATAGACTTCGTACGAGAGCGTCCAGGCGACCGGTAACAAAAGCTGGCGCGACTCATTCTGTGTAAGCAGGATGGAACCCCACAGATCGCTATCGGCTGGTTCGGGAACCTTGTACCACGCATGCATGGCCACCATGAGCAACAGAAAAGGCCAATACCCGAGATAAATGCGGGTTGCGCGGCGATAGAGAAATTTTCCGCTATCACCCGGTCCTGCGCGTCGGCTGGTGGTGATCCACAGGATATAGCCACTGATAACAAAAAATGCATCAACGCCGACATTGCCTGCAACGGGCAAGTAGTGGAACAGTCTTTCGTACCCCGTGCCGCCTGCGGCAATGTAATGTGGGGCTGCATGGCACAACACGACAGCGAGTGTCGCCAGGAATCTGAGTAGCTGTATATTGATTTGCATGGCGCCCATCCTTTTGCGATATGTGCTGCCCAACCCAAGGGTAGCACGGCCTATTTTCTTGCCAGCATTGATAGCATCCATCGCCAGAGACTGTTGCCACTGAGAACCAGTCGATCGATATCATCAAACTGTTTGGCAAGTGCCTGCGGGTTCGCATAGAACTGTGTGCGGGTTGTGAATCCGATGGAAGGGTCGAGTTCTTTTACGACACGTGCCGGGTTGCCTGCGACGATAACATTCGCTGGCACATCTTTTGTCACCACGCTACAGGCCGCCACTACACTGTTGTCACCTATTGTTACACCTTTCAATACCGTTGCGTGATCGCCAATCCAGACGTTGTTGCCGATGCGTACAGGATAAATCCCTGCATCGCGTTGTGTGCGATCGTAAATGCCATGCCAGTCGCAATCGGTGACATAGGCGCCGTTGGCAAACATGCAGCCATCACCAATGATGATTTCATCCGAAGCAGAAATCCGCACACCGGGTGAAATCATCACGGCATCGCCGATGCGGATCGTGCCTGCGCCAGGCTCACGCCCCCACACACCGATGCGCACGCGCTGGTCTGCTTCTGCCACGATGGTAGGCGATTCGCCAATGTGGATGTTGTCACCGGAAATCACGGTGTACCAAGGCTTCATGATGGTGTGGTGCTGGCCGAGGGAGGTGCACTCAGGGCGCAGGAAAATTTCTGCATACCAGTGACGGAATCGCAAATAATTTTTCTTGACCCAGTATGGGCGCAAATCTGTTTTCATGGTGACAATTTCAGTCTGTTCTGGCAGGGATATTCCGGGTAATGAACGGCATCAACATTTGTCGCTGCTGCATTTTTCAGGATTTTTTGCTTTCTGTCCCGATTTGTTGTTGTGTTTGGCGGTTTCCTTTTGTTTGTCATTTTTCTTCTCGTTGTCGCTCTTTTTCGGGGCGACAATTTTCGAGGCAGGTTTTGGATCTGGTCTGGTTTCGCTGTTTTTCTGCGTGATACTGTCGATTCTGGCTGCAACGGTTACGGTTTTTTTGCCTGATGCGGTTTTAACGGCAGGCTTGTTTGTCACGCCGGGTTTTGCCGCTGGTTTTGGCAGCGGTGGCAACGCCAGACGCTGTCCCAGGATGAGTGGGTCCTTGTCGCCCATATTGTTCAGGCGTTTGATGTCTGCGACGCTCACACGGGTTTTCCGGGAAACTGCAGCCAGTGTGTCGCCGCTCTGGATCAGGTAATTGCGGCCACTCAGTACCTGTTGTTTGCGCAAGTCCTTATCCTCAATTTCCTTGAAGTGTGGATTGGTCATGGCGTGCGCCCATTGCAGTCGACTTTCGGAGCCAAAGCCGGCGAGTCGTTCCTGAAGATCATTGGCCTGGTCAATCGGCACCAGCAGCGGGTAATTAGCGCCGGGTGGTGTTGAGCCGCGGTTGATGCCCGGATTCAGCAAATACAGCTCGTCAGTATTGATCTTGGCCATGTCGGCGGCCAGCATCACATCCAGTTGTTCGCCAATGTTCACCGGTGCGAAGTAGGGTAAGTTCGGGATATAAGCCCAGTGCACGCCATAGGTTTCAGGATGTTTGCTGAGCTGCGCCAGTGCCAGTAGCTTGGGGACATAGGCGCGTGTTTCGGCGGGCACATCAAGGCTCCAGTAATCAGTGGCCAGCCCTTTGGCCTTGTTTTTGGCAACGGCGCGGTCGATTGTTCCCCAGCCGGCGTTATAGGCAGCCAACGCCTTTAGCCAGTCGCCGTCGTAGTGGTCGCGCAGGAATACCAGATAGTCCAGTGCATTGTCAGTCGAGGCGACAATGTCGCGGCGCCCGTCATACCACCAGTTCATGCTCATCTCGAGATGCTTGGCGGTACTCGGGATAAATTGCCACAAACCGGAGGCCTGGCTATTTGAATAGGCAAAGGGGTTGTATGCGCTTTCAACTATAGGTAACAGCGCCAGCTCACTCGGCAACTTGCGGCGCTCCAGTTCACTTTCGACATAGTAGAGGTAACGGGAGGCATTGCCTGACATGCGGTTCAGGTAAGCCTGGTGGCTGGCATACCAGTTGCGTTCGGTAACGATGCGATCGTTATTGATTGGCTTGAACGAATAATTTTTTGTTATGCGGTCCCATAAATCCGGTTGTAATGCCGGTGCGCGATGCCAGTCAGCCGGGCACATCAGGCCGTCACTGTGGCCGAAATTGAATGCGGCCGGTTGCTGGAAACGCGAATGACTGGCGGGTTCATCCTCATCTGCGCGTTGTGGCAAGTCACCGGTGCACGCAGCTAGCAGGCTGAAAGAGCATACGGCGAGGACTCTGGCGATACGGGCAAGGCTGGCAATAGGCCGACGAACAGGGCTTGCTGTCATGATGGAGTACGGGTGTCGGTCAAAAGGTTGGCAGCATTTTGAGCCATGCCCGCCAATCTTTCCAGCTTTCCCGGTGTGTCGACTGATTCCGGTCAATAACGTGATTGAACGGCAACCATGTGCGTTGGCCAGACATCCATGATGTTTTACGGATTCATGGCCTGGATGTCGTGCCAGTAAGGACTGGTTTCCAGCTGTTTCCTGAATTCGGCAAGAAATTCTTTTTTGCCTTCGATGTTATTGGGCCATGCGACATCGAAAAAATGCCAGGCCTGCTTCACGTTGCCACTGTAGATGAGATCCAGCATGGTGCGCCAAAGGTCGGAGGGGATTTGCAATTTCTGGTCCTGCCATTGCGGGAGTGAAGCAATGGCAAGCGCTTCTTTTTCAAGCTGGGATTGTGCAGAGGCGGGCAATTTCATCAGTGCTGGTGCTGGCCGGTATTTGCCGTCGCGATATTTGAGTATGACCCTTGGTGCCGGTGAATCCGCAAATGAGGTTTTCCAGTAAGCAAACGACCAGTCATTGATCGCGAGTTCGAGTGCCGGATCACGGTCGAGATTGCTGAAATAGGCATCCGTCGAGTTTTGTAAATCCATTGACTGGACAGGAGAAAATTTTTCGCCGATTTCAAAGACGTGCAAAATCAGGCAGCAATGTGCGCCGCCGGTATATTCCGAGATGACAAGATTCGGGATGCCATTGCCAGTGATGTTAGTGCCGATGTTGTTTTCATCCGTGTAAAGGCTGCCTATTGCAAACTGGTTGCCGCATTTCGAGAAAATCTTTTTCGCTTGCTGGCTTATTTCAACGCAGGAATTGTTTGCTGCGCTGTTGAGATCATTGGCGTCATAAACACGTACCACATAGTCCCTGAAACGTTTTTCACTTTTCAGGGACATGTTGTCATCTGCATGTGCGTTGGAAACAGACATGGCAATGCATGCAAGACCATAAAGCAAGCGCTTTCGTGATATGCGCATAAGTCCTCGATACCTGATGTATTTTTCCTGTTGTTACGGCCCCATGGCGCCACTGCTGCCACCTATGGGGCTGCTGCCAACAGGGCCGTCAGGACTCATGGCGCCGGCGGGGCCTATAGGGTCTGCGGTAGAACCGTGATCATCAGGAGTTGTGTGCAATTTGTTGAATTCGTGATCCACGGCCTCGGATTGTCGATCCTTGAGAGTTGCCGGATTATTTGCAGATCCATCGGGATGTCCTTGATCTGTTTTTTTGTCTTCGTAAATTATCGAGCCTTTTATGTTTGCTGCTTGTTGGTCAACACCATCGTGATGCTCAATAGAAATGCAACAGGAAAAGAAATTGATATTTCCTGTGCTGTCTTTGGTGAGACTGCCGTTGACTATGCCGTCTGCACCGACAGAGAGTAACTTGTCGGGTTGACCCTTGACACGCAGGTCGTATTTCCCGGGGGTCAGTCCGGTAAATTTGAATGAACCATCCTTGCCAGTTCGGGTGGTAACGATAGCGCCGCCAGGATTCTTGCCGAGATTAACATCGACTCCTGGAATAGGCTCGCCAGCGAAAGCGATCACGCTGAAGAGCGACAGTGCCAGCCACGTTGTGAAAAGGTGTGAGCGCGTAAGGGACTTTTCCTGTTTCATACATTCGGCTCCATGGTAGGTTTCGCAGGCTATTGAAACATAAATTCATCCAGCGCATTTTGATGTGCCGGGTCTGCTCGCGGGCTGGTTGGGCAGGGCGGTATGCGCACGTCCTAGCATGAACGACGCCTCGAAATAAGTGATCCTGATCATTGTTTTGCAAGGCTTTTGCAGGAATTGCCACCAAGAAAAGCCGTGCAAAATCCGCACCCTTTCGGTAACATGCCGAGCGCGCAATCTGAGGCGTTGCAATCTGCTGATTGTCGCCGAGTGTCTTGAATATAAACGGTTTTTTGCTGCCATTGGAGCTGTACGTGTCCTCCATATCCCCAGACAAGTTAGAAGTTCTCGCGCATAACTGGTCTTTCGGCTTTTTCCTGCTAGTCATTTTTGCGATGTGCTGCCTGATGCTGGGCGTCTCGTATTTCCTCGGTGGACGCTACCGTGGTCGTGCCAAGAACGACCCGTTCGAGTCGGGTATTGTCTCTGTGGGCAGTGCGCGCATGCGCCTGTCAGCCAAGTTTTACCTCACTGCCATGTTCTTTGTGATCTTCGATGTCGAGGCCCTGTTCCTCTACGCCTGGGCAGTCAGTCTGCGCGAGTCTGGCTGGGCAGGTTTTGTCGAGGCGAGCATTTTTATTGCCGTGCTGCTGGCCGGGCTGGTTTACGTCTGGCGTATCGGCGCGCTGGACTGGTCACCCGAAGCGCGCCGCCGCAAGGCGGTGCATGCACTGGAACCTGGCCAGAACGCCGAGAAGCACACCTGATCTGTTAACCCGAGGTTACGATGGATTACACACTGACCCGTATCAATCCTGACCAGCCAGGCCATTATCCGCCTGTTGAACAGCAGACTGTGCGTGATCCACTCGAGGAGCAGGTTCACAAGAACATCTTCATGGGCAAGCTGGAGCATATCCTGCACGACGCCGTGAACTGGGGTCGCAAGAATTCCCTCTGGCCATACAATTTTGGCCTTTCCTGTTGCTATGTCGAAATGGCCACAGCCTTTACCTCGCCTCATGACGTAGCACGGTTCGGGGCGGAAGTTATCCGCGCGTCACCGCGCCAGGCCGACCTGATGGTGGTCGCCGGTACCTGTTTTATCAAGATGGCGCCGGTTGTGCAGCGTTTATACGAGCAGATGCTGGAGCCGAAATGGGTGATTTCCATGGGTTCCTGCGCCAATTCCGGCGGCATGTACGACATCTACTCGGTGGTGCAGGGTGTCGATAAATTCCTGCCGGTCGATGTTTACATTCCCGGTTGCCCGCCGCGCCCGGAGGCATTCCTGCAAGGCTTGATGTTGTTGCAGGATGCTATCGGCAAGGAACGACGCCCGCTTTCTTGGGTAGTGGGTGAGCAGGGTGTTTACAAGGCGAATATGCCGGCACAGCGTGACCTGAAACAGGCTGAACGTTGCGCCGTGCAAGTATTGCGTACCCCGGATTCTGTTTAATGGTTTTTGTTTGGATACATTCAGGTTGGAATCGATAGCGTGTCAGACGAGCAATTGACGAGCGAAATACCACCCGAGCCGCTGCCCGGTTCAGAATTCGAAATCGTGCGCGAATTGCACGCGCGTTTTGGTGCGGGTATTTGCCGTTTCCAGCGCACACGGGATCAGGTGCCGACCTTATGGGTGCAGCGCGAACAACTGCTGGATGTCCTGAAATTCCTGCGGCATACACCGCGTCCGTTTGTGATGCTGTATGACCTCTCGGCGATCGATGAGCAGTTGCGTACGTATCGCCGCGGACAACCGCCTTCGGAATTCACGGTTTTCTATCATCTGTTGTCGATAGAAAGGAACAGTGATGTGCGCATCAAGGTGGCGTTGCAGGCGAGCGATCTGCATTTGCCAACCGTTAGCGGCATCTGGCCGAATGCCAACTGGTATGAGCGCGAAGTCTGGGACCTGTTCGGTATTGTTTTTGATGGCCATCCACACCTGTCGCGTATTTTGATGCCCGGCAACTGGCAAGGCCATCCGTTGCGCAAGACGTATCCGGCACGTGCCACAGAATTTGATCCGTTCTATCTTGATGCAGCCAAGCAGGATGCTGCACAGGAAGCGTTGCGTTTCAATCCGGAAGACTGGGGCATGAAACGCAGCAGTGATGATGCCGATTTCATGTTTCTCAACCTCGGCCCTAATCACCCGTCCGCACACGGTGCTTTCCGCATTGTCTTACAACTGGATGGCGAGGAAATTGTCGACTGTGTGCCTGACATCGGCTACCACCACCGTGGCGCTGAAAAAATGGCCGAGCGCCAGAGCTGGCATTCCTATATTCCCTACACTGACCGTATCGATTATCTCGGCGGGGTGATGAACAACCTGCCGTACGTACTGGCGGTAGAAAAACTGGCGGGCATCAAAGTGCCGGAACGCGTGGAAGTGATACGCGTAATGATGGCGGAATTTTTCCGCATCACGTCGCATTTGCTGTTCCTCGGAACTTATGTGCAGGATGTTGGCGGCATGACACCAATTTTCTTCATGTTTACCGACCGCCAGAAAGCCTACGACGTTATTGAAGCAATCACGGGTTTCCGTATGCATCCGGCGTGGTATCGCATCGGTGGTCTTGCGCACGATTTGCCGCGCGGTTGGGATGTGAAAGTTCGTGAGTTTCTTGACTGGATGCCCAAGCGACTTGATGAATACCACAAAGCCGCGTTCATGAACGGTATCTTGCGTGCTCGAACCATTGGTGTGGCGCAATACAACAGCAAGGAAGCCCTGGAGTGGGGCGTCACTGGCCCCGGGTTACGCTCCACAGGTGTCGATTTTGACTTGCGCAAACAGCGTCCGTATTCAGGTTACGATCGTTTTGATTTTGATGTGCCGCTCGCAGCCAATGGCGATGCATATGATCGTGCTATCGTGCGTCTCGAAGAAATTCGCCAGAGCTTGCGCATTATCCGCCAGTGTATGGAAAACATGCCGGAAGGTCCGTACAAGGCAGATCATCCGCTGACTTGCCCGCCACCGAAAGAGCGTACGCTGAAAGATATCGAAACGCTGATCACGCACTTCCTGAGTGTGTCGTGGGGCCCGGTTATGCCTGCTGGCGAGAGCAGTCAGATGATCGAGGCGACCAAGGGTATCAACAGTTACTACCTGATTTCCGATGCGAGCACGATGAGTTACCGCACACGCATCCGTACGCCCAGCTTCCCGCACTTGCAACAAATTCCTTCGGTGATTCGTGGGTCCATGATCCCGGATCTGATCGCCTATCTGGCTTCCATTGACTTCGTGATGGCTGATGTCGACCGCTAAACCTGTACAGACCAATTCCGTGCTCGCGACTGATCGCAGTCCGCGCTATGCCTTTTTTCCGGAAGACCGCGAAGAAATCCTTCGCTGCATCCATCATTACGACGACCCGCGCGCAGCGTCAATCGATGCATTGAAAATTGTGCAGAAACGTCATGGCTGGGTGCCAGACCAGGCGATAGCCGCCATTGCCGGCGTGCTTGAAATTCCTGCGTCCGATGTCGAAGGTGTTGCTACATTCTACAACCTCATATTTCGTAAACCTGTTGGCAGGCATGTGATAAAAGTGTGTGACAGCATCGGCTGTTTCCTGACGGGTTACGAAGATTTGATTACGGCAATCAAGAAACATCTGGGAATTGAATACGGACAGACTACTGCTGATGGCCGCTTCACACTGTTACCGATTTGTTGTCTGGGTAATTGCGACAAGGGTCCGACCTTGATGATCGACAGCGACACACACGGCCCCGTCGCAATTGCTGATATTCCTGCCTTGCTGGAGCGCTATGTATGAGCAAGAGCGCTGAAACACATCCACTGACGTGGCGCATAGACAAACTTGGCGGCCAGTTGCTTGACCTGAAAACGTATGAATCACTTGAAGGTTTTGCTGCATTGCGCAAAGTCATCAAGGAACTCTCGCCAGCCGATGTACAACAAACCGTAAAAGATGCCAATTTGCGTGGTCGCGGTGGTGCAGGATTCCCGGCAGGTATCAAATGGTCATTGGTGCCGATGGGTGAGAATGCACCGAAAAACAAATACCTGGTTTGCAATGCTGACGAAATGGAGCCTGGCACCTTCAAGGATCGCCTGTTGATGGAGCAATTGCCGCATCAACTGGTGGAAGCCATGATTGTGGCCGGTTATGCATTGCAGGTTTCGAAGGCTTACATTTTTTTGCGCGGTGAATACACGGTTGCTGCGGAGCGATTGAATCGCGCAGTTGCTGAAGTAAAAGCTGCAGGTTACCTGGGTGATAACATCCTGGGTTCCGGTTGGGGTATGGAATTGTATGTCCATACCGGTGCAGGTCGTTACATTTGTGGCGAAGAAACGGCATTGATCAATTCACTGGAAGGCCGTCGTGCCAACCCGCGTGCAAAACCACCGTTTCCGCAAATTTCGGGTTTGTGGGGAAAGCCAACCGTTGTTAACAATGTGGAAACGCTCAGCAATGTACCGGCAATTATTTTGCGTGGTGGCGAGTGGTTCAAAGGTTTGTCCAAAGGCAAGAGTCCGGATGCAGGTACCAAATTGTACGGTGCATCCGGCCGCGTCAATCGTACGGGTGTATGGGAATTGCCGATAGGCACCACTGCACGTGAAATTCTTGAGGAGCACGCTGGCGGTATGCAGAGAGGTCTCGACCTGATGTGCTGGTTGCCGGGTGGTGCCTCTACCGATTTTTTGTTGCCGGAACATCTCGATC
Organism: Pseudomonadales bacterium; assembly: GCA_035430165.1. Classification (GTDB taxonomy): domain Bacteria; phylum Pseudomonadota; class Gammaproteobacteria; order Pseudomonadales; family UBA7239; genus UBA7239. Next base: position 13,655 of record DAOMGE010000017.1, on the reverse strand, counting down.
TGGCGATGGATTACGACACGATCATGAAGGCAGGTAGTCGTATGGGCACCGGGCTGATCATGGCAGTCGATAATAAACAGAACATTGTTTCGGTTGTGCGCAATCTTGAGCAGTTTTTTGCACGTGAATCCTGTGGCTGGTGTACGCCATGCCGAGATGGTTTGCCATGGACAGTGAAGGTGTTGCAAGCGATTGAACAGGGTGAAGGCCGGGTCGGTGATATCGAAATGCTGGAACAGACCACGCGTTTCCTCGGCCCCGGAAAAACATTTTGTGCGCATGCGCCGGGTGCGATGGAGCCGTTGCAAAGTGCGTTGAAATTTTTCCGTGGTGAATTTGAGCGAGGCATCCCGAAAAACGATGCCGGACAGAAGGTAGGGTGAAGCAAAGATGGCAACCATTTTTGTAGATGGTAAACCGCACGAAGTCGATGGTGCAGACAATCTGTTGCGCGCCTGTTTGTCGCTGGGTCTTGATGTCCCGTATTTCTGCTGGCATCCGGCGCTCGGTTCGGTAGGTGCCTGTCGCGCTTGTGCAGTGAAGCAATATGCCAATGCGGATGACAAGCGCGGGCGTATCGTCATGTCTTGCATGACACCGTCCACCGATAACACTTACATCTCCATTGATGACGAAGAAGCAAAAGCTTTTCGAAAATCTGTTGTCGAATGGTTGATGACAAATCATCCGCATGATTGTCCTGTGTGCGAAGAGGGCGGTCACTGCCATTTGCAGGATATGACGGTGATGGCAGGACACAACCAGCGCCGTTACCGCTTTACCAAACGTACTCACCAGAACCAGGATCTCGGTCCTTTTATCAATCATGAAATGAATCGCTGTATCGCTTGTTATCGCTGTGTGCGTTATTACAAGGATTATTCTGGCGGCGAAGACCTGGGTGTCTATGGTGCGCATGACAATCTGTATTTCGGTCGTGAAACAGATGGCGTTTTCGAAAGTGAATTTTCCGGCAACCTGATCGAAGTCTGCCCGACTGGTGTGTTTACCGACCGCACACACTCGGAGCGCTACAACCGTAAATGGGATATGCAGTTCGCGCCGAGTGTCTGCCAGCAGTGCAGTGTCGGTTGTAATATCAGTCCTGGTGAACGCTATGGCGAATTGCGCCGTATCGAGAACCGTTACCACGGCGAGATTAACCATTATTTCCTCTGCGATCGCGGCCGTTTTGGTCATGGCTACGTCAATCGCGATGACCGTCCGCGCCAGCCTTGGCAAAAAACGACGGATGGCAAAAATATTATGGGCGTTGATGACGTCCTTGATGCTGCTGCCAATGCGCTGCGCGATTGTAAACGGATCATTGGTATCGGTTCGCCGCGTGCCAGTATCGAAGCCAACTTTGCCTTACAGCAATGGTTAGGCGCAGAAAACTTTTTCAGTGGCACCAGTGCCGCCAAACAGGCATTGGTCGAACAGGCCTTGTTAATCCTGCAACACAGTCCTGTGCGAACGCCGTCACTGCGTGAAATTGAAAGTTGCGATGCGATTGTTGTGCTCGGTGAGGACGTGACGCAGACAGCGCCGCGTATTGCACTGGCGCTTCGTCAATCGGTAAAAAATAAAGGGCTGGCAATGGCTGCCGATAGCAAGATTGCTGACTGGCAAGCTGCTGGTGTAAAAGATATTGCGCAAGACGAAAAGAGTCCGTTGTTTATCGCCAGTTTTGCGGCAACGCGACTGGATGATGTTGCAGAGGCAACCTATCGTGCGGCGAGTGACGATATTGCGCGCCTTGGTTTTGCTGTTGCCAACAAGATTGATAGCAATGCCCCGGCTGTTGGCGGTCTGACAGCGGAACAGGAGGCGCTGGCATCTCGTATCGCAGCAGCGTTGTTGGCGTCAAAAAATCCGCTGGTGGTTTCTGGTACTGGTTGTGCGTCCATGCCGATCATGCAGGCATCTGCCAATATTGCATCTGCCTTGCATGCAAAAGGCCACAAAGCCTCGATCAGTTTATGTCAGCCTGAAGTCAATAGTATTGGTGTTGCCATGCTGGGTGGTGCTTCTGTTGAGGCAGCCCTTGCGTTGCTGGAAAGCGGTGAAGCCGATGGTGTTGTGGTGGTTGAAAATGATATCAGTCGCCGTGCGGATGCCGAACGTGTTGACGCTGCCTTGGCGAAAGCCAGGGTATTGGTGGTAATTGATCACCAGAACACACCGACTGTTGCAAAAGCAGATTTTGTGTTGCCCGCCGGAAGTTTTGCAGAGAGCGACGGCACAGTTATCAATATGGAAGGGCGTGCACAGCGTTACTTCCAGGTATACGATCCGGCTTACTACAATCCGGATTACAAAATCAATGAAAGCTGGCGATGGATTTACGCACTGCACACATCCATGGAACGCCGCATGGCGTGCTGGACACAGTTTGATGAAATCACGCAACTTTGTGCACAAACTGTGCCGGCATTGGCGCGCATTATGGATGCTGCACCAAGTGCTTCCTACCGTATGAAAGGTCTGAAGATTGCGCGGGCACCTCGTCGTTATTCCGGCCGCACAGCGATGCGCGCCAATCTGTCTGTGCATGAGCCGCGTGTATCACAGGATGCCGATAGCGCTTTGTCGTTTTCGATGGAGGGTTACAGCGGTACGCATGAAGATGCATCCTTTGTCTCGTTTGCCTGGGCACCAGGCTGGAATTCACCGCAAGCGTGGACCAAGTTTCAGGACGAAGTGGGTGGGCATTTACGGTCAGGTGATTCCGGTGTCCGCCTGATTGAACCGGTAGAAGGCTCGGCATTTCATTACTACAGTGCAATTCCTGCTGCATTTGCAGTGCAGGACGGCAAGTGGAATGTGGTGCCGCTTTATCACTTGTTTGGCAGTGATGAATTGTCAGTATTGGCGCCTGCGGTCAAAACGATGGTGACAGGTGCGTACGTTGCGCTTGCAACAGTTGACGCAGCGAAACTGAATGCGGCAGAAAACAGTCTGGTGAAAGTGACACTCGGCAACCGCAGTTACTCACTGCGTGTAAAAATCAGCTCCTCCCTTACACCGGGATTGGTTGGTTTGCCAGCGGGCATTCCGGGAATGCCGCCGATCCTGGGGCATACGCATGCACAACTTTCTGTCGGAGGTGGTGTATGAATGAAATGTTGGCGGGCATTACACTTGCCGATGTCCTGACTATTCTGTTGGCGATGCTGAAGGCTTTTGTCATCCTGATGGTGACACTCGCTGGTGGTGGTTTCCTGAGTTTTATCGAGAGACGTGTACTGGCGCTGTGGCAGGATAGGCATGGCCCGAACCGTGTCGGTCCATTTGGAATCTGGCAGTTGATAGCGGATGTGGTCAAGCTGCTATTCAAGGAAGACTGGACGCCGCCTTTTGCTGACAAACTGACATTCTGGATGGCTCCATTTATTGCAATGAGTGCTCTGTTGATCGCATCGTCGATTGTGCCAATCACGCCGACCTGGGGTGTGGCTGATCTCAACATAGGCATCCTGTTCTTTCTGGCGATGGCGGGTTTGTCTGTATATGCAGTGTTGTTTGCCGGTTGGTCATCCAACAATAAATATTCTTTACTCGGTGGTCTGCGCTCGGCTGCACAGACCGTCAGCTATGAAGTATTCATGGGGATATCGGTGATGGGTATTGTGGCTATCACCGGCTCGTTCAACATGCGGGCAATTGTCGAGGCGCAACAGGATGTGTGGTTTGTGATTCCTCAATTCCTTGGCTTTATCACGTTCCTGTTGGCCGGTGTTGCGGTGGCACACAGAAGTCCGTTTGATTTGCCGGAAGCAGAATCTGAACTGGCAGCCGGTTATCACACCGAATATTCCGGTATGAAATGGGTCATGTTTTTTGTCAGTGAATACGTGGGTGTGGTTCTGATTTCTGCGCTGATCGTGACACTGTTTTTTGGTGGCTGGTTGCCGCCGTTCAAATTCCTGTCATTCATACCGGCGATTTTCTGGTTTGGTGGCAAGACCTTGTTCTTCATCATGTTGTTTATCCTGGCGCGTGGTGCTTTACCTCGTCCACGTTATGACCAGGTGATGGCCGCAGGATGGAAATTCTGCTTGCCACTCACCTTGTTCAACCTGCTGGCGACTGCTGCTGTGGTGTTGGCCAAAAATAGCATGGCGGGAGGTTGAGCGATGGCTACAGCAGTTCAGGTTCTCAAGGGTGTTGGCAGTCAGCTGCGCAGTATGTGGATGGTATTTACACACGGTTGGCGCAAACGTGACACGATCATGTACCCGGAAGAAAAAGTGTATTTGCCGCCGCGCTATCGTGGCCGCATTGTGCTGACACGCGATCCTGATGGTGAGGAGCGATGTGTCGCTTGCAACTTGTGTGCAGTAGCTTGTCCGGTCGGTTGTATTTCGTTGCAAAAAGCTGAAAGGGAAGATGGTCGCTGGTATGCCGATTTTTTCCGGATCAATTTTTCGCGATGCATTTTTTGCGGTATGTGTGAAGAGGCATGCCCTACCAACGCCATCCAGCTGACACCCGATTTCGAGATGGCGGAATTCAATCGCCAGAATCTGGTGTATGAAAAAGAACATTTGTTGATTTCGGGCGTGGGCAAATACCACGATTACAATTTTTATCGCGTGTCCGGCATGGCGATTGCCGGTAAACCCAAGGGGTCTGCCGACAATGAAGCTCAACCAATTGATGTTCGCGGCTTGATGCCGTAGACGAAGGAGAGAAGAGTGGAGCTCGCTTTTTATGTATCCGCAGCAGTGGCGCTTTTTGCCACGATGCGTGTGATTGGCACCCGGAATCCGATTCACGGTTTGTTGTACCTTGTTATTTCTTTATTGGCTGTTGCGATGATTTTCTTCGCGGTCGGCGCTCCATTTGCAGGTGCGCTTGAAATCATTGTCTATGCCGGTGCCATTATGGTGCTGTTCGTATTTGCGGTGATGATGCTGAACCTTGGTGAAAAAGGTATACAACAGGAACGGGCGTGGACGGGTTTATCGGTGTGGATAGGCCCCTCAGTCCTGACCACTATTCTGTTGTCACAACTGTTTTACTCCATGTTGTCGGGTCATTTGGCTGTAGCGGGTGCCACAACGATTGATGCCAAGCAGGTCGGTATCGCATTGTATGGGCCATATCTGCTCTGTGTGGAGTTGGCGTCGATTTTATTGTTGGCTGCACTGGTGGCGGCTTATCACCTCGGTCGTGCAGACGAGAAAGAGTGATCGGATATGAATGGCATCCCACTTGAACATGGTTTGTTTCTGGCAGCGGCGCTGTTTGTGCTGGGGCTCACTGGCGTCATGGTGCGCAGGAATATTCTTTTCGTACTCATGAGCCTGGAAATCATGATGAATGCAGCGGGTCTGGCATTTGTATTGGCCGCGAGCCGCTGGGGTGCGCCCGACGGGCAAATCATGTTTATCCTGATTTTGACACTGGCAGCGGCTGAGGCCTCGATTGGCCTGGCTATCGTGCTGCGGTTGTATCGCCGTTTCCATTCGCTGGATATTGATGCGGCAAGCGAGATGCGCGGATGAGTGATTCCCTGATGAGTATGTTGTTCCTGACGTTTGTATTTCCGCTGGCAGGTTTTGTGTTGCTGGCATTTTCGCGGGGACGTTTTTCAGAAAACATGTCAGCATTGATCGGCGTCGGCAGCATGGGTTTATCCGCCGCTACCACCGCATTGGTAATGCGTGAGTTTCTGGCAAATCCACCAGCAGATGGCGTTTATACGCAAGTATTGTGGACGTGGCTGAGGATTGAAAATTTTTCGCCGCGCTTTGCGCTGCATCTTGACGGTCTGTCCTTGACGATGCTCGGTATTGTGACAGGCGTAGGTTTCCTGATTCATCTTTTTGCATCCTGGTACATGCGGGGTGAAGAAGGCTACTCGCGTTTCTTTGCCTATATGAACCTGTTTGTTGCGAGCATGCTGTATCTGGTGCTGGCAGATAATCTTTTATTCCTGTACTGCGGTTGGGAAGGTGTGGGCCTTTGCAGTTATCTGCTGATCGGTTTTTACTACAAGCATTCTGCGAACGGTCATGCGGCGATGAAAGCATTCATCATCACGCGTGTCGGTGACGTGTTCATGGCGGTCGGTTTGTTTATCCTGTTTCGCGAACTTGGCACACTTGATATACGGAACATTCTGCAGGCAGTCCCCTCACATGCAAATCATGATGCGTTGGCACTGGCCGCACTCTTGCTGTTGGGTGGTGCGGTCGGTAAATCTGCGCAACTGCCACTGCAAACCTGGCTGGCAGATGCAATGGCAGGTCCGACACCGGTTTCTGCATTGATTCATGCAGCAACCATGGTGACAGCAGGCGTCTATCTGGTGGCTCGTATGCATACGCTGTTTGAGGTGTCGCCGGGCGTTTTGTATCTGGTTGGTGTGGTAGGAGCTATCACCTTGTTGATGGCCGGCTTCAGCGCACTGGTGCAAACCGATATCAAGCGTGTGCTGGCGTATTCGACCATGAGCCAGATTGGTTACATGTTTCTTGCATTGGGCGTCGGTGCATGGCAAGCGGCAATTTTCCATTTGATGACGCATGCTTTTTTCAAGGCGTTGCTGTTCCTTTCGGCAGGTGCGGTAATTATTGCATGTCACCATGAACAGGATATTTTCAAAATGGGGGGCTTGTGGAAAAAAATCCCGTTCATTTACTTGTGTTTTATTGTTGGCGGATCTGCGCTTGCTGCGTTTCCATTTGTGACCGCGGGTTTTTACAGCAAGGATGAGATCTTGTGGCTGGCTTATGCAGGCGGCAACGCGTCCTTGTTCTATGCGGGTCTTTTCGGTGCTTTGCTGACCTCGCTTTATACATTTCGCCTGATATTTCTCGTGTTTCATGGTGAGGCGAAAACCGATGCGCACGCAGGACACGGTGTCTCTTACGGGTTGCCGCTCGCTGTGCTGCTGGTATTGTCCACAGCTGTAGGTGCGATGATTCATCCGCCGTTAGCGGGTGTTCTGCCGGAAAGTCCGGCTTCTCATCTGGAAGAGGGTAAGCACACACTGGAGATGCTGTCGGCTGGTGTTGCAATTTTCGGTATTGTTGTGGCGGCTATTTTGTTCCTCCCGGCGAATAAACCCTTGCAGGGATTTTTCAGTACCCGTTTTGCGCACGGTTTCCGTTGTTTGTGGAAATACGCCTGGGGTTTTGATGCCTTGTACAACGTATTGTTCGTCAAACCCTATCTTTATCTTGTGCATATTAATCGCCGTGACCTGATTGATGTCGTGATCGAAAGTATTCCGGGGGTGATGCGTGCTGGCCACGATGCGCTCAGTGCAACAGAAAATGGCAGGGTACGATGGTATGCAGCGGCGATGGTGTCGGGTGCTGCAGCCGTACTGGTGGTCGTACTGTGGTTTTAAGTGGTGCCAGATTGAACAGTTTCAAAGATGAACGATCCAGACAGGACAATGTGACCAGATGATTTTGCCTCTGCTGATTTTTATTCCCTTGCTGGGCGGCCTGTTATGTTGGCAGGTTGAACGCATGAGCCGCGCGGCGCCGCGCTGGATTGCATTGTTGAGCATGTTGCTGGTGACTGCGCTCGGTGTTCAGCTGGTGTTACAGGGTGATTACAGTCTCGCTACCGCAACCGGCGGCGGTGCACATTGGCAAAGTGAATATCGCCTGCATTGGATTCCTGCACTGGGAATCAGTTTTCATCTGGGTATTGATGGTCTTTCATTGTTGATGGTGTTGCTGACCGGTGGTCTGGGCGTGGCGGCCATTCTTTGTTCCTGGCGTGAAATCCAGAAAAATGTCGGCTTTTTCTACCTGAACCTGTTGTGGAATCTTGGCGGTGTTATCGGTGTTTTCCTTGCTCTGGATATGTTCCTGTTTTTCTTTTTCTGGGAAGTTATGCTAGTACCGATGTACTTCCTGATTGCCTTGTGGGGACACAATGCACCGGATGGAAAAGGCAGGATACATGCCGCCAACAAGTTTTTTATTTTTACGCAAGCCAGTGGTCTCTTGTTGCTGATTGCGATTGTTGCGCTGGTATTGATCGCTGCACACCAGAATGGTGTTATCTCCTTTGATTATGATGTTCTGCGACACACACGGATGTCGCCGAACGTCGAATACCTTGTCATGCTGGGCTTCTTTATCGCTTTTGCTGTGAAAATGCCGGTATTGCCTTTCCATTCCTGGCTGCCCGATGCACATGCGCAGGCACCGACTGCCGGCAGTGTGGATCTCGCTGGTATTCTGCTTAAAACTGCGGCTTATGGTCTGTTGCGTTTTGCCTTACCGATTTTCCCTCATGCCTCACAGGAATTTGCGCCTGTTGCGATGTGGCTGGGTGTGACCGGTATTTTTTACGGCGCAGTGCTCGCCTGCGCGCAGACTGATATCAAGCGACTTGTGGCCTACACCAGTATTTCGCACATGGGATTTGTGCTGGTGGGTATTTATTCTGGCAACATGATTGCCTTGCAGGGCGTGGTGATACAAATGCTTGCGCACGGTATTTCCGCGGGTGGTCTTTTCATTTTGTGTGGTGAGATTTATGAGCGACTCCACACGCGTGATTTGCGCCAGATGGGTGGTTTGTGGTCGCGCATGACCTGGTTGCCAGCGTTCGCCCTGTTTTTTGCAGCGGCATCACTGGGTTTGCCAGGCACAGGTAATTTTGTTGGTGAATTCCTGATCCTGCTTGGTGCATTCAAAGTGGTACCGGTAGTGGCAACCGTGGCTACAGGCGCATTGATCCTTGCTGCTGTTTACAGTTTGCTGCTTGTGCAAAAAGCATTTTTTGGTCCATCAAGATCAGAAGAGGCGCTGGAAGGCCTGAATTTACGTGAGCGCGGAATTATGTTGGTTCTGGTTGTGTCGTTGCTGGTGTTGGGTGTCTATCCCCAACCTGTTCTGGATCTGTCAGAAGCGATCATGTTTTATACCCAGCATTGGTACGCTGTACCGGTGTTGAAGTGAGGTAATGGCGATGTCGACACAACTTACCTTGCAGAATATCCTGGCGCTGTCACCGATCATCGTCACCAGTTTCACAGCTGTGTTTGTGATGTTGGCCATTGCTATCAAACGTAATCATTTCTGGAACGCCACTGTTGCTGTTCTGGGTTTGAATATAGCGTTGTTGTCGTTGTGGTGGGTGAGCCAGAATGTGGGCATGCAGCACGTAACAGAGTTGTTTGTCGTTGATCGCTACGCTTGTTTTTACATGGCAGTTATTCTGGTTGCATCGCTCGCTTGCTTGACGATGTCCCATGCTTATATGGAAAAGCACAGCGGCAATCGTGAAGAAATGTATTTGCTGCTCGTGTTGTCAACCGTGGGCGCGTTAGTGCTGGCGTGCAGTTGCCACATGGCCAGTTTCTTTATCGGCATGGAAATTCTGTCGGTGCCCTTGTTTGGTCTGGCAGCATACAGTTTCCAGCGTTCGCGTTCCCTCGAGGCGGGTATCAAATATCTGGTCTTGTCAGCGACATCCACTGCATTTTTGTTGTTCGGCATGGCTTTGTTGTATGCGCAGACGGGTTCGTTGTCTTTTGCTGGTGTGCAGGCATCGCTCGCAGGTTTGCCAGTGATGCCGCAGCTGGCCTGGGCAGGGTGTGCACTGCTGTTTGTCGCACTAGCATTCAAACTTTCTTTTGTCCCATTCCATTTATGGACGCCAGACGTCTACGAAGGCGCACCTGCGCCTGTGACGGCCTTTCTGGCGACCGTGAGTAAAACAGCGGTGCTCGTTGCTTTCTTGCGCTTGCTTCACAGTATGCCCGTGATGAATTCCGGTCCAATGCATGATCTGATGCTGGTAATTGCAGGTTTGTCCATCATTGTCGGCAACTGGCTGGCGTTGACACAGTCCAATGTGAAGCGTTTGCTGGGTTATTCGTCGATTGCACATTTCGGTTATTTGATGATTGCGGTAGTTGCAGGCACGCGTATGCGTGATCCGGCTATTGCCATTTATCTCGTGACGTATGTGATTACGTCACTGGCTGCATTCGGTGTGCTGGTTTTGGCATCCAGCCCTTATCAAGGTGCAGATGCGGACGGATTGCACAATTTTCGTGGCTTGTTCTGGAAGCGTCCTTATCTGGCTGCTGTGATGACCGTGGCCATGTTGTCGTTGGCAGGCATTCCGATGACGGCTGGGTTTATTGGTAAATTTCATCTGGTTGTCGTGGGTGTCACATCCAGTTTCTGGTGGCTCTTGGCCGCTCTGGTTGTGGGTAGTGCTATGGGTTTGTATTACTATTTGCGCGTTATGGTGACGTTATTTCTGCTGGAACCTGGTGTACGCCGGTTTGATGCTCCCCTTAATTGGGGACGTACCACGGGTGGAGCGATGTTGTTGCTGATGGCAGTCTTGATGTTGCTGGTCGGTATTTATCCGCAGCCTTTGATGCAGGTTGTTGTGGCTGCGACCATGATGTGATGCTGGGTCCGATGCGTGGAGTATCTTGTATGCACAAGCACTATGGATTTTCACGAGCAGTAGCTTTTTCGTTGCTGATATTGGGTGTTGCCGGTTGTGCCACGCACCAGGAATATTCAACGACGCAAGTGCAGGCGATCAGTCTGACGCACGAATCTTTGGTTCAGGACGGCATAGCATTTATCACACCCTCATCAATTACAGGGCAGGAAGAGGACCGGCAATCGTTGGCGCAATCTTTTGTGTTGGCTTTGCGTGATAAACGCCCGGATTTGCATGTGGTTTCCCTGCCAGAAACCCTGGGAGCGATTAATAGCCAGGGATTATCTGCCGAATACAAGAGCATGTTTGTGGATTATGGTGTCACAGGCATTTTTGATCGCGACAAGTTGCGTAATGTCTCTGCTGTTGCCGGTGCGCGTTATCTGGCCCAGCTGAAATTGCAGGGCTTCCAGCAGGATGCGAAGGGACGCTGGGGTGCTTTGGGTTTCCGCATTCTTGAGACCAAAGTGACGCGTATGCGTTTGTTTTTACAAATATGGGATTCCCGTGATGGGTCAATCGCATGGGAGGGTTCGCAGGAATTGCTAACGGCTCGTGAAAAGGTTTCTGAAGACGGAATGAGTTTCCGGAATGCAGCACAGTTTGCATCTGAGAGCATGATAGGAAAGTTGCCATGATTTATTTGTTTGCGAGATTCAATACGTCGTTTCCCTGTTGGTGTTTTGTGCTGTTTTCAGAAATCTGCGTTCACGCTTTTGCTTGCGCGTCAAAACTTTCGCCGCTAATGCCGCAGCTGTCAGCACTCATCAAATACAAATACAGCGGCATCAGGCTTTCTGCAGTCGGGCGGGTATTCGGGTCTTCGCCGGGATAGGCCGCTGCGCGCATGCGGGTGCGGGTGGCGCCGGGATTGATGGCGTTAACGCGTACATTTGAAACGTCTTCCAGTTCATCGGCTAACGTCTGAACCAGGCCTTCCACGGCAAACTTGCTCACGGCATAGGCGCCCCAGAAAGCGCGTCCCTGACGGCCGACAGAAGATGTCGTAAACACGATACTGGCGTTATTGGCTTGTTTCAGTAGTGGCAACAGTGCCTTGGTTAGCAAGAATGCTGCATGGACATTTACCTGCATGACTTGTTGCCAACGTTCCGGGCTGTAATCCGCCACGGGTGACAGTGAGCCGAGCAGAGCGGCATTGTGCAGTAGGCCATCGAGCCTACCCAGTTCTGTTTCAATAGTACTGGCGATTTCTTGCGCGATGTCTGGTGTGAGATATTGCAGATCCAGCGGCAGTATCAGTGGTTCCGGACCGCCAGCAGCGATGATTTCATCAGATACCTGCTCAAGTTTGTCCTGGGTTTTGCCCAGCAGGATGACAATGGCTCCGTGAGCAGCAAAACTGCGTGCAGCGGCGCGGCCGATGCCATCTCCTGCTCCCGTCACTAGAATTACCCTATCTTGAAGTGAATTCTCGGGCGGCTGGTAGCTCGTTGGAAGTGTCTTTATTTCTTTCATTAGAAAGATATTCCAGTTGATTGATTTAAATGAAATTTTTGATTAGCTCTGGAATCGCTGACGGCGAAGCAATGCGATGGTTTGCTCCCCAGCTATCAACATCCTCATCCATACCGATATAACCCCAGTCGCAACTGGCAGTCAGCATTCCCGCCGCGAGGCCCGCATCAATATCACGTGCGTGATCCCCGAAATAGATCGCCTCAGCCGGCGTGCAGTGACATTGCTGGCAGGCAAGTAACATGGGTTCGGGATCTGGCTTGGGGCGCGTGACGTGATCCGGGCAAACCACTGTACTGGGTGTGAAGGGCAGTGAAAGCCGTTCCAGCAGGGGAATGGTAAAGCGGCTGGGCTTGTTGGTAACAATGCCCCAGCGTAAACCGGCTTCTTCTATCCAGCGCAGGGTGGCTGGCATGCCGGCAAACAGGGTGCTGTGCTGGCCGAGAATGCCGGAGTAAATGTCTAGTAATTCTTTGTAACGTGGCTCAAATGTCGGGTTATTGTCTTCAAGGCCGGTTGCCAGGCGGGTCAGTGCGCGAGCGCCATTGGAAACCTGATTCCGGATGGTGTTGTGCGCCAATGGGGAGAGTCCGTGGCGTTCGCGCAAGGTGTTTACGCAAACGACAAAGTCTGGCGCTGTATCCAGCAGAGTTCCATCCAGATCAAACAGGATTGCTTTTATTTTCATTACATTAGCCAGGTTTTCTGACGTGAACTATATAGTTCACGTCAATATCTGTTTTTGATAAGGAATATTTTTTAATCAATGGGTTATAGGTCATTCCTGTAATATTTTCGAGTTGTAGTCCGGCGGCGCGAATCCAGTTTGCCAGTTCTGCCGGGCGGATAAACCTGCCATATTCGTGCGTGCCTTTGGGCAGTAATTTCAGCAAATATTCAGCGCCCAGAATGGCGAAAGCATAGGCTTTGGGGTTGCGGTTTATGGTCGAAAAAAACAGGTGTGCACCGGGTTTGGCGAGGTCAGCACAGGCCTGTATAACGGAGGCGGGGCTTGGGACATGTTCCAGCATTTCCAGACAGGTAACCACGTCATAGCTTGCGGGGGTTTCGGCGGCTAGCTGCTCTGCCGGAAGCAGGCGGTAATCAACGCTGACACCGCTTTCCAGGGCGTGCAGGCGGGCAACGGACAAGGGCGCCTGTCCCATATCGATGCCAGTGACAGTTGCGCCGCGCTGTGCCATGGCTTCTGACAGGATACCGCCTCCGCAGCCCACATCCAGCACGGTTTTCCCTGCAAGTTCTGCCCGCTCGTCAATGTAATTACAGCGCAGTGGATTGATGTCATGCAGTGGCTTGAATTCACTGGTTGGATCCCACCAGCGATTGGCCAGTGCCTCGAATTTGGCAATTTCACTGGCATCTACATTCAAAAGCAGGGAGGGTTGCGGGTTGGCTCTGGCTTCGGTCGTCATCGTGTTTTCCGGGGCAATGGACACCGGTCGGACGGGTTCCGGTTGGTGCTTGCGAATGGTAGCGGTATGGGGGCATACCGGCAAATCGCGTCAATTCGTCACGCAAAGTGGTTGGGAAGTGGCTGCCCAGCGTGTAAACTTCGCGCGCGTTAATTTTGGGGATGGTGCGGCTATTTGCCTTGCATCATCGAGTCAGGCAAAACCGGCAATTGGCCGGGTCAGTAGAGAGCGGTAAAACATGAATCTTCATGAGTATCAGGGCAAATTGTTGTTTGCCCAATACGGCTTGCCCGT
>DAOMGE010000016.1:0-60275 GCA_035430165.1 Pseudomonadales bacterium | reverse complement strand
TGAATCTTCATGAGTATCAGGGCAAATTGTTGTTTGCCCAATACGGCTTGCCCGTGTCCAAAGGCTATGCTGTCGGCTCTGCCAAAGAGGCAGTCGAGGCAGCAGATACAATCGGCGGTAAGGAGTGGGTTGTCAAAGCCCAGGTGCATGCGGGTGGCCGCGGCAAAGCCGGTGGTGTAAAACTGGTCAAGACCAAGGATGAGATCAAGGATTTTGCCGCCCAGTGGCTCGGTAAGCGCCTGGTGACCTACCAGACAGACGAGAACGGTCAGCCTGTTAATAAAATTCTGGTAGAAGCATGCACGGATATTGCCAAAGAACTGTATCTCGGTGCTGTTCTTGATCGCAGCTCTCGTCGCATTGTTTTCATGGCATCTACCGAAGGCGGCGTGGAGATCGAGAAGGTTGCCCATGAGACACCGGAAAAAATTCTGAAAGCTGTCATTGATCCGCTGACGGGAGCACAGCCGTACCAGGGTCGCGAGCTGGCGTTCCAGTTGGGTCTGGAAGGTGATCAGATCAAGCAGTTCACGAATATTTTTATCGGTCTTGCAAAACTGTTTCAGGAAAAAGACCTTGCTTTGATCGAAGTGAATCCGTTGGTTATCACCACAGCCGGCAACTTGCACTGCCTCGACGCAAAAATTGCAGCAGATGGCAATGCCCTGTATCGCCAGCCACAACTGCGTGAAATGCATGATCCTTCGCAGGATGATGAACGTGAAGCACTTGCCTCCCAGTGGGAACTGAACTATGTCGCACTGGAAGGCAACATCGGCTGCATGGTGAACGGTGCCGGTCTGGCGATGGGCACGATGGATATCGTCAAGCTGCACGGCGGCCAGCCCGCCAACTTCCTCGATGTGGGCGGTGGTGCAACCAAGGAGCGCGTTACGGAAGCGTTCAAAATCATTCTTTCTGATAGCAATGTGAAAGCGGTACTCGTCAATATTTTCGGCGGTATTGTGCGTTGTGACCTGATCGCTGACGGCATCATCAGCGCCGTAGCTGAAGTGGGTGTGAAAGTTCCTGTGGTTGTGCGCCTTGAAGGTAACAATGCCGAGCTGGGCGCCAAGAAACTGGCCGAATCTGGCCTCAACATCATCGCTGCCAATGGCCTGACAGACGCGGCCGAAAAAGTTGTAGCTGCTGCCGGAGGTGCCAAATAATGAGCGTCCTGATTAACAAGAACACAAAAGTTATCTGCCAGGGTTTCACGGGTTCGCAGGGTACTTTGCACTCTGAACAGGCAATTGCTTACGGTACGAAGATGGTTGGCGGTGTAACGCCGGGCAAAGGTGGCAGCAAGCACCTCGGTTTGCCGGTTTTCAATACAGTGAAAGATGCTGTGAATGAAACCGGTGCCGATGCATCCGTGATCTATGTGCCAGCGCCTTTCTGTAAGGACTCCATCCTGGAAGCGGCCAACAGTGGCGTGAAGCTGATCGTCTGCATCACCGAAGGTATCCCGACCCTCGACATGCTCGAGTGCAAGGTTGCTTGCGATACGCTGGGCGTGCGCCTGATCGGCCCCAACTGCCCGGGTGTTATCACGCCGGGCGAGTGCAAGATCGGTATCATGCCTGGCCATATTCATTTGCCAGGTAAAGTCGGTATTGTGTCGCGTTCTGGTACGCTGACCTACGAAGCGGTCAAACAGACAACGGATGCCGGTTTCGGTCAATCAACTTGTGTGGGTATTGGTGGCGATCCGATCCCGGGTAGTAACTTCATCGATATCCTGACCCTGTTCCAGAATGACCCGCAAACGGAAGCTATCGTCATGATCGGTGAAATCGGTGGCTCAGCCGAAGAAGAGGCGGCTGCGTTTATCAAGGCGAACGTGACCAAGCCAGTTGTGTCCTACATTGCTGGTGTAACTGCACCGAAAGGCAAGCGCATGGGTCACGCGGGTGCAATCATATCTGGCGGAAAAGGCACTGCAGATGAAAAATTTGCTGCGCTCGAAGATGCCGGTGTTAAGACAGTTCGTAGCCTGGCGGAAATTGCCAACGGCCTGCGTGCTATTACTAACTGGAAGTGATGGCGGCGTAAGGAAAAAAGGCAGCATGGGCTGCCTTTTTTTATGTGTACAGATTTGAAAGTTCGTCAAAATTTATCGGGTGTTTTCTGCAGATTGTAATGTCGAAAAATGTCTGCCCTCATAAGGGTTGAGCCGGGTCTTGTACCAGCGCTGGTTGATCGCGATTTGTGCCATCATTTCATCGAGATTGATTTTCTGTAGCTGTTCAAAACGGCATTCTGTTATGAGGACTTCGTTATTCCGGTAAAGTGTTTCACCGGTGCAGTTCTGGATTATTGGTGCTATCTGTTTACTGAAAAGATCCGGGCTTTGCAGCGAAATTACCAGTGTAAAGTTCAGGGTGTTTTTCCAGTGAAACCGGTAGTCAATCGGGTATCTGCCAATGAAGGCGTGAAAATGCTCAATCGGATTTTTGTAGGTGCTCTTGTCAACATTATTGTGTGAAACGTAATACGTCTCATCAATTTCTGCATGGTCTTCGATCAAGTCATAGCAGTCGGAAAAATTTTGCGAACCGGGCAGTAAGTATTCAAGATGGCGTGGATACCCGCCATAGCCACAACCTGCTAACGGATAACGAAAACGGTGTGACTGGATATAGTCTTTTGCCTGCAATAATTCCGATGAAGAGCGGATGTCTTCATGCTGGAACAGGAAAACCTGACTTGATAAAACCGGTTTCAGGATTCCTATCATGATGGCCAGTAACAGTATTGTGAAAACTTCATGTTGTCTGGTGCTTTGTCCCTTTCCCATTAGTGGCGTAAACAGGAGTAGCAGAAGCGCAGTAACGCCGAATTGTATAGGGAAAGATGTATGGCCAGGGCTCATTGCCATCGCAGTCGTAAGGAACCAGACTGAGTACAGGAGCGAGCACAGGCTTGTTGCAGCTATGATTTTGTACCAGGGTGATTTTCCTTTTTTTCTGACGCAAAGGATGCTTGTCAGTGTCAGTGCGATAACGAAAAATATACCGGCGATGTGATTGTCATCAGCAGGAGGTTGTGAAAAGGGGTTTTCAATCCGGTACTCTTTCAGTATCTGCTCAAGGAAAAAAAAGTTTTTATATGTGTTTCGTTGTATATGCGAGACGATATCCTGGGTTTTATCCAGTTCTGCAATGCCTGAGCCGTGTTGCCGGAAGAAATCCGTACCGTATTGGTGCCATGCCTGTTGGTATTCCCTGGAGTAAGTCGCCAATTCATTCGATTTCCAGTATTGCCAACTTCCCAATATCAAGAGCGCGGGAATGATCAGCAAGCATACTGACTGGATTTTTTTTTGCGTAGGAGACGCGAGATATATTTCCCAGCAGCAGAACAGACTGCTGATAACAGCAAAAGCAGGTAGCGCCAACGGCTTGGTGAGTAAGCCTGTGGCTGTACAGAAGCTTATAGTAGCTGCCCGCCACCTGACGTCGTTCTGTGTATTGAAGCCCGTAAATAATGCCAGGAAGAACAATAGTGATGCAGTGTAATAACCGATCAGGCTATTGAAGTCCTCTCCTTTGACGATAATGCAAATTGCGAGAAAAACGGGGAGAGACAAACGGGGCAGGTGTTGGCGATAAGTGCGCAACTGCCATAGACAGAGTGCAATCAGCAGCAGGTTGACAATAACGCCAGTCATGCCGGCTATCCATGGTTGATTGCCAAACAGTTTGAGCAGCAAGGCTGCTGGCATCAAAAGTGTCGGGCCGGCAGTAAAGTCTGGATTGAAAGGGATTTTCTCACTATAGCTGGTGGCCCATCCATATCCGTTCAGCCAGTTTTTTGGCACCGACATGAACATGGCATCGTCAGAGGATGCAGATGCCGCCAGCGCAAGTGCAATTTCGCCTGCCGCAAACCAAATATAAAGGCACGCTGTAACAATTGTGATGAAATTGCTATTGGTTTTTTCCTGATTTTCAGAAGGAAGTGTCATGGAAGCGATTCGGTAATCCTGTCATAGCGGCCGTCTTGCTGCATGCGTGTGAGTTCTGTGTTGAATTTTTTCATCAACTCACTTCCGTCAGGTCGCTCAGCATTGATCAGGAAGAAGGTAGCTGGAAAAGGTGTCTTTTGTGTGGTGTATTGCAAGCTGTTTCTTTCGCTGTCCGTTAATTTGTCCATGGCATCCCTGCCTAAACTGTAAGGAGCTAGAAAAACATCGGACTGTTTTTTAATGACCATACGCAAGGCATCTATTTCGTTTTTTGCCGCAACAGGTGTCAGTTGATGTTTGATAAGTTTTTGATAGGTGTTTCCTTCGTATACATACTCCTTGATCCATGCCATGCGAACATTGCCTAGCGTGCTGATCTCGGCATTGAATGGAGTGTCTTTCCGGTAAAACAATGCTGACGTATTGAGTAGCAACGGCCTGCTGGCAGTGAAGGCATCGAGATTCATGTCGGGGCTTGCCCAGATAATTGCACCGTCGATTTCATCGGCATAAAGCTTGTCGAGCGCCTTGCTCCAGTGCATGAACTGGTAATGGATCTGCGTGTCGTCTACCCGTAACGCCTCACTGGCCAGATGTGGCGCAATGCCGAAGTGAGGCAAATCAGGGCTGGCAAATGGTGGCCACGCATAGACCGCGATTTCCAGTTTGGGACGAACCGCTTCCTTGGCAGTGGCTTCAACTGTTTTGATAGCGGGTTTTCCGCGCTTTAATGGCGGTTCGAGTTGTTGTGCAGTAGCCCAGACGGGCAGTATCGCCAATAGCAGGAGAGCCAGTACTGGTCTCATATTTCAGTTATCTCCACAGTGCTTGAAATTTGCGGGGTTGCCCCCATTCTTGTTGCTCGTCTGATTTTACCTGTTATTTATGGAGGTGCCTAAAAATGAGCGCGGAAATCTTGTCTTTCCAGACAGAAGCCAAACAGTTGCTGCAGCTGATGATTCACTCGCTATACAGCAATCGCGAAATTTTCCTGCGAGAGTTGGTTTCCAATGCGTCTGATGCCTGTGACAAGCTGCGTTTCGAGGCGCTCGCGGATGGGTCGCTCTATGAAAATGATAGCGAGCTGTATGTGCGTGTCAGCTGCGACGAGGCGACGAGTACGGTTACTATCGAGGACAGCGGCATTGGTATGAGCCGTGAAGAGGCCGTTTCCCATCTCGGGACTATTGCGCGTTCCGGTACATCCGAGTTCCTGAAGGGGCTCTCTGGTGACCAGAAGAAAGACTCGCATTTGATAGGGCAGTTTGGCGTCGGGTTTTATTCTGCCTTTATTGTGGCGGATAAGGTTGAAGTCTTTACCCGGCGCGCAGGGCTACCTGCGGCGGCGGGTGTGTGCTGGACATCTACGGGTGAGGCTGACTTTTCAGTTGCGGATATTGAAAAAAATGAGCGCGGCACCCGTATTGTCCTGCATCTTAAACAGGACGCAAAAGAATTTGCAAATGATTGGAAATTGCGTTCGATTATCAAGAAATATTCTGACCACATCGCCGTGCCTGTGCAAATGCGGGAATACATGCCGCCTGCCAAAGAGGGTGAAGAGCAGGCTGTCGGTGAGTGGGAGACAGTCAATAGTGCGACAGCATTGTGGACGCGGCCAAAAAATGAAATCACTGATGACGAGTACAAGGCGTTCTATAGCCATATTTCGCATGACTATAACGAGCCGCTATCCTGGGCGCATAATCGGGTTGAAGGAAAACTGGAATACACCAGTCTTCTCTATGTTCCTGGGGAGGCGCCATTTGACTTGTATCAGCGTGATGCCGCACGCGGCTTGAAACTCTATGTGCAGCGCACGTTCATTATGGACGATGCTGAGCAGTTTTTGCCACTCTACCTGCGGTTTGTGAAAGGTGTTGTGGATTCAAGTGATCTGTCTCTGAATGTATCTCGCGAAATCCTGCAGCAAGATAGTGTGGTTGACAGCATGAAACAGGCGTTGACCAAGCGCGTGCTGGACATGCTTGAAAAACTCGCGGAAGACAAGGAAAAGTATGCAGCTTTCTGGAAGGCGTTTGGCGCTGTACTGAAAGAAGGTGTGGCTGAGGATTTCCAGAATCGTGAAAAAATAGGCAAGTTGATGCGTTTTGCGACCACGGTTTCGGGGCGTGAGCAGGATCAATCACTGGACGATTATATTGCTCGTATGAAAGAGGGTCAGACACACATTTATTATGTGGTGGCGGATCAGTATGAAACGGCACGCAACAGTCCACACTTGGAAGTATTTCGCGCTAACGATATCGAGGTGTTGTTATTGTCCGACAGACTCGATGAGTGGATGATGAATTATTTTCGTGAATACGCAGGAAAATCCTTTGAGGATGTAGCCCGTGGTGACCTTGATCTGTCTCACTTGTTGAAGAGCAAACCTGACGGAGACAGAAAGGATGAGGCTGCTGGAGAGGGTGATTCTGGTCTGCTGTCACGCCTGCAGGCGCTATTAGCGGAGAAAGTTGAAACTGTGCGCTACTCTACCCGTCTGGTGGATTCACCTGCCTGTCTGGTCGTAGGACAGGCGGACATGGGTTTCCAGATGCGTCGCATTATGGAAGCGGCGGGGCAGGTGGTGCCCACAACGAAGCCTATCCTTGAGCTGAACAGCAAACATACTCTGGTAGGTCGCCTTGGTAATACGGGGGATGAGTCACTATTTGCTGATCTTGCCCATGTCTTGCTGGACGAAGCCCGTTTATCTGCCGGGCAGGCGCTGGAAAATCCGGCTGGTTTCGTTGCAAGGGTGAACCGTTTGTTGGTCTGAATAGTGGTTGCGAATGATGGCTCTACCAATCACAGGCAGAGCCATCTATTATTTCCTGACCTGCTTTCTCATCGTATTTTCTCGCTGAACGGAGTTCCAGCCATGGGGCATATTGCTGTATATAACGCCACTGCCAAACTGCCTGCCCAACAAGCATGGCTGAAATTGAAAGACTTGTCGCTTGCACACAACTACGTGCCCGGCATCAACAAATGCGTGGTCACCACCGACAAAAAAGAAGGTGTCGGTGCCAGTCGACGTGTATCAGGGCCCCAACAGGCACTGGACGAGACCGTAACGGAGTGGAACGAAGGCAGGGGGTTTACCATTCGCCTCCACAATGGGAACAAACCGGCCAAGCCGTTTGGTGATGCAAATTTCACTTACCGTATCGACAAGATCGATGACAAGACCTGCAAGCTTACCTGCACCATGACCTACGAAATGGGCATGGGTTTTCTGGGAGGGATCCTCCACAGCCTGTTTTTGGGCAATATGATTCGCAACAATATTCGTGACGTGACCTTGTCGATGGCTTACTTCTACGAGACAGGCAAGACCCCGTCCAAAGACGACGTGGTTCGTTTGCGTGCGGAGGACAAGAAAAACGCCAAGCCATTCCCCTGAGTAACCCCTTTACCTTGGGATCCTATAGAAATCTGGTAGTTAACTGCTGGTGGGCTTGCCTACTGGTCGCCTTTTTCTTACAATGCGCGCCCTTCAGCCCCAACCACGTCGGGGCGGACGCCTGGAGTGAAAGCAATGTACGCAGTAATCGAGAGCGGTGGCAAACAACACCGCGTAGTGGAAGGTGAGATCCTGAACGTAGAACTGCTGGAAGCAGCGGCTGGCGACAAGATCGACTTCAATGAAGTGTTGATGGTTGGCAGCGGTGCAGACGTTAAAGTCGGTGCGCCCTATGTTGCTGGCAGCAAGGTGAGTGCGGAAATCGTTGGCCATGGTCGTGCAGACAAGATTCACGTGATCAAATTCCGTCGCCGTAAGCATTTCCGTAAGCAGATGGGCCACCGCCAGTGGTTCACACAGATCAAGATCACAGCTATCAGCGCCTGATAGCCGAATTCAGTGGGGTAGACAGACATGGCACACAAGAAAGCAGGCGGTAGTACACGTAACGGTCGTGATTCCCAGGCGAAACGCCTTGGCGTCAAGTTGTTCGGTGGCCAGCAAGCAGTTGCAGGTAACATTATCGTTCGCCAGCGCGGTACTGAATACCATGCCGGTGAAAACGTTGGCATGGGCACAGACCATACCTTGTTTGCGAAGGCAAACGGCGAGGTGAAATTCGAAATCAAGGGCAAGAACAATCGCCGCTACATAAGCGTAGTGGCTGCCTGATAAGCAAAGCTCCGGAAAAAGCCCCGCATTGCGGGGCTTTTTTGTTTTAAGCTAGGCCATCACAAGGTTTGCCTGTTTGGTTTGCAGGCCCTGTTTACAACTGGATATTGTTCGATGAAATTTGTTGATGAAGCTCCGATTACTGTGCATGCCGGAAAGGGCGGCAACGGCTGCATGAGTTTTCGGCGTGAGAAATATGTCCCGTTCGGAGGTCCCGACGGCGGTGACGGCGGTGACGGTGGTAGTGTGTTTTTGCGTGCGGATGATGCGCTGAATACATTGATCGATTTTCGCTACCAGCGGCAACATCGTGCGAAAGATGGTAAGTCGGGCAGTGGTGCTAACTGCACGGGCCACAGCGGCGCTGATCTGGTACTGGATGTGCCAGTCGGTACTACGGTCATTGATCAGGATACGGGCGAAGTGCTTGGTGATCTGACAGTGCCAGGGCAGAAAGTGCTGGTGGCGCAGGGTGGCTTTCACGGTATTGGCAATGCGCGTTTCAAATCCAGTGTGAATCGGGCGCCACGCCAGACCAAGCCTGGTCAGCCGGGTGAGTCGCGCAATTTGCGTCTGGAGCTGAAAGTACTGGCGGATGTCGGGTTGCTTGGGATGCCGAATGCTGGCAAATCCACACTGATTCACGCAATTTCTTCAGCGCGTCCTAA
Source organism: Pseudomonadales bacterium (assembly GCA_035430165.1). Taxonomy (GTDB): domain Bacteria; phylum Pseudomonadota; class Gammaproteobacteria; order Pseudomonadales; family UBA7239; genus UBA7239. The sequence goes on along the minus strand of DAOMGE010000016.1, from coordinate 51,493 downwards.
AGTGGCGGATTATCCATTCACTACCCTGGTGCCGAATCTGGGTGTGGTCAGCGTCAGCAAGATGCGCAGTTTTGTCGTGGCAGATATTCCCGGCCTGATTCCCGGTGCTGCGCAAGGCGCAGGTCTTGGCATCCGTTTTCTGAAACACCTGACGCGCACGCGTTTGCTGCTGCATCTTGTGGATGTGATGCCGGTTGATGGTTCGGATCCGGTGGCGAATGTGCGTGCGATTGAAAAAGAGCTGCAGGCGTTCAGTCCGACATTGGCGTCACGGCCGCGCTGGCTGGTTTTGAACAAACTCGATATGGTTCCTGAAAATGAGCGTGTCGATTTTTGCAAAAAATTGTACAAGCGTCTGAAAATCACCAAGAAGACGCCACACTTTTCCATTATCGCTATCAGTGGTGAGGGTACGGATACATTGTGTGAATCCATCATGACGCACATTGAAGCAGAGCGTCTGGCGCAAATGGAAAATCCGCAACTGGCGCATCAGGAGCGTGACATGCAGGCGGCGATGCAGGCAGAAGCACGTGATGCTATTGCTGCATTGGCAGAAGCGCGCAGGCGTGCGAAGGAAGCGGATCAGGAACTTGATGACGATGAATGGGATGACGAGTGGGATGATGACAGTGATGTTGAAGTCGAATACGTACGATAGTTTTCCAACACCGCTTTAATTTTTACGGATTCAGGTATGTCGAGCAAAACGTCGAGAGCAGAAATACAGGACGCCAGACGCTGGGTGATAAAAATTGGTAGTGCTGTACTGACAGATGATGGTCGTGGCCTTGATCGCGCGGGTATCCAGCATTGGGTAGAACAGATTGTCGAATTGCGTCATCGCGGTATAGAAATTGTACTTGTGTCATCCGGTGCAGTGGCAGAGGGTATGAGTCGTCTTGGCTGGAAAGACCGGCCCGAGGCATTGCATGAATTGCAGGCGGCGGCGGCGATAGGGCAGATGGGTCTGGTGCAGGCGTATGAATCCTGTTTCCAGCAATACGGTATCCACACAGCGCAAATTCTGCTCGACCATGACGACCTGTCCAATCGTGAGCGTTACCTGAATGCACGCAGCACGATGCAAACATTGATCGAGCTCGGTGCGGTCTCTGTTGTCAACGAAAATGATACGGTGGTGACCGATGAAATCCGTTTTGGCGACAATGACACTCTGGCAGCCCTGGTGGCTAATCTTGTCGATGCAGACTTGTTGATTATTCTTACGGATCAGGATGGCTTGTTCGACAAGGATCCTCGCAGCAATCCGGATGCGGCCCTGATTCCCCGCGCCCGTGCAGGTGATGACACACTGGAAGGCATGGCAAGTGGTGTGGGTGGCAGGCTGGGACGCGGTGGCATGAGTACCAAAGTACGCGCTGCGCGTCTGGCTGCGCGTTCCGGCTGTCATACAGTGATTGCCAGTGGCCGACGACAGTCATTGCTGCGTACGCTGCACGAGGACACTACGCCAATTACCCTGCTGGTCGCTGATGAAAAACCGATGGCAGCGCGTAAACGCTGGCTGGCAGGCCAGTTGCAAATGCGAGGCACGCTGGTGCTGGATGCAGGTGCAGTCGATGTCTTGCGTAGCAAGGGGAAAAGTCTGTTGCCGGTCGGTGTGGCTGATGTGCAGGGTGAATTCAGCCGTGGTGATATGGTGCTTTGCGTGGATGGGAAGGGTATGGAAATTGCGCGCGGCCTGGTTAATTACAGCGCAGAAGATGCGCGCAAGATTATTGGCAAGTCCACGCCAGATATTGTAAATATGCTGGGATACATAAACGATGAAGAACTGATTCACCGGGATAATCTGGTCGTCTTGCAGTAACGGTTTTTGTCGCTGACAGCGGGATAGTCATACATGGCTCATCACAATACATTGCAGGGACTGTTCCGGAAAGAAGTTGGTACGCTTGCTGTCCTGTTTGCATTTTTTGCGTTGACAATTTTCTGCAGGATTTCAGAATTCAGGGATATCCAGTCCTGGTATGGTGTGTTACCGGCTTCTTTTGTCTTTACCGCGATTTATTTTTTCCTGTACCGCTTGTTGTTGCGCGTTTCAGTCTGGCATCTGTCGCTGGTTTGGTTGTCGATCCCGTATTTTATTTTTGCGTTTGGTTGGCTACAGGTTTACTGGGCCATCGTGTGCGTGATTGTCTGGTGCATTGCGCTGTATCGTACGATGCGGGCAGAAAAAAATACGGGACTGACGATCAACGGATCGCGATTGGCAGGTTTGTTGTTGGTTCTTGTCTGGGTTTATCTGTCAGGTGCCGGCGGGCATGGCAACCAGTCACCGGATTACAATATGCACAACGGGCGGTTGCTTGACCTCATCAATGAGCCTTGGCCCGTGCATTTTACGGAAGGTTACTGGGCCACCCATCCGGAATATGGTCCGGGTCATACCTATCTTGTGGGTTATACGGCGTATTACTTGCCATCTGCATGGATTGGTAAATGGCTGGGCTACGACCGCGCACTCGAATGTATGCATGTCTGGACACTTGCCGGGTGCTGGTTGGCGCTTGCCTGGTTGTGGAAGTTGTCAGGTGCACGTACAGGTTTGATGGCGGCTGTGTTGATGATCGCGTTTGGCGGTTGGGATATAGCCGGGGTATGTATCGAATTGCTGCGGGGCCCACATGGCGATTCCTGGCAACATGTCTGGGCTGCCCTGCGCGAGTACATGTCACATGCCAGCGAAGATACGGGTAGCCTGGATTTCTGGCCAGTGGGCCAGTTCCGCTATTTCTTTGGCAATTTCCTGTCGAATTCTTCGGAAATTTTCTGGTCACCACACCAGACGATTGCAGCCTGGGTGGTATCGGCTTTGCTGTTGCAGGCTTTCTTGTCTGGCGGATTGCGTTACGTTTTTTTTGTTTATGCATTGATCGTCTACTGGTCGCCAATGAATATGGTGACTACCGCCTTGTTTCCCCTTGCGCTGGTATTGCATCGTGGGGCAGCGGGTATCCGTGAAGCCTTGTCGTTCGAAAACACATTGGCTGCCGGCGCTATCATGCTTGTGTTTGGCTTGTATTACCTTTCTGGTAGTTCACTGGTGAATCCCGCCGGTTGGCTGTGGCAAAAAACCGATCTTTCGCTGGTCTGGTGGGTGTTCCCGGTTTTTCATTTGCTCGCCTGGGGAATTTATGCATTGATTGTCGCGGTGGGATGGAAGCTTCTTCCGGCAGAAAAACTTTTTTTTCTGGTCTTGTGCAGCTCTTTCTTGTTCTTGTCGCTGGTCAGCTACGGTCAATACAACGATTTATTGTGTCGCGGTGCAACGGCGTTGATGTTTGCTATGTTGTTGCTGGTGCAACGTCGTATTCATGCACTGTCAGAGCAACGGAAATTCATCGCAGTGCTATGTGTTTGTCTGCTATTACTGCCGGGTACAGTATCCTGTTTGCAACATATCCAGCGATCAATTCTTTATCGGGACCAACAGGTCAAGCCACAATCAGTGAGTGATTACCGTGATGGTTGGGAATTCCTGGGCTCTGCCGATTCCATTTTTTTCCGTTTTCTGGCACGTAATCCATCTGCCGATAGCCATGTAAAAGCTGTGGAGTGAACATGAAACAAATCATTATCTGGATGTTGGTAGTGCTGCTGGGTGTAGTGGCTTTCGCGGTACTGGCATTGTCACAAGGTGAATCGATTAATGCCTTGTGGTTGATTGTTGCGGCGGTGACAACCTATGCCATCGCCTACCGTTTTTACGCGAAATTTATCGTCACTCGTGTGATGGAGTTGAATGATCGTCGCCTGACACCGGCGGAGCGACACAACGATGGCCTGGATTACGTGCCTACCCACAAATGGGTGTTGTTCGGGCATCACTTTGCGGCAATTGCCGGCGCGGGTCCCCTGATAGGGCCGGTGTTGGCTGCACAGATGGGGTATCTGCCGGGTACGTTGTGGATTCTGGTTGGCGTGGTGTTTGCCGGCGCGGTGCAGGATGCGATGATCCTGTTTGCATCAACACGACGCGATGGTCGCTCGCTGGGCGAAATCATCCGTATGGAAATGGGCAATACAGCAGGACTGATCGGTATGCTGGGTATTCTCGCGATTGTCGTTATCTTGCTGGCTGTACTGGGTATGGTGGTGGTGAAAGCGCTGGCAGGCAGTCCGTGGGGGGTGTTCACTTTACTGGCAACCGTGCCGATTGCATTGTTGATGGGGATTTATTCACGATGGTTTCGCCCGGGTAAAGTGGGCGAGATTTCGGTGATCGGTTTTGTGTTGCTGATGCTGGCCCTGTTCTACGGCAATACGGTTGCCAATGACACGCAGTGGGGGCCGTTACTGACCCTGAAAGCCGAGACCTTGGCAACCGGTTTGATCGTGTATGGTTTTACCGCTGCAGTGTTGCCGGTCTGGTTGTTGCTGGCGCCGCGTGATTATCTTTCTACTTTTCTGAAAATCGGCACCATCCTCGCGTTGGCAGTCGGAATTATTTTTGTAGCGCCGCCATTGCATATGCGGGCGGTCACGCATTTTGTTGATGGCAGCGGCCCAGTATTTGCCGGTTCGTTGTTTCCATTCCTGTTTATTACGATTGCCTGTGGATCTGTGAGTGGTTTTCATGCACTGGTGGCATCAGGGACTACACCGAAAATGCTGGAGCGTGAATCGCATATCCAGTTGATTGGTTACGGTGCGATGTTGATGGAATCCTTTGTCGCGGTGATGGCGTTGATCGCTGCCTGCGTGCTGGAGCCCGGTGTTTATTTTGCGCTGAACAGTCCCGCAGCGGTGATTGGTAAAACCGTGGAAGAAGCTGCCGCTGTGATCAATACATGGGGATTTGTTGTTACCCCGGACATGCTGGCGCAGATGGCAAAAGATGTGGGTGAGGCATCCATCCTGTCACGCACGGGTGGCGCGCCGACGTTTGCCGTGGGTATGTCAAAAATCCTGGCGGATATGACGGGTGGTAATCACATGATGGCATTCTGGTATCACTTTGCGATTTTGTTCGAGGCGCTTTTTATTCTCACCACGCTGGATGCGGGCACGCGCGTGTGCCGGTTCCTGATCCAGGACCTGCTTGGTACCGCATTGCCTGCATTGGCAGATACCCGTTCATGGCCGGCCAATATACTCGCCACGGCTCTGGCTGTTTCTGCCTGGGGCTGGTTTTTATACCAGGGTGTGACTGATCCGTTTGGCGGCATTAACAGCTTGTGGGCCTTGTTTGGTATTGCCAACCAGATGCTGGCCGGTATGGCGCTTATGCTGGCAACCGTGATCCTTGTGCGGATGAAAAAAATCCGTTTTGTGTGGGTGACGGCCATTCCCGCAGGCTGGATATTGCTGGTGACGTTAACGGCGGGCTGGCAAAAAATATTTTCACCGGATGCAAGGATCGGCTTCTTGTCACATGCCGGAAAATTTTCTGTTGCCTTGTCACAGCAAAAAATCCTGGCGCCGGCAAAAACGCTGGAACAAATGCAGCGAGTGGTTTTCAACGATTATGTTGATGCGTGTATGGCTGGCATTTTTATCGCCGTTGTCATCTGCATGCTGGTGTTTGCATGGCGTGCCATACTGCAAGCCTATCGTCATCCTGCTGTCACGGTGAATGAATCGCTGGTGGTGTGGCGTGCAGGACATGCCTGGCGTGAAGAGGCGGTCTGGCATGAGTAATGAGTGGTTACAACAGGCGGGCGTCGTGCTGCGTCTTGTGTCCCGGACGGTGCGTCTGATGGTGGGTGTAGGGGATTACGAACAGTACGTTGCCCATATGCAATCCCATCATCCCGATGCGATTGCCATGTCTGAAAAAGAATATTTCCGTTATTGCCAGTCGGCGCGCTACCCGGGAAAGGATGGAAGTATCAAGCGCTGTCCGTGTTAGCCGAAGACAGCGCGTTGGCTCACTGTTTCCGTGTGTTATTTGTTGGATGGAAAAGTGGCCATGAGTTTGTTGACAGCAATTCGCAATCCCGCACGACGTTCCGCTTCATTGCCGTGTTCGCTAAGCAGACGAGTTGCGGAGCTATGCCAGATGATGTGCCCTTGTTTGTCCACTGCGGCCATATGCAAGGTGCCAGTCCGGTAGATCTGGGTTTCTGTCTTTGGTGCTTGCAAGCCCTGGTATGTAGGGCTGCCTGTGTCATTGATACTCCAGCGCCAGCCATAGGGATTATTTTCCTCATTCTGCGTACTGGTGGTTGCATCAGTGGTTGCCTGTTCCTGTTTGACGATGACGCGATAATCCAGCACGAAGTCAGTCGCACCTTTTTCCACGCGTGTGTAACCCATCTGCGCCATATGCCTGTCTACGTGTTCACAGAGCACGCGATCGAACTCAGCCAGGTGGCCACCCTCGGGCTGTGATTTGCCCATGGCAGTGAAATCCCAGCGATAGGTTTTCAACTGGCGGAAGTCTGCGGAAACATCCGTGCTGTATTTTTCAATTTCCATATGATTGCTGGAAGTGCTACAGCCCAGCAGTGACACAAGGAATGCACAGAGAAAAAAGCTGCGATATTGGGAATTGCGACGATGCTGGAGGTTCATCATGTTTTGCCTGCTTTCCTGATGCGTGATGGTCGTGTAGGTGGTCGTGATGTACGTTTTCGTAGCTGTTGTCCTTACTGGACTTCAACAGTCACCGGTATCCATTTGCGGATAATGGTTTTCAGTATGCCGCTTTTTTGCATGTAGGACAGTTGTTCATTGACGGCTTTCAATAGTTCAGTGTTGTCCTTGGCGACAGCCCAGGCGATATGTTCTTCCGTCAGTGGACTGTTGAGTGCCATCAAATCCTGCATGTCCTTGTTGTTTGCCAGCGACCACGAGGTTGCCGCGTCATGAACGACAAAATCCACTTCGCCACTTTTCAGTTTCTGCAAGGCTTCGTTCGCGTCAGCACACTTGACCAGCTTGGCGTTTTGCAGGCGTTGTTCGGTGAACTGGTCACCACGCGAACCCCGCTCCACCGCAATGCGTACACCGGGCCTGAACATGGCGCCCTTGAAACCAAAGCGTCCGGCATCACTGAAGCGGATGATGGCCATCTGTCCGCCATCAATATAACTGTCGGTGAAACTGACTTTCTCGCTGCTTTCCGGCGTGACAGGCATGCCGGACATGATGACATCGATTTCCCCGGCCTGCAGGGCCGGAATGAGATCTGCCGATTTTTTCTCGACAAACTTGATGTCCCGTTTCATCAGTTTGCCAATGGATTCTGCAGCCGCGATGTCGATGCCGGAGAGGTGGCCATTGTCGCGGTATGACATCGGCGGGGCATCGGGTGATACGCCTACCCGCAGGGCAGGTTTGGCTGACACGACGGCACTGGTCAGCAACAGGGCGACTAGCATCAGGCAGTTAGAGGCGTTCTTGAAAACGTGGCTCATGATGATTTTCCTTGTCGAAACCGGATTTGGCTGATGGCGCCGCATGATACCCGTTATATGCCTGTCGGTGAACGCTTGCGGGCGCTTCGTCCACTGTGTCTCAGGAGAAGGTTTTGTAAAGCAGGGAGAGACCCATCGCAAGCGACAGGATTTCAAATGCACGCTTGACGACGTGGCTGCCCTTGGCGATGGCCAGATGGGCGCCGAGGTAGCCGCCGACCACGGATCCTGCGAGCAGCATGGGCAGCCAGTGCCAGGCAATCTGCCCCTGGACGCCCAGTGTCACCGCGCCGGTTGCGTTCCAGAACAGTCCGACCAGTATCAGCGTATAGCCCACAGCGCGGCTGTAATCGAGGCCGAACCAGCGCACCAGCCACATAGTCACAAAAAGACCGGTACCGGAGGTAAGCGAGCCATTCAGGAAGCCGATGGCGAACAGAACCAGTCCGCCGATAATAAAACCCTGTTTGTCCCGGTGGTCGGGCATACCCTGGTGACCCAGTGCCGGATTGGCCATTGAATAGAGGCCGAGGCCGATGGTGAGTACCCCGAGCAGGGCAGTACAAATGACGGCGGGTATTGCCAGCACAACACGAGCCCCGCAGAAGACGCCCGGCAGACCGCAGGCGAGAATGAAAGCGGCGAAGCGCCAGTCCAGTGATTTTTCGCGCGCATGGCGTAAGGTGGCGCCGACACCGAGGGCAACACTGGCGACTTTGTGGGTGGCGAGTGCCAGCGGGAAGGGCAGGCCGAGCAGGATCAGGACGGGCAGTTGCACCAGGCCGGCACCGCCGCCTGCGAGTGCTGACAGGAGATTGGCGACCAGTGCGGCAACAAAGAGTGCCAGTTGCAGGCCGATGTCAGTCAGCACGGGCAGTATTCAGCTCAGCAAAAGCGCATGGACAGGTCGATTGCACGACAATGTTTGGTCAGGCTGCCGATCGAGATGAAATCGACGCCGGTTTCCGCTATCGCCCGTAAATTGTTGTCATTGACACCACCGGACGCTTCCAGCCTGGCGCGGCCTGCTGTGAGCTTTACCGCTGCTGCCATGTCTTCCAGCGTGAAGTCATCGAGCATGATCACTTCACAAGCCGCTGTGAGGGCGGCCTCCAGTTCATCGAAGGTCTCGACTTCGACCTCGACGGGCTTGCCCGGTGCGTGCATACGTGCCTGCAGAACAGCCTGGGCTATGCCGCCACACGCAGCAATATGGTTCTCCTTGATAAGGAACGCGTCGTATAGCCCGATACGGTGGTTGTGGCAGCCGCCGACGGTGACGGCATATTTCTGCGCCGTGCGCAGGCCGGGAATGGTCTTGCGCGTGTCGAGCAGACGCACGCCGGTGCCGGTGACGAGATCGGCATATTGTCGGCAAACTGTGGCAGTACCCGACAGCAATTGCAGGAAATTGAGTGCAGCCCGTTCAGCAGTCAACAGACTGCGTGCAGGACCGGAAAGCTCGAACAGTGTGCTATTGGGGATAACGTGTTCGCCTTCCTGCGCAAACCAACTGATCTGGATTCTTGGATCAACCTGCCGCATCACTTCTTCAACCCAGGGTTTGCCACACATCACGGCGTTTTCGCGGGTTATAACGCGCGCCTGGCCATACTGGCTGGCAGGAATCAGCTGTGCAGTGATGTCGCCAGTGCCGATATCTTCGGCCAGGGCTGAAATGACTTGCTGGACGATATCGCGTTGCAGGTGCTGGATACGGTGCATGGGCTGGCTGCAGTTCCTGATGATGCTAGGTCGGGAGCGATATTGTTGCAGATATGCAAGCCCTGTGCATAACCGTTGTTTTCGGCCATGATGCGCCATCGTAATTTTCGGGGACATCCTGATGAAAAATCTTGCAGGCAAGGTGGCCGTAATTACCGGCGCCGGAAGTGGTATTGGACGCGCACTGGCGCAGGCATTTGCAGCCGAGGGTTGTCACATTGCCTTGTGTGACATCAATGAAAATGGCTTGCGTGAGACAGAGCAGTTGCTAGCCGGGAGTGGTGTGCGTACCAGTGTGCATGTGGCGAGTGTGTCGGATCGGGAGCGCATGGCGATGTTGCCGGCGGAAGTAGAGCAGGCGCATGGTGCGATTCACCTGGTCTTCAACAATGCAGGCGTCACCATCAGCAAAAGTTTCGAAGATCACACCCTGGCTGATTTTGATTTTTTGCTCGGTATCAATATCTGGGGAGTGATTTATGGTTGCCATTACTTCTTGCCGTACCTGAAAAAACAGGGTGAAGGCCATATCATCAACACCTCCAGCATGGCTGGTTTTATTGCTTTTCCGAACCAGAGTGCATACTCGATGTCGAAAGCTGCAGTGAAGTCCTTCAGTGAAACGCTGCGGGTAGAATTGGCTTGCCACAATATCGGTGTCACCAGTATTCATCCTGGTGCAATCAAGACCAATATTCTCCATGCGGCAATGGCGAAATCCGGTGCGGATGAGGAAACCAGGAAGCTTGCTGCCATGGTTGACCGCTTTGGGAAATCGCCGGAAGCGTTGGCGAAAACGGTGGTCAAGGCTGTAAAGGCCAATCGCATGCGCCAACTGATCGGAGCGGATTCCTATTTGCTCGAATTCCTGAAGCGTTTGTTTCCGGTATGGATCCACAAGCCGTTTGAAATTGCTTTCACCAGGGTCGCCCGGCAGAAACAGGCAGAAGGTCGCTGATACGGCATGCCATTGTTCAGCAGCGAGGCTCCCGGCAGCGACGCGCAACCGTGGATCCCGGCATATAGCTTGCAGCGCAGTCGTCGTCGCACGATTGCAATCCATGTGCATGACGGTCGTGTTGAGGTGCGTGCGCCCTTGCGCGTATCGCAGCGAGAAATTGCAGCTTTCGTTCGTGAAAAAACAGGCTGGATAGAAAAAAAACTGGCGGAATTGCGTGAGCGCAGCGTAGAACAGTTTCGCGTCGACGACGGTTGCACGCTTGATGTCATGGGCGAAACGCTGGTCATTCGCTGGCAGGCTGCTGTGCGAAGTGAAGTCCGGCGTGAACATGACAGTCTGTGGATATGCGGCCGCGCACTGGATAGCGGCAAGGCACGGCGCCTGTTCCTGCGCTGGCTGGCCAATGAAGCGGATGCACAGCTTTTGCCCTTGGCAGGGCAGTGTGTGGCCCGTATGGGGTTGGGGCATCGTTTCACTGGTTTTACTTTGCGATACACGCGCAGCTTGTGGGGGCGTTGCAGCAGTCGTGGCGATATTCTCTTCAATCCACTGATCATGCTGGCACCGCTGCCGGTTGTGGAATATCTGGTCGTTCATGAAGTGTGCCACCTGCAACACATGAATCATTCGCGAGCGTTCTGGATGCTCGTTGCCAGTGCTTGCCCGACATGGCAAAACAGTCGCCAATGGCTGAAGACACATGGACACCGATTGCGGGTAGGCTGACGGTATTTCGGGTATAGGGACAAATTACTGCAAAAATAGGGGTTTCCGCGTTTGGCGCAACCCTCGCCAACCTATACAATGCCGACACTTTGAATAACTTGGCAGATGTAATCAGTGGCAGGACAGCAGTGACGGACCAGCCTTTCGTTGATATTCGGAATGTCGCCTTTTCCTACGGTGAGCGACCGATTCTGAAAAACATCAATCTATCCATACCCAAGGGCAAGCTGGTTGCCATCATGGGTGGTAGCGGCTGTGGCAAGACCACGCTGCTACGATTGCTATCAGGGCAGTACCATCCGCAGCAGGGCGATGTCATCGTCGGTGGGCAACATGTCAATCGTATGACAAGCAAGGAATTATTCCGTTTCCGTCGTGGTATGGGCATGCTGTTCCAGTTCGGGGCGTTGTTTACCGATCTGTCCGTTTTTGACAACGTTGCCTTTCCGTTGCGTGAAAACACCGATCTGCCGGAAAGTGTGATTCGCGATCTGGTGATGATGAAATTGTCTGCTGTCGGTTTGCGTGGTACGCAGGATATGAAGACCGCCGAGCTTTCCGGTGGTATGGCGCGCCGCATTGCACTGGCGCGCGCTATTGCGCTCGACCCGGCCTTGATGTTGTACGACGAACCTTTCACCGGCCTGGATCCGATTTCACTCGGTGTGATCGCGCATCTGATCAAGAAACTGAATGATGCGCTGGGCACGACCGCAATCATGGTGACACACGATGTAAACCATTCGCTGCAACTGGCTGACTTTGTATATTTCATGGCCGGTGGTGAAATCATTGCGTCAGGTACACCGCAGGAAGTGTTGAAGTCAGAGGATCCCTGGGTTGCGCAGTTTGTGAATGGCGCAGCCGATGGTCCGGTTCAGTTTGCCTTTCCGGCTACCACGTCGGTCGCTGCTGATTTTGGAATGGAGATTGCTCGTGTTTGATGCTTCGGCCGCTTCCCTGCGTAAACTGGGCGCCTGGACTATCGATACACTGTGGAAGCTCGGTTTTGCCAGCCGTTTCCTGTTGTCGATTGTTATGCAGTCCGGTCATTTGCTGTTGCGACCACAACTGGTGATTCGTGAAATATTTTTTGCCGGCGTGCTTTCGCTGATCATCATTATCGTTTCCGGTATGTTTGTCGGGATGGTGCTGGGTCTGCAGGGTTACAACACGCTGGTCAGATTCGGTTCGGCGGATGCCCTGGGTACGCTGGTGGCCTTGTCCTTGTTGCGCGAACTTGGCCCCGTGTTGGCGGCACTGTTATTTGCCAGTCGCTCCGGTTCGGCCATGACAGCTGAAATCGGTTTGATGAAAGCCACCGAGCAACTGGATGCCATGGCAGTCATGGCGGTGAATCCGGTTGCGCGTGTCATCGCGCCACGTTTCTGGGCCGGTGTGTTGTCCCTGCCTGTGTTGACGATGCTGTTCAATGTCATGGGTATCATCGGTGGCTATTATGTCGGTGTGGTCCTGATCGGTCTTGATGAGGGTTCTTATTGGGCGCAAATGCAGAACGCCGTGGATTTTCACGATGACGTAATGAATGGCCTGATCAAGAGTGTTTTTTTTGGTATAGCGGTTACGCTGATCGCGGTGTTTGAGGGCTTTGATGCTGAAGCCACGGCGGCGGGCGTGTCTTCGGCGACTACGCGCACGGTTGTGACATCGGCGCTGGTGATCCTTGCCATGGATTTTGTACTGACTGCTTTCATGTTCTAGTCTGGAGAGTGTTGCAATGAAACGGGCAACGATAGATTTATGGGTGGGTATTTTTGTGGCGATCGGTCTGGCATCGGTGTCTTTCCTGTCGCTCAAGGTCGCCAACCTGACTGCGTCGAATGGTGGCCCCACGTACACGCTATCCGCTGAATTCGATAATATCGGCGGCTTGAAAGTGAAAGCGCCCGTCAAATCATCGGGTGTGGTAGTTGGTCGCGTGACTAAAATAGAACTGAATCCAAAGACCTATCGTGCCCATGTCACACTGTTGATGAATTCGCAGTACCAGTTCAGCCATGATGCCAGTGCAGAAATCCTGACAGCCGGTTTGTTGGGTGAACAATATATCGGTCTCACCCAGGGCGGTGATGAAGCGGTTTTGAAAGAGGGTGATCGCTTCACGTTGACCTCATCAGCATTGGTGCTTGAGCAGTTGATAGGGAAATTCATGACGACGCTTGCCGAAAAGCCGGCAGCGCCAAAATAATTTTTTGTAGTCCAGGTAATGTCGGAGATAAAAATGAAAGCTGTGATACTTGCTACCTTGTTGCTCTGCTGCGCGACCGTGTCGTGGGCGGCCGAAGATCCCTCTGCGCTTGTACGCAATACTGCTGAGCAAGTGCGGACAGTATTGCTGAAAGAAAACGGCAGCAATACCGATGCGGTGCGTTCAGAAGTCGAACAGCTGGTACTTCCCCGTTTTGATTTCACACGCATGACTGCGCTGGCTGTCGGCAAAAACTGGAGACAGGCGACTGACCAGCAAAAATCAGCGCTGACAACAGAATTCCGTATCTTGCTTACCCGCACCTATTTCTCGACCATGTTGCGTTACCGCGATGCGAAAATCAGCATCAAGCCGGATACGTTGCTGGAAAATGAAGGCAAGGAAGCGACTGTTAAATCGCAGGTGCAGGTTGCCAGCAACAATGCGCCGGTTGCAATCGATTATGTGTTGTACAACACCGCAGAAGGCTGGAAGTTTTTTAATGTCATCGTGGAGGGGGCCAGTCTGGTCACTGTCTATCGCAACCAGTTTGGCGACGAAGTCAGCAAGGGTGGCATTGACGGGCTCATCCAGTCCCTGCACACCAAAAACCTGGCCCCTGCACCGCAGAGTGCAAATGCGGCGGCGGCACCGGTGAAAAGCTGAGGAGCAGGGTGAACCTGATGCTGGAAACCGTTGCACTTGACAGCTATCGCCTGCAAGGCAGACTGGACATGCAGGCTGACACGCAGGTTTTGCAGGCTGTGCTGGCACTCGGCGATTCGAGGCCTGCCGGGGTGTTGACACTCGATGTCGGTGCCCTTGAGTCAGTGGACTCCTTGTTACTTGCAGCCATCCTGCATGTACAGCGTCGTTTGCAGGCGGCGGGCAAAACACTGGCTGTGACCGGTCTGACGGCGGGTATGCGTGGACTGGCTCGCGTGTATGGTATCGATGCGTTGATCGAATCTTCTGTAAAATTGTGAAAATGAGCACAAGAAAATGACAAGAAAATATTACAGCCGGGGTGTGCTTTGTGTGTTGCTGGTGTTGGCTGCAGGCTGTACCTCACACCCGTCCAATCCCCGTGATCCACTTGAGCCTATGAACCGCGAGATCTACAAGTTCAATGACAAGGCAGATCGTTACGTCATGAAGCCCGTCGCGGAAACCTACCGTGATGTCACGCCCAAGGGTGTGCGTAAAGGTGTAAGCAACTTTTTCAGTAACCTTGGCGATGCGTCCAGCACGGTGAATTACGCCTTGCAGGCCAGGCCTGAAGCGTCGTTCTACAGTTTCTCGCGTTTTTTACTGAACACTACGGTTGGTGTGCTTGGCTTGTTTGATGTGACCGGTGAAGAACAGCGCCGCTTTGCCAAGACAGGTTTTGGCGATACCTTTGCGCGGTGGGGCTGGAAAAACAGCAGTTATTTCGTGATGCCACTCATGGGGCCCTCAACGTTGCGTGATAGCACCGGTACAGTGTCTGGCATGGCGTTCCAGAATAATGTGATCTATGGCCATCCGCACCAGGACGTAAGGATCGCTTCAGGGACTCTGTCTGCGCTTAGCACACGTGAAAGATTGCTCGGTGTTGAAGATACCCTCGAGAAAGCTGCGCTGGATCCATACGCCTATATGCGCGATGGCTGGTTGCAATACCGTGCAAAACAGATTGGCGACAGTTCCGCACAAAAAAGCGAAGAAGAAATTGATATTGACGATCTTGTGAAATAACGCAGGCTCGTTTTGCGTGCTACATTGAGCCTACGCGTTCGGAGCTGATACCGGCATGGCCCAATCCTCGATAACGGCTGACAGCGAATCACCCTGGCAACAATTGTTTGCTGTCGTGCAGTTGCAATTGCCCGAGCAGCTGCGAGCGGTGTTTGATGCGTTTGAGCGCGTCATGCTGGCGAGTGATGAACAGATGCAGACTGTTTGTGATGTGCGCAGGAATCGACGCATGTTCATAGACAATTACATGAACCAATTGCGTTTGCGAATCGAACAGCCAGATGCTGCCTGGATGCAGGGCACGGCGAGTGGCGCCGCCCATGCACGCACTTTCATGTATCTGGCGGGGGCTGATGCAGCGGTGCGCAACGTTTACCAGCAACAGGCCGAGGCGGCGGGATTACTCGCCGCTGCCTGGACATTCTGGACGGCACATCCTGTTAGCGCACTGTCCTGTCCACTGGCACCGCATACCCTGGCAAGGCTGTTTTTCCTGCTGTTGAATGATTTGCCGGCTCCCTTGCATATCCGTCACGGTCTGGCTGTGACGTTTTTGGATATGCTGCCGAGCTTGTTTACCCATGTGCAGCAGTCTGTACTCTATTTTCTCAAGCGCAAGGATCCGCGTATCAGCAGTCTGTCGGCAGAGCCACTGCCGGAGTGGTGGGAGCCGCTCGAAGCTCCCCCGGCTGCATCCATTGCGGCACAGGCGCTGGTCGTGCCGGAACGTTCAAGGGAACGTGCTACCAGTCTGGCGCTGGAAATGGTTCGACTGGCATTGGCGGGTCGCCACGAAGACGTAGCTATCCTGGCGGCGACGAACCGGCAAACGGCATTGTTGCCGTGGCTGGCACTTTCCCTGATGGGTAATGCGTTGCCTGTGTCGGCGCGGCAAATGCTCTCATTGCTGGCTGGCCCGCTTTTGCTGGCAGCCTGTGAAGAAGGTTTTGCCGACGCAGCCCATCCCGTTCGTCGCGTTCTCGAGGAATGGTTGCACTGGGCGCCAGCCTGGATGGACGAACCCGATATTGATTCACCGGTTGTCGAGCAACTGCACGAATTTTCGTTAGCACTCGCGCAATTGTTGTTACAGCATCCCGGCAACCTGTTGCCCGGATGGATAGATTTGTTCGACTACTTGCTCATGCTACGCAAGCGAACCCGGCAGGATATTTCTGCAAGTATTTCCAGTGCCAGGCTTTCGATCCAGGTCATGGAGGCGCGTGCAGAAGTGGATGCGTTGTTGCGCGAGCGAGCCGCCAACGCGCTGTGGCCACAGATTGTTGTCGATATCCTGCACGGTATCTGGTCGTCACTTTTGTTGGGCATCTACTGGCATGAAGGCAAGGCATCGGATGCGTGGTTGCATGCCATAGCGGTGGCCGATGATTTGATGGCATCCGTGCAACCCGGGCTGGATCGTGTTGCCCGACAGAGTGTGATGCTGCGTATCCCGCAACTGTTGCAGCATCTCAGGGCTGGTTTCGAGCAAGCAGGTTGTGAACGCAAGGATTATCGTTCTGTGCTGGTGCGTCTGGAGAAGGTGCATCTGGCTTTGTTGCAGGGTGCTGTCGAGTTGCCGGAGCCTGCGGTTTTCTGGCCGGATGCCGTGGCCTCTCCACAACAGGAAGAGGCAATTGCCGTGGGAAGCTGGTTACAGCTGGACGACGGCAGTCGCTGGCAGGTTATGTTTTCAGACGCCTTGTGTAGCGTATTGATGGACACACAGACTGCCGGTTTGTTGTGCTGTGCAACGGTGGCATTGCAACGGGATTTCTATGCAGGTGGCCTGGTAATCTTGCCGGCGCCGGTTCCACTGTTGGCTGCCTGATCAATGGGCGCTGATGGCTGGTTACCCGCCGTGCGTTTGTTGCCAACTGTGCATTTCAACGAACGCCCTGACAACACGACAATCGATTTGCTTGTTATCCATAACATCAGTTTGCCGCCCGGACAATTTGGTGGTGAATTTGTTGACCAGCTTTTTTGTGGTGAGCTGGATTGCAGTGCACACCCTGATTTTGAAACCTTGCAGGGATTGCGTGTGTCCGCGCATTTTTTTATCAATCGCCAGGGAGTGGTGACACAGTATGTGCCGACTTCTGCGCGCGCCTGGCACGCAGGTGTGTCGCAGTGGGATGGGCGTGAAAACTGTAACGATTTTTCTATTGGTATCGAACTGGAAGGCACAGACAGCTTGCCTTATACCGATGCCCAGTACGCCGCCTTGACAGGGCTGACAACGGTGTTGCAACAGCGATATCCGGCGATCACGGCAGAACGTATTGTCGGGCATTCGGATGTTGCACCGGGTCGTAAAACCGATCCGGGTGCAGGGTTCGACTGGTTGCGTTTCAGATCCGCTTTGTACGGTAATGCACAACAAGCGCTGTGATATGCTGGCAGTCGCACCGACATCATTCCAGAAAATTATTGCTGACTTGCCGCCATGACCGCACCGATTGATATTGCAGGACTCCGCGCCGGAAATCGCCGCGCCCTTGCCAAAGCCATCACCCTGATTGAAAGCAAACGCGATGACCACCGCGCGCAGGCGCAACAGATTCTTGAAGCCGTATTGCCAGCAACCGGCAACAGCGTACGCATTGGCATCACCGGTGTGCCCGGCGTCGGCAAATCCACGTTTATCGAAGCGTTTGGTCTCTATTTGCTGGGGCTTGGGAAAAAAGTGGCGGTGTTGGCCGTGGATCCGAGCTCACCTGTTGCGGGTGGCAGTATTCTCGGCGACAAGACACGCATGGAAGAATTGTCGCGTCGTGACGAAGCGTTTATTCGTCCTTCACCATCGGAAGGTTCACTCGGCGGTGTGGCGCACAAGACACGCGAAACGATGTTGCTCTGTGAGGCAGCGGGCTATGACGTTATCCTGGTCGAGACAGTGGGTGTCGGCCAATCGGAATACGAAGTGGCGAGCATGGTAGATTTTTTTCTGGTGCTGATGTTGCCGAATGCCGGCGACGAATTACAGGGCATCAAGCGCGGCATTATGGAACTGGCAGATGGATTGGTTGTTAACAAGGCCGACGGCGAGGGTGCGGTGTTTGCAGAACAGACGCGCAACCATTACCAGAATGCGCTGATGTTGCTGAAACACCCGGATTACTGGCAGCCGCGCGTGGAATGTTGTTCGGCCTTGCAACACGCATCGATTGATAAAGTGTGGGCGATGATCGGGGATTATTGTGCAGCCAGCGAAGCGGCGGGCGAATTTGTCGGCAAGCGAGCGCGACAGAATGTGGAATGGATGAAAAAACTGCTGCACGAAATGATCGATTTGCGTTTGCAACAGAATCCGCAAGTTGCTTCACGTCTGCCAACACTGAATCGGGAGCTGGTCTCTGGCAGGATCACGCCTTACAAGGCGGCACGCGAATTGCTCGGGTTTTTGTGAGGTTTTGGGGAATAGGGGGCACGCACGCCGTGCCCTGAGAGATCTCGTGCGGTGCAATCAGGATTGCAGCAACGGTTTCCACTCAAATGCAGGATCGCCGATGACAAAGAAAAACGGATTCAGGATGTCTTCCTTGGTGTTGTAGCGCATCACATCCAGCTTGTCGGTCAGCACGTGTCCGCCGGCGGCTTCCACCACGGCTTGTGCAGCGGCGGTATCCCACTCTGACGTCAGTGCCAGGCGCGGGTAAATATCCGCTTCACCTTCAGCAACCAGGCACAACTTCAGTGAGCTGCCCATATTTTTCAGTTGTACCTCACCCAGTTTCGAGCTGGCTTTTGCAAGAAAGGCATCCACGGCATCCGCACCGTGTGAGCGGCTGGCGACAATACCCACGGTGCAACCATTGCCGACAATCATCTTGCGTGTATGGATGGGGCGGCTGTTGCCATTCTCGTATTTCATGGCACCACCGCCCTTGAGGCCGCTGTAGCCGATTGACAGTGCAGGTACCCACACCACACCAAGCACGGGTTCACCATTTTCAATCAGTGCAATGTTTACCGTGAATTCTCCATTGCGTTTGATGAATTCCTTGGTGCCGTCAAGCGGATCAATAATCCAGTAACGGTTCCACTGCTTGCGTGTGTTCCATGCAGGCAGTTCACCTTCTTCGGACAGGACCGGCACACCTTCAATCAACGCCAGTAAACCCGGTTCCAGGATGGCGTGTGCAGCGAGATCGGCTTGTGTCAGCGGTGAGTTGTCGGCTTTCATGTCGACGTTGAAATCTGCGGTGTTGTAGACAGCCATGATGGCGTCGCCAGCGGCGCGTGACAGTTGCAGGATCCGGGGCAGGAGAGAGGCGTACATGATGGCATCCATAGTGATAATGACTGGTGGCAAACCATAGCAGAGCTTGCCACGCGCCGTCAGTATCTTTTCTGCAAATTCCGTATTTGTCACTCAAGGCAAACCGTGAGAGACATTGCATAACTTTGCCATTGCACGGGAATATTGAAGGCGCGCAGATGGGCGGGAATGTTGATTTCATCCGGTTTGCCTTTTACGACAACGGGTACCGATATCATGAAGCCTGCACCGAATTCACTGCGGGCATTGCCCGCGATGGTATTGGCCAGCTCGCCAACACTGTCGCGAACCAGTTCTTCCGAAATATCGCGTTCGCCCATCGACATCAGCAAGTGGTGCAGCATGATGCGTGGCGCTGAAATCAGTACACAGCCGCGTCGTGCACCGGATATGCCGATGATGCCTGTGTAGTCCGAAACAGGTATGCCTGCGGGGCTGGTGAGGTAGGGCGTGCCAATTTCAGCAATGCGTTCGGTTACCGTATCAAAGTACCGCCGTGAGCCGGCAATAAAAACCTGTACTTCTTTCTCGTTCATATTGGATAGCTCCCGTTCAGGATTTTCTGGGTGGTTGTTTGATAGATACGATCAACTTGTTGAGTGCATCACTCAACTGATTCTGGCTGAAGGGTTTGCAGAGAAACCCGCGCGCGCCGTTGTGCATGGCCTGGATGGCAGTTGCCTTGTCAGCCAGTGCTGAAATCACCAGTATCACAACATCCGGTTTCAGCTTGATCAGCTCCTTGATACATTCAACGCCGTCCATTTCCGGCATGGTCAGATCCATGGTGACGATGTCCGGTAGCGCATCACGAAACATTTCCACAGCTTCCTTGCCGTTTTTTGCACTCAGGATTTTTGTGATACCTTCGAGTGCATTTTCCCTGGCTATCTTGTTGCGGATGGCCATGGAGTCATCAACGATCATCAGTTTCATATTGGCTTTCCAGTGGGTGATAAATTGAATGAGGCTATGTACTGAAAACCTGATTCAGGCCGAAAGTCGTTTTCCTGTTTCCATCGGAAAAAGGAATGCGAATTCAGTAAAAGCGCCCGCGCGGTGTTTGATTGAAATAGAGCCGCTGTTGGTTTTGACAATGTCCCGTACCAGGCTCAGGCCGACGCCCCGACCTGCATGCAGGCTGTGTTTGCGTGCGGTAGAAAAGTGCGGGTGAAATATCATGCTGACCAGTCGTACCGAATCCAGTTCGCCAGGATTTTCTGCAGGAATGATGCGACTTTCCAGGGCGCGTTCACGAATCTGTTTCAGGTTGATGCCCGAGCCGTCATCTTTCACATACAGGCGAATATGGTTTTGTTCCTTCAGTAGCGATATCTGTACTGTGCCGGTTTCCGGTTTGCCGAGTGTGATTCGTTCCTCTGTTGTCTCGATGCCATGGCAGATGGCGTTGCGTGTGCACTGCACAATGACATCCTGTATGGCTGCCCGCAGTGAACCGGGAATATCTTCCGTCTGATAGCCGCTCCACTGGATCTGGACCTGTTTTCCCTCGTCAATGGCGATACTTTTGCTCATTTTTCGCAGCTGGCTTTCCCAACGTGATTCATCGGGTGTGCTTTCAGTCTGCTTGTCTTCCTGTTTCGCAAATTTGCTTATGCGAGAAGTCAGTGTATGTACGGTGCCAATATCGCGCATCAGCCGGTCGAGTTCGACGGTGACCCCGACAAAATCATCACCACCCAGCCCTTCTTTTTCCTGCAGCAGCTTCAAGTGGTTTTCAAAAACATGTACGCGCTCTATCAGGAAACGCAGGTCGATGAGGGAGCAATCGCCTTTGAGCTTGTGTGCAAGGCGCTGTGTCTTGTGCAGTTTCGCCTGCAGTGCCTGCGCATTGCGGCCGGGTTGGCTGAAGATCTGGTTGATCTGCTCGAGGGTTTCCTTGCTGGTGTCCAGGAAATCTGACAGCGCCGATGGATCCAGGTGCAGGATGGCGGTCAGCATCGCCATGTCTTCCTCGGATTTCATCTCGGATTTTTTCAATGCTTTTCGCAACTCAACTGCTTCGGTGATATCAGTGACGGATACCAGTACATGGCTCAACTGGTTCATATTCCACGTCCGCCGAAAGGCAAATTGCAAGTGACGTACAGAGAATGAGCCATCCTTGTTGTCTATGTGGATGGTCACTTCCTGCAGGGGATTCAGGTCATTGATCAATGATTCCTCGACGTGTTCGGTAAACAGCAGGGCAATGTATTCGGCTGCCGTTGTCAGGGTTTTTTCTGTCACGAACGCCCGCATCACATCCAGGAAATTGCGCTGGGAGAAAGATTCACACGGCAGGATTCTTTCAAGGCTGACGGAATGTTGATCGCCGATCCGGAGTTGGCGATCCAGCAGGAACAGTCCGTCAGATACGGAGTTGAGGATTTCGCGAGTCTCGTGCTCGGCTTTCTGTGCGGCCTCATCGCTGCGATTGATCTTGCGGATAAAGTGAAACAGGATCAGGATGAAATTTGCTACGGCCAGCACAATACCTGCAATCTGGACCTTGCGGATTGTCTGCACTTTGTGGCGTGTGGTGTCTTCGATTTTCTTTGCCATCTCAAGCAGGATGCCAGACATTTCCGGGTGTCTGGCCTTGGCAAACGTCACGGCTTTTTCCGTGCGTTCGATCACTTCCTTGCGTGAATAGCCATTGAAGTCGGCATTCGCAATCGGTGAGAGCAGCGTGCGATATTCTTGCCAGATAGCATTGGTTGCTTCCAGTGACTGCCGGTTCATTTCAAGGTAATTGGTGTGTTTGAAGAGTTTGTCTGCGCCCTGGCCGGTGCCGATCAGTTCACCGCCATAAATCATGGAGTCCAGTGTTTCATCAAACTGTCGGAACGGACTGGCGAGATTGTCAATGGCTTTCTGGTAAGGGGAGTCAGGCTTGCTGGAATCGACATAAACAGCGTACAGACCCTTCAGGATTTCTTCAGCCAGTGTTTGCTGGCGTGTGACGACGCTGATGGCGTGCGCGTCGCTATCCAGTTGCGTTGTGACATAAAAATTCAGCGCCATGATGCTGGCATCGATCAGGACAAAAAAACTGACAGCGATGACCAGCTCCCTGTATTTATTTCCCATCAGCCTTCTGAATACACTCATGGACAAAACCTCAAATACATTTGCAGGAATTATCCGGTAGCATCATGATGAAATTATTACGGGGAGTAAAAAGTGAGGCATCCTGCCCCCAGTCTCATCCTTGTACCTGATTTTCGTTGTGTGTTGATCTCTGTCGGAAGTTTTCGCTTCGGGTTTTGATGGTTTATTGCGTTTTCATATTTTCACGTATGGAAGAACCCTGGTAAGTTCCGCTCATTCCCAGGGTTCTTTCTGTGGTGATGAATGCGTTAAGGGGGGCGGCATCAATGTAATCCGGGACGCCGTCGTTATCGTCATCAATGTCGGCGTTGTTGCCTGTACCATCGTGGTCTGTATCAACGGATTCCATTGCATTCAGGGGAAAGGCATCGCCGCTGTCAGGCATGCCGTCGCCATCAGTGTCGGGATAATCAATGTGCATCGCCAGCAATTGTCCGCCTTCAACCAGTTCGCCAGAAATTGCGTAGTGCGCCTGCACATCCAGCAAGTACCAGCCTGTGCCGAGAATGTCGGAGACATCCAGGATGCCTGAGGATTCTTCATCCTGCGTATTGAGATAGTTGGCGCCGCCGCTGACAAAACGGGCAGGATCGTGCTGCGCAATTTCAGTCAAGGTGTCAGATGCAATGTCATAACTCCACACTTTCGCAAGGTGTGCCTGATTACCCGGATCTTCCTGGATCAGGATCTGTCCTGATTTATTGATAGTAATGTTATCCATCATCTTCTGGCCTTCTGTGCCTTCCAGCAGCATAGTGGCGGTTCCGCCCAGGGAAGGATTGCTCGCATCAGTAAAACGCAGGCGCCACAGGCGACTCTTGCCTGTAAAACTGGCAGTGGTCAGGAAGTAGAAATCATTCGGATGGGCGGGATCCCAGGTGCCGTCTTCCGGGCGCTGGAATTTTGTCACGTTGGTGCCGCTGTTGGTTTCCAGTTGCGCACCTGTGAGGCCAGACACGTCACCCAGGGAATACATTGTGAATGCACCCACGCTACCTGCAGTAGTTGCATCGCTTTCCACATCCAGTCCGGCGATTTTCACTCCGTACAACGTTCCATTCGTCAAGCCGGCTTTATCTACAGGCAAACCGGTATTGGTTTTGGTGCCGACGTAAACGTAGACCTGCGCAGTCGGGCTGGTGTCATCCATCACGCTGACAACCGTTTTCGTGCCTGTTGCCGGATTGGCTACCGCGTTTTCAAAACTCATGTTGCCGAGATATGGCAATTCGTAACTGGTGCCATCCATCAAGTGGGCAAACGCGCGACCTTCTGTGCCAGCTTCTTCGCCGTTCATGAAAATCCTGCCGTTATATCCGGTGCCGGTACCTGCATCATAAAATGCGGACAGCGCAGGTAAATCAGCGGAACACATACGGTTGAAAGCTGTTGTCTGTGACACATAGGCAGAACCGTTCCAGACTTTGACGTCGGTGATGAGATCACTGCCGCTGACAACAGATAAATTCGATTTGTTGATCACCCATTTTGATACAAAAGCACCTGCTGCACCGTGTGCCCGCGATATACCTGCTGTATTACCGAGTTCATGGTTCATCAGCAAGGTAAACGTGCCATTACCATTATCAAATGCACCCAGACCATCCGGAATGCCGACCATCCGGTAAGGTGTAATGCCATCCGGTTTGTTGTTTACAGAGTCTCCCGCAGTCAGGATAGACGCCAGCGTCACATTGGGTTGGCTTTTTACCAGATAGGGGGATTGCGAGCTGTTGGGGCCAGTGACGGCCACGTTTTGCGGCGCGTAGTTCAGATCTGTATTGTCAAATGCAAAAACATAAAATGTGTTGGGGTTGCCTGCGACAAAATCGTTGTCATTGGTGATGACGATGGTGTGTCTGTCGTCTGGCAAATCCGGGCCGAAAGCGATACCTTCAATTTTTTCGGGAAAACTGGTGCCAACCAGGCCAAAAGCCGGATTGAGCATATCCAGGAAGGGTGAAGCGGATTTCGTCACGGTTGTGACGCCCGGAATCGTGCCGGATGCAGGCAACGACGCCACGGCGCTGACGTCCGTTGCGCCGGTAATATCAATTTTGTAAAACGTTTTCTTCACGGCGCTGGTGCCGCCGTTGCCGTCGCGTTCATCAACCAGGAATTCATGGTCATTGATCGCCACGATTTCACTCACCGTATAACTTTTGTTGCTGAGTGGATACACAAATTCCCGTGTGTTGCCGGTGGCTATATCAATTTCCAGAATCCGGCAGTAAATGCCTTTCTTTTTCAGTGTGGCATCCAGTGCATTATCTTGCAGCAAGGGGCTTTGCATGATGCCGTACAGTTTGGTGCCGTCCGGGCTGATGGCCAGGCCTTCCATGCCCTTATTCGTGACACGTCCACTGGTATTGCCAGCGATTTCAGTATCCCCTACAGCAGAAATTGTGCTGGTGATATTGAACTTTGTCGGCAGCGTAAATGTACGCACGCGCAAACCGGAATTGCGATCGAATTCATAAACAAACGGGCCGTACTCATCACTGACATACACGGAGTTTCCAGTCCTGGAAATACGGATGGCCTCAGGATCGAAGCGCATGCTGTTGCTGCTGTTAGTGGCGTCAAAACCACTGCTCAATCCAGTGAAATAAAGCTTTGACGGGTTGCTCGGTGTGACGGCGCCTGTTAATGCACTGGCATTCTTGAACAAGGTTGTTTTTACCAGGGAGGGTGTGATCACCCAATTGCTGCCATTGAATGCAATCTTGACGTCGACTTCATCTGTGCGGCTGATGTAGGAAGTGGTGTTATCAACGGCAGGATTGTACGTGGATGCATTGGGGCCGCGATCTGGCACCACAAAAAAACGATTGCCATAGCCGGCATAGGCAATAGCTGAGCCGGTGCCCAACTGGTTTTCTGCGGTGCCGTCTTCCAGCGTACCTGTGAGGCCGGACAAATCAGGCCCGCTCAGGGTGCCTGCCCCGAGGTAACTGACTGCCGCCTGTAGCGGTAAGGCTTGCAGTGCGCCAAGTAGAAAAATGCTTTTGAGTACGGTGGCACCCGTTGCGTGCGTTGTGCGTGTGTTTTTTGGTGTTTTCATAATAACCTCCAGATGGTCGAGAGCGAGCCTGGAGAAATCCTAGTGGTGTACTGTGAACGTTTGCTTGCTGTTTTATGAAGATTCTGCTGTTTTGCTGAAGCGGTTTTTTCATAAAACTGTCTTGAATCTGTCGGAAAAAATTCACAATTTATCCGGATACTCACTGGCGTCAAATAGTCGGGTGACTGCCAGATGTTCAGTGTCGACCAGATCCTCAGTGATCATTTCCCTGGTTTTGCCGAAAAGCCGGCTTTTGTCTCCTCCACCTTGAGCCGCTTGTTGCGGCTGATTCTGCGCGAAAAGGATTTCGTTGCTTTTTCCAGTGAGTATCCCCATTTGCGCGGGATGGATTTTGTGGAACAGGTGTTGGCCTATTTCGATTTTGATTACCAGGTGCGCATGAGTGAAAGGGCGCACATCCCCTCTGATGGCCAGGTTGTTATTGTGGCCAACCACCCGATCGGTTCGCTGGATGGCCTGGCGCTGCTGAAAATGGTGCATGAAATAAGGCCGGATGTGAAAGTCGTCGCCAATAATCTCTTGCAGAAAATCCAGCCACTGGAAAGTATGCTGTTGCCGGTTAACAACATGCAGGGTGCAACGTCGCGTGCCTGCATTCGCGCCATTCACACATTTTTGCAAGCAGGTGGTGCATTGATAATTTTTCCTGCCGGTGAAGTTTCACGGCTTGGCGCAAAAGGCGTGCAGGATGGCCCGTGGAATCCCGGTTTCCTGCGTATGGCAGAGGCTGCGCAGGCACCGGTGGTGCCGGTTTTTGTCGATGGCAAGAACTCGCCGTTTTTTTATGGCTTGTCTGTCATTTCACGGCCACTATCAACGCTGTGGCTCGTGCGGGAAATGTTCAAGCAGCAGAACCGGGCCATCAGTATGCGTATAGGTGAGCCAGTGCATTACGGCACTTATTCCAATTTGCCTGTTGCACCCAAGGCTGTTGCCAAATTATTTCGCAAGCATCTGTACCGCATAGGCAAAGGTAAATCGCCACTGCTAAAAACTGAAAAAGCCATTGCCTTGCCAGAGAATCGCCAGCAATTGCGCACAGCCATCCGTGCCGGAATCCTGCTTGGTGAAACCCGCGATGGCAAGAAAATCTGGCTGCACGATTACCGGCCGGATTCGCCAGTGATGAGGGAAATTGCCCGCTTGCGCGAAGTGTCATTCCGGGCAGTGGGTGAGGGTTGTGGCAAACGCCGTGACAATGATCGTTTTGATATGTACTACCAACACATGGTGCTCTGGGACGATGATGACATGGAAGTGGTTGGTGCGTACCGCTGGCGGGCAACGGGAACAGCAGGCGTTGCGGATGCAGACGTCAGCAAATTGTATTGCAGTGAATTGTTTGAATTACAGGACGGCTTTGGCGATGTGCTGTGCTGTGGGCTGGAGCTGGGCCGCAGTTTTGTGCAGCCGCGTTACTGGGGCAAGCGCAGCCTGGATTATCTCTGGTCTGGCATCGGTGCCTATTTGAAAACCCGTCCGGATATCCGCTACCTGTACGGGCCGGTCTCGATCAGCCAGAACTATCCGCCGCATGCGATGGCGATGCTGGTATGTTTTTACCAGACCTGGTTCGGTAGTCGTGAAAAAACCGCATTGGCACGCTTGCCATACCGTATCCCCGCAGATAAATACCCGTCATTACAACTGCTGTTTCCCGGCGAAAGTTATCTGGATGAATTCCGTGTATTGAAAGAGCAGCTGCAGCAAATGGGTCTTGCCGTGCCGACACTGTACAAACAGTACACTGAACTGTGTGAACAGGGAGGTGTACTGTTTGTCGATTTCAATATTGATCCTGCGTTTGCCAACTGTGTCGATGGCCTGGTAGTGGTTGACCTGCAGCGTGTGAAACCTGCAAAGCTGAATCGTTATATGGGCTAACGAGTTGTGTGCCGCATAAATCCGGCACCGGAAAATTACGTCATGAAAATTTCATTCACAGATCATATTGCTGTCATCGGTTCAGGGTATTTTTTGGCTTATGAAAATGCTGGCTGGTTTGCACAATACGGATATCCGGATGTTTTTCTGGGTGCAGCAATATCAGTGCTTGCTGTTGCGATCTGCACGGTTTGTGTCTCGCACGGCTGATGGTGCGCTCTACGTTGTTATCCCCCTGTTCTGCCTTCTGTTGTTTCCCCTGGTTTGCGCCGGGTTCAGCAGTAATGTGGTTCTTGCCTTTGCCATAGAAAGGCCGCTGTATTATCTGTTGAAAAACAGCTGCAAACGCAGACGTCCGCCTGCTGCGATCCCAGGCTTTACCAGCATGGTCACTGCTTCCGATGAATTCAGTTTTCCATCCG
This sequence comes from Pseudomonadales bacterium, assembly GCA_035430165.1. Lineage (GTDB taxonomy): Bacteria > Pseudomonadota > Gammaproteobacteria > Pseudomonadales > UBA7239 > UBA7239. The sequence continues at coordinate 23,957 of DAOMGE010000016.1, read as the reverse complement.
GCCACACGTGCGGCGCGTTCCTGTTCACAACACTGTTGTGCACATCGTTCGGGTTCTGGTTGGTGCCGTTATACATTTGGGCCGCTTGCGTAGGTTTGTCGCGTGTTGTGCTTGGCGTGCATTTTCCTACCGATACACTGGTCGGCGCTGTGTTGGGAATAGCCATAGGTGTTTTTGTTGCAGGGCATGGTCTTTTGTGAGGATTTTTTACGGTGTGCAAGGAACCGGCAACGGACATCTGTCACGCGCCCGTGCAATGGCGAGACATTTTTCCGGCCGCAATGCGGATGTCAGTTACCTGTTCAGTGGTCGTGCCCGCGATGATTTTTTCAGTATGGATGTGTTTGGTGATTTTCAGCTGAAGCAAGGTCTCACATTCTCGGTAAACAATGGCAAGGTGTCTTATCCGCGTACCCTGTTGAAAAATAACCTGGCGAGATTTTTACGTGACATCCTGACGCTGGATCTGGCAGCTTACGATGTGGTGATCAGTGATTTCGAGCCGGTTACCGCCTGGGCTGCACGGATACAAGGCAAACAGCTGGTCAGCATTGGTCATCAATTGGCGTTTTTGCATGATATTCCTGTCGCAGGTGGCGATCCGCTTGCCAGATGGGTCTTGCGAAATTTTGCGCCGGGCCATATCAATATCGGGCTGCATTGGCATCATTTCCAGCAACCCGTCCTGCCGCCGATTATCCATCTGGATCCGGATACGCCCCCTGTGATCGATAACAAGGTTCTCGTTTACCTGCCTTTTGAAAACCAGAATCAGCTGGTTGCTGTATTGAAGCGTTTTCCTGCATGGGATTTTTATATTTATGCGGCCGGGCACAGGCAGGAGGATGCAGGGAATATCCATTTGCGCTCCTATTCGCTGGATGGATTCCAGTACGATCTGAAATCTGCCGGTGGTGTGATCTGCAACGCAGGCTTCGAGTTGCCCAGCGAGTGCCTGCAGCTTGGGAAAAAATTGCTGGTGAAGCCCCTTCTGGGGCAAATGGAACAGGAATCCAACGGACGGGCTTTGACACAGTTGGGACTTGCCACTGTAGTGCAAGGGATTACGGTGGAAAGGCTGGGTGTCTGGTTGCGGTTGGCAAATATCAATACACCGATGCACTACCCGGACGTGGCGGAAACGCTGGTTGACTGGGTGCTGTCTGGTTGTCCTGGAAATATCTCCTCGCTGGCGGCAACGTTGTGGAAAGATTTTCCTGTTTCAGGATAAATCACATTCAGGCAGCACGTGATTGTTCGTGATTGAAAGCGTGTGCCTGTTTCAGGCGTTCGCAAGAGTCCGACCAGTGCCAGATTTCCAGTTCGCCATTGCGTGTTTCTATCATGGCGGTACAGTTTTCAACCCAGTCGCCATCATTGCAATAAAGCAGGCCCTTTTCACGGCGAATGTCGGGATGATGAATGTGTCCACATACAACGCCATCGACCTGCTTGTGTGTAGCCCAGTCGAGTATGGCAAGTTCAAAGCATTCGATGGCCTGTGCGGCATTATTCAGTCGCGATTTTATATAGCCTGCCAGTGACCAGTATGAGTAGCCAAAGCGTCGACGGATATGGTTGGCGAGGCGATTGAGGAAAAGCAGGAAGTCATAGGCGGTATCGCCGATCAATTGCGTGAATCGACTGAAGCGAATCACGTTGTCGACTTCATCGCCGTGGATCACCAGCAGGCGCTTCCCGTCCAGTGTTTCGTGGATATGATTTTCACGGATTTCCACGGCACCAAATGACTCGCCGATATAGTCGCGGAATATGTGGTCGTGGTTGCCGGGGATATAGATGACCCGTACGCCGTCACGTGCCTTTTTCAGGATGGTGCGGATGATCTGGTTGTGTTCAGCTGGCCAGTAGAAACTGCGTGACAGTGACCAGACGTCAATAATGTCGCCAACCAGGTACAGCGTCTCACATTCAACCTTTTCCAGGAAGTCGAGCAGGTAATCGGATTTGCAGCCGATATAACCAAGGTGAACATCAGATATCCACACAGTGCGTACTTTGATTTTATCCGGCGTCAGTCGATGCATGCTGTTGCCTCCCCCCGAAGGTTTGGCATATTGTGTTGTCATAATTTGACAAGCCTGCTACAGGATTCTGAATTATTTGTTTCTGGTGCTACTATTATTCCGCCAGTCTGTAACCGTTAAATAATTTCCTGCTTTTCATAATTCTGTAATATTTATCGGTTGCATTTTCCGGAATTCACGTTTTTTTGATAAACATGACTTTTGTAACAATCCTGTCATAACCACTTTCCATAATTCCCTCCAGCAAACGGCCAGAGGTCGTCTGTCCGGATGATTTCCCGAATAAGCGGGTGTTGTCTGAAGAGCCAAACAAACTTTATTGGGAAGGGGAAACATGATGAAATTCAAACTTCTGCCTCTGGCAATTGGCGCTGCAGTCGCAGCACAAGCAGGCGCTGTAATGGCTGATGCTTCTGTGTATGGCAAGATCAACCTGTCTGCACAGCAAGTGAGCTTCGATTATCTCGGTAGCGACAAGGATGCAATCACTGGTCTTGAAACCAAATCGACATCCAAGGATGCCAGTCAGTATTTGTTGAATACCAACACGTCACGTCTTGGTGTGAAGGGAAAAAATAAATTGAGCGACGATCTTGACGCAGTGTACAAGATGGAATTTGAAGTGGTAGCTGATACCGGTGATGCCGGCTCTGCATCCAACAGTTCGCCTTTCAAGACCCGCAATATTGTCGGCGGCCTGAGCAGCAAGACATGGGGTACGATCCAGGCAGGCAAAAACGATACCGTGTTGAAAATGCTGGCAGATGGTACTGACCAGTTCAACGATCTGCTGATCGGTGATATCACGCATTATATGGTTGGTGAAAACCGCCAGAGCAATATCCTGATGTATACCTCGCCAACCTGGTCGGGTTTTACTCTCGGTTTTACCGATGAGTTAAGCGAAGATAGCGGTGTAAGCACAGGCGCGACTAGCAACGACGAGACCGGATTTCTGGAACGTTATTCCTTGTCTGGCAAATATGCGTTCAACGATACCTCGTTCATCGGTCTGGCAGCAGACCATAACATCAAGAATGCTGATATCGTGCGTTTGGTAGGTGCGGCAACTTTTGGTGACTTCACGTTTGATGCGCATATCCAGCAAGCCAGTGTTTCAAATAATGACCTGAGTGATAACGGCATCAAGGGCGAATTGGGTGAGGGTATTGGTGGAAGTACAGGTCTGGAGAATGCGCTTGGCAACGCACTGGGTGCATCAGATGCTGGTGCCCTGGCATTTTACAAAGACATCAAGGAACAGGATGCCTGGATGGTGAACGGCAAATACCAGATGGGTGATTGGGCATTCAAGGCCCAGTATGGCCAAAGCACATCGGAATCAGCGATCAATGCCAGTGGCCCGGCGTTTGCCGCCAAGCATACATTTGATGCCAAACAGATTGCTCTGGGTGTGGATTATTCACTGAGCAAGAACACCATTGTCTACGGTTATGGTGCCAAACTGACAGTGGACACTGACAAGGTTAACCTGTGGGCTGGTAACGCTGGCAGCAACGACAATGCTGACCTGAAAACCATCGGCGTGGGTTTTGAAACCAAGTTCTGATCTGGCAATGTGTTTCTATATGTGATCCAGGGAGCGGGGCGTAATTGCCCCGTTTCTCTTTGTAAGAAGCAGGCGTATTTAAAATCGTTTGTATTCATAAAAAAATCGACATTTCTGGTGGAAAAGTGAGGCAATACATATGCGCAAGTCAATTTTACTGATGGCACTGGTGCTGGCCGCTACGGCTGTACAGGCTGGCGAAGACAAACCTGCAAGCAAAAAACGTCTGGTGGATTTGTCAGACGGTATGAACCAGGCTGATTTTTATACCTCGAAGGATGCTGATTCACTCTGGTCATCGGATGGTGCGCATCCGTGGAAAAAAGATGATGCAGTCAATGCCTACGAACAGGGTGAGACTAAATCTTCAGTATCGGACAAGGATATGGCGGCGGTGAGCCAGAAATCGTCAGACAGGCCTGCAGTCAAGCCGGTTGTTACCGCCGATGGCAAGCCGGTAGCTATTGGAACGGCGATCAATATCCGTGTGCGCTACACACTGGATGCCGAGCATTCGAAAGCATCCTACTCGCCGGTTTCTGCGCAGAATGAGCTGTATCGCCAGATGAGTACGCATTGCGCAAACGGGTTCCAGAAATTGAGTGAATGGAGTACGCCGCTCGAAGCTGCCGATTACTATTTGTACTACCAGTTCCGTTGCATGGAAGCCGACACGAAATAGGCTTTTTGCAGCAGGTAAAGCCGGACACGTCAAGCTTGCGTGCCTGAAAGGATCGGAGTAGGGTTTGCGCCCAGCCCACAGGCCATCACCGGGCTGGGAGAACGCACCCGCATGACTGACAGTTTTGCCAATGCGCCAGCTACATTGCTGCTGGTAGACGATGACGCCATGGTGCGTCAGGGTGTGGCAGCCTTTCTGGAAAACAGCGGTTATCAGGTGTTGCAGGCTTGTGATGGCGTCAGTGCATTTGATGTCTTTTCTTCGGGTCACCCTGACCTCGTTATCACCGATCTCAAGATGCCCCGCATGGGTGGCATTGAGCTGCTTGGCAGGATTGCTGCCAGCCAGTCACCCGTTCCCGTTATTGTGATTTCCGGTGCTGGCACCATCCAGGACGTCGCCGAGGCCTTGCGGCTGGGCGCTACGGATTATCTGGTCAAGCCGATTGCCGATCTGGCGGTGCTGGAAAAGGCAGTGCGTGTCTGTCTGGAGCGTGCGCATTTACTTGACCAGAACCGCAAGTACCGCGATCAGCTGGAGCAGGCCAATCGTGAAATGGGTGAGTACGTCCGTATCCTGGAACAGGACCAGCAGGCGGGGCGACAGCTGCAACTGAAGCTGTTTCCGCAGCAGGATTTGCAGGCAGGTCATTACCATTTCAGGCATTGCATTGTGCCATCGCTGTACCTGAGCGGCGATTTTCTCCAGTACGCGGAGTACGGCGGTGACATGCTCAGTTTCTATATTGCTGACGTATCTGGTCACGGTGTTTCTTCTGCATTTGTGACTGCACTCCTGCATCATTTTTCTCTCAACGTGTATCGCGAAACCCGTCTCGCGGCGCTCAACAAGACTGCTATTCCTTTTGCTTCACCGGCGGATGTGCTGTCTTACTACAATCGTGAATTGCTTGCGGCGGGTATCGATAAACATGTAACCATGTTCATGGCTGTACTGGATTGCAAGAGCAACAGCATGATCTACAGTGTGGCAGGGCACTTGCCGATGCCGATCCTGGCCAGTGGCAATGATGTTCGGTATCTGGAAGGAAACGGAATGCCGTTGGGCATACTGCGCGACATCGAATACAGCAATTACACCCTGCAATTGCCTGATGAATTTACATTGGTGTTGTGTTCTGACGGCGTGCTGGAAATCGTGCAAGCGCAAGGGTTGATCGAAAAGGAAGCGGCACTGCTCGAACTGGTGTCTGCCAGCGACCGTACGCAGGCAGGTGTCGAAGCGCAGCTTCATCTTGATTCAGTGAGTGATGCACCGGATGACATCGCTATCATGACATTGGTTAAATCACCGGGCCAGATGGCTGTGTGTGATGCATTACAAGCAAAGGTGTAGAGATGGACGGTCGTGTACTGGTCGCCGAGCACAATGGTATCTATGTTTTGAAATTGTTGGGCGATGTGCGCCTGACGTTATGCACAACCATCGACCAGTTTGTCGAACGGATGTTTGCAGCGGTATCCTGCCAGTCAGTGATTGTTGACCTTACCGAAACCGAAGGACTGGATAGCACGACACTTGGCCTGCTTGCCAAAATGGCATTGTTTGTGCGCAAGCAGATGCAAATCAAGCCAATGATTGTTACGGATAACGACAGCATCTTGCGGCTGCTGAACAGCATGGGTTTTGAACAGATATTCGATATCCAGTGTTCGAACAAGCTGGAAGCGCAGGCGATTGCAGATTGTGAGTTGCAGGCAGAAACACTTGACGAAAAAACCGCACGCGACAAAGTGTTGCAGGCGCATCAGGTGTTGATGACGCTCAATTACAGGAATCGCGAAACATTCAAGGAGCTGGTTGATTCGCTTTGCAAGGATTGATTGTTACAGGATCAGTTTCGTCCCAGTATTTTTTTCCAGAATGACCGGTTTGCTGCCGGTTTCCCCAGCACGATTACTGTCGTGTTATCGCGCCCGCCGGCTTGCAGTGCTTCCCTTACCAGTGTGCTGGTGGCTTCTTCCGTGTTGTTGCTGTTGGCGAGGATGGCGCTGATCTGGCTGTCCTGGAGTTCGTCGGTGAGACCGTCACTGCACAGGAGCAGCCACTGGTTGTCCTGCCATTCCCTGTCGATCGTATCGACCCTGACATTGGCAAGATCAACGGAGCCCAGGCATTGGGTGATGACATTCTTGTCTGGATGATGGTTGGCTTCTTCTGGCGTGATAGCGCCTGCACGAACCAGCATCTGCACGTAGGAATGGTCTGTGCTCAGTTGTTCGAGGGTACCGCTGTGTTGTCCGTCGGGTGTCCAGAGGTAGGCGCGGCTATCCCCGACCCAGCCGATCTGGTAGTGACTTTCGGTGCTGTGTACCGCAATTACTGTAGAACCCATGCCGCGCGCACCTTTGCCCTTGCGGCTGCTGTCGAGAATATTGTGGTGTGCGGCCTGTATGGCGCTGGCAAGATCCTGGCCCCTGGCAATGCAGTCGGTGATGGTCTTGATGACAATAGCGCTGGCAACCTCGCCAGCTTCATGGCCACCCATGCCATCGGCAACGACCCACAGTCCGTGCGCAGGGTCGGCAACAAAGGCGTCTTCGTTGTTATTGCGCACATTGCCGGTGTGGGTCAGTGCACTGTCATTCCTTGTTCGCATGCGATTTCCTGTATGGGTAGCGAATTTCAGCAGGGGCGGCAGACAAATGGCAGCTCTGGCTGGATGGAGGGGCCGGTTTTGCGGGCTGCTCGGTATTTTCATGCGGCCAATCTATTATACAATCCAGCCACATTACAGTGTCTGCTGTTTCGGTTTTGCGCAGCAGATTACTTTTTACTGGTAAACTTTTGCTTGTGCTGCCTTTAAAGGCGTCATGGCTGACGATTGCGCCACAAATTGTCTTATGGAGATGTCTGTTTATGCTCAAATTGCGCTTCACTAACAAGGAACACGGAGATGTCTGGCTGGTTGAGCCTGCAGTGTTGCTGGGTACTGACAGTTCCTGCCAGGTCATGTTGAAGCGCGATGGTATCCAGCCTCGCCACATTGAGGTCAAGATCAAGGGTGATGAGCTGCAGCTGGTGAATATCGCCAACGATCCGTCACTCACGGTAAATGGCCGGGCTGTAGACAAACAGCAGGCACTCCAGATCGGTGATGAAATGGTGCTTGCAGGTATGACACTCACGGTTATCGACCCCAAGACAGAGTCGAAACCTGCGGCGGCTGCAGCTGTGGCTGAGTCTTCCGGCTGGGCTATTCGTCCCAACCACAGTGCACTGGCTAACAAAACCTACACAATCAACGGTGATACTGTGCTCGGTCGCTCTGCGGAGTGTGACCTGAGTTTTTCCGTGACCCATTTGTCACGCAAGCATGCCCAGCTGTCTATTGTCCGTGGCAACCTCATGGTCAAGGATCTGGGGTCTGCTAACGGTACTTACGTGAATGGCAAGCGTGTCCAGGAGTCAAAACTGGAGCGGGGTGACGAACTTCGGCTCGATACGCTGAGCTTTACCGTCATTGGCCCCGGTGGCGAAGCGGATAAAACCACGCTGCGTGCCGCCGTATCCATACCTTCTGCGGCAGCCCCGATACGGAAAGAAGCGGCACCCGCAGCACCGGCTGTTGCCAATGAATCCGAAGCTGAAAAAGAGAGCAGGCGCGTTGCAGGCACTACTGCGTTTAACCGGGCTGTTTCGGCCAGTGAAGAGGCCAAACAGGAAGCCGCCAAGCCGGATGGCGTGAACTGGATCATGGTAATCATCGTCCTGTTTGCTATTGCAGGTGTTGTCGCCTACTACCTGCTGGGTTGATTGCTGTCTGCAGTGATGGCAAAGGAAAATGACCGCGCACTGGTGTTGTATGGCACCTGTGGTTGTCATTTGTGCGAGTTGGCCGAAGGGCAGTTATTGCCCTGGGTCAGTGAGGGATGGCAGGTCGAACTGGTTGATATTGCCGAGACCGACGCACTGCTCGAACGTTTCTCCCTGATGATTCCCGTGCTCGAACGCGTTACAACCGGGCAGCTGCTCTGCTGGCCATTTGGCCAGCGCCAACTGCAGGAATTCTTGCAATTGCCCCCTTCAATACAGGAAGCCGATCGCTGATGCTGCGCTGGTTGTTCATTGCGGTTGTTGCCTTTTTTATCCTCGGGCAGGTGACTCGCCTGCGCCCTTCAAAGCGTGACCAACAGTTACAGGCACTGCGGGCTGCTGCCGCACAAGCCGGTCTGTCGGTACGTTTCTGGACATCGCGCAACAGTGGCTACCAGTACCGGCAACTGCCAGCATCCGGTTTCCTCTACAGTCTGCCCTGGTTGTCGCATGGTGATGCACCTTCACGCTGGGCAGTATGGGTGTCAGAAACCGGAGAAATGGTAACCCTGGCGGGAAGTCCGCCGGAGCTGGCCAAGGGGTGGCTGGCGTCATTCCGCCAACGATTTCCGGATGGCTGGGCCTTGCTCGAATGCACACAGCCGGGCCTGGGTGTCCTATGGCAGGAGCGTGGAACCGAAGAGGATGTCAAAAGCCTCGCGGCGGCACTTGATCTGTTGCGCAAGAGTTTGCTCTGACAAAAGGCATGTTTTCCATGCCGATAACGCTACAATGTTGCCCTGATTTCAAGCACAGGTTCTGTTGTGTCCAAGCCCAGAAATAAATCCACGGCATCGTCCGCTATCCCGGCGACGTCGCAAAAGCAGACGTCGCAAGTCAAGCGCGTCCTGACACGCGGCATGCGGGAAGTCGGGTTGTTGTTGCTGGTGTTTTTTATCGTGTTTGTGCTGGTGTCGCTCGCAAGCTATAACGGCAGTGATCCGGGTTGGTCCAGCACGGCAGCCTTGACCGATGTAGACAATCGCCAGTTGCATAATCTCGGTGGTTATCTCGGTGCATGGATGGCCGACATCCTGTTTTCCCTTTTTGGCCGGCTTGCCTATCTGTTCCCTGTATTGCTGGCAACCTATAGCGTCCTGCGTTTCCGTGAGCGCCACCGGTTGCTGCCGTTTGATGCAACGATGCTGGCGCTGCGCAGTATCGGCCTGATTCTCACGATGGTGGCGGGTACCGGCATCGTTACCCTGCAATGGCCTGCTGATGCAATCAGTTACTTGCCATTTTCCAGTGGCGGGCTGATTGGCCAGGGTGTGGCAGAAGCGGCAGAACACTTGCTGGGATTACTGGGCGCTACCGCCTTGTTGCTAAGTATTTTCCTGTTTGGTGTGACGATATTTACCGATTTGTCCTGGCTCTGGTTGATGGATGAAACCGGTCGCCTGACCTTGCTACTGATCGATAAATTACGCTTTTCCGTGAAAGATGTGCAACGTGAACGCGAAGTACAACGCAGTGGTGACGATGCGCGTGAAGAGCGTGTACGGGCGATGGAGGCGTACAGGATGCGCATGTCCAAACGCAAATCACCACCGCCACAAATCGTTGAGCCGCCACCGCAGGTCGTGGAAAAATCGCAGCCCAGTAAACGTGTGGTTAAGGAAAAACAGACCAAATTGTTTGCTGAAACTGAAGCGTTTGCAGGGGACCTGCCACAAATCAGTTTGCTGGAGCGTGCGAGACCGGCTGACAAACGCGGTTACTCGCAAGAATCCCTGGAAGCCATTTCGAAATTGCTGGAATTGAAATTGCTGGATTTCGGCGTCAGTGCGGAAGTGGTATCCGTGCAACCCGGCCCGGTGATTACGCGTTTTGAAATCCAGCCGGCGGCGGGTATCAAGGCCAGCCGTATTTCCGGTCTGGCGAAAGATCTTGCGCGTTCGCTGGCGGTGATCAGCGTGCGTGTGGTGGAAGTTATTCCGGGAAAATCCTATGTCGGCATTGAAGTGCCGAATGAAGCGCGTGAAATCGTGCGACTCGGTGAAGTGCTGGCGTCAGCTGCGTACGATGAATCAAAAAGCCCGCTGACACTGGCGTTAGGGCATGACATCGCCGGTGCGCCGGTGATGGTGGATCTCGCCAAGATGCCGCACCTGTTGGTCGCTGGCACGACCGGTTCCGGTAAGTCTGTCGGTGTCAACACGATGCTGATGAGTTTGCTGTTCAAGTCCGGTCCGGATGATGTGCGCCTGATCCTGGTGGATCCAAAAATGCTGGAACTGTCGGTTTATGAAGGCATCCCGCATTTGCTGACACCGGTGGTTACCGATATGAAAGATGCCGCCAACGCCTTGCGCTGGTCCGTCGGTGAAATGGAACGCCGCTACAAATTGATGGCAGCGCTGGGTGTGCGGAATCTCGCCGGCTACAACAAGAAAGTGCTGGATGCGAAGGCAGCGGGCGAACCACTGGTCGATCCGGTCTGGCGACCTGATCCGATGGCTTTTGTGCCGGTAGACCAGCAAACCGCGCCGCATCTCGACAAGTTACCTTACATCGTTATTGTCATCGATGAATTTGCTGACATGATGATGATCGTTGGCAAAAAAGTTGAACAGCTGATTGCGCGCATCGCTCAGAAAGCGCGTGCTGCCGGGATTCATTTGATACTCGCTACACAGCGACCCTCGGTGGATGTCATCACCGGTCTGATAAAAGCCAATATTCCGACGCGTATTGCGTTCCAGGTTTCATCAAAAATTGATTCGCGCACCATCATCGACCAGGGCGGTGCAGAACAATTGCTCGGCCACGGTGATATGTTGTATTTGCCGCCGGGCAGTCCGGTGCCGATCCGTGTGCACGGCGCATTTGTCGACGACCATGAAGTCCACAGCGTGGTGGAAGACTGGAAAAAACGCGGCGAACCGAATTATCTCGATGAAATTCTCAACGAGCAGAGCGGTGTATTCGTGCCTGGATTTTCCAGCAGTGACGAGGAAGGTGGTGAGGGCGGTGATCCTGAAGCGGATGCACTCTATGACAAGGCTGTTGCTTTTGTGCTGGAATCTCGTAAGGCATCGATTTCATCGGTGCAACGCAAATTCCAGATTGGCTACAACCGTGCGGCACGCCTGGTGGAAGCGATGGAAGCGGCCGGTGTGGTCAGTGCCATGAACAGCAATGGTAGCCGGGAAATCCTTTCACCGATCGGTCCGCGTTGAGGTCATGATGAAACGCTATTTTTTATTGTCCTGCCTGTTCCTGGCGCCATCGCTGCATGCGGATGCCTTGTCCGATCTGTTGGCGATCCTTGAGCCGGTGCAAGGCATGGCAGCAGGTTTTACTGAAGATACCTTCAATGCGCAGGGTGCAATACAGCAACACAATGAGGGTGAGTTGAAAGCACAGGCACCCAACCGGTTTTACTGGAAAACCGCTGAACCTTACCCGCAGGAAATCGTCACTGATGGCAAGACATTGTGGGTGTACGATCCTGACTTGCAGCAGGTGACCATCAAGCCGTTTGAAGAAAACTACGCCAAAACCCCTGCCATGTTGTTTGCGGGTAATGCCAGAAGTATCGCCGAGCATTTTACGGTAGAGAAAATCAACGGTTCGCCCCAAGCCTTTCGCCTGTTGCCAAAAGACAACCAGAAAGATCTTTTTGAGTCGCTGGAGATGACCTTCGAAAAAAACACGCCGGCCAGCATGACCATCCGTGATGCCATGCAACAGAAAACCACCATTTTCTTTTCAGGTGTAAAAATCAACGGTGATATTCCGGCTGCGAGTTTTCATTTTGATGTGCCTAAAGGCGTCGAGATTCTCAAGGCGAAGTAGCAGTGGTGTCAGGCCTGGGAAATATATTCTTATCAGAAGTGGGCGAAGGTGGATTTATTGTCAGACATCAAGGGTGACCTGGCTGCACAGCCGTTGGCAGCACGCCAGCGTCCGCAGTCACTGGCGCAATATGTCGGCCAGTCGCACTTGCTCGCCCCCGGTAAGGCCCTGCGTGAAGTCATAGAGAAAGGCCACCTGCATTCCATGATTTTCTGGGGGCCGCCGGGTGTTGGCAAGACCACACTGGCGCGGATGCTGGCTGAGCACGTTAACGTGCATTTCATTGCAATCTCGGCGGTATTTGCCGGCGTAAAAGATATTCGCGCATCAATGGATGAAGCGCGTGCCATGCGCGACCAGTGGCAAAAAAAGACATTGCTGTTTGTTGATGAAGTGCATCGTTTCAACAAATCGCAGCAGGATGCATTCCTGCCTTACATCGAAGATGGCACCGTGATTTTTGTGGGTGCAACGACAGAGAATCCGTCATTCGAGCTTAACAATGCCATCCTGTCCCGTTGCCGTGTCTACGTACTGCAATCACTCACAGCAGATGACTTGCAGCAGGTCATCAACAATGCCCTGCAACGCGACGACGTCCTGAAGAAACAGCATCTCTCCATTCAGCCAGAAGCGCTGGGCATTATTGCGAGGGCAGCACAAGGTGATGCGCGCATGGCACTGAACCTGCTGGAAATGGCAGCGGATATTGCCGAGCCTGCGCCAGGCAACACGCTGGTTATTACTGAAAAAACGCTTGCGCACATCTTGCAAGGCAATATCCATCGCTTTGACAAGGGTGGGGAAATTTTTCACGACCAGATTTCTGCCTTGCACAAGGCGGTGCGCGGCTCGTCACCGGATGCGGCACTGTACTGGTGTCTGCGTATGCTCGATGGCGGTTGTGATCCCTTGTATGTTGCACGGCGAGTGGTGCGTATGGCGAGCGAGGATATTGGCAATGCCGATCCGCGCGCGCTGGAAATCGCATTGAATGCCTGGGATGTGGTTGAGCGTCTCGGCAGTCCGGAAGCCGAGCTGACACTGGCACAAGCTGTGATCTATATGGCCAGTGCGCCGAAGAGCAATGCGGTGTACGCCGCATTCAACCAGGCGCGCAAACTGGTTGCCGATGCGCCTGCCTATGACGTGCCGATGCATATCCGCAACGCGCCTACCGGTTTGATGAAAGACCTTGGGTACGGTGACGATTACCGTTATGCACATGACTACGAAGAGGCATTCGTTGCCGGCGATTGTTATTTGCCACCGGAATTGCAGGATGTCCGGTTTTACCAGCCGACGCCTCGCGGACTTGAACAGAAAATTGGTGAGAAACTGCGCCATCTTGAGCAACTCAATCGCAGCAGTACATGGCAGCGATATGCCAGAACGCCTGCTGGCAAAAAGGTATCCGGTACAGGAAAGGGGAACAAGACATGAACTGGCTGATGGTGGCAACAGGCGGTGTGGCAGGTGCGCTGACGCGTTATGGCTTCGTTGTGTTGTTTGCTGACCTTACGCGCAAGACAACTTTCCCCTGGGTGATCCTCGGCATCAATGTGCTGGGTTCGCTGCTTGCCGGATTGGTGTTTGCACTGGCGCATGAACGACAAATGCTGTCTGTGTCGCAACAGCACTTGCTGTCAGTCGGGTTTCTCGGTGCCTTTACCACCTATTCTGCATTTTCGGTAGACTGTGTGCGCCTGATGCAGGCAGGACAGTGGCTGCAGGCAGGCAGTTATGTGCTGGCAACAACCTTGCTGTGCTTTGTGGCAACCGCTGCCGGTTTTTCGCTGGCAAGGCTGGCCTGATTTTGTTGTGGGTTGATTGCAGGTTTATTGTCATTTTTTCGATTATTTTTTGAGACGCTAGAGAGATAACCATGCTGGATCCGAAATTACTGCGCGCTGAAATCAATACCGTCGTTGCTGCATTAACCAAGCGCAATGGCTATGCACTGGATGTTGCCGCGTTTGAATCGCTGGAGTCGCGCCGCAAGGCCTTGCAAATGCGCAGTGAAAGTTTGCAGGCGGAAAAAAACAATCTCTCGAAGAGTATTGGCAAGACCAAGGCTGCGGGTGGTGATGTCGATGCATTGATGGCGCAAGTCAACAGCATGGGTGAGGAACTGGATCGCTTGCAGGAAGAATTGAAAAGCGTGCAGGCTGATGTTGAAACATTCCTGCTCAATGTGCCGAATATGCCGGATGACAGCGTGCCGGCGGGCAAGGATGAACACGACAACGTGGAAGTGCGTCGCATCGGCGTCCCGCGCAGTTTTGATTATGCCGCCCGCGATCATGTTGATCTCGGTGAATCACTCGGTCTCCTGGATTTTGAAACGGCAGCAAAAATCACCGGTTCGCGTTTTGTGGTGATGAAAAGCGGTATGGCCCGAATACACCGCGCACTGATCCAGTTTATGCTCGATACACACACGCAAGAACACGGTTATCAGGAAGTGTATGTACCGTACATGGTTAATGCGGATTCATTGCGAGGCACTGGACAGCTACCCAAGTTTGAAGAAGATTTATTCAAGTTATCGGGTGAGCAGCAGTATTACCTGATTCCGACGGCAGAAGTGCCGGTCACCAACATCGTGCGTGACAGCATTCTGGAAGATAAAGAGTTGCCGGTTAAATACGTGTGCCATACGCCGTGTTTTCGCAGCGAAGCGGGCAGCTACGGCCGCGATACACGCGGTATGATCCGCCAGCACCAGTTTGAAAAAGTGGAACTGGTGCAGTTAGTGCGACCACAGGACTCAATGGCAGCACTGGAAGACCTGACAGCCGATGCTGAAAAAATCCTGCAGAAACTGGATCTGCCGTATCGCACCATTACCTTGTGTGGCGGCGACATGGGTTTTTCCAGCGCAAAAACCTACGATATTGAAGTGTGGTTGCCGGCGCAAAATACGTATCGCGAAATTTCGTCGTGCAGTAACTTCAAGGATTTTCAGGCGCGTCGTTTGCAATCGCGCTATCGCAATCCGGAAACCAGAAAACCGGAACTGTTACACACGCTGAATGGCTCTGGTCTGGCTGTGGGCCGCACGCTGGTCGCCATTATCGAGAACTACCAGAACGGCAATGGCTCTATCACGGTACCTGAAGTCCTGCGCGGCTATATGGGTGGCGCCGCGGTTATCAAGTAATGCTTACGTCGGTTGCCAGTCGTCCGGTGAAAACGCCGTGCATCGGTGTTTGTTCAACAGGCATCGGTGATACGGTTTGTCGCGGCTGCAAGCGCTTCTCGCACGAAGTCATCGCATGGAACAGTTATTCACAGGACGAACGGCGCACGGTGTTGCAACGCATTGATGTACTGCTGGAACAGATTGTTGCGCGCTGGTTTGTGATCGGGCATGCCGATGTGCTGCAAGAGCAGTTGCGGTTGCAGCAGATCGGTTTTGATGAGCAGCGCGCACCGGCGAGTTGGGTGCTGGAATTGCTGAAAGCCGGTGCCAGCCAGATTGCCGAGCCAGCGCAATTCGGGTTGCAATTGACGGCACAGGCAACAGGTAAAACCTTGCGCGAGTTGCGCGATCTGGTGGAAAAGGAATTTTACGATCTTTCCTGTGCGCATTATGAACGCTATTTCCAGCGTTCCCCCTTGTAATTGCCTGCGTAGATGCTGGTAGGTCTGTATGCCTGTTGATATATCACCCATCACCCGTTTCCTGTTGTGTCGCACGCCAGACGCATGGATAGCGCGCGCATTGCAAGAGCCGGCAATCCTGCTGGTCGATCATGCCAATTGTGAGAAAAAAGCGGCATCGACGGCACTGGGCCTGATGTATCGATACACCGACAAATACGATCTGTTGCAGAAATTGTCTCGTCTGGCGCGCGAGGAATTACGCCATTTCGAGCAAGTGCTGGCCATCATGAAAAAGCGCGGCGTGGAATATGTGCACGTCACGGCATCGCGTTATGCTGCCAGCTTGCATGAACATGTGCCCAAGCGTGATCCGGAAAAGCTGGTTGATACGCTGATACTCGGTGCGATCATCGAGGCGCGTTCCTGCGAACGTTTTTTTTCGCTGGCGCCGCATCTCGATCCGGTGTTGCAGAAGTTCTACCTGTCACTGCTGCAGTCCGAATCCCGTCACTTTGCGGATTACCTGGCGCTTGCTGAAAAATATGCGGATGCACCGATTGCTGGCCGTGTGGATTTTTTTCTGGAGCAAGAGCGGGCGTTGATTGAAAGTGCAGACAGTGAATTCCGGTTTCATAGCGGTGTTCCTGCCTGATTCTGGTCAATCCTCTTTTCGCCGACAGGCCGTCAGTTTTCCTGTGATGGCGCCATCCAGATGAATGTTGAAAATCCGGAAGCGGTCATCAAAATTTTCGACATGAAAATCCAGGGCATCCTGATCCCTGTTTTTTTCATCCAGTGTAATGTCCAGCGCGGTGCATAGCGAGTACAGACCCGGACACACCATGCCGACAAAATAGGAACACGTGGCAATGGCATGGGTCGCGGTGATGCCGATGCGTTTATTCAGTTCCGGAAAGAGTTTTGATCCTGCATCGTTGCGTACACGGAGCCTGAAATGCTTGCCGCATTGCTCGTGTGGGTCCAGGTCCAGTGGCAAGTGACCGGCGTCGCCAGCTGGTGGGTTGTTGTCTATTAACAGGATGTCAGCAGATTGTCCTGTTTTGGGTTTATCCGGCAGTACATTGCCTGCTGCAATCATGATCGTCGCACAGGTCTTGTCATCGACCAGCACCTGGATGTTCCAGCGGTGCTCTCCGGTTTTTTCTTCTAGCAATCTGGCCTCGTCGCCAATGCTGATCGGCAGGATAAACTTGCATTTGATACGTGTTGGCTGTTCCTGGTGTGTTGTTGACCAGGCTTCGGCGGCGGCGAGCACAATGTGCATGCCATGCACGATGATTTTTCCTGTCATGATGCGGGCACAATATCCGGCATCCGCGTGGATTGGGTTGTAATCGCCACAAAGCGCGAGAAAGGCATTATGGGTCTGTTCATCGAACAGATAGACACACGGAGTCGGTTGCGCAGGAGTATTTTCCCGTGTCATGCCAGTTTTTTTTCCAGTGTGTTGATGATAGTGCCCACTGTGTCAAAGCTGTCAATTTCAGAAATGCTGAAGCGTTTCTGGAAGTGTTTTTCAATGCTGGTGATGATGGATATGTGTGCCAGTGAATCCCAGTTATCCACATCGTGTGCCTGCATATCCTCGGTGACAACAAGGGACGGGTTGTCGAGAATGTCGCGGATAATATCCTGTACGGCAATCAGTATGGCCTGGCGATTCATCTGTTTATCCGTTCCCGATGTGTATGCAGTGTTGCAGAGTGTGAGTGGCTGGTGTGAGCGCCAGTTGCCAGGTGCTGCCTTGCGAGGTTTCAGCGATCAGGCTGAAGCCCAGTTCGCGATACAGGTTGACTACCATGCTGTTTCTGTCGCTACGAATATAAAAACCTGTCAGTGTCGTGATGTCCTGCGCGCTTGCTTGCCGGCATAACACATCGAGCATTGCCGCCTCCAGACCGCGCTTGAGTACCCGGCATGACATCAGCCATAACTCGATATCCAGGTTGCTGCCGATGATCTTGCCGATCACCACCGACACCAGTCCATTATCACCAAAGCGATCGCGCAGTTGGCCCGCAAGTGTGATGTATGCCTTGCTGGCAGCGATGTGTTGCAATTCGGGCAAGGTCATACGCCGCGTGGTGAGGTTGAACTGGTTGGTCTTGTTGGTCAGCTGGCAAATGCGTTCAAGCTGTGAAGGCTGGAATCGCTCGATGATGGCGCGCATATCGAGCGAACGCAGGAAGTCCTGGTAATCCGCAAAATGATTTTGTTGCAGGTGTCGCTCTGCATTCTGTTGGTACTGTTGAGAACGCAGGAGATCTTCTGCGGACAGGTTTGTTGTTTCAAACAGTGCTGCCCGGTCGAGCCGGCGGATGTAGTCGGTGATATCGGAACCGATGTCAGGCACAGTGACAGTGGGCAATTGCTGGCGCACCAGTTCGCGTTCAGCCGGGTTGTCATCGAGAAAAACCAGGCTGTCGATGCCAATGCCGAGGGTATCGGCAATCTTCAACAGGTTGTCAGGCTTGTTATCCCAGTTGGCAAAAAAAGCGGAAAAGTCATCCTGCTGCAGGATGCTGTCCGGGTGCAGGAAACCCGCGCGTGCATTCGCTTCGTCATTCTTCGAGCAGACCGCCAGCAGGATGCCACGATGTTTCAGTTCACGCAGATAGCGCTGCAATTCGCTGTAGGCTTCCGCCTCGGCAGAACCGGTGCCAATCGCAATGCCGTCCACACCGTCATCACCGATGACACCGCCCCAGAGCGTATTGTCGAGATCGAGCACCAGGCATTTTTTTGACAATCCGCAGATACCAGCCATCACGGCAGATAATTGCCATGCGAGTTCGACAATCGCTTCGCTGTCCATCGCATATTTGTACAAATGCCATTGCCGGGGATTGAACCAGCGATCCAGGCCGATGCGCGCCGATAAATAGTGAATGTCGAGAATGGTCAGCCCGGGAATTTTCTGTGAGGCGTCCGCAAACGCGTCGTTGAGCCGGGCCACGAAACGGCTTTTGCCACGGAAGTCACTGCCATCCAGATTGCCCAGTGCACGCTCCCACGGTTGCTCGAAATTGTTCTGGATGACAGGACAATTGAAATGCGTGCGTATGCCTTGCCATGCTGCGGAAAAATGCGCCATCTGTTGTTCGAACAAGGTACGCACATCGGCTTCGCTCGCCGTGATGGCAGGATATGCCTGAATATTGACGCTGCTGGTGTGCAGGTAAACCAGTTCGGGTTTGAAATCCCGCAGTGCGGGTTCAGGCTGCATGCACTCGCTGAAATACTGGTTGTAGGCGCTCTGGTAAAAACGGGGCTGGATGCCGCGCATCAGCAGGAACAATTCCAGCATGTCGGCCACTTCATCCGTGGTTGAGCCGCCGAGTATGGCAATGCGTTTTTCGACGAGGCCGGATTGTGCTGACAACTCACGACGCAGCGCTTTTTTCTTGCGCAGCAAGGAAGCGCTGTCGAATGGATACGCGATGCCCGCCATTAGGGTGTCTCGTGATTGCGGAACAGTTGCTGCATCTCTGCCTGCATGTCGGGATGTGTTTCAATGTAGCGGGTGAGGGCAATATCATCACCGGCCAGCGATTTGTCAATGTTGTCACTGTCCAGCAGTCTGCCCGTCTGTGGCGTGCCGGATAAAATCTCGCGCAGGATCAAGTCACCCCGTTGCGGTGAAACGTGGATGCTGTCGTTGAAACCTTGCATCGGTGTGGTGGATTCCGCTGCTGGAAAATTTTCCGTGGTCTGTTCATTGATCACCGCATAGTCAAACAGGGGAAATGCCGGTTTGCCTGCGCTTGCGGCTTCTTCGCTGTTGATCGCCAGCAGTGATTTTTTCCATTGCTGGTAAGTCGGCCACAACCTGGCTTGCTGCAGGCCTATCATCAGGCTGGCATGCATCGGCGCAATGACGATGCGTGTATCAATGTTGCGCTGGTAAAGTTGGCGCAGATTCTGTCGATAAAAATCCAGCGGGCCATGTTGTCCGTTACCCAGTGAATAACTGTGTGCGGGAGCGGGCAACCAGTCATTGAACAAGGTTTTTTTCCAGGAATTTTTCATTAACTGCCGGGTATGGCTGTCTGGCGAGGCCTGTTGTATCCATTGGCCATTGCGCAACTGGATAAACGAGCCACGGCTTTTGTTGCTGATCGCTTCCTGCTTGCTGATCATGCGAATACTGGCGCGGGTAATATCCCACGACAACAGGCTGGACAGGATTTCTTCGGCAGCGTATCCCGGCCGTAGAAAATTTCTGTTGCCATCACGTTGCAGGCTCAGTCGATGTTCCAGTGCGGCGTCTGCGCCCGGTGTGTTGTTCGGGTCATCGTTATTGAATGACAGGAAAGGCGTTTCCAGAATAACGTGGTTGATGGCAGGGCTCGCAGCCAGCGCCTCTTGCAACAGCCGGTATTGCAGGTAGCTGGTGGAGCCACCCACTGCGAGGTTATAGGCCGGTTGCGGTAATAAATCCGGGTTGAATGCCACGCCTGCTTGCGAGGCGCCGAGAATAAGGCTCTGTGGTTTTTGCAGGCGCAATTGATAGGGTTTGAACAGCAATTGTTTGTAATAGTTTTCTGTAATCCACTGGTTAATGCCGGGAATCACTGGTGCGTTGAACATCAGGTACGGATTGGCCAACCAGTTGGCACCGGCAATCATGCCGCATGCCAGCAGGGCGATCAGCAATGTCTGTCGGGTGTAGTGTTTCAATTG
The DNA here is from genome assembly GCA_035430165.1 of Pseudomonadales bacterium. Lineage (GTDB taxonomy): Bacteria > Pseudomonadota > Gammaproteobacteria > Pseudomonadales > UBA7239 > UBA7239. The sequence goes on along the minus strand of DAOMGE010000016.1, from coordinate 3,706 downwards.
CTATCCTGTTTCAATCTTGCAGCGTGTTATCAGAACCTGAAGTAAAGGAATACACCGGTTTCGTAGAGCGCCATCACAGATGCAGTGAGTGCCAGTGCAGTACAAACACTCCAGAACGTGTTGGGTTGCCACAGTAGCCGCGTGGGAGCCAGTCGTGTGTTGCAGAGTGCGTAAGGGTGATTTCCCATGATCTGCTGCAGGTTGGGCAGAAACCAGATCCAGGCGTGCAGCAACAGCAGCACAGGCAGCAGTTTTTGCATGGGCGAAAGATCCCATTTCAGTTGTCGACACAAATCACTGATGACCGGCTGGTGCAGGTGATGCGTCAAGGTAAAACCATCAACGTTGAACATGACGTTAAATATTTTGATCGCCGTGGTGAGATCCGGTGAACGAAACAGCACCATGGTCAGGGTGACAGCCGTATACGTCAACACGATGGAAAAGATTCTGAAGGCAGGGATGCTGGCGAGTTTTTTTGCCGGCTTTACTTTGCGCCAGCAATGGTTGATGACAAGCAAACTGCCATGTGCCAGGCCGTAGGCAATGAACGTCCAGCCCGCGCCGTGCCACAGTCCGGCAATGCCCATGCTCACCAGCGTCACCAGCATGGCCTTGCTGAATACGACGCCGCCGGGTGTGTTGCGTATCAGGGGGGTGTAGACATAGCTGGTGATGAAACGGCTGAGGGTGATGTGCCAGTTTTTCCAGAAGTCGATGATGTTGGCCGCCTTGAACGGCGACAGGAAGTTTTGTGGAAGGACAATGCCGAACAACAGGGCAGTGCCATAGGCGATATCGCAATAGCCGGAAAAGTCAAAATAGACATGCAGGTTGAATGTCAGCGCGCCAATCCATGCATCGATCATTGACAGGGGATTGCCTTCGGCCGGGCTGCGAAAAACCTGGTCAGCGTAATATCCGGTCGCATCGGCAAAAATGACTTTCTTGAACAAGCCGAAACTGATGGCGGTGATGCCCACGGCCCATTGCTGCTGACGCAGCGCATCATCCTGCAGCTTGAAAAATTGCGGGATCAGTTCGCGGTGATGCACGATAGGCCCGGCGAGCAAATGCGGAAAAAAACTGACGAACAGCGTGTAGTGATTGAAGCTGTATTCCTCCGTCATGCCTTCTGCAGCATCGACAAGGTAAGCGATCTGGTTGAAGGTGAAAAATGAAATTGCCAGTGGCAGGACAATGTCGGGCGCGTGAAAGGAAGTGCCCAGAAAGGCGTTGATATTTTCCAGGGCAAAGCCTGTGTACTTGAAATAGGCGAGTACAGCCAGGTTCAGGCTGATGCCCAGCGCCAGTAACGATTTGGCGTATGTGCTGCCTTGTTGGCGTGACAGTTGTTTGCCCAGATAAAAATTGCCGCTAATGGAAAGCAGTAACAATGGCAAACAGGCAGGATTCCACCAGGCATAGAAAAACAGCGAACACAGGTTCAGCCACAGCAATGCCATTTCACGCCGGTTGCTGCGGCAAAGCCAGTGGTGGCCTGCACAGGCCACAGGCAGGAACAGCAACAGGAAGGCATAGGAATTGAACAACATTGGTAAAGCGGATCCGTCATTTTGTCAGTCGGGTAAACCCTGTATCGGGTAAACCATGCATCGCGATAAGCATGGCGCGAAAGCAACAGGCAAGACTGTAACAGTGTTTTCAGGCTGGCAAAACCGCTATCCTTGCCGTCTTTCCGACTATTGCATTCACAGGGGCAGATGATGATCTACCAGGGCAACGCCATCCGTGTCACCGCCAATCCGGAGCAGCAGCAGACCGACGGTCTGGCCGAGCTGGTCTTCGATCTCGCCGGGGAATCGATCAACAAGTTCAACGTCGCCACGCTGGATGAACTGGACCAGGCCCTCGATGCGCTGGCAAAAGCACCCGGTATCAAAGGCCTGGTGCTGACCAGTGCCAAGCCGGTGTTTATCGTCGGTGCTGATATCACCGAATTCAATGGCGTGTTCGAGCGCGGCGATGCCGCGATTGCCGACTATCTCGGTCGTGCCAATGCCATTTTCAGCCGTCTCGAAGATCTGCCGTACCCGAGCGTCGTTGCCATCAACGGTTATGCGCTGGGTGGTGGTCTGGAAGTCTGTCTGGCTTGCGATTTCCGTGTGATGGCCGACAGCGCCCGTATCGGCTTGCCCGAAACCAAGCTCGGCATCATTCCCGGTTTTGGTGGCACGGTGCGCTTGCCGCGTGTGATCGGTGTCGACCATGCCGTGGAATGGATTGCTGGCGGTGCGGAACAGAAAGCGGCGAATGCACTGGAGCTCGGTGCTGTCGATGCGGTTGTACCGGTTGAGCAAGTGCGTGAAGCCGCGTTCGATTTGTGTCGCCAGGCCGCCAGCGGTGCATTTGATTATCAATCCCACCGCGCAGATAAGCGCGGTGTCTTGGCGTTGAACGATATTGAATTGATGATGGCGTTTACGACCGGCAAAGCGGTGGTGTCTGCGCAAGCCGGCAAGAATTTTCCGGCGCCGATGGCGGCGGTGAACGCGATGGAAAAAGCGGCGCGTTTGCAACGCGATGATGCAGTGAAAGTAGAAACCGATGCCTTCCTGAGTGTGGCGCGCACGCCGCAAGCCACAGCCTTGATTGGTATTTTTCTCAATGACCAGGCGCTCGCCAAAACAGCCAAAAGCTGGGAGAAAAAAGCCGGCAAGAAAGTGGCGCATGCGGCGGTACTTGGTGCAGGCATCATGGGTGGCGGTATTGCCTACCAATCTGCCTACAAAGGCACGCCGATTGTCATGAAAGACATTGCACAGGCCGGTCTGGATCTCGGTTTGTCTGAAGCGAATAAATTATTGAGCAAGCAGGTCGAGAAAGGTCGCATGAAACCGGCTGCGATGGGTGACACCCTGAATCGCATCGTGCCGACCTTGACCTACGATCTGATGAATACGGTCGACATCGTCGTTGAAGCGGTTGTAGAAAATCCGAAAGTGAAACAGTCAGTATTGGCGGAAGTGGAAAAACATGTGGTTGATGACGCCATCATTGCGTCCAACACCTCCACCATTTCCATTTCATTTCTTGCGGAGAGCTTGCAGCGCCCGCAAAACTTCTGCGGTATGCATTTTTTCAATCCAGTACATGCGATGCCGTTGGTAGAAGTGATTCGTGGCAAGAAAACCTCGGATGAAGCCGTGGCGCGCACGGTGGCTTATGCGAATGCAATGGGCAAGAAAGCTATCGTCGTGAATGATTGCCCCGGCTTTCTTGTGAACCGTGTGTTGTTCCCGTATTTCGCCGGTTTTGTGCAACTGGTGAAAGAAGGCGCGGATTTCCAGCAGATCGACAGCGTGATGGAAAAATGGGGTTGGCCGATGGGGCCAGCTTATTTGTGTGATGTAGTCGGTATCGATACCTGTGTTCACGCAGCCCATGTGCTGGCGGCCGATTTCCCGGATCGCATGAAACCGGATTACAAAACCGCGCTGGAAGTGATGTACGAAGCCAAGCGTCTAGGACAGAAAAACAGTCTCGGTTTCTACAACTACGAGAAAGACAAGAAGGGCAAACCGGTCAAGGTTGCGAAGGATGAAGTCTATGCCTTGCTGGCGCCTGAGGTTGCAGCAAGAAAAGATTTCAGCGAAGAAGAAATCATTGCCCGCATGATGGTGCCGATGTGTACCGAAATGGCGCGCTGTCTCGATGAAAAAATTGTCGAGAGTGCAGTGGAGGC
>DAOMGE010000015.1:0-60330 GCA_035430165.1 Pseudomonadales bacterium | reverse complement strand
CGACCTTCGGGTTATGAGCCCGACGAGCTACCAAGCTGCTCCACCCCGCAATCACAACCTTAACAGCAATACGACTGCCTTTCGGCTTACTTGCTGCTGCAAGGGTGGCGAATTATAGGAGCGACATCCCGTTCAGTCAATCAAAACCACACGCAAGACTCGAACAAACCATACCCATGATCATCGCCATCCACTGAATTCACGCACCGAAGAGCCTTTGTAAACTCCGTTCAGCGGGTAAACAACGTTTGGCGGATCCTGGGTGATCGTCAGGCCATTACAGGTAGTATCAGACGGCAGGCAACCATAAGGATTTGGCTGTAACCAGGCATCCGGTATGCCGTCATGATCATAATCCGCTGCGGCGGCTGCGTTGGTCGGAAAAGCATCAACCGAATCGGCAAAGCCATCACCATCGGTATCACCACCCTGAAGAATCGCAATATGGTTGTAGGTGTATCCGCTAACCTGCGCGAATGCTCCTCCAATGAGTAATTCACCATTTGCCAGCAAACTCATCGCATAGACAAAGTTATCCATCACCGGATAGAAGCCAGCATCCAGCGTGCCATCAACATTAAAACGAGCAGCAAAATATCGGGACTTGAAGTTCACAGACATAAACGAACCACCGACCACTAATTTGCCATCCGCCTGTTCCACCATAGCCAGCACAGCGCCGTTCACAGGTGATGCCGGACCGGAAGCAGTATCCAACGACCCGTCAGCATTAATGTGCGCCAGATACTGGCTGGATGTGCCGTTATAAGCAGTAAACTGACCGCCAATGTAGATACCACCGGCAGCACACAACAGGATTGAGCGTACAGAGCCATCGGCACCCGTGCCGATACTGTTGAAGCCAGCATCCACCGTACCGTTAGCATTCAAACGTACGAACCTGCTCTTCGCGGTGTTATGGAAGTGCGTGAAATCACCGCCTACCAGAACCTTGCCATCTGGTTGCAAGGTAACAGCCCGGATGGCAGCGTCCGCGCCAAGGCCAGTGGTGAAGCTACCGTCGACCGTACCGCTGACGCTCAAACGCACAATTCGTTTTCGACTACTGCTAACACCACGAAAAGTTGTGAAATCACCGGCGATGATGGTCTTACCATCCGGCTGGATCACAATGGCATTAACCGCACCATTGAACACATCCCCAGAAGAAGCCGTCTGATCACGGGAACCGTCACTATTCAGGCGGACGTACCGTTGCCGGCTGACACCATCGAACTGCGTGAAATCTCCCCCGACCAGAATCCGCCCATCATTCATCACTGCGATCGCCCTGACATTGTCATTGGCACCCGCACCAGGATCAAAGGATGAATCAAGACCGCCGTCAGGGTTGAGCCGCGCAATCCGGGATCTGGATACACCATTTACCGATGTAAAAGCCCCGCCAACCAGTATCTTGCCGTCCCGCTGTATCGCGCTCACCAGTACATCGCCATTAAAACCTGCGCCTACGGTAAAACCTGCATCAACCCGGCCAGCAAAAGGCAGCGGGGTAGCATCGCACGCATCGCCAATGCCGTCACCATCCTGGTCTTCCTGAGACGGATTGCTGATGGCGGGGCAGTTATCGATTGCATCATAAACGCCATCAAGATCTGTATCCGGCCCATAGGGTGTCACATCACACACATCACCTATTCCATCAGCATCGCTATCCAGCTGGTCTGTATTGATACTAACAGGACAGTTGTCCGCTGCATTCTGGACACCATCGTTATCAATATCGGGGTCACTGTTGTCACCGATCCCGTCACCGTCTGTATCCGCCCATTCTGCAGGGTTAGAAGGAAAGGCATCAGCAAAATCAGGATAGCCATCCACATCGGTATCGACGAATTTCCACTGCGCGAGATTGTTGGAAAACTTGTCGCCGGCAAACGTAAAGCCGCCCCCCACATACACATTGTTGCCAGTATCAACCGCCAGCGCCTCGACCGAGTTATCCAGACCAGATCCCAGACCGTTCCATCTGTAACCGTTCCATAGCGCAACATAAGCCGCTGACACACCACCCGCCTGCGTAAAGTTACCACCGGCATACAAATTCCCATTGGTATCCAGACGCAGGGCATTGACATCCGAAGTCACACCAGCACCCATTGGCGACCATACCGTGCCATTCCACTGGGCAACATGATTGGCAGCCAGGCCATCAATACTCGTAAAACTCCCTCCAGCAAAAACGTGGCCTACGCCATCAGCACACAAGGAGCGTACCAGTCCATTTACACCCGCCGGCGTCCTGAACATTGAATACCAGCTTACGCCGTCCCATCGCGCCAGATGAGACGTATTGGGTATCGCACCCGCCTGGGTAAAATCCCCGCCTACATACAACGAGCCAGAATTATCAACCGCCAGCACAGACACGGCATTGTCAGTGCCAATATCCAGCGTCTCCCACGCGCCTGCATGCCATCTCGCAATATAATTGGCAGCAATACCACTCGCCTGCGTGAATAATCCGCCTGCGTAAAGCGCATCCGTGCTATCCACAACGAGCGCAGATACTGTTCCGTTCACACCAGTATCCAGCGGCGACCACGCCCCCATACTCCACATGGCAATACCATTAACCGGCAAACCATCAGCATTAATAAAGTCGCCCCCCGCATAAACATTATTCGCACTGTCCACCGCCAGGGCTCGCACATAGCCATCCATGCCCGTACCCAATGCCGACCAGACGTTGCCATTCCACCTGGCAATGAAATTGGCGGACACACCACCAGGGGCATTATGGAAACCGCCACCCACGTACAGATTTCCCGCATGGTCAAAAACGGCCGCACTGATACTGCCATCAAAACCATGGCTACCTACGCTATTCCACACGCCGCCATTCCACCGGGCTATGTTATCGACTGACAACAAACCGGCTGCATTGAAGCTGCCGACCGCAATGACATCCGTTCCCTTGGCAACCAACGCATTGGCAGGGCTTCCAAGACCTGTGTTCATGGCAGACCAGTCACTGCCATCCCACTGGGCTACAAAACCAAGACCCGAGGCACTGCCTGCCAATGTGAAATTGCCGCTGGCATAAAGCCGGTTGCTACTATCGACGACCACTGTTGTGACGACATCAGCGGTACCCTCACCAAGCGACGACCAAGCGATACCATCCCACTTCGCAACATGGCTGGCGGTCACAGCGCCCGCCTGTGTAAAAAACCCCCCCGCGTAAAGATTGCCAGTGGCATCAACCGCCAGCGCCAGCACCGCGCTATCGACACCGGCTCCCAATGGCGACCAGACGCTGCCATTCCATTTCGCAACATAATTGGAAACCAGGCCTCCTGCCCTATAAAAATAGCCTCCAGCATAAACATTGCCCGTGCTATCCGTGGCCAATGCCAGCACCTTGCCATCTACGCCGCCACCCAGCGCCGACCAGCTGGAGCCATTCCATCTGGCGACATAGCGCGCCGGCACGCCACCAGCGCTGACAAATGTGCCGCCCGCATAAAGATTGTTACTGGCATCAATTGCCAGTGCGTTGACCTCCTGATCCATCCCCGTGCCCAATGTGGACCATGCCGCCCCATCCCATTTCGCAATCCAGTTTGCTGCCGCGCCTCCTGCGTGACTAAAACCACCGCCCGCATACAAGTTGCCGTTGCTGTCGACCGCCAGCGCCAGTACGTAGGCATCAACACCCACACCCAGGGCTGACCACTTGCCACCATCCCATTTCGCGATGTGATTGGCGATCACACTGCCTGCACGGGTAAATTGCCCGCCCACATAAATATCCGTACCGTGTACAGCAACGGCATTGATCGCATTGTCTGTACCGGCATACCCACCCATAGACACCCAGTTCTGGTCACCCACTGTCGGGTCTATGGTGAGCGGATACCGGGCAGCCGTATCGTCAACCGTGATGTCGATCACATTTTTTTCTGGCGTCCGGCCGTTTCGTGTCGCCATACGCGCAGGAATTTTCTTGCCATCCGCATCCATGACCAGCAAGCGGTCGTAAGTGAGCTGGCGACCGCTAGTTAACTGTATCAGGACACCGTCATCCTTCTCGACGACGCGACCATTCACTACCTGCAATTGCACATGCAATGCGCCAGCACCTTGCGGTTTGCTGTGAACGATAAAGTCTTGCCGGATACCGCCATACGTATTGCTGAATTTTTCAGTCATCCCTTCCGGGTGCTGGTGAATAACGGTATCGCCCTCACGATAAGGATTCGCAGACGAGAGTTTTTGCAAATGTCCTTCATGCCCGAACTGCATCAACTGCAAACCGAAGCCACCCTTGCCGGCACTGTTGCCAATCGAATCGTACGCCACACCTGCAGGCGTTATATGGGCTGAAACCGTTTGTACAGCATTGTCCAGCCTGAAACTGCCATCTTCCATGACACGGGTTTGCAACGTATCCGGCTTTAGTTGCCGACCCAAAAGCTCATCGAATTCCACCGCGCCAGACACATGTTTTTCCTGCACAGCAACCGTGGGTGTGGTAGTGGCCAATGCCAGTAAAGGCAAACATGCCAGACAGGGAAGCAACCAACGGAAAGCGGTGCAGAAACGAGGCAAAATCATCATCATGGATACCAACAGACAGGGTTATTGCTATATTGTGCGACAGCTTGTCTCAACAGACTAACAGAGTGCTCGTACACGCAGCAATCACGTCTGTCGGATTCTTCAACCGACCAGACATGCTGGGTAAACTTCGCAGGCGCCGGGAGAACAACCAGACTATGCACTCGCGTTACCGCCCGGATATTGACGGACTCCGCGCCCTCGCTATTTTACCGGTACTGGGCTTTCACGCCTTCCCCGAATTTATCAAAGGCGGCTTCATCGGCGTCGATGTTTTTTTTGTTATTTCCGGCTTCCTGATCAGCCGCATCATTCTTGAAAATATTAACAACGGCAAGTTCAGTTATGCAGGGTTTTATGCGCGCCGTATCAAACGGATATTTCCCGCCCTGATCCTTGTTCTGCTGACCGCCTATGCATTGGGCTGGTTGATATTGCTACCGGAAGAACGCGTATATCTGGGTGCACAGATTGCAGCAGGGGCAGGCTTCTTTTCCAATTTGATGCTGTGGAAATCATTCGGCTATTTTTCACCGAGTATAGACAAACTGCCCCTCATGCATTTGTGGTCCCTGAGCATTGAAGAACAGTTCTATGTAGTCTGGCCACTACTGCTCTGGTTGCTACAAAAAAACCGGTATTCCTTTATCTATCTCTTGTCATTTGTTGTGCTGTTTTCTTTCATTGCCAACGTTTACTCTGTTTATGGCACAACCACCGCGGCCTTCTACTCTCCACTATCACGCCTTTGGGAGCTGGGCAGCGGCGGAATCTTGGCGCACCTGTGCCTGAACAGCGAACAACCATCACCGACCCATGCGAACTGGCGGGCGGGATCCGGTGTTTTTTTCCTGATAACTGGCATGCTGCTGATCGACAAGGAAAAGTATTTTCCCGGCTGGTGGGTGCTGCTGCCAGTTGCAGGCACATTGTTACTGATTGCTGCGGGCAGCAACGCGTGGATCAACCGGCACCTGCTCGGCAACAGGATGCTGGTGACTATTGGCCTGATCAGTTATCCGCTGTATCTCTGGCACTGGCCGCTGCTGTCTTTTGCAAGAATCCTGGAAGAAGCCACACCGTCTTGCACGCTGCGCATCATCGCACTGGGACTTGCGTTCACCATGGCATGGCTGACCTGGTATTGCATAGAAAAACCGGCACAGCGCCAGCAAGGGAAACGCATCATCGCCGTGTTGGTTGCCTTGATGCTGAGCCTGCTGGGCGCCGGCATCATGATGACCAGGGACGCACTGGATACCATTGCGCACCAGGGAAATGAAATGGAATTCGAGCAACACTGGGAAGGCTGGCAAAAATGCTACAACACACAAAGCTGCAGGATTCTTGATGCGTCCAGACCTGCCGATATTGCCGTGATAGGCGACAGTCACGCCGGACATCTGGCCAATGGCCTGCGCGACATTGTGCACGGAAGACAGGAAAACATTATCGCGCAGCAGCAATCAATGTGTTTGCCGGTTTACAGCATCAAGCTTGCCGATGAAACGTATTTCAATTGTCTTGGCACAAAATTTATTGATCAGTCCCTGGATGATGCCATTAACTCCCCGACTATTCACACCATCATCCTGAGTGGCTATGCCAATCTTTTCATTCACCGGTACGACGAGAACACACCGGAAAACCCGAACCTTCGCGAGGTATCCAGCGACCAATCCGGCCATGCCAACATGAAACATGTCGAAATACTTGGCAAAGCCATCGAAACCACACTGGAAAAACTTTCCCGCACGAACAAGAAAGTTATTTTCCTGGTTGACACACCCGAACTGGATTTTGATCCACGTGAATGCGTGACGCTTCGGAAATTTACACTACCCATGCACAAACCACGCACACCTTGCGCAGTTGAAAAAACGAGGTATGACATGTGGTCGGCAGAATACCTGCAACTGGTATCGCAGGCTGAAGCGCGCTTTCCTTCAATACGATTTATTCACACCGACAAGTACTTCTGCGACAAGCAATGGTGCTGGGCAATGATAGAAAACCAGCTGATGTATAGCGACCGCAGCCATCTCACGCCGACTGGCAGTCGCTACCTGATGAACAAGATAAAACCGGATATCCTGGAATAGCCAGACTGCATCAGAACCTGACAGGCACATGCGTGTAACCACGCACATTGGCCGAGTGCATACGCTTCAATCCTGCTGTTTCAACTTCGTAGTTCGGCATCATCTTGAGAATTTCCTCAAAAGCCACGCGACCTTCCATGCGTGCCATCGCCGCACCCACACAAGAGTGGATACCAAAACCGAAACCCATATGGTCGCGTGCATTGCGATGCAGGTTGAAGGTTTCAGGATTTTCATAATGGCGCTCGTCCCGATTCGCTGCAACCAGTAACATGCCGACGCGCTTGCCTTTCGGAATCGTCACACCGTGCAAGGTCACGTCTTCAGTCGTCACGCGACCAATCAACTGTGACGAACCTTCCATACGCATGGTTTCTTCCACAGCCGCTGAAATCAACGCCGGATTCGCCACACATTCAGCACGCGCTTCCGAATTTCTTGCCAGGGTCACGGTCATATTGCCGATCAGCTTGGTCGTGGTTTCATTGCCGGCAATCCCGAGAATCATCAGGAAGCCGATCACCTCCTCATGCGAAATTTCACCCGCGCGCTTGGCTTCCAGAATCAGGCTCAGCAAGTCACCCGGCTCGATTTTCTTTTCGCGTTCCTTCACGAAATCTTCAAAATATTGCGCCATGTTCAGGTAGCTTTCAGCAACGATAGGCGGCATTTTCATGACGCCATCTTCGCGCTCCAGCAAGTTATCCGTCCAGACACGGATCTGGTCGTGGTCACTCTCCGGGATCTTGAGCATGGTGCCAATCACATACATCGGCAGGTAGCAACCGAAGTTGGCCACGGTATCGATATGGCCCTTGTCACGGAATGGCTCCAGTAACTTGATGGTCTTGGCTCGGGTCATCGGCTCCAGCGCCGCCACACTGTCAGGCGTCAGTACGCGGCTGATTACACGGCGGGTATGTGTGTGCTTGGGCGGCACCATGGTGATAACCATCGGGTAACCCTTGGCCGCATCTGCTTCCAGCGCCACACCCTCCTCGCTGGAAAAGCGCTTGAAATCGCGCATCGCCATCTGCACATCATCAAAGCGCGAGAGGATGTAGTAATCACCGGCTGCGTCGTAATGCACAGGATCGTTATCGCGCAGCGCCTTGTAGTACGGGTAGGGATTGTCATGCACATCATGCGAGTACGGACTGTACAGGCTGACATAATCTTTCTGGGCGGCAGCAGTCATGTGGAGCTCCTCGGCATCGGGCACATTGGGAATATCTGGCCACGATAGTACGGGGCAGCACCGATATAGTCAACAATGCTTGACTATATCGGCCTGGCCAAGGTCAAGGCCCTGCCTGTACGGAGCGGAATTCAGGACAGTCGCTTGCGCTCATTGGAAGGCGGGATATTGAGCGATTCACGGTATTTGGCCACGGTACGGCGCGCTACATTGATACCTTGCTTGTCCAGGATATCTGCCAGCGCGCTGTCCGACAGTGGCTTGCGGGGACTTTCCTCGGCAATCAGTTTCCTGATCATGGTGCGCACAGCCGTAGATGAACATTCACCACCACCCGCCGTGCCGACGTGGCTGGAAAAAAAGAATTTCAGCTCATACACACCCTGCGGTGTGTGCATGTATTTTTGTGTGGTGACACGGGAAATAGTCGACTCGTGCATACCCACCATTTCTGCGATGTCCGCCAACACCAGAGGCTTCATCGCCTCTTCGCCGTATTCGAGAAATCCCCGCTGGTGTTCAACAATGGCAGTAGCCACTTTCATCAGGGTTTCATTGCGACTCTCGAGACTTTTCAGGAACCAGCGCGCTTCCTGCAAGTGATCCTTGAGAAATGTATTGTCGGCGGATGAATCCGCACGACGCACCAGCGACGCATAATCCGCATTAATGCGCAGGCGCGGCGCAATATCCGGATTCAATTCCACAACCCAGCGATTGCGTTTTTTGCTGACGTAAACATCCGGCACTACATATTCTGTTTTTTCCGGTTCGATTCGCGCACCCGGTTGCGGCGTGAGACTCTGGATCAGTTCGATCACTTTTTTCAGTGTGTTTTCGCGGATATCCGATTTGCGCATCAGTTGCTTATAATCATGCGCCGCCAGCAAACCCAGATAATCCGACACCACGAGTTTGGCATCGATTAACCACGGCGTGTCTTCATGCAACTGGTTCAGCTGGATTAACAGGCATTCACGCAAATCGTGGGCGGCAACGCCCGGCGGATCGAACTGCTGCACACGATGCAGCACTGCCATCACTTCATCCATTTCCAGCGGGTCAGTATCAACAGCAGCATCCAGGCTTTCTTCAACGCTGGACCACTGCGAAAGCAGGCCTTCAAAAATATCCTGGATGGGTGTATCCAGAAAACCGGTGGGAGCAATGGCATCGATAATCGCCATCGCAATAATACGATCGCGATCTGTCATCGTGGTCAGGTTCAATTGCCACAACAGATGATCCTGCAAAGTGTCGACTGCCGCGTTGCGGTTTTCAAAACTGTAATCGTCGTCTTCACCCTGGCCACTGCTGGCATTTGTGCTGCCCGAGGTCTGGTAGACATCATCCCACTGGCTGTCGACTGGCAGATCATCAGGTATGTGTTCATCCTGCCATTCGTCCCGCGTATCGTTATGCGCTGCAGGCTCGCTGAAGTCGGTGACCTCATTGGCATCCTGGTGCAGTCGCACCATTTCTTCCTCGCTGATACGCGGCAGGTCATCATCCGGCGCTTCGCCTTCTTCCATCATTTCCAGCATCGGGTTGGATTCGAGCGCCTGCTGGATTTCCAGTTGCAAATCCATGGTCGATAACTGCAACAGCTTGATCGCCTGCTGCAATTGCGGCGTCATGCTGAGCGACTGGCCAAGTTTGAGCTGGAGGGACTGCTTCATCGGTTACTGCACTTGATCCGGACTACACTTACGGACGAGTGTAGTCAGGCAAACCGGTACAGGCAAGCAAAGACTGTGCCTTGTTTATCTGCTTCCGCAAATTATTATTGTGCAAGATCGTGTTGCTGGAACTGTTTCAGGTACTGGAACAATTTGCGCGCTGCCACCGGCGGCTTTTGCTGCTGCGCTTCGCGTTTTGCATCCCGGATCATCTGCCGCAGTGGCTGCGCCTCCACACCGGGAAAAACCCGCATCGCGTCACCGACTACCTTGTCACCCTCATGCAGCAAACGCGCGCGCCAGTGCTCCAGTTCATGCAAGGCCTGGCTCGCTTCGCGACTGACAGTTTGTGTATTCTCGTAGGCAGCCTGCACCGCTTCTATATCTGCGAAACGCATCAACTTGCCGATCAATTGCAGATGGCGGCGGCCCGCCTCGCGCTGGGGAATTTTCTGGTGCTGCAAAATCGCATCCAGCAAATTTTCATCCAGCGGCATTTTTTTCAACGTATCCGCAGAAAGACCGGATAGTTTTAATCCCAGTTCCTGCAAGGCATTCATGTCCCGCTTACGCTGGGATTTACTCGGCCGTGCATCAAGATCCTGTTCGATATCGTCGCGATCATTCATCAAAGGTAAAACCAGGTAGCCAGGCCGAGGAAGGCAAAGAAGCCCATGCAATCGGTAAACGTTGTCAGCACCACACCACCCGCGAGCGCCGGATCGATTTTCATCCGTTTCATCAACAATGGCAGCAAGGCACCGGCCAATGCTGCAACGAGCAAATTGATCATCATGGCAGCACCGATAATGACACCCAGTTTTGCATCGCTGAACCAGTACGCAGAGATTGCACCGACAACAACTGCCCACACCAGGCCGTTCATCAATCCCACCAGCACTTCACGTTTCAGCAACCAGCTTGCGTTGTGGCGCGTGATTTGCCCGAGTGCGAGGCCGCGAATCACAATCGTCAGGGTTTGTGTGCCCGCCACACCGCCCATGCCGGCAACAATCGGCATCAACACAGCGAGCGCCACCACTTTCTGTATCGTACCTTCGAACTGCCCCACAACCCATGAAGCCATGAAGGCTGTCACCAGGTTCACGCCGAGCCAGACAGCCCGCAGCGGCACCACTTTCAAGGTCGGCGCGAACACATCCTCTTCTTCGGTCAGACCGGCCATACTCATCAATGAGTGGTCGGCCTCGTCGATGATGACATCGATGACATCGTCAACCGTGATACGGCCGAGCAACTTGCCGTTGTCATCAACCACGGGCGCGGTGATCCAGTCGTAGCGTTCAAACAGGTTTGCCACTTCACGTGCAGGCATCGTCGACAAGATCGGATGCACATCAGTGACCATCACTTCCCGCACAGAAACAGCAGGATCTGTTGTCAGGATCTTGGCAATCGGCAACAGACCGACCAGCTGGTCATCGTTGTTGACGACAAACACGCAATCCGTGGTCGGCGGCAATTCCTTGTGCATGCGCAGGTAGCGCAACACCACATCCAGCGTTACCCGCGGATGAATGGTGATGGTGTCGGTGTTCATCAGACCACCGGCGGTATCCTCATCGTGTGACAACATCTGCTCGACACGCTGGCGATCCTGTTCGCTCATCGATGACAGCACTTCCTCGATCACCGTATCGGGCAGGTTCTGCAGGATGTCGGCGATATCGTCATCGTCCAGCTCGTCTGTCATCTCGGCCAGGCGATCCGGGTCCATGTGTTTCAGGAACTGGCTCTGGATCTCGTCATTGAGCCACGGAAAGATTTCGCCCTCACGTTCCTTGTCGACCAGCTGCCAGATCACACTACGGTTTTTCGGGGGACTGGATTCCAGCAAGGCAGCAATGTTGGGGCCGGACAGGCTATTCAGCATGCGCCGGACTTGCACGAACGTACCACTGGACAGCGCATCGTTGAGCTGGTCCAGTTTCAGTTGTGTCTGCCGGTTATCGAGCGTCTGGGACATGCCGCAAGCCAGTTGATAGGGTGAATCGGTAGCGCTTGCCGCGCATTTTAGCAGGGCTTACATGAAGTAGATATTGCAAGTTATTCATCTGCAAAGGGTTTTCAATCGCCATTGCAGACCCTGTCCCGTATCGACACCACACCACCTGTGCGAAGCCGCTCACGAATCTGCTGGATAACAGATGACGCATGACCAGTCTTTGCCTGATACTAGCCGTCGCTAGACACCGTTAATCCCTCAAAATGGAGACGATCCTGATGAAAGCTTTTTCAACCCCATCCCGCTACCTGATCCTGGCTGGCGCCCTGATCGCCCTGCCAGCGATGGCAGATGACACCGTACGCTCTGCCGTAGGCGGCGCAGCCGGTGGTGCGGCAGGTGTTGCTGTCGGCAAGCAACTGGGCGGTAGCACGGGCGGCCTGATTGGTGCCGCAGCTGGTGGCGCAGCTGGCGGAGCGGCCACGGCTGATCATGGCAACAAGACCGAAGCGGCCATTGGTGGCGGCCTTGGCGCCGTAGGCGGCGCACTGGCCGGCAAGGCACTGGGCGGCAGCACCGGTGAAGTCATGGGCGCAGCGCTCGGCGGTGCAGTGGGCGGTGCCGTAGGCAGCAATATGGGTGACAAGGACAGCAAGAAGAAATCCGGCAGCAGTGAGCGCCGTGATTACGATCGCGACTACGGCCGGGGTGAAGACCATCATGACAATGGCAAGCACAAAGGCCATCACAAGCATCACGACCACGACTGATTGTTTTCTTGTATAAAAAAAGCGCGGCAGGAAACTGTCGCGCTTTTTTTATCTGGCGTGCTGTATCTGAAACGGATACGAAACGTTACTGCACTTTTTCCTGCTCGCTGAACATGCCCTCAAATAATGGCGATGACAGATAACGCTCCGCCGAATCCGGCAGGATTACCACAATCATCTTGCCTGCATGTTGCGGCTGGTTGGCAACACGTTCTGCCGCTGCCATTGCCGCACCACTGGAAATACCGGCGAGTATGCCCTCTTCTTTCATCAAACGATGTGCCCACGCCATCGCATCGTCATTGGATATTGCTTCCACCTGATCCACCATCGCCAGATCCAGCGTACCCGGGATAAATCCGGCACCGATACCCTGGATCTTGTGCGGTGCATGTTGCGGCTCCTTGCCATCTTTTGCTGCACGAATCATGTACGACGATTCCGGCTCGACTGCCACCGACGTCATGGCCCTGCCCTTTTGTTGCTTGATGTAGCGCGAGACACCAGTGATCGTACCGCCGGTACCCACACCACTGACCAGCACATCGATTTTTCCATCAGTATCCTGCCAGATTTCCGGGCCGGTTGTTTTTTCGTGTGCTTGTGGATTGGCGGCATTTTCAAACTGTTGTAGCAGTAAATATTTTGCCGGATTGCTTTCGACAATTTCACGCGCCCTGGCAATCGCGCCATTCATACCTTTCGCCGGTTCTGTCAGCACCAGGTTTGCGCCCAGCGCTTTCAGGATCTGGCGACGCTCCAGACTCATACTGGACGGCATCGTCAAGGTAATGCCGTAACCTTTGGCGGCTGCAACAAATGCCAGTGCAATGCCGGTATTGCCGCTGGTCGGTTCGACCAGTTCCATGCCGGCTTTCAAAACGCCGCGCTGTTCCGCATCGGCAATCATATTGGCGCCTATGCGGCATTTGACCGATCCGGCCGGATTCCGGCTTTCCACTTTGGCAAAAATATTGTGCTGTGTAATCCGGTGTAGACGGATCAACGGTGTACCACCTGTGCTGAGGCTGTTATCTGCAAATAAGGTCACGGTTTTCTCCTGCGCAATCAGTTTGTCAGTTTCAGTTTCGGGAAATCAGTTTTGCCAGTTGTAGCGCCAGACTGTGCGTACAGCAGTTTCACTCCCTGCCGGTGGCACAATTTCTTCTTGCCATTGCAAGGACTTGAACAAGCCGAGCAGGTTGCGCAAGCTTTCGCGACCCTTGGCATCCACATCAAAAATAACACTAGTGCCATTTACCTGCGTGATAGCCACGCGTTGCACAACATCCAGCTTTTCAAGGTAATCATGCAAACGGGTATAGGCGTCATAATTTTGCACGCCATCAATACGCAACCGCAATTGCACAGCACCGGTGTCGGCGGTCACACTGCTACGATAATTACCGGATAAATACCCCGCAACCTGTTGCAGGGATTTATCAAATACGCTGTAGATGTCCTGGCCCTTCTCCTCAAAGCGATAATCCCGGTCACGAAAATGCAGTAACCATTGCACATGCCAGCCCTGTGTTTCATCACCACCGATCCTGGCAAACAGGAATGCATCGGCAACTTGTGTTGGCAATAAAGGCAGCAGCTGCGCTATATCCTGGTTTTGCAACGCACTGGCCGGCACGGCTGCACCATCAGCAACCGGCAACTTGTCTGCAACAGTAAGTGGCACGCCACGCGTGTTGGCAATTTCCACAACAGCCTGCGTGACGTCAGGCCTTGTACTGGCCGCTGACAACACGCCGTTGTCATCCGTCATCCACAATTGCACTTGTGGCCGATCGAGCGGCCACAATGCCAGACCATTTTCCTGCAACAAGGCATTCACCGCCGGCGGCGAAAATTCGAGATGCAAACGCCACGGCATGACAACCGCTTGTGCCGGTAATGTCGGTGCCGGCACCGATGGTTGTGTGGATGCAGCCTGACCAGTTGCGACGGCTGTTTCAATAAATACCGGCATAGGCAGGTTTTTTACGTAGCCAAATTGCAACAGATAACTTTCCAGTTTTCCGGCTGCCACCAGTGCCTTGGCCTGTTTGTCAGGCACACCTTGCCCGCTCAGTCGCGACAGCAATTGCTGCAGGCCGGCAGCTGTTGCCGTTTTGCGCTCTTCGGCCGTTTGTGTCGCGACCGGCACATCCACCACATAGGGTTTCTGCACACGTGCCGCCTGTACCGTTGGTACGAGGAGCAGGCCGACAGAAAAGAGAAGGATGTTGGCAATTCTTGCAGGATTTACAGCGTTCATTGACAGGACAGTGTGGATGGCAAGGGCGCCCAGACTGCTACAATGCCGACAGCTTTACAAGCGGATCCAGGGACTCCTTCGCATGCGTATCCACCATCCGGCCAGACACCTGCTGGCCATCGCCCTGTTCGTTGCACTGGCCTTCCTGTGCCTGTCGTTGTTCACCACCGCGTTTGCCCGAATTGATTTCCTGTGGCTGGACAAACTGACAGCCTGGCAGGCAAAACAGGAAACCGGCGACCCGGATATCGTGTTGATCGACATCGATGACTACAGCCTGCAAGCCATGGCCGGCAGCATTGGCCGCTGGCCATGGCCGCGCGCTACCCACGCCGAGCTGGTCGAATGGCTGGAGCAACAGGGCGTGCGCGCCATCGCCTTTGATATCTGGTTCAGCGAGCCCGACGTACTCCGCCCGGAGTTTGACCAGTATTTTGGTGACGTACTGAACCGGCAGCAGAATATTTTCCTGCCGGTGTTGCAGATGAACAGCACACAGCCAGAGCTGGCACGTCGCCTGGACAGCTACGCCACCAATCTCCCTGTCGTGCGTACGCCACAGGCAAATCCTGCCGCACGTGCCGACCTGTTGCTACCGGCAATGGGTGCGCCAGAACACTGGCAGTTGGGACTGATCAATTACCTGGCCGACAACGACGGTATCGCCCGCCATTACCAGTTACGCAAGGAACAGCAAGGCTGGCAGTTGTTATCACTGCCACAGGTGCTGGCAGCACATCTCGGTTTTACCAGGCAAAACGAAACCGGCGATATGCTGCGTATGGCCTGGCACGGCGACGGCATCCATTCGCCTTACCGCAAATGGAGTTATGCCGATGTGTGGCAAGAGGTGCAGACAGGTAAACCCGTTACCGATTTTCACAACAAGATTGTTTTTATCGGTGCAACTGCCGCCGGTTTGCACGATTTGCGCCCAACACCCATCCATGCGCAATATCCCGGCCTGTACCTGCTCGCCAACGCATTTGACAACCTGAAAAACCGGCATGCCATGACATACTCCAACATCGGCGGTACCGGTGCCGGCTTGCTGCTATTGCTATGGATGGGCTGGCACCTGCACCAGAAAAAAAACCTGCTCGCCACTGCAACACAATTCCTCTTTGCTGCGTTGCTGTTACTCGCGCTCAGTGTTGCTGCAATCAGTCGACACACACTCTTACCAGTCGTGACACCACTACTGGCGGGTATGCTGTTGCTGGGGATTGGCACAGCGTTGCGTTACTGGGAAGAACGCGCAGCACGACAGGCGGCAATCGATATGTTCGGTCGGTTTCTTGATCCGCTTGTCGTCGAACAACTGGCCGCACAAGGACTGAACGAACAGACGCTGGCGGGCAAGCATTGCGAGATCAGCGTGCTGTTTTCCGATATTCGCGGTTTCACCAGCATGTCGGAAAAAGCGACTGCCGCAGAAATCATGGCGCTGCTGAATGCTTACTTCACACGACAGGTTGGTGTAATTTTCAAACATCACGGCACGCTCGATAAATTTATCGGCGACGCCATCATGGCTTTCTGGGGCGCGCCAGTTGCAGATGACAATCACGCCATTGATGCAGTGAATGCGGCGCTCGACATGGTGGATGAACTCGAACAATTCAGAAAAGAACGCGGACTTGCAGGGTTTGATGTCGGCATTGGCATCCATTCAGGGCCTGCCGTTGTCGGCATGCTCGGCTGCGACCAGCGACTCGAATACACCGCTATCGGCGATACAGTCAATCTCGGCAGTCGTCTCGAAGGCATGACGAAAGGCATCGCCCGTATACTGGTTTCGCAAAGCACACGCGATCTGTGCGGCGAGCATTTTGATTTTGTTTCGCACGGCAGTTGCAAGGTGAAAGGCCGAGAAGAAGCGGTGAATATTTATGAACCGATCAGGAAAATCGCATGAGGAGAAAAACCGCATGAAGAACGCAAAACAGGTATTGCCTGCACTGGCCTTGCTCACTGTATTCAGCGTGCATGCCGACACCGGACAAACCAGCACCAGTACCGATCTGAAAAGTGCACCCGAACCCGGTGCCAGCACTGTGGCCAAATTACCTGCAGGCACCGCCCTTGATGTGGGTGAACGCAACGGCGCCTGGTACCAGGTTAAATCCGCACAGGGACAAGGCTGGGTACGCATGCTGAATGTAAGGCTCGGTAGCGGCACTCGCATGCAAGGCGAATCAGCCATCGGCGGCCTGGCTGCACTCGGCAAGGCCAGCCGCACCGAAACCACCGTTGCTACCGGCGTACGCGGTCTCTCCAGGGAAAACCTGCAAGCAGCCCATGAAAATCCGCGTGAACTGAAAAAACTCGACCCGTATGAAGTCAGCGAAGAAGACGCACTGGCATTCGGTCGCGCCGGTCACCTGCCGGCACCACGTTAAGATAATCGGGGCACAGATATCATGAAAAATTTTCGATTATTCCAGAAACACCTGCCAGCACTCTGCAGCGTATTTTTATTCTGCCTGTTGCTGGCAACCAACAGCAGCCATGCGCGAGGATTGCTCGATAACCTGAACAACATGGATCTGTCGAAGCTGGAGCAGGTTGGGCAAAAACTGGCGCAGAGCAGTGAAAAATCCGAAGACGAAGAAATGGAAATCGGCGAACACATGGCTGGCACACTGGTCGGCGCGGTGCCACTGGACAACAACAGCAAGGCACAGGCCTATGTCAATAAAGTCGGTCGCTGGCTCAGCCTGCACAGTGAGCGCCCGGATATTCCATGGCAATTCGGCGTACTGAATGACAATGACCTGAATGCATTCGCCGCACCGGGCGGCTATGTGTTTATCACACGCGGCTTGCTGAATACTCTCGACAACGAAGCGGAACTGGCAGGCGTACTTGCGCATGAAATCCAGCATGTTACCCACAAGCATTACCTGAAAGCTGCACAGAAAAACAACCTCATCGGCGCAGCCAGCGATATTGGCATGATGCTGGGCAACAGCAGTGGACGCAGTAGCGCCCAGCAACGTGAAATCAATGAACGGCTGTTGAATGCGTCAAAACAACTGTATGCACGCGGCCTGGATAAAGACGATGAATTTGAAGCGGATCGCGATGCCTTACAGTTAATGACACGCGCCGGCTACGATCCGTATGCATTTGTGGCTGTGATGCAGAAACTGGATGCACACGGCGCCAGTGACAGCAAGATGGCCCTGTTACTGGCGACACACCCGAGCCCGGCTGACCGGCTGGTTTCGCTGGGCGCGAGCATCAACACCCTGAAAATTCCCGCAAACACCGCCACACTGGAAAGCCGCTTCCAGCAGGCCTTGCGCTGAATACCGGGAGGAATGCCGGGCCGGATCAGCGACCGCGAAACCAGCGCACATCGAGTGCATAGGTATCGACCTGTTCGACCACATCCAGCACCAGCGCAAACAATGCCATGCGGATAACCACACCGTTATCCGCCTGACGAAAAATTGCGAGGTTCGGATTCTCGTTGAGATCATTATCCAGCTCATTCGCCTCTGCACGGGAATCGCGCGGCAGCGGATGCATGATCACCGTATTCGGCTCGCAATATTGCGTGTAGATACTCTGGTTGAGGCGAAACTTGCCGCGATACAAATCCGCTTCTTCCTTGCTGCGAAAACGCTCTTCCTGGATACGTGTCGAATACGCAATATCAACCTGGCCGATACTGGCTTCAAGCTGGTCTGTCTCAATAACCTGCAAACCGGCTGTGCGCATTTTTTCCACCAGTTCACCCGGCATCGCCAGTTCACGTGGCGACACCAGGGTGACTTGCACAGTCGGGTACAGGCACAACAACTTGCAGAGTGAATGCACGGTACGGCCGTATTTGAGGTCACCGATCATGGCAATGCGCAGTTGTTCCAGCGCCCGGCCACGTGAAGCCAGTTCCTTGCGTATCGTATAAAGATCCAGCAAGGCCTGGCTCGGATGTTCGTTGGCACCGTCGCCACCGTTGAGCACAGGCACACGACTGGCTGACGCAAATTCGGCAACGGAACCGGCTTGTGGATGACGCATGCAGATCACATCGCTGTAGCCTGACAACACGCGTGCCGTGTCATGCAGTGATTCCCCTTTCGAAATCGCTGACGATTCAAAACCCGTGGTTTCGCGTACATCACCACCAAGCAGATTGAAAGCGCAGCCGAAACTCACACGGGTACGGGTACTCGGCTCGAAAAACATATTGCCAAGAATGGCGCCTTCCAGCACACGCGTGGCGCGCCGGCGCTGTGCATAAGGCTCCATGCGATCTGCAACAGAAAAAATATATTCGATATCGGCACGCTCGAATTGCGTAACCGACAGGATGTGTGATCCGGGAAAATGCATTACAGAATCTCCGCTTCCCATGCTTGCAAGGCCGCCAGCACTGCCAGCTTTTCCGGCTCTGCTGCATGGATTAGTTCAAGTTCGGCAATTCTAGCGAGAAAGGCTTCATGTGTAAGCCAGTCCGGGCTGATTTGCGTGTGCAGGCGCGCATGGCGAAATTCCTGCCAGTGCGCCGACTCCACTGGCGACAGCGATTCGGGAAAATTACGCGCCCGGTAACGGAATAACAATTCCGGTAGACGCTTGTCGGCAAACACAAAGGAACGCGTGGCAAGCTCTTGCGGGCTGGCACGTCGCACAGCCTGTTGCTCCCGTTTGTCCTGTTCACTGACAAAGCCGTCATAAATCAGGAATTCTGCATCCCGTACCGGCGCTTCATAGGGCTGATTAAAAACTTCCAGCAGTTTTTGCTGTATCTGTGGCAAGCACGGCAACAGTTTTTGCCAGTGTTGTTCACACAAGGCGCGATCCAGCCCGATACGGGCTTCAACATCGGCATTCAGCAAACTGATCGGCGCCAGCATTGGCGACTTGTTGAGATGCACGGTTTTCAGGGCCAGCCGTTCGATACCTTCTTCCAGATCCTTGCTTGCTGTAAAAATGCGTACGCGGATTTCTTCGGGTGATAACGCCATCAGTGCCGCGGGGTCCTGCATCAGATCCACAACGACCACACCATTGCTGTTCACCGGATGCTTCATCAAAGGCATGACCAGCGAGGTGAACAGCCGTTTACCACCCAGCTTGCCGGATGTATGCAACAAGGGCTTGTGCGCTTGCAGGTCGAGCTGTTCCGCCGCAAATTTTTTCTGGCGCAAACGAAACGCGAAATCATACAGTTTTGGTTGTGCCTTTTTCAGCAAACGCGCCATCGCAATCGTCGCACGCACGTCGACCAATGCATCGTGGGCACCGACATGGGCGATATGGTTGGCCGCGGTCAACCGCTCCAGTTTCATGGTCGGGTTGCCTTCCGCATCAACGGGCCACACCACGCCTTCCGGCCTGAGCGCGCGCGCCATGCGCAATACATCGAGCAAATCCCAGCGCGAATTACCGGCCTTCCATTCGCGTTCGTAAGGATCGTAGAAATTGCGGTACAACAACTGGCGTGTGAATTCACCATCAAAACGGATGTTATTGAAACCGACGCCGCAGGTGCCGGGCTTACCCAGTTCATGCAGGATTTGCCTGGCAAACTTGTAGTCAGGCAAACCGTGTTTGCGACAGTGCTGTGGCGTGATGCCGGTGATAAGACACGCTTCCGGTTCTGGCCAGCTGTCTTGCGGCGGATGACTGTAAATCATCAGCGGCTCGCCAATTTCATTCAATTCTTCGTCGGTGCGTATTCCTGCAAACTGGGCAATGCCGGCCCAGCGCGGGTTGCGTCCGAAGGTTTCATAGTCATGCCAGTAGAGCGTCGTGCTCACAGCATATTTCTCCCTTCCATGGTGTTGCCTGGGTCCGGTATGTGTGGAAAAAACATCACTGTGATTTTTCCACGCGCACATCCTGCGAATTTTCTGCCGGCAAGGTTTTCAATAAATACCCGGTCGCTTCTGTGCGCGCAGCAGCATCCGTCGCAAACTGGCTTTCGAGAAACGCATGCGCTGCGAGCGTCGTGAACACGTGCTGTCTCGCGGCTTTCATCGCCACCGGAATCAGCGGCCCCGAACACGGCGCACTCCTGTCGCTCATGTCGACACCATATTGGGCGCCATCCAGCTCCTTCATGAAGTCATTGTTTTCCATCGCCTTGTCATTGTGCAGATTGGCCAGCACCTGACGGCAACCAATCCCGTCAGGGTTGCTGTAAAAACGCAGGAAAGTAGAACCCGGCTGTGCAAACGCAGCGTGGGATGCATGTTTCAGGGTAACCAGTGTGCTGCCGGGAAACTTCTGTAAAAGCGGCGCTGCGTTTTTTTCATACGGCACAATCGCATCGCCATCCCCGTAAATCATCAGGAACGGCACATGGCTACCTGCAAAAAATGCCGGCGTAAACATGGCAGAAGGACCTGCGATGGAAATCGCTGCAGCGATTCGCGGATCGAGAACTTTACGATGGTAGGCAACCAGGGTTGACGTCAGGCCACCGAGTGAAACACCTGCCACGGCGATTTTCCTGTCATCAATCGTGTTGTACAGCACATCGTTTTTATCCTGTGCACGTTTCAACATCGTGTCGATCAGGAAAGTGACATCACCTGGCTGGTTGACGACATCGGTCAGCTTCGGCTTGCCCGGTGCAAAGAAATTTGTCAGCGGATAATCGACCGCCACCACGGTATAACCATGACTCGCCAGAAACGTCACCAGATACTTGCCTTCCTCATGGAATGACATGAAACCATGGCTGTAAACCAGCAACGGCCCGGGTTGTTGCAAACCTTGCGGGCGCCATACCTTGCCTTTCAGCACACGCACCGGCCGGCCGGGAAAATCATTGTTCGGCGCAGTCGCCCGCTTTTCATCAACTGCCTTGAAATCCTCTGTAACAACCTTGTAAGGACCGGGCGTGAAACGCGCCAGACTTTTTTCACCTGATGGATATTCCCTGGCCGGGATAAAACCAAACCAGTACCCACCTATAGCCAGGATTGTAAAAACCAGGATTGCCCACTGCCATTTGCTCATTTTGCTTACCATTCCATCCAGAGTTGTAGATAACTTTTATTTCTGCTGACGCTTTTTCACGCGCATACCAAATTTATCCGGCAAACTCGGGCCCGGTTCATAAATGGTCTTGTAGCGTTCACCCGGTGTCGCTGCGCTGAAATCGTAATATCGCAACAGGCAGGCAACCGTCGACAGGAAAATACTTTCCGCCATGGCCGCACCCAGACAGATATGCGGGCCGCGACCATACGGTGAAAATGCATAACGTGTGCGCTGCTCGACACGCGGCTCCAGAAAACGATCGATGTCGAAGGTATAGGGATCGCGGAATATTGCCGGATCAAAGTGTGCGCTGGACGTGAAAAAGACAATTTGCTGTCCTGCGCTGACGTGATAGCCCTCGTAGTCAAAATCTTTTGCCGCGTGTCGCATGCTCGCAAAAGCAATCGGATGTCGCCGCAAGGTTTCCTGGCACACCCCGAACAGCGCGGGAATGTGGCGCATCTGTTCTGGCGGCGGCAAGGCGCCTGCGTTGTCAGCGCAGGCACGATCCACATCGTCACGCACGCGTGCCAACAGGGCAGGATCAGCCAGCAATTCCGAAAACAGGAACGTCATGGCGTTGGCGAGCGTATCGAGTCCTGCAATAAACGGCAGTAACAGGATGGGCACCAGCTCGGCTTCCGTACGTGACGAGTCGGCATCAACGCGCTTGATCACCATGGAAAACAGACTGTCTTCGTCCAGGTGCGAACGCGCACGCTGCAATAATTCGGCAGCAAATGCCTTGACATTTCTTTCGTGCTTGCGAAAAAAAGGCAGTCGCATCACAAAGCCCGGCCAGGCTTTCATGGCTTTCACACTGAGCAGGGTGCGCATGTACTCGACAAGCGACTGCGCCAGCTCAGGCGGCAAATGAAATATGTCACCGGTAAACAGGAATGACAATTCACGCGTGACCAGTGTGCGGCAAAACTGCCGCACTGACACAACATTGCCGTGTGCGTAAAGGTCAGTACAATCACGCAACACGGTAAACATTTGCGTCTGTTCGCTGTTTGCCACATCGCGCGAGATATATCGTTTCCACAAGCGCCGCTCATCAATGTGCGGCTGCCCGTCAAGCGCAATCAATACTTGCGGACATTCCCAATACGTGACGAGATCTTTCCAGTATTCCGCCGAGATGATGCAATCCTTGCCCTCTTCACTCAAAAAACGATTGACGTCAGGGCCAGCCATCACCAGCATTTTCTGGTGGAATACCTTGAAGTAGAAAACAGGCCCACACTCTCTCGTCATCGAGAGAAAACCTTCGAGCGGGCTGCGCACCATCCTGAACAGACTGCCTACCAGCGGCAAACCACTGGCAACGGGGATGGAACGTGTTACGGGGTGAGCAGGCGTGTCCAGCGTGCTTGCTGTGTCATGGATCTGGCCTGTCATGTCTGCGGACTCCCCTGGCAAGGCCTCCGACTATACACATTCACATCCACTCGACAAAGCCTGCAACCATCGCCAATACTGCTGGTCGTATCCCGTGTCATCCGGATAGATCGCAAACAGGCCATGAGGATATCGATATGCGCCAGACCCGAAAATTGCACACCACCTGCACTGATGCAATCACACCGGAGCAGGTTTTCCAGGAGCGGCGCCTGCTGCTGAAATCCCTGGGCTTTGCCGGTTTATCCAGCTTGCTGGGCAGTGCGTCCGCTACCGACATGGCAAACAGTGAAACACCGACGCCGTACGAGCACATCACCGGCTACAACAATTTTTATGAACTCGGCACGGATAAAAGTGATCCCGCCGCGAATGCCTCGCAATTGAAAACATCGCCCTGGACGGTGCAGGTTGAAGGCGAAGTGGAAAAACCCGGCACCTATACGCTCGAAGATGTGCTGAAACCACACCCCGTCGAAGAACGCATCTACCGTTTGCGTTGTGTGGAAGCGTGGTCGATGGTGATTCCGTGGTCCGGATTTCCGCTGGCGGATTTACTCAGGCGTTTCCAGCCGACATCGCGTGCAAAATACGTTGCCTTCGAATCGATTTACGATCCCGGACATTTATCCGGACAAAAAAATTCCGTGATGAGTGATTTGCACTGGCCCTATGTCGAAGGCCTGCGCATCGACGAAGCCATGCACCCGCTCGCTTTCATGGCAACCGGCATTTATGGCAAACCGATACCCAACCAGAACGGCGCACCGTTACGGCTGGTCGTGCCCTGGAAATACGGTTTCAAGAATATCAAATCGATTGTGAAAATCCGTCTGCAGGAACAACAACCGCCTACAACGTGGAATCTGCTGGCGCCCGGCGAATACGGTTTTTATGCCAATGTGAATCCTGCGGTTGACCATCCGCGCTGGAGCCAGAAAACCGAGAGGCGATTGCCAGGCAGCCTGTTCAATCCCAACCGTATCGAAACCAGGCTATTCAATGGGTATGCGGATCAGGTTGCATCGCTTTATCGCGGCATGGATTTGCGCACCCATTTCTGAGGAAAAGACCGCATGGAAAAACGTGTCATACCACACCGCTGGCATATCACACTTTCGTTTTTGCCCTGCGTGCCTGCGATTGTCCTGCTGACACAAGGTATGACAGATGCACTCGGGCCAGATCCCGGTCGTGCGCTGGTACACAGCCTAGGCTTGTGGGCGTTGCGTTTGCTGTTACTGACCTTGTCGATCACGCCGTTGCAACGCTTTACACCAATACAGTGGTTGCCACTGCGCCGCACCCTGGGTTTGTACACGCTGGCTTACGCTGTACTGCATTTTTTGTGTTACGCCATTTTTTATCTCGGCTTCGATATATCCGGGCTGGGCCATGAACTCGTGAAGCGACCCTATATTGTGGTGGGGGCGAGCGCACTGGCCTTGTTGATCCCGCTAGGTGTAACGTCAACCCGTCATTGGCAACGCAGGCTGGGACGCCGCTGGAAATATCTGCATCGCGCCATCTATGGTATTGCTCCCCTGGTGCTGGTTCACTTTGCCTGGCAAGTCAAAGCCGGGCTTGGCAACGCCCCATGGTACGCACTAGTGTTTTTCCTGCTGATGCTTGCACGCTACCGCCGGAGAACCCCGCTGAAACGACGGGCGTGAAGCGCCGGGACTAAACAGTCCACCATTTGTTTTATACTGGAGCCCGTCACAGATTCCAGGTTTCCCATGCTGCTTAAATTCAGCAAGATGCACGGGCTCGGCAATGATTTTGTCGTGTTCGATTTTATTTCCCAACGCGGCCACCTGACACCGGAGCGGGTGCGGCAGATTGCGGATCGCCGTTTCGGTATTGGCTGCGATCAGGTACTGGTGGTTGAAGCGCCAGACCTGCCGGATGTCGATTTTCGCTATCGGATTTTCAACGCCGATGGCAGCGAAGTGGAGCAATGCGGTAACGGTGCCCGTTGCTTTGCCCGGTTTGTCCGCGAACAACGCCTGACCAGCAAACACCATATTCGCGTACAGACACTGTCTGGCGTCATCACCTTGCAGGTTTTGCAGGACGAACGGGTGCGGGTCAACATGGGTACTCCCTGTTTTATTCCGGCACTGATTCCTTTCAGCGCAGACTGTGAGGCCGACAGCTACACCCTTGAGGTGGCCGGCGAGCCACTGGCTATCAGTGCAGTGTCTATGGGCAACCCTCATGCGGTGTTGCGCGTCGACAACGTTGATACCGCCGCAGTCGCCAGACTGGGGCCACTGATTGAACACCACCCCCGCTTCCCCAAGCGCGTCAACGCCGGGTTTCTTCAAGTCGTGGACAAGCACCATATCCGCTTGCGTGTGTTCGAGCGCGGCAGCGGGGAAACACTGGCTTGTGGTACAGGTGCCTGTGCGGCAGCGGTGACAGGAATCCGGCGGGGCTGGCTGGACAGTCCGGTAAGGGTCAGCTTGCCGGGCGGCGATTTGCTGGTTGAATGGGAAGGGCAGGATAGCCCTGTGCTGATGACCGGCCCGGCTGTGACCGTGTTTCGCGGGCAAATCAGGATCTGAGCTGCCTCATCCCCTGCATTGCATGAGACGCGGGATCGCGCGGATATCCCAGTTCGTTATTGCCCATGCCAGCAATTGCGCCGGCGTCACTGCCTGCAAGGAGGGAGCGGGTCGTTGTCCCAGTGTGTCAAGTGCATGCCACAGGTTTTGCACAGGCTGGTGATTGTCCAGCGCTGGTGCGTGATTTTGCTTGCTGAGCTTCTGACCGTCGGCATCCGTCAACACCGGGACATGGGCGTAACGCAACGGTGATCCGCCCAGCAAACTGGCAAGATAAATCTGCCGCGCTGTGGAATCGAGAATGTCGCTCCCACGAACCACATCCGTGATGCCCTGATCCAGATCGTCGACAACAACCGCCAGCTGGTAGGCAAACAGACCATCCTTACGATGGATAATATAATCCCCCTCCATTGCCAGTGACTGCTCCTGTTCACCCTGGATGCGGTCACAAAAATGCACGGTGCAGTCTGGCGTATCAACTGGCACCAGCAGGCGTATAGCGCAGGGGACATCAGCGGGCGGAGTGTGGGAGCGGCACCAGCCGTCATAGCAATGGCCAAGGCTGGAGAGACGTGTCCGGTTGCAGGCACAGCGGTAAGTCAATCCACGCCCTGCCAATCGGGTCAGCACCGCACGGTAACGGTCGCACCTTGTGCTCTGGTAAAACACTTCACCATCCCAATGCAGGCCGTGACATTGCAGCGTTTGCAATATCAGCTGATCGGCACCCGGCATTTCACGCGGCGGGTCAAGATCCTCTATCCGCACCAGCCAACGGCCGCCAGCGGCGCGCGCGTCGACGTAACTCGCCACTGCAGTGAGCAGCGAACCGGCGTGCAAGGGACCTGAGGGAGAAGGAGCAAAACGCCCGACGTACATGCCCAGCTGCGTATCAGGCGTCTGGACCAAATATCGGGCGAACAGCAGGCTTAACCGCCAATCTGTCTTTCCTTGATTTCTGCGAGCGTCTTGCAATCGATACAAAGTGTCGCAGTCGGACGTGCTTCAAGACGACGCACACCGATCTCGATGCCACACGCTTCGCAATAACCGTAGCCATCCTGCTCCAGCAATTCCAGCGTGCTGTCAATTTTCTTGATCAGCTTGCGCTCACGATCACGCGCGCGCAATTCGAGACTGAACTCTTCTTCTTGCGTGGCACGGTCAGCAGGATCAGGAAAATTGGCTGCTTCATCCTTCATGTGATTGACCGTGCGATCCACTTCCTGCATCAACTCGCTTTTCCAGTCCATCAACAATTTACGGAAATGTTTCTTCTGCGCATCATTCATGTAATCTTCGCCAGACTTTTCCTTGTACGGCGTGAAATTACTGGCGGTGTCACGCTTTTTGGCGGGTTGCGCGCTGGCAATCTTGCTTTTGTTAACCGGTTTATTACTGCTCACTGTTTTACTGCTGCTCACGTTTTCGCTACTGCTGGTTATGCTGACGGGAGTGGCTGGCACTGCTTTCTTGGTCGCCTGCATTACCGGTTTTTTCGCCGGGACAGCAGTGGACGCAGGGGCAACCGTTTTCTTGGTTTCTACTTTACTGGATTCTGCGGGTTTAACTGCAGCAGCCTTTGCCACAGCCTTGACGGGAACTGTCGGCTTGGCTGCAACTTTATTATTCGGGGACGCATTCCTGGTCACAACGTTTTTGGCCGGTGCTTGTTTTGCTGGCGCCTTGCCGGATTCAACTTTTTTAGCAGGTGCTTTTTTGGTTTCGGTTTTTTTCACTGGGGCCAGCTTGGCTGCAGGCTTTTTGGCATCCGGTTTTGCTACCGGCTTTTTGGTGGAGGGCTTGACCACCACTTTGGCTTTTGCCGGTGCCGCTTTTGCAACAGGTCTGGTTTTTGCGACCACAGCTGCAGGCTTCTTAGCAGGCTGTGCTGCGGATTTTTTCACTGGCGTTACTTTCTTGGCTGGCGGCTTGGCGGATTTGGCTTTCGCGGCAACGACAGCGGTTTTTTTCACCGCAGCCGCTTTTGCCGGTTTTGCAACCGGCTTGCTTTTAGTGACAGCACTCGCCTTCACTGCTGCAGGCTTTGCCTTGGCAGTCTTGCTATCCGTTTTACTGTTTTTGGCAGCCATCGTCTCAGCCTCTTTGTCTTTTCGCCCGAACAGGTTTTTAATTGCCTTGAGCATTCTATCCCTTGGAACCCCGCCGACTACGCTCGCAGACACATCCTGCAACCATTAGCGGCAACTTGATATCGGGCGCAGAAATTAACAGAAAGACCTTGTCTGTGCCAGCAATTGTGTACGCACGCACCGAATGCCCACTGCTTTTTAGCCCTTCTCGCCCATGTTGCTGTAACATTTCCCCCAAGGCAAGCCACCCTACCCGACTGAAAGCGGCCACACATGACGATCAAAGATTTCCACACCAACACACCTGCTGATGACTTGCATGAATTCGATGATCTGGATCCGGATCTGGTAGCGGATTACCTGCGCCGCCATCCCGATTTTTTTATTGATTATGAAAACCTGTTGCCCGATCTGGCACTGCCCCACCATACCGGCGAGCACGCAATCTCACTGGTTGAACGCCAGGTCAGCGTGTTGCGCACGCGCAACCGCGAAGTACGCGGCCGACTGAACCGCCTTCTGGAAACAGCACGCGACAATGACCGCCTGTTCCAGAAAACACAAAAACTGGTGCTGGCCATCCTCGAACAGAATGACATCGACAGTATTGTGGATTGCGTACAAACCAGTTTGCGCGACGATTATCAGGTGGATGCCTGTTCCCTGCTGCTGTTCGGCCAACCCTTGATGGCAGTATCGACCTCACGTGTTGTCAGCCTGGAAACAGCACGTAATACCATCGGCCCGCTTCTCAGTGCACGTCAGGCTATCTGTGGCCACTTGCGGCCAGAGGAAATCAACTTCCTGTTCCAGGAGGCCACCCAACCTATCCGCTCTGCTGCCGTGATGCCACTGACACGCGATGGCCAGATGCTGGGTATGCTGTCGATAGGCAGTTTTGACCCTGACTATTACCGATCCAGTATGGGCACGATGTTCCTGACCTATATCGCCGATGTCCTGAATCGCGCCATACCCCGACTGATGCAACCACTCTGAGCCATGTGATGCAGGCGCTAGTTGACCAGTACCTGCAACATCTCGGTGTCGAGCGCCAGCTCTCACCGCATACTACGTCTGCATACCGACGCGACCTGGCATTACTGACTGAACACGCGCAAAAGCAAAACATCACCGACGCCGCCCAGCTCCGTGAATTTCACATCAGGCAGTTGGTTGCCAGTTTACATGGCAAAGGATTATCCGGTCGCAGCCTGCAACGCATACTGTCAGCGTGGCGGCAGTTTTTTAGCTGGCTGGCAAGCCAGCGCAAGATTGACAGCAATCCGGTGGCTGCCATTCGCGCACCAAAAAGTCCGCGCAAGTTGCCGAGGACACTCGATGTCGACCAGATGAACCAGTTGCTGTCGATAGAGGGTGACAGCTGGCTGGAAAAGCGCGATCACGCCATGCTGGAGCTGTTCTATTCGTCAGGCTTGCGTCTGGCGGAACTGGCCGGACTGGATCTCACTGCACTCAATCTGGACGAAGGGCTGGTGCGCGTGCTCGGCAAGGGCAGCAAAGCGCGTATTGTGCCGGTCGGGCGTGTCGCCATCATCGCCTTGCGTACGTGGCTGGCTGTACGCAATGAAAACTTGCCCGCAACATCTGCGAAACCGGAAACAGCTGTTTTTATTGGCCAACAAGGCAAAAGACTGGGAGCCCGTGCGATCCAGCTGCGCCTCAGGCATTACAGCCTTAAACAGGGCATGGCAGAACCGGTGCATCCACACATGCTGCGACATGCCTTCGCCAGCCACGTACTCGAATCCAGCAGTGATTTGCGAGCTGTGCAGGAACTGCTGGGGCATGCCAATATTTCCACCACGCAAATCTATACGCATCTGGATTTCCAGCATCTTGCCCGCGTGTACGACGCGGCCCACCCACGCGCGCAAAAAAAACCACAGACGAACAACGAAGTGGCCGACGAATGACAATCAAGCTGATCACCTTCGATCTCGATCACACATTGTGGGATCCGGATGCCGCCATCCAGCGTGGTGAAATAGCCAGTCATCGGTGGTTGTCAGAAAAAATTCCTGCATTTGCCGACCAGTTTCCCCCACAAGCCTTTATCGACTTTCGCTTACATCTCTGGAATGCAGCACCTGAACACAAGCACCGGGTCAGCGAAATTCGACGCATGGCATTCCGGCGTGCATTACAGCAAACCGGCTTGCCCGACCGCGAAGCGCACACACTGGCAGAAGAAGCCTTTCAGGTTTTCTGGCGCGCACGACAGGAAGTGGATGTTTTTCCCGACTCATATCCTTTATTGCAAACCCTGTCGCGCAATTACACACTCGGCGCAATCAGCAATGGCAACGCCTGCCTCAAAACTATCGGACTGGCACACCATTTCGCCTTTCATTTTGCCGCAGAAAACTTTGCCGCTGCAAAACCCGAACCGGAGTTGTTTCTGGCAGCACTGGAAAAAGCCGGCGTAGCAGCAAATGAAGCACTGCATATTGGCGACCATCCGGTTGATGATATCAAAGGCGCAAAGAACGTTGGCATGCAGACCTTGTGGGTTAATTTGCATGACAAACCCTGGAACCCAGATCTGGAACAACCTGACTTTGAGGTAAAAAATCTGGATCAAATCCTTGTGCTGCTGGAGACGACCCATCAATAAACAATTTCTTTCTTGATCACCACACAGCCCTTGTCTGCAGGCATCAGGAAAATCCGCATTGTTTTACCGCCATCGAGCACCTGTATATCCTTCCTCAACGGATTGCCGATTTTCAGGTCGGGATAATTATCAGTCAGCACCTTTTTGCAACTGCTTGCCCGATACGAAACCGTTTCGTACAGACCTGTGCAGCCAGAATTGCCCGGACTGTAACTGCTACTGGCATAAGCTACCATGGCATTCGCCTGATGCACTTCCAACGAAGTTGAAAATACTTGTGCATCCGGATTTCCGGTTGGGGGCATAAATGTAAATATGCCAGCTTGCGACTGGCCAATCAAAAATTTGTGGACTTGATCAATCCGTTTAACACAGGTACTCATGCCATTTTTGCGTGCATAGTCTGCTACAACCGACAATGGTTCGCCGCGCTTTTCATTGCTGCTATCTTGTGAAGGAACCGATCTGTTTTTGGGTGATACATTCTGGTACGCCGGGCTCACCGGTTCTTTATGTCGAATTTTTTCTGCGCTGGCTGTTACGGAATAAACCACGAGCATGATCATTCCATAGGCCAGCAGCATGGTCATGAGTACTTTTTTTGTTGGCCTACTGAACATTTTTTTCGCTCTTTCAAAACTCAAAAAAAAGCCCAACCCCCATTGGCAAAGGGCTGGGCTTTCCTGTTGCTCCAGGTAATAGTTAGCTCAGATTACCAAGCGTAACCCACACCCAAACCCACAGCCGTGCTGCCATTGCCACTGAAACCGGTAGCAACGCTGCCTTTCATCACCGTATTGGTGTTGATGCGGTAGCTACCACCAACAGCAAGTGAACTTTCGCTGTTGTAGTTACCCAGACCCACGCCGACAGACATAGTCTGACCTTCACCCACTTGCGGGATGTTGGACATCGCTACTGCTGAAGAAATACCTGCAGACAAATCTTCTTCAACATGCTTCACATGCGACATGATCCCGGCTTCTGCGTTCATGGCGCGGTTGGATTCCGCAGCCAGATTGGCAGTGAGCACGTTATCCGCATTGGCACGTGTTGTGGCTTCTGCATTGATGTTATTTTGCAGTACAACATCCTGAGCGGCACGGGTGTTAGCTTCTGCTGTGTCAGCATTCGCCCGCGTAGTTGCCTCTGTGGTGATATTGTTTTGCAGCACAACATCCTGAGCAGCACGTGCGTTAGCTTCAGTAGTCTCTGCACCCTGAGCACGAGTTACTTCGTTGGAGAGGTTAGTCGTCAACGTAGCTTCTGCACCCTGGGCGCGAGTTACTTCATTGGACAGGTTAGTTGTCAACGTGGCTTCTGCGCCTTGTGCACGGGTTACTTCGTTGGACAGGTTAGTTGTCAACGTGGCTTCTGCACCCTGGGCGCGAGTTACTTCGTTGGACAGGTTAGTTGTCAGCGTGGCTTCTGCACCCTGGGCGCGAGTTACCTCATTGGACAGGTTAGTTGTCAACGTGGCTTCTGCGCCTTGTGCACGGGTTACTTCGTTGGACAGGTTAGTTGTCAGTACACCTTCAGCTGCAGTGGCACGAGCAGTTTCAACACCAACTGCTGTAGTTACGTTTCCAACGTTTGCCGCATCAGTTGCTGCGCTACCTGTTGCAACTCCCATGATTTTTGCAGAACCACCGTTAGTGCTGACTGTGATGCCCGTATCATCAACTACCAAAGATGAACTGGATGTACCACCGGTTACTGTCGCGCTAGTGTTATTGGTTGCAAGACCATTCACATGACCCGCAGCATTCGTGGTGCCCAGTGTCGTGCTGTTATTTTGTACGCTCAGAACGCCTGTGCCAGTCACATTCGCTTTAGTAGTAGTGTTTGTATCAACGGTTGTAGCGCCCTGTACAGTCAAGCTTGCAGGGTTGGTTGTTGGCGTACCTACAGCAGAATATGCAACGGCTGCAGTAAAAGCAGGTGCGTCGGCATAAGTAGTCAAGCCGGCTACTTGTTGGTTGCCAGAAGTACCACTGACACCTACTGGAATCGGGTTACCGTATGCATCAAGTTTTGCTTTTACTGGCAGGTTACCCGCGCTAACAGCCTGACTAGGATCAAAGGCTGGATTAGGCTCAAGTTGCACCTCAAGCACAACAGCATTACTGGTTGCAGGAATGGTTGTGTTGTCAAATTGTGTTGCCGCAACATAAGCTCTCGCAGTAGGAGCAACGCTTGAACCCTGAATTACAGTGTTGCCAGTTGAGTCAACTGTCAACTGTCCATTAGTGCCGCTGGTCTGTACGTCATACACCGCAGATGAACCTGCCGCGACCGTCCAACCACGTGAGGGGTTAGTAAAATACAGACTTGGCTGAACACCGCTTGCAGGGTTGCTAGCCACGGTACCTACGGTATTGCCCCCTCCAAGTACTGATAACCCCTGAGCTGCTCCAGAGTCTTTAACCGCTGCTGCACCACCGCCTGGCGTATAAATATCAGCAAAGGCAGCTGAACCCATTGTTGAAGCAATGGCTACTGCCAGAGCTGCTTTCTTGAACGAAATACGTGACATAGATTTCTCCTAGGACTAAAAAGTTAAAAATGCGTCAAGAAGCTGCAATCGGTACGGCTTCTGCCTCCCTAGCACCCCCACGAGGAACCCCCATCTCTGTCAGGTCTTGCCTCTGCCGCGGAATATTGGCGAATACGCCAATAGATGTCAACAATAAATGGCGTATATGTCTTTGCGAATTCGCAATAAGCCCCAAACAATAAGCAAATGAAGATAGGTGCTGTTATCAAGAAGACTCGGCTGGCCCTCGGGGAAACCCTGGAAGAGGTTGCCCATAGGGCCGGTATGGACGCCAGCAACCTGTCCCGAATCGAGCGGGACGTGCAACAACCCTCCGCCGCCCTGATCCAGCGAATTGCCGATGCCTTGGGCATACCTGCCGGCAAATTGTTTGAAACGCAAACAACCCCGGATGTACCTGCGGAAATCAAGCAAGAGAGAAAGGACTACAATCGCCAGTCACAACACGCCTTGCGGCACTTCCGTGATCTCAACCCCGACAACCAGCAATTGGCACTCGACTTTCTCAAGCTACTTAACCGGCACCAGTTAAAAACCGAGAGCTGAGCCGATATCCTCGATACCGTAGTTCTATCTATCTGTCTGTCCGGATTTTTTATTTGATTCGCGCAGCGCCATTCCTGCATGGCATCTGACAGGCAATCAGATAAACTCCGACACAATTCTGCTTTCTATAAAGTCCAGTTGATACGATGAGCAAATCCAGAAACGCCTTTGTCTGCAATGATTGCGGTGCCGATTACAATAAATGGGCTGGCCAGTGCACAGCCTGTGGTGGCTGGAACACTCTCAGTGAGATGCGACTTGGCAGTAGCAAAACCGCACGCAGCACAGGGCGTGCCGAAGGTTATGCCGGTGCCATAAGCGGGACGGTACAGACACTGGACCAGATTGCGTTACAGGAACAGCCGCGCATTGCAACAGGCAGCGCCGAACTGGATCGTGTACTCGGCGGCGGACTGGTGGCCGGGTCGGCCATCCTGATCGGTGGCAATCCCGGCGCAGGCAAAAGCACACTGCTATTGCAATTGCTCTGCCGCCTGGCGCAACAGCAATCCTGTTTATATGTCACTGGCGAAGAATCCCTGCAACAGGTCGCGATGCGCGCACGGCGCCTCGGCTTGCCCACAGACAGGCTGCAAACCTTGTCAGAAACCAATATCGAATCACTGCTGGCGACAGCAGAAAAACTGTGCCCGGCCGTGATGGTGGTCGATTCGATTCAGGTCATGCATTGGCCCGAACTCGCTTCGGCACCGGGTTCTGTCTCGCAAGTGCGAGAGTGCGCAGCCTTGCTGACACGCTTTGCAAAACAGAGCGGTACTGTCTTGATTCTGGTAGGACACGTCACCAAAGATGGCTCACTTGCAGGCCCGAAAGTGCTTGAGCACATGATCGATGCATCCATCATGCTCGACAGCACAGACGACTCCCGTTATCGCACCCTGCGCAGCCAGAAAAACCGGTTTGGTGCCGTGAATGAACTGGGCGTGTTCGCAATGACTGAACAAGGATTGCGCGAAGTGAACAATCCTTCCGCTATTTTCCTGTCGCGCAGTGATGAAGTGGCCAGCGGCTCTGTGGTGATGGTGATATGGGAAGGCACACGCCCGTTGCTTGTGGAAATACAGGCGCTGGTCGACACC
This sequence comes from Pseudomonadales bacterium, assembly GCA_035430165.1. Taxonomy (GTDB): domain Bacteria; phylum Pseudomonadota; class Gammaproteobacteria; order Pseudomonadales; family UBA7239; genus UBA7239. The sequence continues at coordinate 25,846 of DAOMGE010000015.1, read as the reverse complement.
AATGCTTACGGCAACCCCCGCCGTGTTGCCGTCGGTCTCGACCAGAACCGCATGGCCATGCTGCTGGCAATCTTGCATCGTCACGGCGGCCTGATGCTGGGTGACCAGGATGTATTTGTGAATGTCGTGGGCGGCGTAAAAGTTGCTGAAACCAGCGCCGATCTTGCATCACTCCTGGCGATGGTATCGAGCTTCAGGAATAAACCACTGGCACGGGATCTGGTGGTGTTTGGTGAGGTTGGCTTGTCCGGGGAAATCCGTCCCGTCCCGAGTGGTCAGGAGCGGATAAGGGAGGCTGTCAAGCACGGTTTTCGCACAGCAATTGTGCCGGCGGCCAACGCACCTCGCGAAAACCTGGGAGATATGCGCGTTATCGCCGTAAAAAATCTTTCAGAAGCACTGGACGCTATCGAGTAGCACACGACGACAGCGCCGCCACAGATACGAGCATTAATCACTCGTGTGATGGTGGCGCCTTGCGGTACTCGGAACCCGTGCGATAGGTACTGACACGGTTGCGACCTTTTTCCTTGCTTTCGTACAAGGCCTGATCCGCCATTTCGATCAAGTCGCCGTAGCTCAATCCCTCTTCCGGAACGACACAGGCTACACCCATACTGACAGTCACTACGCCGTACCCTGCATTGCCAGTGTGCTCGATGGCAAGATCCTGCACAGCTTGCCGACATTTATCCGCGACTTCACGCGCCGCTTCCAATGTAGTTTCCGGCAAGATAATTGCAAACTCTTCACCGCCATAACGCGCCATGATATCGCCGGGTCTTTGTACGCCTTTATTAAGCGCCTGTGCAACATCGTGCAAGCAACGGTCGCCGCGGACATGGCCATAAATATCGTTATATTTTTTGAAGTTGTCGACATCTACCACGACAATTGTAATCGGGCGGAAGAAACGCTGGGCACGAGGCCATTCCTTGTTGAGCTGCTCAAAGAAACGGCGGCGGTTGGCCACACGCGTCAAACCATCAATCAGGGCAGCATCCTGCAATTCCTTGTCCACACGGCGCAACACACCGAGATACGCTTCGATCATAAGAGAGAAAAGCAGGATGCCGACACCCAACATGTAGGGAAAAGCAGTGCGGTGCTTGTGAAAATACTGTTTTGACGGTTTACCAACCAGAAACCACTGCAAATCCGCTATCGGCGACAATTGCTTGGTGTACTCAAAGCGCGTCCCGTCAACAATATCCTTGCCCGGTTTTGCCGCCACACGTGTCTGGGTACTGCTTTGCCCGGAATTATCATCAAGGGCAATAGAGTTGGTTGTATCCCAGCTCCATGCGCTATCCAGCACGTTATTGAAAATTGCTTCAATATCATACAAACCGACAACAAAGCCCTTCACTTGATCCAGACGATCTTCTTCACTGGCATCATTCTGCTTATAGATAGGCAAGGAAATAAAATAGATGTAGCTGCGCTTTCCCCCTTCCTTGACAGCAATCGGCTTTGTACCAATTGCCTGATTATTGGATGCAGCCGTCTCCAGTGCAGTGCGTGTTTCAATTTTTGACGCCACATCATACCCAATGGGTAACTCTTGCCGCGCAGCCGGTTCGGAAATCAGGATAGGGTAGTACTCGTCGCTGGGAGGAGCAATCTCAGCCTCGCCTACATCATTAATATCTGTGATGTGCGCAACACCCAGTTTTTGAAGGGCATTTTTTTCAAAACTTTCGCGATCCTCATCAAGAACCCTGGGTGCCCATTTCATGCCATAGACACCACCATTGAACTGTCTGGCATTGCGGCTAAAAATGCTGAAGCCACGCTCATCAACCTGCGGAAATGCTTCATGAAAACTGCGGAATGACATCAACAGGGCAATATTGCGACCCAGCTCCAGCTCAAGCGAACTGGCCAAGGCATCTACTTCAGATGTATAGCGCTGAAAAATCTGGTCTTGCTCATGGCGGTATGACAAATAGAACGATGTCGTTGCCAAAGCGATGCCGAGCAGCAGGTTCAGTATGCGCAAATAGGTGAAATGACTCAGCATGTACCCGCCTTATACATCTTCTTATGAAATCCCTGTATCAATTCCCAACCCTCAGGCGAACCATACTCCCGCGCCTGTCGCTTCTCGACGACTGACAGAGTAAACGGTCGTTTGCCCCCGACAGACGGTCGCAGTGAGAATTCTCTATTTATTCGCTCACATTACAAATGTCGACTGTATCACAAAATTGAGAACCATCACCCGAATGGCCCCGTTTTCTGTAGCGTCGTTACTGCAGCAGACTCAACCTATAATGAGCGCCCGGATCCAGACCCCATCGGCAGACCATGACCCCAACACTTATCCCTGATATAGAACACGCAATCCTGCAATGGACAGACCCGCACCTGCAGACAGATCTGCTCACGGCAGGATGTATAAGGCGCATACAGGCCGACAGGGACAAGGCTCGCATCGAGATTAGCCTTGGCTATCCCGCTGCCAGCTACCGGGATGAAATGGCACGCAACATCCGGGAACAGCTACTGCTGTCTGCGCCCTCACTCAGGCAAGTCGATATCCAGATTGACTGGAGTATCTCGGCGCATGTATCCCACAGCAAAGCCGCACCCATGCGCCGTGTCAGTAACCTGATCGCCATTGCTTCCGGCAAGGGTGGCGTAGGGAAATCGACCACAGCAGCCAACCTGGCACTGGCACTTACCGCAGAGGGCGCAAAAGTGGGCCTTCTGGACGCGGATATTTACGGGCCCAGCCTGCCAATGATGCTGGGGATACCTGCAGACGCCAGACCGGATACCCGAGACCAGAAATATTTTGTCCCACTGACTGCCCATGGTGTGCAGGTCATGTCGATGGGTGTGCTGGTCACTGAAAATACACCCATGGTGTGGCGCGGGCCAATGGCCAGTGGCGCGCTGCAGCAATTGCTCAACCAGACATTATGGGAAGACCTGGATTACCTGATCATCGATATGCCACCCGGCACCGGCGATATCCAGCTTACCTTGTCCCAGTCTGCGCCACTCACCGCCGCCGCAATTGTCACCACCCCACAGGACATCGCGCTTCTGGACGCCAAGAAAGGGATTGAGGCTTTTCGCAAAATACAGGTGCCCGTGCTAGGCATTATTGAAAACATGAGCATGCATGTTTGTTCGCAATGCGGGCACATGGAACATATTTTTGGTGAAGGCGGCGGCGAACGAATTGCCCAGGAATACCAGACTGGTTTTCTGGGTTCTCTACCGCTGGATATACGCATCCGTGAGCAATCAGATGCAGGCAAACCCTACGTTTTTTCAGATCCACATAGCAAGATAGCCGCAAGCTATAGAGAAATTGCTCGACAAATGGCTGGCCGTTTGTCACTACTGCCTGTCAGCAGCAACATCCCGAATGTCGTGCATATTTCATAAAACACGTATTTTTCGGTTAGAATCGGCGATCAAGGTAAAATCGAGTCAAATAAAAACGTGACAGCTGCACTGCCACAACTTGTTAACCGGGCCAGACGTTCCTTGACCCTGAGCTTGTCTGCAAAATTTACCGCCATTTTTTTGCTGGGTGCATGTGCAATCGGCTTGTTTGTTTTTATCCGCACTGCGCAGCTTGTAGACAATACGATCAGCAACTACGGCAATACCGTTTCGACGCAACTCGCACAAGCTGCACTGGATTCTGCCATTCGCCGTGACATGATTGCCCTGCAAGCACACCTTGCACGTATGATGAAAACCAGGGGGATCGTAAGCGCTGCAGTTTATGACGTACAGAATGAATTACTTGCACAATCCGGTTCAACGCCGACAGAACTGCACGGCCGCGAGCACCTGCATACTTTCCCTACTGTCCTGACGCTTGGTGACAATATTGTTGGTCGTGTCGTCGTCACTATCGACACCTCTGATATAGAACATTTACGTGAAGAAATGTACTGGGTAATTGGCAGCAGTTTTGCGGTAACATTCCTGCTCATCTGCCTGCTAAGCCACCGGATCGCCCGCCAATTGAACCAGCAGCAGATTGATCTGGTGCAACCACTTCTCAACATCACACCGACCAATATCCTTCCTGAAAAGTTCATACAGGAAATACAGGCAGGCAACCTGCAACCGGAAAATACCCAAAGCCTGGTTGACGCAGTCAATACCCACATTGAACAGCTGGGGCGCCCCTCACCTGCCGTTTTATTGAATGCCGCAATAGCGATCACCAACCCGACGCACGGATGCGCCTATCTGTTGCTGGAATGTCGTAATTTTGACTTGCTACAGAGACAGATCAGCCGCGAACGACTGCGCTCGCTGCTGAACCAGTTTCAGGAAAAAATGGAAAACACCTGCAGACTCTACGGCGGGCAGCGAATCTCCACACAGGGTCCATTTGTAAAAATCCTGTTTTCTTCTTCTGAAAACCAGGAATCTACACTGGCAAAACAAGCTTTCTGTTGCGCGTATTTGTTGTCTAATCTCCTGATGGCATGCAAGGATGAGTCTCTCGGTGTTCGTCTCAGCTGGAGCATTGCGCTCGACTGGCACAAGCCCTGCGGCAATGACCTGCTCCGCAATATACAGCTGGGTCAGGATGAACAGAGAGCCCGCTGGCTATGCCAGCAAGTCGGTGGCGACCAGATTGCAGTCAGCGAAATCATCGCCGTATTTCTGGATGGCCAGACCCAGCTCAGACTTGCAGAAAATAGTGGCTCGGGTGGACAGCGGTTCTACCGACTAGCTGGTATTGCAGAGGATTTGGCGACATTGCTGGAGAGGCAGGCAATGCAACTCAATGAGTTGTGGTCCAGGCAACCCTGACAAGAAGGGAATGCTTTGTATAACGCCTAAAAAATAAAAGCCCGGCTACAAGGCCGGGCAAAGATGTCTTTCAGGGGATTCAGAGGTAACACAATTCGTTACAACCTGTTACACATGGTAACAAAATTTGCGTGTCATGCAAGCATGGTTAACGGTTTTTTCTGTATTTTTTACTTATATTTACAATAGACCAATTAAAACAACAGGTTGGCGAGCCGCAGTCACTGCGGAATCTCTTTTCAATCAGGATTGATTCTCATTAATGGCGATTTTATGCGTTAAGTGATACATCAGGCGCGATTTGTATTCAGCCGACGGTTTGTGTGCATGAATGACCCCATGTGAAGCCGGCAACTTCTCCGCCAGCAAACGCGATAACCAGAAACGTGAAGCAGCCAGCTGTAGCGTAGCCTGCCAGGCCTGTTTCTCCGCCAAGCAGAGCGGACGCTCCACTTCATAAGCTGCCACCACGGCATCAACCAAAGACTTGTTCAGGGAGCCGTCCGGTTTGCCACACCAGTCATTTACCACAACAGCCAGGTCGAGTAACAACAGGTCGGTACAGGCGTTATAAAAATCAATGACCCCCGTGAGTTCGTTACCTACAAACAAGGCATTGTCATGAAACAGGTCTCCATGTATCACACCAAGAGGCAGACCTTGTGACCGCAACAACCGGGCGTTCTCTATTTGGCCATCCAATAACAGCAAATCAGCAGCATCCATTAATCCTGCCAGACGTAGCCTTGCATCCAGCATCCATCCGGTGCCGCGTGGATTGTCTCTTCGTTCAGGGTATGCGTACGTGCCAGCGTGAATTTTTCCAAGACAGGAGCCAATTGCCTCACACTGGAAAAGCGTGACAGGCGATGGATGGCAGCCCGGTAAACAGGGAAACAGTAATGCAGGCTTGCCTGACAACATCTGCAGGACCTGTCCGTTACGATCCCGGACCGGACACGCCACAGGCAGACCCCGACTATCCAGCCACTGCATCAATCCCACAAAGAATGGCAACTCGCTCATTGAAATGTCTTCAAAAAGCGTCAGGACATACTTGCTTGAATCCGTGATCAGGAAATATGTCGAATTCTCAATGCCATCGCTGGCGCCTATACAGGACGCAAGCGGGCCGAGACCAAAGCGGTTGCACAAATCCTCGACCTCGTGTTCCAGCAGGGCAGTGTAAAACGCCATAAGAGTTCTTTTGTATTCCAGTAAAAGCTTTTCAAAAAACAAAACCCCCCATCTTTACCTGCATCACTACCAGCAGAAGATGGGGGGTTGAAAGTTTCAACAGCAGCTCAAGGATTCTTTACAACATCCGCCACAGCAAGTGGACGATCTGCAGCCAACACCAGGCCAAAACTGGTTTTATCAAATACATTAAAAATCATCATCAAACCAGCCCGGTCGTCCATCAGCCGAACCCACTCGCCAGTAACAGGATCCTTCACTTTCTCCCCACGCTGGTAAACAGCAAGGACATTGCCAACTTCCACACCTTCACGCTTGCCACGATTAATAAGCACAACGTTCATGGGACCAATCTGGCTAACCCCGTTTTCTACGTCGATGATGGAACCGGAAATCTTGTTTTTGGGCGGCTTCGGATAAAAGACCGACTGGATGCTGCGCTCTTCATTCGGCAGCAAGCGATCATTGGCAATCACTTCCTGCGTGCTGCGCAAAACGGATAACTCAGCAACCTGGCCCTCTTCTCTTGACACCCTGACAGTGCCCACATCAATTGCCTGTATACCCAGTAACTCGCCCGTTTCATCGTCGGAGTAAATCTTGCCTTTGCGCAGTATATTGTAGACAGGAACTTTAGGGTCAAAATGCCCGCGGGCACTAACCATATCGCCTGCCCCGGTTACCACATGTTTCTGCGCACCCATGAGAACATAGGGAGCTTTTTCAAGCACACCGGGAGCAACTACGCGAGTGCCAGACAAGAAAGGATCAATCACATCCAGCGGAATAGCAGGAATGGGCTCTTCAAGATTTTCTATACGGACAGAAGGACTGAGCCTGCCATCCCCGGGTGACAACTTGATTGCACCGCGATTAACTTCAAGGCGTGGTTTGCCGTCAACATAAACCAGATTCAGCGTGTCACCAGGATAAATCAGGTGTGGATTGGCAATCTCCGGGTTGGCATGCCAGATTTCTGGCCAAAGCCACGGTTTAACCAGGAACTTGCCCGAGATATCCCACAGTGTGTCGCCCTTTTTCACTACATAGGTATCGGGATGATTTGCCGCCAGCTGAACATCTTCAGCAAAGCAGGCAAAACTCAGCAAGAAAGCCCCGAAAAAGCCGAGCAGGTTTTTTTTCAGCACGTTTTGTTTAAACATCGTTGTCATCCCATGAGTGAAGCACCGCGTCCGGCGCCGTGTAGCGAGACCTCGTGTATACTACGCCCTGCACAGAGGCAACTCAATATCAAAAGCAAGCTATTTGCTTTAGGATCATCATGTTAGCAGCGCAAGCTGCCAGATTACTAGAAGTTCATCACAAAACAGCCCGTAACGACTCCCATGGCCTTGCTCGAAATTCTTGAATTCCCCGATCCACGCCTGCGTACCAAGGCCAAGCCGGTTACCCAGATCGATGAGAAAGTGAATCGCCTGATCGACGATATGTTTGAAACCATGTACAACGCGCCCGGCGTGGGCCTGGCGGCGACCCAGGTCAATGTTCACCAGCAAATCGTGGTTATTGATGTCTCTGAGGAAAAAAATGAGCCTCTGGTCTTCATCAACCCATCGATCATCACCATAGATGACTCGCTTTGTGAATACGACGAAGGCTGTCTTTCTGTACCCGGTTTCTACGAAACTGTCTCCCGCCCACAAAATATCAGGGTCAGCGCGCTTGACCGGCATGGCAATCCGTTCGAGATACAGCCCAGCGGGCTGCTAGCCGTCTGTATCCAGCACGAGCTGGATCACCTGAGTGGCATCCTGTTTGTGGATCATATTTCTGCCCTCAAGCGCACGCGTATCCGTAAAAAACTGGAGAAAAAGCACAAGGACGAGGAATAAGCCATGCTGCCGCGAGCATTGCGTATCGTTTTCGCCGGCACACCTGAATTCGCCGCGGCACATTTACAGGCACTACTGGGCAGCAAACACCAGGTCATTGCCGTCTACACGCAACCCGACCGACCTGCCGGACGCGGCAAAAAGTTGACAGCAAGCCCGGTCAAGCAATTGGCAGAACGACATCAGATACCTGTTTACCAGCCGACCACCCTGAAAGACGCCTCGGCACACACTGAACTCGCAGCACTGTCTCCCGACATCATGGTCGTAGTGGCCTATGGCTTGTTGTTACCGCAACGTGTGCTGGATATCCCCCGACTCGGCTGTATAAATGTGCACGCCTCCTTACTACCCCGCTGGCGAGGTGCTGCACCGATACAACGCGCTATCGAAGCAGGCGACCACGAAACCGGCATCTGCATCATGCAAATGGAAGCCGGCCTGGATACCGGACCTGTACTGCACAAGACAGCTTGCCCGATATTGCCTGCCGATACGGGTGGCAGCCTGCACGACCGACTAGCCGCCATCGGCCCGGAATGCCTACTGGAAGCACTGGACTTGATGGCTGCCGACACCATCACGACAGAAGCACAGGAAGAGCAACTCGTTACCTACGCACATAAACTTTCGAAGCAAGATGCAAGGCTCGATTTTGCACGCAGTGCTATCGCGCTCGGCCAACAGATACGCGCATTCAATCCATTCCCGGTTTGCTGGTGCGAAATGCCGGATGAAGAACGTCTGCGGGTATGGTCTGCCAGCCCGGAGAATATTGCGCATACAGCAACACCGGGCACGGTACTGGCTTGTGATATACATGGAATAAGAATAGCGTGTGGCTCAGGCGCATTATTGATGACTGACCTTCAACTACCCAACCGCAACCGCATGTCAGTGCGCGACATTGTCAACGGCCATCTGCTCACGATCAAACCCGGTGACCAGCTGACATGAACGGCATGAATAAACGCACACATCACGATGTGCGCTGTCTGGCTGCCCTGGCCATTGCCGATGTCATAAACAAAGGGCGCTCACTGGCAGATGCATTACCGGCCAGACAACAGAAAATCGCGGATGATGAGCGACCGCTGCTGGCAGAATTATGTTACGGCACACTACGATTCTTTTACGAACTTGACGCCATTACAAAGATACTCATGCAATCACCACTGCGTGAAAAAGATGCCGATGTGCGGAACTTGTTACTGGTCGGCCTCTATCAACTACGCCACATGAGACTCGCAGAACACACCAGCGTTAATCTGACTGTGAATGCGTGCAAGGAATTGAAAAAAACCTGGGCCGAAAAACTTCTGAACGGTGTGCTGCGGAATTACCTGCGCAGGAAACAGGAAATTGACAACCGCATCGCCACTGATCCGCAAGCAATTCACAATCATCCCTGCTGGCTAATCGATGAGATAAACCATGCATGGCCAGACCATGACACAGCTATTTTTTCAGCCAACAACAATCAGGGGCATATGGTCTTACGCATCAACTCACGCTTTCAAAGTGTGGATGCATACCAAAAAGAACTCACACTGCACAATATAGCCAGCAAGCGCTCAGCCATCGCACAGGACGCACTCATACTGGAACAACCCGTCAGCGTTTCTTCGCTGCCCGATTTTTTCAAGGGTGCGTGTTCTGTACAGGACATCGCGGCACAGCTGTGTGCGCCACTACTGGATCTGGCACCAGGACAACATGTGCTTGACGCCTGTTGCGCGCCCGGCGGCAAGACTGGACACATACTGGAGCTGGAACCCGCCCTGGCATCATTGCTTGCGATTGATAGCGAAGAAAAACGATTGCCGCGCGTCAGGGAAAACCTGGCAAGACTGCACCTCAATGCCACTATTCTTTGTGCTGACGCCAGCCAACCTGAAAACTGGCATGACGAAAAATTATTCGACCGGATCTTACTGGATGCACCATGCTCTGGCACCGGCGTCATACGCCGCCATCCAGACATCAAACACTTGCGTCGACCATCCGACATTACGCATCTTGCGGAGCGACAAACAGAAATACTGGAGAAATTATGGCCGCTGCTAAAACCGGGCGGGATCCTGCTCTACACCACCTGCTCTATCCTCCCACAGGAAAATGAAGCGGTGATTGCGCCGTTTGTAACCAGACATGCCGACGCAGAAACATTTGGCATCCCCGGAGAGTGGGGGATCAGACTGGCGCATGGCAAACAACTCCTGCCTTCAACCGACAACGACGGCTTCTATTACGCCAGGCTGAAAAAAACACAAAGAAAAACCGGTCAACGCATAGGCACCTGAAAGCGATCAATATAGAACGCAAAGCGATCCAGTATCCGCTGTTCGGTCAGGCCATATTCTTCAAGTCGGTAATCATGCTTACCGTGTTTACCCATCGGATGCGCTTGCGCATATTGCAGGAAGCGATTCTCGATATCGGCCGACATAGGCATTGCAAAGTGCTGGTAGATTTTCCTGACTGTCCCCACGCCATCTGCAATGAACTCATTGAATTGCAAATCAATAATCCGCGATGGATCAATATGTTCACGCTGGCGCAAACTCGATTCAACTTTGCGCGCCAGATATTCCATCACCACCGGACCAAAATCCTTGCGATCAAAATCGCGGCCGATCAGCATGGATTCCATCATGCTTGCATAGGAAGTCACGCATTCCAGTGGATTGCGGTGCGTAATAATTATCGAGCAATCAGGAAACAGCGTAACGAGACAATCCAGCGCCCACAAATGCCCCGGGGTCTTCAATAACCAACGCTGGCCAGGGCGCTGCCATTGCAGCATACGCAGGATGTCGGCGTAATAACGGTAGCTCGGCATATGATCCTGTTGCTGGAACCATGATCCATACGGTTCCATCATCGTCTCGACACCGAACTGCACATCCTGGAAAGTATGGTTCAACAAATGGATGCACTCTTCTGGTGTATCTGCATTGGTGAAATGAATCTTGTCAAAATCAGGATTCTTTTTATGCGCCTCCTCGTAAAACGATTTCAGCTGTATGTAACGCGGGTCCTGATTTTCTGCAGGATTACCCGGCAATGGATCAGGACTCATTCCCTCCCATAATTTCAGCGGCCGCGCAGCGGGATCTTGTGACAATAAATTTAACAGTGCCGAGGTGCCTGTGCGCGGCAAACCGGTAAGGAACATCGGTGCCCTGATGGGTACTTCGCGGATTTCCGGGTGATTTTTCCATGCCGCCTCCATACGCAACCGCACCTGCAACAATTTCACGAGACGCTTGCGATTCCTCTTGACGCCGCGCTCATCAAAACCATTGCTGGTGTAGGTCTCGATCAGCTTTTGCAAACCTTCCTTGAAGTCATCCGGCCCGAAATCTTCCAGACCGGTAGCTGCAGTCGCCTCAGCCAGTAATGTTGGCAAATCAAAAGCTGCTTCAGTCATATATACAAGTCCTTAAAGATCTGAAATTTTAACTACATGTACCTGTGGTTGCGGATGTTCCGTCGCGCGAATCCAGCGCAAACAGAGCGTACCCTCATTACGACCACACGTATCCAGCCAATTCGCTGTATTAACCCTGGATTTTGCAATCACAATGCGCACAGAACCATCACTGTTGTAATGCGCCGTACCTTTGTTTACATGCACAGGAAAATACCGGTAATCAAGACTCTCCAGCCAGTAATTAGCCAACTGCAAGTTCCAGAAATCACAGACCGGCGGTGTAAATTCCACCACCAGCGCCTCGTCATCCGCTATTGAAAAAAAACCATGGTAGTAGGCGATATTCGGGTCGCCGCCGGCAGCAAGTGCCACATCAGGATTGAAGCGCGGCATGGTATTCGGGTGCCGTCGAAAATCTTCTGCCCACTTTGCAAACAATCCGGCAGAGCCTGAAACAAAAAAACCTGCACCCTGCAGCGCCTTGTCAACGCGCTCGGCTGACAAGTGACGAGGCTGGTTGGGGCCATCAATGCGTTCGATTTTTACCTGTGCGGGAATTTCTTTCTTGTGATCCATGCGCGTTTGCCGCAACTGGATTAGCCGCGTTTCCGGCGTCATTCGCAACCAGTTGCCAGACTGCGGCATCACTGAGGCGATAATCTCGAACGAACCATCCGTATTGATCTGCATGTCTTTTGCTTCAAGATAACCGGACGTATCCAGCGAAGCCGTCTTGCCGTAACCGCCCGCCTGCGCACCGAAACCCAGGTAATGCACGGTGCCTCGCGTACCGGTGATTCGGTACGTGTAGTTGCCATTGACCGGCGCGGTCAGGTAAATATTGTCAGGGTTATCCATCCCCATCTTGATCGTTTCGTGAACACCACGCGTGAACTCGGGGGCCTGCGTATCCGCCGCTTCCAGAAAGGCCTCCAGGGCGCCGCGAGTCAAACGAGCCAGATAGCGCCAGCCTTCCGCGCGATCCAGCGGGTTGGTTGGCGCCGTTGGCGACAGGACAATATCGTGCCCTGCTTTTTTTAGCGCATCACAAAACTCATCCCAACTGCGGCCGTCCATAACACGCGCGATAGATGCCTGTTTTGCCTGTTCTTTTGCATCCGTCATAAGCTTCTCCTACTTCCCGTCAATATTTTTTGCAGCATAACAAAGTCAGGCGATGGCTGGACTGTGACGAACCACACTGTACGCGACCGTGTTTTATCTATACACAACCTGCCGCCGCAAAACCGATCATCAATTTACAGCCATCCAGATTTCTTGAAGCGGTAATACAGATATCCGCAGCCGGCGATCATGATAGTTAGCGCAAATTCATAGCCATACGACCAATGTAACTCTGGCATAAACTCAAAATTCATACCGTAAACTCCGGCAATAGCCGTTGGCACTGCCAACATAGCGGCATAACTGGCCAGCCGCTTCATCACTTCATTTTGCTGGAAGGATGCAAGCATGAGGTTGGCTTCAAGCGCGGATGAAAGCATTTCTCTCACGTAATCGATAGACTCATCAAGACGCATGGCATGGTCATGAATGTCTCGAAAATAAGGACGCATGTCCTCATCAATCAACGCTGAATCGTAGCGCACCAGTCTGTTACAGATATCGACAAGGGGCGCAACAGAACTATGCAAGGTCAACAATTCCCGTTTTAACTCATAGACACGCGTCACCATCGCACGATCTGCGAGATGCTCCAGTATCTGTCGTTCAATATCCTGCGCCTTGTCTTCCATTTCTATGATCAACGGCATGTATCGATCAACAATAAAATCCATCAGCGCGTACAGCACAAAATCCGAACCCTTGTGCAGCATGGCAGGCAAGGCTTCACAACGTGCACGCACATCGCCGTAAGGCAGTGATGGCCCCTTGCGCACAGCAACCAGATAGCCACGACCGGCGAAAATGTAGGTTTCGCCCATGGCGATATGTCCATCCACAAACTGGGCCGTGTGCAAGACCAGAAACAGCGAATCACCGTAGAATTCCAGTTTGGGGCGCTGGTGCGCATGCAGGGCATCTTCCACCGCCAGGTCGTGCAAGCCGAATTGTGCCTGCACCTGCCGCAATAATTCGGCGCTGGGTTCGCACAGACCTATCCAGACAAAGCGGTCATGGTCGCTGATCCATTCGCGCACATCGGCTATCGGCAAGCTACAGGCACGATGACCCTTCTCATAACCTGCACAATCGACAACCATCATGTTCTCTGCTGTGGACACGCGTATTGCTCCATTTCGTAAAAATTGTAGGGTATCGTACACATCCCCCAGACAAGATGCCCGCCAAACGCATGCAAAAACTTTACAGGCAGCTTACAACGCTCGCAGCCCTGTTATGGCTGTCTGCATGCACCCACCTTCAGCCAACATCAGTCATTGGCACACCGGATCACGCCCTGCAAGCAAGACTGGCAGCAATCCACAGCTGGAATGTTGAGGGCAAACTGGCTGTGCGTACTGCCCAATCTTCCGACAGCGCCCGCCTGCAATGGAAACAGGACGATACAGCTTTTGATATCCACCTGTCGGGACCGGCCGGTCTCAAAGCCACACACATTTATGGCATGCCAGGCGGTGTCGTGTTTGAACAGGGTGGCAAGACTGAACAGGCCGGCTCTGCCGAAACCTTGTCAGAAAAGTTGATCGGCTGGCCCTTGCCAACTACCGAACTGACATCCTGGCTGCTGGGACTGCCTGCTGGCAACAGCCAGATAAAATACATCAGCTACACCCCGGATGGACTGCTATCTCAGTTAACCCAGGGTAAATGGCAGATACATTTCAGTGATTACCAGCCAGCCAGGGATGTCATGCTGCCGGGGAAAATCGAAGCCGAGCGCGGTGATACCCGCATTACCCTGGTGATCAAGCAGTGGAAACGACCCTGATGCTGCATAGACTGACCTTGCCTGCCCCGGCCAAAATCAATCTGTTCCTTCATATCACCGGACGCCGGGCAGATGGCTACCATCTACTCCAAACCGTTTTCCAATTGCTTGACCATGGTGATTCCCTCGATTTTTCTCTCCGCGATGATGGACAGATTACCCTGACGGGTGAAGTGCCAGGGATAGCGCCGGAACAAAACCTGATCGTCAAGGCAGGGCGCCTTCTGCAGCAACACACCAGGTGTAGGCCGGGTGCTGATATTGTCCTTGTCAAGCGTCTACCGACAGGAGGCGGACTGGGCGGCGGCAGTTCTGACGCCGCAACTACCTTGCTCGGACTGAATATCCTCTGGGATTTGCAACTCGATATCGACACGCTGGCCGCCCTGGGCTTGCAGCTCGGTGCCGATGTCCCCGTCTTTGTGCGTGGCCGCAGCAGTTGGGCAGAAGGGGTGGGTGAGCTGCTTACGCCGGTCAACTTACCCGACAACTGGTTTCTGGTAATCACGCCGGATTGCGCTGTAAATACCGGAGAAATCTTCAACGCAGAGGAATTGACACGCAACACACCGGCCATCACAATAGCCGCCTTCTCGCAGGGGGGGGGTCAGGTTGCTACCCGCAACGACTGCCAACCCGTGGTGGAAAAACGCTATCCCGCTGTAAAAAATGCACTGGAATGGCTTTCACACCACACAAACTGCAGGATGACTGGCACGGGTGCCAGCGTGTTCGGGAGTTTTCCTACCCGCGAACAGGCAGAAGCCGTGCTGGCTATGAAACCGGCGCCTTGGCGCGGTTTCGTGGCAAGAGCGGTAAATATTTCGCCAGCTCATTGCCGACTACATGATTGCCAACAACCGGCAACACCGTAGAAAACCATACACAGGGGTATCGCCAAGCGGTAAGGCAGCAGGTTTTGATCCTGCCACTCGGAGGTTCGAATCCTTCTACCCCTGCCATTTTCAGCAACGTTTACAAAACCGCGCGCAAAAAAACCAGGATAGTCATCATGTCAAACTTCATGGTTTTTACTGGAAACGCCAATCCGGAATTGGCAAACCGCATTGTGCAACGCCTCGGCATGCGCCTCGGTGATGCCGTAGTCAAGACATTCTCCGATGGTGAAATCTGCGTTGAGCTGAACGAAAACGTTCGCGGCGGTGATGTATTCATCGTCCAGCCCACGTGCGCACCGCCCAATCGCAACCTGATGGAAATCCTGTTCATGGCAGATGCACTGCGCCGCGCTTCCGCCGCTCGCATCACTGCCGTCGTGCCGTATTTTGGTTATGCACGCCAGGATCGTCGGGTACGCTCGGCACGCGTTCCCATCAGCGCAAAGATCTGTGCCGACATGCTGGTGGGCGCTGGTGTTGACCGGGTACTGACTGTCGATTTACACGCCGAGCAGATCCAGGGCTTTTTTGACGTACCCGTGGACAATGTCTACGGCTCACCTGTCTTGCTGGATGATATTCGCCAGCAAAAATATGAAAACCTGCTTGTCGTGTCGCCAGATATAGGCGGTGTCGTGCGCGCACGCGCTGTAGCCAAGGAACTGCAAACCGACCTTGCTATCATCGACAAACGCCGCCCGCAGGCCAATGTCAGTGAAGTCATGAATATTATCGGCGAAGTTGAAGGTCGCACCTGCGTGCTGGTCGATGATATCGTCGATACTGCCGGCACATTGTGTAAAGCTGCAGACGCACTAAAAGCCAACGGCGCTGGCAAAGTGTATGCCTACTGCACACATCCGGTATTGTCTGGCAAGGCACTGGAAAACCTGAATAGCTCAACGCTGGACGAACTGGTTGTCACTGACACCATCCCGCTCAGCGACGACATGAAAAAATGCCCGAAAATTCGCCAGCTAACCATGGCAAACCTGTTGGCAGAGGCCATGCGCCGCGTCAGCAATGAAGAATCCATCAGCGCGATGTTTACCTGATCTTCAGGCAACTGATTTTCAGCAAAATTATCGACTGGGGACACGACGTTGTATTGGTCGCAAATACAGCGAAAACTTAGAATCGCAGACCCCTGTTAACCCGGAGTCTGCACAAAGAGGTTAAAACCATGTCCAGTTTTACACTACAAGCCCAAGCGCGGGCCGACAAAGGGAAGGGTGCGAGCCGCCGCCTGCGTCGCCAGCAAGACCAGGTACCGGCAATCCTGTACGGCGATGACAAAACACCTGTCATGTTGAGCCTGTCGCACAAGGATCTGTTGAAGTGCCTCGACTCCGAAGCCTTTTATAGCAGCATCATCACGCTGAACCTGGATGGCCAGTCTCACAAGGTTCTGCTGCGTGACCTGCAACGTCACCCTGCTGCGCCTATTGTGCTGCACGCAGATTTCCAGCGCGTTTCCGGCACCCGTAAGATACACATGCGTGTACCATTGCACTTCATCAACGAGGAAAGCTGTGTAGGCGTCAAACAGCAGGGCGGCGCGATCAGCCACAACATGACCGAACTGGAAGTCAGCTGTCTGGCAGCTGACCTGCCAGAGTTCATCGAAGTGGATCTGGCAGCTGTTGAAGTCGGTCAGGTTATTCACATTTCCGACCTGAAATTACCCAAAGGCGTTGAGTCGCTTGAGCTGTCACACGGTGCAGATCACGACTTGCCGGTTGTTGCCGTTAACGCCGTCAAAGGCGAATAAGCAGCAGCACGCTTGAGAAAAAGGCCAGCGTTGCTGGCCTTTTTTTTACGTCACTGTCGAACAGATTATGAGCGAAAAAATCCAGCTGATTGTCGGCCTGGGTAATCCCGGACGCGAATACGAGCACACCCGCCACAACGCCGGTGCGGATTTCGTTGCACAACTCGCTGACAAATATGGCGCAAAATGGCAGGAAGAAAAGAAGTTTTCTGGCTTGGCCACCACTACCATCATCAATCATCAGGCCGTGCGGCTTCTTTTGCCACTGACATATATGAATCGCAGCGGGCAGTCTGTCGGGGTGCTTGCCAATTTCTACAAGATCATGCCAGAAAATATTCTCGTCGCCCACGATGAACTCGATTTATCACCAGGTACGGCCCGCCTCAAAATTGGCGGCGGCCATGGTGGACACAATGGCCTGCGCGACATCATCCAGTCACTTGGAAATTGCAATACATTTACACGCCTCCGTATCGGCATCGGTCATCCCGGCAATGCCAGCCTGGTAGCAAATTATGTTTTGAAAAAAGCTGTTTCTGATGAACAACATATGATCGAAGACAGTATCAACAATGCTATTAACGTAATACCTGATGTTGTAAACGGCAATATTGACAAGGCCATGCTGGCATTGCACTCCGGCAAATAAATTTCACACACTGAACAGAAAATACAGGGGAAAGCACCATGGGTTTTAACTGCGGTATCGTCGGCTTACCCAATGTCGGCAAGTCCACACTTTTCAACGCACTGACCAAAGCAGGCATCGAGGCCCAAAATTTTCCATTCTGCACAATCGAACCCAATACCGGTATCGTGCCAGTGCCGGATCCACGCCTGCATGCATTAGCTGACATTGTAAAACCGGAACGTGTGCTGCCCACTACCATGGAATTTGTCGACATTGCAGGCCTCGTTGCCGGCGCATCCAAAGGCGAAGGACTGGGCAATAAATTTCTCGCCAATATCCGTGAAACGGATGCAATTGCCCATGTTGTACGTTGCTTTGAAGACGAGAATGTCATTCACGTTGCCAACCGCATCCATCCGATCGAAGACATCGAGATCATCAACATGGAACTGGCGCTGGCGGATCTTGATACTGTCGAGAAAACGCTGCTCCGTTCGCAAAAACAGGCAAAGAGCGGCGACAAGGACGCGCAGCAACTGAAAACCGTTCTGGAAAAAGTACAACCCTTTCTTGCTGAAGGAAAACGCGCCAGCATCGCAAAACTGGATACAGATGAACTCGCCTTGCTGAAACCGCTGTGCCTGATCACCATCAAACCCACCATGTACATTGCAAATATTGCTGAAGACGGTTTTGACAACAATCCGCATCTGGATGCTGTCATGGCGCTGGCCGCAGAGGAACACGCAATCGTCGTGCCGATCTGCAACAAGATTGAATCGGAAATTGCCGAACTGGAAGAAGAGGAAAAAGAAGAGTTTCTTTCCGCACTTGGCATGGAAGAACCAGGCCTGAACCGCGTCATCCGCGCTGGTTACCAGTTGTTAGGCCTGCACACCTACTTCACTGCCGGGGTTAAAGAAGTGCGCGCATGGACAATCCCGATTGGTGCAACCGCACCCAAGGCAGCGGCTGCTATTCACACGGATTTCGAAAAAGGTTTCATCCGTGCCGAAGTCATGTCTTACGATGACTTTGTACAGTACAAAGGCGAACAGGGGGCGAAAGACGCCGGCAAATGGCGTCTGGAAGGCAAGGATTACATCGTGAAAGATGGCGATGTCATGCACTTCCGCTTCAACGTGTGAGTCCTGAAAAACGCCCTCACCTCGACGTGGTATCTGGAAACCGCTTGCGATCATCATCGGTCGCGCTTTCTTGGCATTCGCCCTGAAGAAACGTGTCCAGCGGATCCGTATTGATGCGGATCGTGATGAACTTGTCACTATGGCGACAGTAACCTATCGCCGCCAGTTTGCGTATGGCCTGTTCCTTGAGGACACGCTCCATGTCCTCCTTGCGCCTGCCTACCCCTGACTCCTCAGGGTTCATGGCCCTGCCATTGAAACCACCGTCATTGGCATGACTGTCACGGGTTCGTTTCTCCTCCGGATTACTGGCAGCATCACCTCGCAACAGGCGCGGGGGGAT
Source organism: Pseudomonadales bacterium (assembly GCA_035430165.1). GTDB lineage: Bacteria > Pseudomonadota > Gammaproteobacteria > Pseudomonadales > UBA7239 > UBA7239. The sequence goes on along the minus strand of DAOMGE010000015.1, from coordinate 6,854 downwards.
GCGGTAGACAAACTGCTTGCTGTCATCCTTGCGAATTGTGGTAGCCAAGACACCATCCTGCAAGGATGACCAACTGCCCTCCCCGGTACAGCCAACCATAGCCAGCACAATACCCGTCACCAACAGGGTGATTCCGGGAAGAAATTTGCTACGGTTCATATGGCTTACTCCTGAACAGTGATACCTGTGCGGCGCGGCGAGAGAAAAGCAGGCGGCGAATCTACCACCGGTACCTATGGCTGTCGAACCTGTTTGCCCGCCACATGGCAATTGCATTGGCACCATACTGCAGCTAGAATTCACGCCCCTGCCATCAGGCAGCACTATTATCAACTGTTGGAAGAGCACATGCCCTCAGTACGCATCAAAGAAAACGAGCCATTTGATATCGCCCTGCGCCGCTTCAAGCGCTCTTGCGAAAAAGCCGGTGTCCTGGCTGAAGTTCGCCGTCGCGAGTTTTACGAGAAGCCCACCTCTGTGCGCAAACGCAAAGCTGCGGCTGCTGTAAAGCGCCATCTGAAAAAACTGTCGCGCGAAAACCGCCGCCAGCAACGCATGTATTGATCACCCTGTATCCGGGCACCTGCTTCTCCGGATACTGTTTTGACCTTCCATTGCCTGACCAGGAACCATGTACGGGAACCGTGCATGGTTTTTTGTGTTTCAATGCGCACCTGATTAACGCACTTTCCTGAATCGTCTTTACTGTCTGGTAAACGAGACACATGGCCGGCCTGATTCCGCAATCCTTTATCGACGACCTGCTTGACCGCATCGATATCGTCGACGTGATCGATCGCCGTGTACGCCTCAAAAAGGGCGGCCGTAACTACATGGCATGCTGCCCCTTTCACGAAGAAAAGACCCCATCCTTCAGTGTCAGCCCGGAAAAGCAGTTTTATCATTGCTTTGGTTGCGGAGCGAGTGGCAATGCCATTGGCTTCATGATGGCTTATGAAAATCTGGATTTTCCCGCCGCCGTCGAATCACTGGCGCAATTGCAAGGCATGGAAGTGCCGCGCGAGGAAGTCTCGGAACTCGAGCAGAAATCACAGCGTATACAGCAGGATTTGTGCGCCCTGCTCGAACAGGCTGCCCATTTTTTTCGTAAACAGCTGCAGCACCATCCGGATGCGCAAAAAGCCCGCGATTACCTGCAGAAACGCGGACTCACTGAAGCCATCATTGAACAGTTTGGCATAGGCTACGCCCCGCCTGGTTGGGACAACCTGATGCAACACCTGCTGCAGGCCGGCTGGCAGGAAGCACAACTGCTGGATAGCGGCATGCTGGTCGACAAGGAAGAAACCGGCAAACGCTATGACCGTTTCCGTGACCGTATCATGTTCCCGATCCGCGACTTGCGCGGCCGGGTCATCGCTTTCGGTGGCCGTGTACTGACTGACGAAAAGCCGAAATACCTGAACTCGCCAGAAACGCCGGTATTTTCCAAGGGACGCGAGCTTTACGGCCTGTACGAGGCCAATCGTGCCAAGGGCAGCCTGCAACGGCTGGTGGTGGTGGAAGGCTACATGGATGTGGTGGCACTGGCGCAATACGGTATGACTGGCGCTGTAGCCACGCTTGGCACCGCCGCTGGCACCCCGCATCTGGACAAGGCCTTCCGTTACACCAACGAAGTGGTGTTCTGCTTCGACGGCGATGACGCTGGCCGCCGTGCGGCCAGTCGCGCGCTGGACGTGTCGCTGTCGGCGTTGCGTGAACAACGGCAAGTGCGCTTCCTGTTCCTGAGCGACGGGGAAGACCCCGACAGTTACATTCGCAAACGCGGTCTGGACAGCTTCAATGCACTGCTGGACAAGTCGCAACCCCTGTCGGAATACCTGTTCGAGCAAGCGGGTGTGGGTCTGCAACTGGACTCGGCCGAGGGCCGTGCCAGTCTCACGAGTCGCGCACTGCCCATGCTGGCACGACTGCCGGAAGGCCCGTTCCGCCAGCAAATGTTTATCGACCTGTCATTGCGGACACAGGTTGACCCCCAATCGCTGTCACAGATGGCCACCAACCTCGACACGCGCCCCGTCAGGGCATCCGCCCGCATTGAAAACACGTTGCAACCTGATGGTGCCAATCAGGATATTTCTGGCCCACACACCGATATAACTGCCCACAGCGGCATACCGGCTGGTGCGATCAGCAAAAAAGAAATTCCTGACAAAAGACCGCGCATCGCACTGAATCTGCCAGAGTCCGCCCTGCAACTACTACTGCATTATCCGCACCTGCATAACACGCTGGCACCGGCGCTGCCGCGCCTGCGGCAGGCGGAAATGACTGATCCCTTACGCTGGCTGACCAATCTGGTGAACCTGCTCCAGGAGCATCCGCAAGCCAGCCGCAGCCGCCTGCTCGGCCTGTGGCAAGGACGATTCGGCGATGATGGCAGCGCCCGCCTCTATGAATTGGCGGATCGGGAAAGCCTGATCGGCAGTGAATTGCTGGCGGCGCAACAACTGCAGGATGTGCTGGCCAGGTTGCTGGCGCAGATCGAACGGGAAAACCCGCTGGAGCTCCTGATCGCCAAATCGCGACGTGAACCACTGACAGAGCTGGAAAAACACGAGCTGACAAGATTGTTAAAAGAAAAACACCGTTCTGCCTGACACCAGTGCATTGCAATCTGGCGGCATGCCCCCACCATCCGGTATAATCCGCGCCCTTTAGTGCGCCCCTTCTGATGGAATCTCCCCATGTCTGAGAGTGTCAAACAACAATCCCGGCTGAAAGACCTGATCGCACGCGGCAAGGAACAAGGCTTCCTGACCTATGCTGAAGTCAACGATCACTTGCCGGAAGATATTTCTGACCCGGACCAGGTAGAAGACATTATCCAGATGATCAATGACATGGGTATCCGTGTCTTTGAAATTGCACCTGACGCCGAAGCCCTGCTGATGGCCGACGGCGAAGCCGCCATTGACGAAGAAGCAGCGGCCGAAGCTGCTGCTGCACTGGCTGCAGTGGAAAACGAAGTTGGCCGCACCACCGATCCTGTGCGCATGTATATGCGCGAAATGGGCACTGTCGAACTCCTGACCCGCGAAGGTGAAATCGTCATCGCCAAGCGCATCGAGGAAGGTATTCGCGAAATGATGGCTGCCCTTTCCTATGTACCCGGCGCAGTCGAAACCATTCTTGCGGAATATGCACTGGTTGCCACCGAAGAACGGAAACTCAGCGACATCATCAGCGGCTATCTGGATCCGGTGGAGACACTCCCTGCTGCTGTCATCCCGGAAATTGCTGAAGAAGAAGCACTCCCGGAAATCGATGCAAAAAAACCCGCCAAAGCCGGTGCCGATGACGAGGAAGAAGAGGCAGCCACAGAAGACGAAGCAGAAATTGATACTGGCCCGGATCCGGAAGAAGCCAAGATCCGTTTTGGCGAAGTGCGCAAACAGGCTGACAAGACACTGAAAGCCATCGCCAAACACGGCCGTGACAGCAAGCAGGCCAGCAAGGAACTGGAAGCGCTGGCCGAAGTGTTCAAATTCCTCAAGCTGACACCACGCCAGTTTGACCCGATGCTCAAAGATGCGCGCGACACACTGCTGCAAATTCGCTCTGCAGAGCGCGCCATCATGGCGCTGTGTATTCGTCGTGGCGGCATGGATCGCAAACAGTTTATTGAATCGTTTCCAGGCAACGAAACCAATGAAAAATGGTTGTCTGCACAGCAGCGCCTGAAGAAAAACCAGAACATTGTTGATCGCCTTGAAGCCATCAAACCTGATGTACTCCGCAGCCAGAAAAAACTGCTGAAAATCGAAGCGCAGATGGGCATGCCCTTGTCTGCGCTGAAAGAAATCAACCGTCGCCTGTCACTGGGCGAAGCACGTATGCGCCGCGCCAAGAAAGAAATGGTGGAAGCCAACTTGCGACTGGTTATTTCGATTGCCAAAAAATATACCAACCGCGGCTTGCAATTCCTCGACCTGATCCAGGAAGGCAACATCGGCTTGATGAAAGCGGTGGATAAGTTTGAATACCGCCGTGGTTACAAATTCTCCACGTATGCAACCTGGTGGATTCGCCAGGCCATCACTCGCTCGATTGCCGATCAGGCGCGCACAATCCGCATTCCTGTGCACATGATCGAAACCATCAACAAGCTGAACCGCATTTCACGACAAATGCTGCAAGAAATGGGACGGGAACCCACGCCAGAAGAATTGGGCGAGCGCATGGAAATGCCGGAAGACAAGGTCCGCAAGGTGCTGAAAATCGCCAAGGAACCCATTTCGATGGAAACCCCTGTCGGCGATGATGAAGATTCACACTTGGGCGATTTCATCGAAGACAACACGATACTTTCCCCGGTTGAAGCCGCAACTGGTGAGGGTCTGCGCGAAGCGACACGCGAAGTATTGGCAAGCCTCACAGCACGCGAAGCCAAAGTATTGCGCATGCGTTTCGGTATCGACATGAATACCGATCACACACTGGAAGAAGTCGGCAAACAATTCGATGTGACGCGCGAACGTATTCGCCAGATCGAAGCGAAAGCCCTGCGTAAATTGCGTCACCCGACCCGTTCAGATCACCTGCGCAGCTTTCTCGACGAATAACACAACTTCATACGGGCCTATAGCTCAGTTGGTCAGAGCAGTCGACTCATAATTACAGGATCCGAGGTAGTAACAGTTAAAATAGCGTCTTACAGGGCCCTTAGCTCAGTTGGTCAGAGCAGTCGACTCATAATCGATTGGTCATTGGTTCAAGTCCAATAGGGCCCACCATCTCCACTAAAATCAAGCGGTTAGCGTCGAGCCAACCGCTTTTTTTATGCCTGTTACCGAGATAATCTCTTGTTCCTAGCCTAGAAGCTTGGACACTCTGGCTAACCAGAAAATATCACCCATTTGAGTCGCCACATTTATCACGCAGTCGCACCTCGTGATAAAACTCGTAATACGCGGTATTCGGTAAGATGCAGGAGTGGACTAAGTGGAGTAAATGTCGCCATGTATACTACGCGGTAAATGCACAGCAGTAATACAAAATGTCGTGGTTCCCACAGGGAAAGTCAGGGTTGCTTAGTTATCCATGAGAATATTGATCGACACAAACATCTTTATACCACTTGAGGATTCTCTGATTGGTCTTAACCCCAAGACAGCTGAGTTGTGCCGGATCGTTTCCGCAAAACATGAATTGCTGCTTCACCCCGCAACGATAGATGATATTAAGCGAGACGCGGACGTAGCCAGAAGGAATAGAACACTTGCTAGAATTACTCGTTACCCTTTACTGGAAGCCCCTCCAACTTTTTCTGATGGAGAAGAGGCAAAACTTTTAGGTGAGCCGAGAAAGGAAAATGACAAAGTAGACAATTTAATTCTACTTGCTTTGCACAGGAACTGTGTTAACTGGCTTATATCCGAGGATGAAGGATTACATAAAAAAGCAAAATCGATTGGTCAAGCCGAGCGAGTTCTAACAGTTGACAGAGCTGTAGTTGCCTTAAATCAAATGTATTCAAGGGAATTGCAGCTCTATCCAACGATAGAGGATGTGCCTTGTCATAGCCTAAGCATCAGTGATTCAATTTTTGATTCTTTGCGAGATGGCTATGGCGATTTTGACAGATGGCTTGAAAGCTGCCAAAGAAGCGGGCGACGAGCGTGGACATCTAAAGGCGTTACCGGTATCGACGCAATTTGCATATACAAACAAGAAGAAAATGAAATTGTTACCCATGATAAAAAAATACTGGCTGGCAAGGCTTTGAAGCTATGCACATTCAAAGTGATAAAACTTGGATACAAAATTGGAGAGCTTCTCTTAAAGCAGGCCTTTACATATGCGTTCGATAACAACATAAGTCATGTATACGTAACTGTCGAACCTGATCAACACAAGTTTTTGGAAGAACTTTTATTAGATTTTGGTTTTTACTATTTTGGAATAGATACAAAAGGGCGAGACAACGTATATGTTAAAGATGTTTTCCCAGTATACCGACAGGAAGAATTAAGCTGTTTGGATTTCGCAATAAAGTACTATCCGCATGCAAAACTGTCTTGCTGCTCTGCTTATCTAGTTCCCATCACCCCTATCTATCATGAGATTCTCTTTCCCGAGCTTAAGAAACAGCCTGATTTCTTTGATGGACCAAGAATCTCAGCGGGAAACTCTATCAGGCAAGCATATCTCTGCTCAGCAAGAACGAAATCCATCAAAAAAGGTGATCTATTATTCTTCTATAGAACCAGCGATGAAAAGGCAATTACTACTTATGGAGTTGTTGATCAGTTTCATATTGAAAGCGACCCAGAAAAAATAACACAATGGGTATCCAAGAGAACGGTTTTTAATCAAGAAGAAATCAACGAGATGGCGCTGCATGCTACTGATGGAATTCGAGTTATCCTATTTAGATTTATGGGGCACTTTAGTCAATCTGTAAATTATTCATTTTTGAAGTCTGCAAAAATTGTGTCAGGCCCAATTCAGTCTATTACTAAGATTTCATTTGATAAAGCCACCATCATTACTGGCGAAGCAGGTATCAATGATCGCATTTTATCCAATTAAGCCAATATATTCTGATCGAATATTTAGTGGCGAAAAGACATTCGAGCTAAGAAAGCGGCTGCCTAGAGCTGACGTGAATTACATACTTATATATTCCACTGTTCCATCTGGAAAAATAGTTGGGTATGCCAAGATCAAAGCATTGCACAAAAAATATCCAGATGAGCTTTGGTCTTTAGTCTCTGATAGAGCAGGGATTAGCGAGGAAGACTACCGAATTTACTTCCATGATGCTGAATATGCATGTGCAATTGAGCTTGAGGGGATTAAGAAATTTAAAAAGCCCTTCCCCGCAT
>DAOMGE010000014.1:0-60867 GCA_035430165.1 Pseudomonadales bacterium | reverse complement strand
GCTGCCCGAGAAATTGCCACTCTCGAAACTGTCACCGTGAACAGTGCCCAGAAAGACATCGGGCATGCCATCGTGATCGGTATCCACCGCCGCAGCCGCATCATTGGGGAAAGCATCCACGCTGTCGTCGTAGCCGTCGCCATCGGTATCCGCTGCCCACGCCTGCAACGGCAATGCCACGCTGGTTAACAGCAAACAACAGGCAAGTATTCGACGGAAAACAACGAGGTTTGATGAACGAGCAATGTGTTGGCGCATGGACTGTGTCCTTATCCTTTTTGTTTATGCGTTGAGACTAACATTCACACTCCCCAGCAACAAGCTGTGACCAGTAGGGGCGTGATTCATCACGCCCGACCAGCAGTGAAATTGCGCACAGAAAACAGGGCGCGATGCATCGCGCCCCTACGGTATCGATTGCGATTCGCGGATTGCGCTGCCTTTGTAGCCGCGGTTCAACGGTTCAGGATCCATAACATATGACCCAGCGCAATGCAGCCATTGTACAGACTGCTTCAATGTCAGCTAGTCGAGAGGACACACCATGCAGCGACTGTACAAGAAAATGGCCGGCACCTCGGCGGTGTTTGTAGCCGCAAACCACAGCGGGCCGTCACCGGTGGAACGCGATGGCCTGACGTGGACCGAACACGAACTGGGCCTGGATAACTGCGGCCGCACACTGCGCTGGCGCGAGCCGATTGACAGCAGCCTTGCACTGGAAGGACTTGAGGAATACGACCGGCCACAACACGGCGATGCGCGCTACGTTAACAAGCTGCACAGCGCGTTTGTCTATCTCGACAAGATCCAGGGCTGGGTGGAAATCACGGCGTTTGGTTGATAGTTGTTGGTGCGCTGTTTGATGCCGGCACTGCAATGTCAAAATCCATCACGTTCCTGCGAAATTGCTCCGCATAACTGTCAATATTTTCCACCGTCAAACGATGATGGCCTTGCCCCACTTCGCGCAATACCCAGTCTTGCACACGCGGCGAAAAATGCGAGTAATCCAGATAATTGCGCAAGTCGCCAGTGATCGATAATTCGTTATCAAACCCGAAAACACGCACATTCGATGCACTGGCCAGTGACGTCACCACAAAACGCCGCAAGGCAACATTCCTGTCAATAAACTGCGGATCCGGTTCACTGGCATAACGCGCCAGACTCACTGGCGCAAACCAGATGTCGAAAGCAATATCAGGATGCGCGCGCACCAGATCGACAATGCACAATTGCTGGATTGCAAACGGATAGTCATGCGTCGATTGCAATTGTCCTTGATATTGCTGGCGCACAGCGTCTATCTCACGACGCTTGCGCAGTAAATTATCCGGCCTGTTGAAACGCTCGAAATCCTGCATGTGCCCGGCATCCTGCATCCAGACACTCCACGCCTCCACACCTTTTTCACCCCAGATTGCCGGATCAAGCACCAGGAATTTTTGCAGACCTGCAGGCAAGCTTGGCAGCCAGTCATTTTGTTGCAATAACATCAACGAGGCTTGCAGGATCGACAGATTGAAAACGTAGGGAAATTTATCCAGCAACCTGTCTGAATACAAATAAAAAGGAAACGAAGCCTTTTCATCAAGCAACGCTGCCGTTTCATCGACATCAGCCGCATACAGCTCCAGCAACACATGCCTGACGCGGCCGGTCGCCAGCGCATGTTGTAAAATAAAATACCGTTCGGTCAGGCCACTGGCACGCACACTGAGATTCAGGCCGTTCCAGCCCAGCGTCGAACGAATGTCTTGCGAAGTGATGTTGGCGGAAATGGAACTGCCTACGATCACACCATCAAAACGATGATCGGGCGCCAGATAGTTTCTGATCAAACCCGCACCCTGAAAACGCTCATTATCCTTGTAGAAAAAAACGTGCTTGAACCAGGATTTGTGAAAAACCTGACATGGATCCACCACAATATTCATGACCGCAGGTGACAACAGCAACAAGAACCACACCAGCAATATCGTGGCGACATAGCGCCAGCGCACCGGTGGTGGCGGCTGCACCGCGTCAGAAATTAAAGTAGAGAAAAGCATGGATTATGTTCTCACCGTACAACATCTGAAACGCTGACGCAGTCAACATGACCACCGTCGCCATGCCCCAGAAAGCATTGGGCTGCCAGCCAATGCGGCTGGTACCGCGTGCAATCTGCGTGGCGTTGGGAAAAAGTCCACTGATAGCCATCATCACCGCCAGCCAGGTCGTCACCACCCGGTACTTTTCAAAGCTGGATGCAAAGACAGACATATCGGGCGACACCATCGCGCGCATGATGACCCAGGCAGCATCCAGTGTGTCTGCACGGAATACCACCCAGCAAAAAACCAGACAGAAAAATGTCAGCGCGATGGAAAAAATCCTGCCCGGCAGCGACGATGTTTCCAGATCATGTCCCAGACATTTCTCACGGAATACACGCCAGTAATTATTGGCTATGACAAAAAATGCATGCATGAGACCCCAGACAATAAATGTCCAGCCTGCGCCATGCCACAAGCCACTCAATAGCATCACAACCAGGATATTGAGCTGTTTACGATGAACACCCTTGCGATTGCCACCCAACGGAATATAGACATACTCCCGAAAAAAACGACTGAGGGTGATATGCCAGCGCTGCCAGAAATCCGTAAAGTTAATGGCCTGATACGGCGAATTGAAATTGACCGGCAAGGCAATACCAAACATCAACGATGCACCGATCGCCATATCGACATAGCCGGAAAAATCAAAATACAGCTGCAAGGTGTACGCCAGCGCACCTTGCCACGCCTCAAGATAAAGCACAGGCCCGCCCTGCCTTGCCATCTCGAATACGACATCCGCAAACGGTGCAATGGTATCGGCCAGTATCACCTTCTTGAACAAACCGACCGCAAACAGGAACAAACCCATCGTCACCCATCGCGGCTGTGGCACAAAGGTTTCTGCGCGCGCAAACTGCGGCATCATGTCCTTGTGATACAGGATCGGGCCGGCAATCAGGTGCGGAAAATAGGTCACGAACAACAGATAATGGATCGCACTGTATTCTTTCGCGATGCCGCGATGCACATCCACCAGAAACGCAATTTGCGTAAACGTAAAAAAAGAAATTCCGAGCGGCAACACCATATGCAGCAGCGGAAACCGGCTACCACTGAGCTGGTTAAAAACCGTCAGGAAAAAATCGGTGTATTTGAAAATTCCCAGCAACAGCAGGTTCGCCGCCACGGCCACAGCCAACACCGGTGCAGAGCGCCCACGTTCTCGCGCCCACGCAATGGCCACACCCATGCTGTAATTGAACGCGATAGAACCAAGCAATAACGGAACAAAGTGGATGTCCCAATAGCCATAGAAAAACAGCGAACACAAGGCCAGCCACAACGACGCTGCCTGCTGTGAAGCCCAGCACGCCAGCAACCAGAAACCCAGCAGGGCCAGTGGCAGAAACAGGAAAATATACTGGGGCGTGTTGAATAACATCCGGACAACCCTGTCGCTCTTCTTAGCATGCCCTTCCAGTATGCATGATCTCGCGGTTCAGGGGGAAGATTATTCCAGCGACTGACTGCGCAGATATTCGTCGTAGGTGCCAGTGAAATCCACAATGCCATCTGGTGTGATCTCAAGGATACGGCGTGCCAGTGACGACACAAATTCACGGTCGTGGCTGACAAAAATCAGCGTACCGGGATAATTTTCCAGCGCCAGGTTAAGCGATTCTATCGATTCCATATCCAGGTGATTGGTCGGCTCGTCCAGCACCATCACGTTGCCACGCTGCAACATCAGGCGACCGAACAGCATACGCCCCTGTTCACCACCGGAAATCACCTTCACCGATTTGGTGATGTCATCCTGCGAAAACAGCAAACGTCCAAGCGTGCCGCGCACCAGTTGCTCGTCGCCTTTCGTCCACTGCTTCATCCAGTCATACAGGGTCATATCCTCTGCAAAATCGCTGGCGTGATCCTGTGCAAAATAGGCGATGTCTGCCATTTCTGCCCATTTGATTTCACCGCTGTCTACCGGCAATTCGTTCATCAGGCAGCGCAGCAACGTTGTTTTACCCGCACCGTTCGGCCCGATGATGGCGATGCGCTCGCCGGCATCCACTTGTATGTTGAATTTCTTGAACAGGGTAATGCCATCAAATCCCTTGCTGACATCCAGCAAGGTAACCGCTTGCCGGTGTAATTTCTGTTTCTGGTCAAAACGGATAAACGGATTCTGGCGGCTGGACGGTTTGATTTCGGCCAGTTCGATTTTCTCGATCTGCTTCGCGCGTGAAGTCGCCTGTTTCGCTTTCGACGCGTTGGCAGAAAAACGGCTGACAAAACTTTGCAGCTCGGCGATCTGCACTTTTTTCTTGGCGTTTTCGTTCTGCAATAATTCACGCGCCTGTGTGGCGGCGATCATGTATTCATCATAGTTACCGGGAAACAGTTTCAGCGCACCGTAATCGAGATCGGCCATGTGTGTGCACACACTGTTCAGGAAGTGGCGATCATGCGAAATGATGACCATGGTGCTGCTGCGCGCCTTCAGAATACCTTCGAGCCAACGGATGGTGTTGATGTCCAGGTGGTTGGTCGGTTCGTCAAGCAACAACACATCAGGATCGGAAAACAGCGCCTGCGCCAGCAACACACGCAATTTCCAACCGGGCGACACCGCACTCATCGGGCCGGCGTGTTGTTCCAGTGGAATACCAAGACCAAGTAACAATTCACCCGCGCGCGCTTCCGCGGTGTAACCATCAAATTCCGCGAATTGCACTTCGAGTTCAGCAACGGCCATGCCGTCGTCTTCACTCATTTCCGGCAAACTGTAAATGCGATCGCGATCGGCTTTCACTTTCCACAATTCTTCGTGGCCCATGATCACCGTGTCGAGCACGGTGAAATCTTCATAAGCGAATTGATCCTGCCGCAATTTGCCGAGACGCACGTCGACGGGGCGCATGACATTGCCGCCGGTAGGTTCGAGATCGCCACCGAGAATTTTCATAAACGTGGATTTGCCACAACCGTTGGCGCCGATGAGGCCATAGCGGTTGCCGTTGCCGAATTTAACGGAAACGTTTTCAAACAGGGGCTTGGCCCCGAACTGGATGGTGAGGTTGCTGGTGGCGATCACGGGTAAACCTGACGTAAGGCACGGCGCAACGGCGCGCCGAAAGGGGCGCTAGTGTAGTGGCTGGCGGGGAAAGCGCAATTGTGGCTGATGTCAGATGAACTTGTTACCCTGCCGGCATGACCCGCTACGCCGTTATCGATTTCGAGACCTCCGGCCTGTCGCCCCTGCAAGGTGACCGGGCGCTGGAGATTGCCGCCGTGATCGTGGAGAACGGCGTAGTGCGCGACAGCTGGCAGAGCCTGATGAATCCCGGCATCGCGGTGCCGCCCTTTATCAGCCAGCTCACCGGCATCACCACTGCCATGGTGCGCAGTGCGCCGCATCCTCGTGACGTGATGGCTGAAGCAGCACGCTTCGTCGGCGATGCCACGCTGGTGGCACACAACGCCAGCTTCGACAAAAAATTCTGGGAATACGAGCTGAATCGAATCCGCATTTATAAACAACCTGCATTTCTCTGCACCCTGCTCATCGCCCGCCGTCTGTATCCGTGGGCAGAAAACCATAAACTGGGCACACTCGCTGCAATGCACAACATTCACACCGACGGCCGCCACCACCGCGCACTGGCCGATGCCAGCATGACTGCAGAATTATTTATCCAGATGAAAAAAGATCTCGCTGTTTTGCACAATGACAAAAAAATGGATGTGGGATTTATGGAAAAATATCAGAAACTGAATAAAACGCAGGCGAAGTGGATGCCGAAGCCTGAGAGAAAATTAGTCAAGGGCAGCGGGAGGATTATTTTTTAATACCCCTACGCCAACCCCGCCGCCCAACTCCATGCCAACGCACTGATACACGCAATAATCAGTGCAATGCTGATCCACCCGGCAATAACATTTCCGGTTCCTGAAATGGCAGTACCCATGATGGAGGAATCGCGCGCCAGCAATTGCAGCGCAATGACATGCAGCGGCAACATCACGGCATTCACTACCTGGCTGGTGTAGATCAGTGGGATCAACGGCAATCCGGGCAGCGACACCACACTCACCGCCGCCACCGTCAAACCGACAAACGCTGCATAAAAATACTGGAAGTGATGCGAATCGAGATCGAGTGACGCCGGTGCACCGATGCCTTCTGCAATGGAATATGACGTTGCCAACGGCACTATTGCCGCCGCAAGCAATGATGCACCGAGTAATCCCGCACCGAACAAGGTTGTGGCAAACGAGCCTGCCAGAGGTTTCAGCGCTGCTGCCGCATCACGCGCATCGGCAATGTGGATACCGGCACGGTTCAACGTGGCGGCACATGCCACAGCAATGGCAATGCCGATGATGCCGGTGAGCAAGGAACCCATAACAACATCCACGCGCTCCCACTTCAGGTCGGCCACCGTGATTTTTTTATCGACTGCATAAGACTGGATAAAGGCCAATCCCCATGGCGCCAGCGTTGTGCCGAGCGTGGCAGCAATCGCCACCCAGCCAAGTGCGTTCACCGGCATGTGTGGCACGACAGAGTAATGCCACACGGCAGACCAATCCGGCGCCGCGAGAAAACCGTCAACAATATAGAGTGCAAGCGTGGATGAAATAACCAGCAACACACGCTCAATACGATGGAAGGAACCGAGCAGGACCACAGCGGAAATCAACAGGCCGGACAACGGTGCACTGAGCCATGAAGGCACATTGACCAGTGAACCGGCTGCAGAAATGCCAGCGTACTCCGCGCAAATCGTGCCGAAATTGGCAAACAACAATCCGGTCACCGCCATGTAACCGGCAACATGCCCCCAGCGTTCACGAATAATGCCGACAAATCCCTTGCCACTCGCCGCGCCGATGCGCACGGCCATCAGATGGAATTGCACCAGCAACACAGTAGAAGCAGGAATGATCCACAGCAGGCGATAACCGTGATCTGTGCCGAGCACGGAATAGGTGGTGATGCCTGCCGGATCGTCATCCGACAACCCTGCCAGCAAACCAGGCCCCAGCACCGCCAGAAATGCCGTCAGACTGCCGATACCGGCGTTGCGAAAACGGGAAAATTGCAGCGCCACACCGCGCTTGTGGTGCGCAACCGCATGCAACGGCCCACCCGAGCGATGTCGCACACGACGTATCCAGCCTTTCTTGTGTTTGTGATGTTGTTTCATGGCAACAGCATACCGCGCCGTGAAAAAAATTGTGTGCGTATTGCAGACGCAGGAAACCCCGGGGAACGGCTGGCGAGCCCCGGACGTTTCAGCAATGGATTGTTATGCGTGCAGGACTATCAGTCCCAGTCGGATTCGTCGGCGACGTTGAATTTGTCGTTCAACAACAACAGAAGCACTGCTGTGACGACGACGCCGGCAACCGTGCCTGCGGACAATCCCAGTGTTCCAAAAAATATTGCAGGTAATAAAGCTTTCATCATCAGACCCCCCGTCTAATCAAGAACGGTGCTGATAATCTGCCTTAAAATTTGAAATTACCCTCTAACCCGCGAAAAAACACTATAAATACCGTATAAAACGCAAAATCCTGCGGGGAATATTGCAAAATCCACTAAAAAAACAGTGAAAAATAACCACCCGGCAGACAAGCCCGCATTGGTTATACTGCCAGAAGCCTCGTAAACCACAGGAAAAACAGGTGACAGCACTGAATCCGGAAGGTTTGAGCAGCACCCACGCGGCCCTTCGCCTGCGCGATGATGGCCCCAATACGCTGCCTGGCGGCGAGCGGCGCACGATGTGGGTGATCCTGCTGGATACGCTGCGCGAACCGATGTTTGTGTTATTGCTGATCGCCGGCCTGCTCTATCTGACACTGGGTGATATACAAGAAGGCATTGCGCTGTTTGGCTGTGTACTGGCAAGTATTGCCATCACCCTGATACAGGAAGGCAGAACAGAAAAAGCTATTGAGGCACTCCGCGACCTGAGTAGCCCACGCGCCCTGGTGTTGCGCGATGGCCGGCAACAACGCATCGCCGGAAGCGACGTGGTAGCAGGCGATGTATTGCTGCTCGCGGAAGGTGATCGCGTTCCCGCGGATGCGATCCTGTTTTCTGCAAATGACATGCAAGTGGATGAATCGCTGTTGACGGGCGAAGCCGTGGCCGTGCAAAAAATCGCATCGCTGGATGTGACGGAAACCGCCGCACCGGGTGGTGACAACACACCGTTTTTGTTTGCCGGCACATTGATTGTGCGCGGCCAGGGTATTGCGCAGGTTACAGCGACTGGCCCACGCAGCGAGATGGGGCGCATCGGCACCGCACTCGGTGCAGTCGTGACCGAGCGTTCACCACTGCAGCAACAGACCGTAAAACTGGTGGGGAAACTGGCGCTCGGCGCTGCTGGTATGAGCGTGTTCCTGGTACTCGCTTACGGTTTGTTGCGCCATAACTGGATAGAAGCACTGTTAGCCGGTATCGCCCTGGCAATGGCAATGTTGCCGGAAGAATACCCGATGGTGTTGACGATTTTTCCTGCACTGGGTGCGTGGCGCCTGTCAAAACAGCATGTATTGACACGGCGTATTGCGGCCATCGAAACACTCGGCGCCATCTCGGTGCTGTGCACGGACAAAACCGGCACGCTGACGGAAAATCGCATGACCGTGACACAGCTGTACGCGAACGGAAAGCGCTTCAATGTCGATTACAACAATGCGCAACTGACGATGCCACCAGATTTTCACGCCCTGGTGGAATTTTCGATCCTTGCCAGTGAAGCCGATGCGTTCGATCCGATGGAGCAAGCTTTCCACCGACTCGGCCAACACTTTCTCGCTGACACCGGTCACCTGCATCATGACTGGACACTGGCACATGAATACGGGTTGAGTGCAGGGCAAAGCGCGATGTCACATGTGTGGCGCGCTGTAGATCTCGATGCACATATCGTTGCAGCAAAAGGTTCGCCGGAAGCCATCATTGACCTGTGCCATTTATCCGGCGCCGAGGCAGCAACACTCGTCGCTGCCGTCGACAATATGGCCGCGCAGGGCTTGCGTGTCCTGGCCGTGGCGCAAGCAACCTTTGCTGGCAACGCCTGGCCCGACAAGCAACACGATTTTGATTTCACTTTTGTTGGCTTGCTCGGACTGGACGATCCACTGCGCGCCGAAATTCCTGCTGCCGTCGAGCAATGTCACACCGCCGGTATTCGTGTGGTGATGATCACGGGCGACTATCCCGCCACGGCACACAACATTGCACAGCACGCCGGGCTGGATGCCGGTGAACTGTTGGCAGGCAGCGAGATTGACGCACTCGACGATGCGCAACTGCAACAGCGCATGACATCCGTCAACATCTGTGCGCGCATCACACCGCAACAGAAATTACGTATCGTGCAGGCCTTGAAAGCCAACGGCGACATTGTGGCAATGACCGGTGACGGCGTGAATGACGCACCGGCGCTGAAAGCGGCGCATGTTGGCGTGGCCATGGGCAAACGCGGCACGGATGTCGCGCGTGAAGCAGCGTCGCTGGTGTTGCTGGATGATAATTTCGCATCAATTGTTAAAGCAATAAAACTCGGCCGACGCATTTTTGACAACCTGCAGAAATCGATGTCTTACCTGCTCTCTGTGCACGTGCCGATTGCCGGCATGGCACTGATCCCGGTTTTATTCGGCATGCCACAACTGCTGTTCCCGATGCACATCGCTTTTCTGGAACTGGTGGTGGATCCAGCCTGCTCACTGGCCTTTGAAAACGAAGCCGCCGAGGCCAACCTGATGCAACGCCCACCACGCAATACCAGTGCACAATTGTTCGGCGGCAGCACGCTCTGGCGCGCGTTGCTGCAAGGCACCGGCGTATTGCTGGCTGTCATGTTGTCTTATGCGTGGAATTTGCAACACATGGGTGAAAATGCATCACGCGCGTTTGCGTTTGCCACACTGGTGATGGCGAATATTTTCCTGATTTTTTTCCATCGCTCACGCCAGTCATTGCTGCACTCACTGCGCACCCCCAATCGCATGGTGGCTGTGGTGGCCATCGCCACACTCGCCTTGCTGCTGCTGACGTTGTATATGCCACTGGCAGAAACGGTGTTCC
This sequence comes from Pseudomonadales bacterium, assembly GCA_035430165.1. GTDB lineage: Bacteria > Pseudomonadota > Gammaproteobacteria > Pseudomonadales > UBA7239 > UBA7239. The sequence continues at coordinate 50,703 of DAOMGE010000014.1, read as the reverse complement.
GTTTTGCAACACTGCCCTGGCAGGCATTGCTGGCCGCTGTCGGTGTCGCCTTCGTCGGCGTGGGCTGGTTTGGCCTGTTACGCCGCCAGCTTGCCTGACTGAATGATTTTACGGATGCCCGCGGCGGTAAATCACGTGGTAAACCAGCCCGACCAGCACACTGCCTCCCAACAGGTTACCGAGAATTACCGGTACGATATTGTGAAAAAAGCCGGTCACGCTGATGACTTCATACCCCGGCAACTGGCCTGCATTTTTTAGCAACCATCCCATCGGGATGTAATAGAAATTGGCAATGCTGTGTTCAAACCCTGCGGCCACAAATGCCGACACCGGAAATAACACGGCAATCGCCTTGTCGATCACTGTGCGCCCCGCCATCGCCATCCACACAGCAAGGCATACCAGCACATTGCACAAGACGCCGCGCAAGAATGCTTCCGTGATCGACAAACTGCACTTCGCTGCAGCAATATGCAGGTATTGTTCCGCCACCAGATTATGGTTCATCGCTGTGTGACCCGAGAAAAACACCAGCAATGCCATCGCAGTCGCACCGAGAAAATTGGAGCAACAGATCACAACCCAGTTACGCAACAATTCCAGCGTGGAAATCTGGCCATCCGCCCAGGCCATCGCCAACAAATTATTGCCCGTAAACAATTCCGCACCCGCGACAATCACCAGCAACAGACCCAACGAAAAAACCGCACCGCCCAGCACACGCTGCGCAGCAAAACCGAGTGTGGGATCGGAAGCCACCATCACGTAATACATCGCCCCGAGACTGATAAATGCGCCGGCCAGCATCCCAAGCATGATCATGGACAACAGCGGCAGGCGTGCTTTTTTCACACCGACCGTTTCAACTTTCAATGCAATTTCCGCCGGGGAAAAGGCATCGGAACCGTAAATATCTGGCATGGTCATGCGCTCCTGTACTTACTTTTCGAAAGCTGCCCTGTAGGCTTCCGCATTAAAACCCACCACGGTGCGGCTACCCAGATCCAGCACCGGACGCTTGATCATGGACGGCTGCGCCAGCATCAGCGCCATTGCCGCAGACTGATCCAGATTACGCTTTCTTGCGTCGTCCAGTTTACGAAACGTCGTGCCATGGCGATTCAGGATAGCCTCCCACCCGTGCTCGTTGCACCATTGCCCAAGCAGGTTGCGATCAACACCCGAGGTTTTGTAATCATGGAAATCGTAAGCCACACCCTGCCCATCCAGCCAGGCGCGGGCTTTTTTCATGGTGTCACAGGACTTGATACCGTAAAGCGTGAAACGCATAAGCTCCCCCGGGGATTCAGACAGGCCACAAGCATCATGACAGCGAAAATTTTCAACGACCTGATACTACTTATCGCAACCTGATACTACGTATTGCGACCTGATACTACGCACTGCCATGTTTCCTGTATACACAATTTACTTTTACCTTGAAAGCGGTTTGCTTTGAGTTGAATCAAAAGTGAAACTGCCACTACAATCCATACAAGGCATTACCCGAAAAAAAACAGTGGAAGCCATGACAGAAACGCGTTCGGCAATAACAAAAAAAATATCGGGCAGTTATCGCTTTTCTGTGGCACCGATGATCGATGTCACCGATACGCATTTTCGCTATCTGGCGCGCCTTCTGACGAAACACACCCTGCTCTATACGGACATGGTTACTACTGGCGCTATCCTGCACGGCAAACGTGAGCGTTTGCTTGCCTTTAACCATGAAGAACATCCTGTCGCCTTGCAACTGGGCGGCTCTGATCCGGCACAATTGCGAGACAGCGCGGTGATTGCGCAGGCATATGGCTACGATGAACTGAACCTGAATTGTGGCTGCCCGAGTGATCGCGTGCAGAGCGGCGCATTTGGCGCCTGCCTGATGGCGACGCCGGCGCTGGTACGCGATTGCCTGCGTGCCATGTCAGAGGGCAATCCTGTGCCGGTTACGCTGAAATGCCGTACCGGTATCGACCAGCAGGATGATTTCGATGAATTCCTGCGATTTATCGACATCACGACCGACAGCCCGTGCCAGACAGTGATCGTGCATGCACGTAACGCCTGGCTGCAGGGCCTGAGCCCGAAAGAAAACCGGGAAATTCCCCCGCTGAAATACGACTGGGTTTATCGCCTGAAGTCACTGCGACCACAACTGACCATTGTCATCAACGGCGGCATCAAATCTCTCTGCGAAGCGCAGGAACATTTGCAACATGTCGACGGCGTGATGATCGGCCGCGAAGCCTGGCACAACACATTTTTTCTGGCGGATGCAGACGGTGCACTCTTTGCAGATCATCACGAGAAAGCCGACAGGATGGCCGTAACACGCGCCTACGCCGCCTATTGCAAACATCAGCATGCGCAAGGCGTGTCATTGGGTGTGCTGACACGACACCTGCTCGGTCTCTGGCATGAAGTACCGGGCGCGAAACAGTTTCGTCGATTTATCAGTGAAAACAGTCACAAGCCACAGGCAACTGCCGACATTATCCACGAAGCCCTGTCACTGATTCGCCCGTCAACGACACATCAGTCCGGTGACATTATTTCCTGATCATACTGTCAAGAATCTTGTGTACCTTGTCGCTGTACGGCGGCAGCATGCCCACCAGTTGCATCATGTTGATACGGGCTTGCGTATAGACCGAACGCGCATGACTGAATGTCCTGAAGCCTTCGATGCCATGATAATTTCCCATGCCACTGGCGCCGATGCCACCAAAAGGCAAATCCTCAACGCTGATATGCTGGATCACATCGTTGATCGTCACACCACCGGAAATGGTGCGGGACAATACGCGCTCCTGTTCGCGCCGGTCTTGCGAAAAAAGATACAGTGCTAACGGTCGCGGATGCGCATTGATGTAATCGATCGCATCATCGATATGCCCGTAGGATTTTATCGGCAACAAGGGACCGAAAATTTCTTCCTGCATGATTTTCATCGAGTCCGGTGGATTGATCACCAGCGTCGGCGGTATCTTGTAGACACCTGCTTTCTGCATGGCAAAACTTTCCTTGGCAGGATTTATCGTCCAGATTTCACCCTCTTGTGCACGCGCATCGTCGAGATAGCCCTGCAAACGCGCATAGTGGCGCGCATTGATCACCGAGGTGTAATCCGGGTTATCGCGAATAGTTGGAAAGAGTTCTGCAAACGCACGCTCAAGCTCGGCAATCAGTTCGTTCAATGACTGGCTGTGCACCAGAATGTAATCCGGCGACAAACACACCTGCCCCATATTGAGCGACTTGCCAATCGCAATCGCTTTTGCCGCTTTTTTCAGGTCCGCGTTGCGACCGATCACCACCGGCGATTTACCGCCGAGCTCGAGCGTCACGGGCGTGAGATTATCCGCCGCTGCATGCAGGATATGTTTGCCGACGCTGGTGGCACCGGTAAACAACAGATGGTCAAACGGCAACGCAGCAAACGCCGCACCAATATCCTGCTCTCCCGTCACCGCCACCAATTCTTCCGGATCAAAATATTGTGTCACCAGATTTTGCAACAGGCCGGATGTGTGCGGCGTGAATTCAGACAATTTCATCATGCAGCGATTACCGGCAGCAAAAATGGCGCCGAGCGGGCTGAGCGGAACCCACACCGGAAAATTCCATGTTGCGATTGCGCCGACCACACCTTTCGGCTGGTAATGGATACGCGCCCTGGCACCGAGCAAATTTAAAGGCGGGTCTACCTTGCGCTTTTCCGGCTGCATCCAGCGGCGGATATTTTTCTTCGCATATTTCAACGAACCGAGCGAACCGAAAATATCGGCCATGCGTGCCTGGTGCAACGAGCGATGACCGAAATCGGCCGATGTGGCTTCACACAATATCTGCTGGTTATCGACCAGCAAGCTGATAACACGATCAATGCGATCAATGCGCGTTTGCTCACTGACCACGCATTCGCGTTCGAAAGCGCGGCGCTGGCGATCCAGCAGCACAGGCAACTGTTCAAGTGATGTATGGCTCATGCAAACCTCCTGAAAAATCTGTCGGCATGATGCACTGCACCGGGAAACTGCGCAAATAAAAAAGCCCCGCCGGGCGGGGCTTTCCTGTCTGCGGATTACCGGTATCAGGTTGTCGACAATGGCTGCTTGTGGCTGTGTTCGTGGTCATCGCCCTTATGCTCTCTCATGCGATCCATCATGCGCTCTTTCATCTTGCCGTGCATATCATCCTTGATCGCCTTGAATTTTTCTTTCTGCCAGGGGCCAAGACTCTGGTAAAACTCGTGCATAGCCCTGGTGGATGCGACCATCTGTTCTTCCATCTCTGCGTTGTGTTTACGCAAAATCTCGCGCACATTTTTTTCATCATACTTGTCGGATTCGACTTCAGCTTTCAGTTTCTTGTGCAGTTCCATGCCGCCGTGCATGCCTTCACGCATCTGCTTCATCGCCGCCTTGAAAAGATTTTGCTGTTTGTCATCGAGCTTGAGTTCATCAGCAATACTTTCATGCTCATCATGCATCATGCCTTTCATGTGTTCCTTGCACATGGGTTTATTGGCCTCCAGCCCCTTGCCATCATTTCCCATCTCGCTCATCTGGCCCATGCCTTCCATGGATTCCATGTTGCCGCCCTTGGCATCCGCAGGGGTTTTCGCGTCTTCAGCGGCATAGAGGGAACACGCCGCCAACAGACCGAGTGAAACGCTTGCGGCCTGTAACCAGTGTTTGTGTTGTTTCAGTGAAATCATGTGCGTGCCCTCCGGGGCTGGATGTGCGTTGCTCCAGTGTAGACCACATAACCGATCTAAAGTTGCAGGGCGTTTTCCATGTCGCCTGGCGATTGCCTGCCCTGCCCCGCTCTCCTATCATGGCCGCCTTCACGAATACCCCATTCCCGATCGAGCGAGACACACCATGAGCGACGCCCAGCATCACCGCCTGATTATCCTCGGCTCCGGCCCTGCCGGTTACACGGCAGCCATCTATGCCGCCCGCGCCAACCTCAAGCCTGTCGTCATCACCGGTATGCAGCAAGGCGGCCAGCTCACCACAACCACCGAAGTCGACAACTGGCCCGGTGACGTCCATGGCCTGCAAGGCCCGGATCTGATGGTGCGCATGCAACAACATGCCGAGCGTTTCGCTACGGAAATTATTTTTGACCACATTCACGAATGCGATTTGCAAAATCGTCCGTTCACGCTGAAAGGCAACAGCACCTACACCTGTGACGCATTGATTATTGCCACCGGTGCATCCGCGCAATATCTCGGCTTGCCCTCGGAAGACGCGTTCATGGGCAAAGGCGTTTCTGCGTGCGCCACCTGCGACGGTTTTTTCTATCGCGGCCAGAACGTCGCTGTCATCGGCGGCGGCAACACGGCTGTGGAAGAAGCACTGTACCTGTCGAATATCGCTGGTCATGTGACGTTGATTCATCGTCGCGATTCGCTGAAATCCGAAAAAATCCTGCAAGACCACTTGTTCGAAAAAGCGAAGAACGGCAACGTCACGATTTTGTGGAACCACACACTGGACGAAGTGCTGGGCGATGACAGTGGCGTAACGGGTTTACGCGTGAAAAGCACGAAAGATGGCAGCACACAGAACGTGGATGTGAGCGGCGTGTTTATCGCCATCGGCCACAAACCGAACACCGATATTTTCGCCGGCCAACTGGAGATGCACGACGGCTACCTGAAAATCAACAGCGGCACCCGTGGCAACGCCACACAAACCAGCATCGAAGGCGTGTACGCCGCAGGCGATGTTGCGGATCATATTTATCGCCAGGCCATCACATCCGCCGGTTCAGGCTGCATGGCGGCACTGGATGCCGAGAAATATCTGGATGCGCTGAAAAAATAACAGGCGCGTGAATTACGGGCGTGTCTGGAACCCGCCCTTACGATCCAAAACCTTTCATGCTTGCCAAGCCAGCCTGCCAGGATTACCATTTTTTGGTAACTTATCCCGTCAAGCACCAACCAGCGGAGCAGCATCATGGCGCGCAATACCAGCATTGCTTTGGGCGAGCACTTCGATCATTTCATCAGTGAAAAACTGGACTCAGGACAATACGCTTCGGCCAGTGAAGTGGTGCGTGCAGGCCTGCGCCTGCTGGAAGAGCGCGAGCAGAAACTGGAAGCCCTGCGCACCCAGCTGGGCGATGGCTATGCACAAGCCGCTCGCGGTGAATTTTCCAATCATGACCTGCAAACACTGATAAAAGAAATTGACGCTGAAACCTGACAGCATGTCAGCCAGGCGCAATACATTTCACCTGACACCGGCTGCACGCGGCCAGCTCAAACATATTGCTACCCACACTCAACAACAATGGGGAAAGCAGCAGCGCGACCGCTATCTCAAACAACTCTACGCTCGCTTCAATGAATTAGCAGCAAAACCGCAGCTTGGTAAAGCACGTGACGAAATACTGCCGGGACTACGCAGTGCACACGAGGGCAGTCATATTATTTATTTCACGGTGATTGCTGGCGGCATTGCCATCATCGGCGTATTACACCGCAGAATGGATACCGCGCTTGAATTCGAATAAACGCCTGGCCTGGCTGAATGCTGGCGATAATTTTCCGCCCGTGGCGCAAGCTTTCATTGAACCGAATGGCCTGCTCGCCGCCGGCGCTGATTTGTCACCGACACGCTTGCTCGACGCCTACCAGCACGGCATTTTTCCGTGGTACAGCGCCGGCGAACCTGTCCTGTGGTGGAGCCCGGCACCGCGTTGCGTGATCTATCCCGATCAATTCCACTGTTCGCGAAGTTTACAAAAACGCGTGCGCCGCAATGTGTTCACTGTCACCAGCAATCGCGCATTTTCCGCTGTGATGCTGGCCTGTGCGACGGCGGGCACGCGCGCCGAACGCGGCACATGGATCACACAGGATATGTTTGATGCTTACTGCAAGATGCATGAATTGGGCTGGGCACATTCGCTGGAGGTGTGGCGCGACGGCGAACTGGTCGGCGGCATGTACGGGCTGGCCATCGGCAAGATATTTTTTGGCGAATCGATGTTCAGTCATGCCACCGACGCCTCCAAGATTGCACTATGCTTTCTGTGTCGCACACTCGTGCAACTTGGGTTTCATTTGCTGGATTGCCAGGTAGAAAATCCGCACCTGTTATCCCTCGGCGCAAAAAACATATCGCGCGATATATTCCAGAGCGCATTGCAGGAATATTGTCACCCCGCTGATAAACTGTCTGCTGATGCGCTAGAAAAAACACTGGAGTGTGTGCTTCGTGAGCAATAACCGGTTAATGCTGTATGTCACGCAGCCGCACCCGTGCAGTTATCTGGACGGGCAGGAAGCGACGACAGCATTCGTCGATCCCGACATCGAGATGAACCCGCCTCTTTTCACGCGACTGGCGGAAATAGGCTTCCGCCGTAGCGGTTCGCATGTCTATCGCCCGCAATGCGCAAGCTGCCATGCGTGTACGCCGGCACGATTGCCTGTACAGGATTTCAAACCGAACCGTAACCAGTTGCGCTGCCTGAAACGCAACGAAGACCTGCGCATTCGCCAGATCGATACCATCGACAACGACACGTGCTACACCTTGTATGAAAAATACATCAACACACGGCACGAAGACGGCGACATGTACCCCGCCAACCACGCGCAATATCGCCAGTTTCTCTGCACACCGTGGCCGGATGCGTTTTACCTGGCGTTTTATCGCGGGGAAACATTGATCGCCGTATCCGTCTGTGACCGCTTCACCAACGGCTATTCTGCGGTCTACACGTTTTTTGATCCCGACGAACACAAGCGCAGTCTCGGCGTGTACGCCATCCTCAACCAGATTGCCCGCGCACAACTGGAAGGCATGGATTACCTGTATCTCGGTTACTGGATAAAAGACTGCGCAAAAATGCGCTACAAGATTGGCTACCGGCCGATTGAATTATTGATCAATGGCAAATGGACAAGACTTAATTGACACGCCATTGCTCAAAGCGGCACCTTCTTCAGAGAGGCACTTGTTGCCCGCTAGCAAACAAGCGTAATTCACCGGGCGTAAATTGCTCCCAGTTCTCGTTGTGTGTGAGTGGCTGGGTAGCGATCAGTGTCATGCAATCGTCCAGCTGGTTGTGATGCGACAAATCGATTTCCGCCTCACAATCCACCAGCTGCACACGGCCAAACGGCGCCTGCCGCTGCACTGAACTCAACGCCGTTGTGCAATAGGCAAACAGGTGTTCACCTTCGGATAACAAATAATTGAACGGACCGGATTCGGTAATTTTCGCAGACAGCGATTGCAGCTTTTCATGCAAGGCCGCGAGTGATGGCGCCACACACCCGAAATGTTCGCGGAGGTTTTGCAGGATCAGGCAAAACGCCAGCTCGCTGTCGGTTTCACCCAGCGGCGTATAGTTTCCTTGCAGTGCAGGGTGGAACGCATCGAGTTTGCCATTGTGGGCAAACGCCCACTGGCGACCCCAGAGCTCCCGGGTAAACGGATGGCAATTGGCGAGTGCAACCGGGCCGTGCGTGGCCTTCCTGACATGGGCAATGACATGGCGGGACTTGATAGGATCGCGACAGATTTTTTCAGCGACCGGCGAAACCACCGAGGGCAACTCATCCATGAAAACCTTGCAGCCGCGATCTTCAAAGAAGGCGATACCCCAGCCATCGGCGTGATGGTCAGTGTCGCCGCCGCGACGCACAAAACCTTCCAGTGAAAACTGCACGGAAGCAGGTTGCCTGCTGCTCATGCCAAACAACTGACACATACCCGATTCCCCCCGAAATCCTGTATCTGCTGGTTTGATTGTACAGGTTTTTTTATGGCTGTCTGTTTTTCATGGCATCACTGCACGTGCCAATACAACCGGCTTGCCTCCGTCAAATGCAACCGCAGTCACCTTCTCGCCTGCACGTGTCCCGACAGGTAAATAGGCAATCCACGCTGCGGGATAATTTTTCTGGCACAGCGGCAGGAAAACCTCATAGTTCACACGCCAGTCCTTGTCGGGCATGGCGCGACTGACCAACCCTGCACCGACAACCAGACCCTGTTCGTTCACCAGTGCGATTCGTCCGTCGGCATCGCAGGTTTCTGTTGTCGATTTCCATTGGTAACCACCACCCGGCAAACGTTCAATGACAGAGGGCAATCTGGTGTCATCGGGTGCGGCGACCGGCAGTGACAATGATTGTCCCACCTGACGGAAATACGGCTCGGCGTAAATCGCTTTGCGGTGATCACGCAAGAAATCCCGGTATTCAAGCATCTGCTTGTTGTCTGCAGCCCACCACACACCCCACCGCGCCTGATGCACCACATCGCTGTGCGTAATACCCAGGGACATCGCCACAAACGGTGTGACGTAATCATCGTATTCCTTGCTGAACTGCTGCAGCAAACGGTTGTGCGCCGGCAACACCACCGCGAATGCTATTACTATCAGGCACGCTGAACCTGCGGTGCGCCACCATGTCTTGCAGTTCTGCAGTACATACACTGCGGCAATACCTGCAAACATCAGGAGCGGCATCACATATGAACGATAGCGCGGTGCGATCATTGCATCAGAACCCACTCGCCCTATGGCGGTACACAACGCCAACGACAGCAAATACGCGGTATAACCCAGAACCAGCCATACCAGTAAACTGGCAGGCTGTTCATCCACCAGGATTTTTTTCCACAAGAAACACAATAAACCTGCAACACAGACCGCGCCAAACAGCGTATCGATCCACATGGAATATTCTGCTGCCGGCGCACCAACGTACTGCAAGACAAACAAACCGATGTAATAAAAAAGCGTCCAGACGGTTACATCGCCCGGTGCTTGCGGTCCTATACCCAGTGTGAAATGCGTTTTCAGTACACCAACCGGTGGCATCTGGCTCGCATACAGGAGTGTCGCCGCAGTGATCAAGGCTGCCACCAGCAAGCTATTGCGCCTGTGCAATCGAAACGCCAGTGCCAACGCACACCATGTTGCGAACAACGAAGGCAAACTGAATATGGATGCCGCCAACAAAACAGCAGACACTGTTGATAACAGCACACCACGCACCTGAAAGGATTTTTCCGTGTGCGTAACAGATTGATACACACCGACAATAAACAACAGGCAATACACCACGCTACCAGTAGATGGTGCATTGAAGGTGTAAGACAGGTTGTTCATATGTTGGCCTGAACCACAAGCCAGAATCACCAGCACGACACACAAATAACGTGACGCGGTATCGAGATTGGTTTCTTGCCACACAGCGCGCAACGCGATCGCGCCTGTTGCAATGAGGGCCAGCCATTCCGAACCCAGCATCCAGTAATTGCGGAAATTTCCCAGGTACCATTCAGCGAGGAACATCAGGCGCCCCAGTACCATGCTGTAAGCGCCACCGTACATTTCCCACAACAATGGCCACTGGAACGGGCCATCAACTGCAGATTTCAAAAACGGCATGGCACCCGTCCAGTAATCAAATCCCGGGCCGGGACGCAGGAAACGGATACTGCCGGAGAGTGTCGCCAGAAACACGCCTGTAGCCATCACCAGTGCCAGCAGCAGTAAACCTTTCAAGTAGCGTTCAGGTTTTGTTAAACCGTTCACAGCAAAACTCCTTCGACAACGTTGGCACAACCACATGACGCACGTCCATAACTGTATGATTAAACATACATTACCATCTGCTGTACGCACAAATCGTAGTGGACAGTGCCTAACCGAATCTCTACCCTGAGCCTCGACTGAAATCTGGCCTGACTGAACGTTTTCCCTAACAAATTCATACGGATGCAAACCTGAGGCTGTACGGCAAGATAGCATCCCAACACACTGATTTTATTAATTACTTTATCAACTACAGGAGAACACGCATGGCTAATCCACATGCCGCTGCCCAGCACGATGACGACGTGTTGCGTGATGGCTTTGAACTGGGTTTCACCTACACGCGCTCTGTCGGCCCGGTGATCGGCGCCTTCCTGACCGGACTGCGCGACGGCAAGATCGTCGGCATCAAGGGCAGCAATGGCAAAGTGATCTGCCCACCGACCGAGTACGACCCGCAAACCTCGGAAGAGTTGAGCGAGATGGTCGACCTGCCATCTACCGGTACCGTCAAGACCTGGAGCTGGATCAGCAAGCCACATCCCAAGCACGTCCTGACCCAGCCGTTCGCCTGGGCGCTGATCCAGATCGATGGCGCCGATACCAGCCTGCTGCACAAGGTGGACGCGGGCGCTGAAGCCAACATGAAAACCGGCATGAAAGTGAAAGTGCGCTGGGCTGCGGATCGTCGCGGCTTCATCACTGACATCGAATGCTTTGAACCGGCTTGAGGAGAGATGCCATGAGCGAACAAAAGCCCGTCGAAATCATTGATTCACCGGTGTACATGCAATACAGCTTTGCGGCCGGCCGCGCCACCTCCAACTTCCTGCGTTCCATCAAGGAAGGCAAACTGGTTGGACAACGCTCGTCTGTCACCGGCAAGGTGATTGTGCCACCCCGTGGTGCTGACCCGGAAACCGGCACGCCGACGACAGAAGAAGTGACATTGCCGGAAACCGCAACTGTCATCAGCTTCACCGTTGTCTACATCCCGATTCCAAATTCAAAAGTACAGCCTCCATTCATCGTCGCCAACATGGTGCTGGATAACTCGGACCAGACATTTATCCACCTCGTGTCCGGTTGCGACAACAAGGACGTAAAAATCGGCACACGCGTGAAAGCAGTGTGGCGCGACAAGAGTGAATGGGATTACACCTTCAACAATATCGAGTATTTCCAGCCGATTGCAGGTGAAGCCCCGTTCAATATCGATGAATTGAAGGCCAAGCGCCTGAAAGAAGTGGAGGCATTTAAACATGCGTGAGATAGCGATTATTGCCTATCACCAGACGCCGATGGTGCGTGATGCTGGTGCAAAAAATGACGTAGAGCTGGTGATGGAAGCGGTGCAAGCCGCGAAAGACCAGATCGGTTTTACCAAAGACGATATCGAATTCACCTGCTCCGGCAGTTGCGATTATCTCGGCGGTGCAGCGTTCGCATTTGTCGGTGCACTCGACGCACTCGGCGCGGTGCCACCGATTTCCGAGTCGCACGTGGAAATGGATGCGGCCTGGGCGCTTTACGAAGCCTGGCTGAAAATGCAGACCGGCCATTTCAATACGGCGCTGATCTATGGTTTCGGCAAAAGCTCGCACGGTCCGATGCACGAAGTGCTGGCCCTGCAACTTGACCCGTACTATACACAACCGCTGTGGCCCGACCAGATCAGCATGGCAGCACTGCAAGCACGCGCCATGATGGACGCCGGAAAAATCACAGAAAAACAAATGGCTGAAGTCGTGGCAAAAAGTCGCCAGCATGCCAAAGCCAATCCGAATGCACAGTTGAAAGGTGATTACACGGTTGAGCAACTGCTCGCGGAACCGACACTGTCTTCCCCGCTGCGCAAACACGATTGCCCGCCAATCACTGACGGCGCGTCTGCGTTGATTCTCGCCACACGAGACGTGGCAGAAAAAGTATTGGCCGGCACGGGCAAGCGCCCGGTTTATATCACCGGTATCGATCACCGCATCGAGTCACACCAGCTCGGCACACGCGATCTCACGACGTCCATGTCCACCCGCATTGCCGGCGAAAAAGCTGGCGTGAAAAAAGGCAAGGTGGATATCGCTGAACTGCATGCACCGTTCAGTCACCAGGAACTGCTGTTGAAAGAAGCGCTTGGCCTGGATGACAGCACTGTGATCAACCCGTCAGGCGGCCCACTTGCTGGCAACATTTTCATGTCTGCCGGCCTGGATCGCATTGGCGCCGTTGCCACACGCATCATGAATGGCGAAGCGAACCGCGGTGTTGCACACGCAACGTCCGGTGCCTGCCTGCAACAGAATCTGGTCGCTGTATTGGAGGGTAAATAAGATGGGTAATCCTTGTGCCATCGTAGGTATCGGCCAGACCGAACGCTACAAATCCAAAATCAAGAAATCCATGGCTGGCCTCGTCCGTGAAGCTGCGCAAAATGCACTGAACGATGCCGGCTGCACCTGGGCTGATATTGACGCAGTCATCATCGGCAAGGCACCCGACTTCTTCGAAGGTGTGGTAATGCCGGAGCTGTATCTCGCCGATGCGCTGGGTTGCGTAGGCAAGCCGATGTTGCGCGTGCACACCGCCGGTTCAGTCGGTGGTTCTACGGCCATCGTTGCAGCGTCTTACATCCAGAGCGGCATGTTCAATCGTGTACTGACACTGGCATACGAAAAACAGTCTGAATCCAATGCGATGTGGGCACTGTCTTCACAGCAACCGTTTTCGCCGCACTTGAACGCGGGCGCTGGCGGTTTCTTCGCACCGATCATTCGCGAATACATGCGCCGCACCGGCGCACCGGATGACATCGGTTGCAAGGTCGCACTGAAAGATCGTCGCCACGCCCTGAAAAACCCGCACGCGCACATGCATGAGCCGGAAGAAAACCTGGATCTCGACAAATACATGGCGGCGATGATGTTGTGGGAACCCCTGCGTTTCTCGGAAGTGTGCCCATCTTCTGACGGCGCGTGTGCGATGGTGCTTTGCAACGAAGATCTCGCGAAAAAAGCACCGAACAAACCGGCGTGGATTCACGGCACTGCAATGCGTTCCGAGCCAACCATGTACCCGTGGCGCGAGGAAGTAAACCCGCAAGCCGGTATCGACTGCGCGAAAGATGTGTACTCGCAAGCCGGCATTACCAATCCACGCAAAGAGCTGGACATGGCGGAAGTGTACGTACCGTTTTCATGGTACGAACCGATGTGGCTGGAAAACCTGGGCTTCGCCGACGTGGGTGAAGGCTGGAAGCTGACCGACAGCGGTGCGACGTCACTCGACCAGGGTGGCGACATTCCGTGGAACTGCTCGGGCGGCGTACTTTCTACCAACCCGATCGGCGCTTCAGGCATGATCCGCTTTGCCGAATCTGCATTGCAAGTACGCGGCATGGCGGGTGATCGCCAGGTGCCAGGCGCGAAGAAAGCACTCGGCCACGCTTACGGTGGTGGCGCGCAGTTCTTCTCGATGTGGATTGTGGGTTCGGATAAACCCTGAGCCCTCTCGCGGCGCTACGCGCCACTCTCTCCCGAAATGGGAGAGAGTCAAAGTAAAACAAAAAACCCGGCACATGCCGGGTTTTTTTTCGCTACACTTTCAGGAAAATTTCGACAAGGATTTTCAGGCATGACAACACCACGCTGGATGCTCTACGGTGCAAATGGCTACACAGGCCGTATCACCGCTGAAATCGCTGTCGAACGGGGTATGCGACCTGTCCTTGCCGGGCGACGTGAAAGCGAGATCAAACCCATCGCCGAAAAACTCGGGCTGGAATGGCGATGTTTTTCGCTAGAAAATGCGCACGACATTGACGCAGCATTGCAGGATATAGAACTCGTGCTATTACACGCTGGCCCGTTTTCTGCGACGAGCGCGCCATTCGTCAATGCCTGTTTGAAAACAAAAACGCATTATCTGGATATTACTGGCGAGATTTCCGTTTTTGATGCGATTCAATCACTGGATGCGCAAGCAAAAGCTGCAGGCGTGGTGTTGATGCCCGGCGTGGGATTTGATGTGGTGCCCACAGATTGTCTCGCGAATATGCTGGCCAAAAAAATGCCCGACGCCACGCATCTGGAGCTCGCCTTTGCCGGCGACGGCGGCATCAGCCCGGGCACTTGCAAAACCATGGTACAGATATTGGGTGATGGCGGAAAAATTCGCGTTAATGGCAAAGTTGTCACTGTGCCATCTGCACATTTGCGCAAAATGATTCGCTTTTCTGATCGCACACTCTATTGCATGAGTATTCCCTGGGGCGATATCAGCACGGCGTTTTATTCAACGCGCATCCCGAACATTGTGGTGTATACCGCCACACCCAAACCGGCAGCGATCATCAGTCGTCTGTTCAGCCCGGTTACACCACTGATGGCAAAACCGTCTGCGCAACATTTTTTGAATCGGCTTGTCGACAAATATGTGAAAGGCCCGGATGCAGCAGCACGTGCAGCTGGCACCAGCAAGTTGTGGGGGCGCGTGAGCAATGCACAAGGACAATCGATCGAACTGCTTCTGGATGTCGCAGAAGGTTATCAGTTCACTGCGTATTCATCGCTGGCTTGCGTTAACGACGTACTGGCAGGACGTGCATCTGCAGGCACACAAACACCAGCCATGGCATTTGGTGCAGATTTTGTGATGGGCATAGCAGGCTCACGCCTTTGCTGACATATCCAGCGCCGCCAGATAACCAAACGTCATCGCGGGTCCCAGTGTAGATCCCGCACCCGGATACGAGTTGCCCATCACAGCGCCAGATGCATTTCCTGTCGCATACAAACCCGGTATCGGATTATCAGATGTGTCGAGTACGCGTGCGGCCTCATCGGTTTTCAAACCGCCTTTCGTACCGAGATCACCCGGCCAGATTTTGATGCAGTAGAAAGGCGCTTCACGTATGGGAGCCAGTGTCGGATTCGGGTAGCCGGTTTCAGGATCGGAGTAATAACAATCTTGTGCTGTTTCACCGCGCTGGAAATCCTCGTCTTTACCGGTTTCGGCAAAGCGATTGAAACGCTCGATGCTCGCGCGCAACCCATTGGCATCGATACCCGTTTTCTGCGCCAGCGCTTCCAGTGAATCCGCCTTGATAAAAAAATCCGAATTCCTGAATTCTTCAGGAATCCTGTCATCGGGCTGCATCTTGCCCGGATAAATCCTGCCATTCGCCAGAGTGTAATGATTGCGGTGACGCGCATCAAAAATCATATAACAGGGAATCGATGGGGAAACGGTATTGGCACGGTATTGCGCTTTCACCACATCTTCATAAGGTGCTGCTTCATTAGTAAAACGCTGCCCCGCCTGATTAACAAAAATACCACCAGGTAATGACTTGCCGATGATCAATGCTTCAGGATTTCCATTGGGCAAAATGATACTCGGACTCCACCACGCACAATGCATGAACGCGAGTTGTGCGCCAATTTTTTCGCCAGCCAGAATGCCATCGCCCCTATCAAACGGATTGGCACTACTCCATTCAGCACCAATCGGTTGTTGCTGGTATTGCTGGCGCATCCCGGCATTTTTTCCAAACCCACCGCAGGCAAGAATGACACCTTTACGTGCCCGAATCGTTACCGGTTTACCTTCACGATGAGCAAGAACGCCCGCAACACGCCCGTTTTCGATTATCAATTCATCAAGTCCGGTATTCAGCCACAACGGCATGTCGCGCTTTAACATGGAAGCCCGCAGGCTACCTGTCAAGGACTGACCCAACACCAGTCGGTTGTCGCGCTTGCCTTGCAGCCGGTAAGGAATGTCGAGAAAGTGCACGAGCAATCGCCACAAAATAAAAAAATTGCGCGCGGTGGCGGAGCGCGTGATGTTGTGCGCCTCTATCGCCGTCATATTGATGCGACCGAAAATTCCACGCGTAGAAGGCAGACGAATTTCATCACCATGTTTTTTTAACCGGCGCAAACTGAACGGTTTGGGATCCAGCGAACGCGCACCGGGTTTATAGCCAGGCTGATGCGCATAGTAATCCGCATATTCGGTTGCCGGATTGAAACGGGTAAAGGTATGCCGCTCGAGATAGCGCAACATCTCCGGTGCGCGTGATACATAAGCCTGCAACTTGGCAACAGGCACTTCACCGGCGGTGAGCGCTTGCAGGTACGCCATGGCTTCAGCGGGAGAATCCTTGATGCCGGTTTTTTTCATCAAGTGATTATCCGGAATCCAGACCACGCCACCCGACATCGCCGAGGTACCACCAAACACATCGGCTTTTTCAATCAGCAAGGTTTCCAGACCCTGGTCATGCGCAGTAATGGCGGCCGTCATGCCACCCGCACCACTGCCGACGACCAGCACATCGACTACAACATCATTGGATATCTTTGTCACACATCACCAGAGTTATCCACGCAACTCACGCCGCAGAATTTTGCCAACATTGGATTTGGGTAGTGTCTCGCGAAACTCTACCTGCTTCGGTACTTTGTACGCTGTCATTTCCTTGCGCGCAAATTGCCTTACCTGCTCCACATCCAGCGCAGGATTGCGCGACACCACAAACAGTTTCACCGCTTCGCCACTGAGTTCGTCAGGAATTCCCACGGCGGCGCATTCAATGATATCCGGATGCGCACTCATGACATTTTCAATTTCATTCGGATACACATTGAAGCCGGAAACAATAATCATGTCTTTCTTGCGATCGACAATGCGGATAAAACCATCCGGATCAGCGACAGCAATATCGCCGGTGTGTAACCAGCCATTAACCACCGTTTCTGCCGTCGCCTGTTCGCGCTGCCAATAGCCTTTCATCACTTGCGGGCCACGTGCGCACAATTCACCTGCCATACCGACAGGCTGCACCACACCATTGTCATCAAGAATACGGATAGCAGTATTGGCCAGCGGAATACCGATGCTGCCAATGCGGGCATGCCCTGGCGGATTTACTGTCAATACCGGTGAAGATTCCGTCAATCCGTAGCCTTCGATTACCGCACAACCGCTGGTCTGCTGCCACAACTTCGCCGCTGTTTCCGTCAGTGCCATACCACCTGAAAAGGTTAATTTCAGCGCAGAAAAATCGAGCTTGCGGAATGCTTCGTTATGCGCAAGTGCGACAAACAGGGTGTTGATGCCTATAAAAACACTGAAGCGATGCCGGGCCAGGGTTTTGGCAACCGCCGCAATATTACGGGGATCGGGAATCAGCAAGGAATGATTACCCGACTCCATCATCAGCAAGATATGCAGCATAAACGCGTAAATGTGATACAGCGGCAACGGCGCCACCACAATTTCACCGCCGCGATTGATGCCGGCTTTTTCCATGAAAATGGCGCACTGACGAACATTTGCCAGCAGGTTTTCGTGCGTGAGCATCGCTCCTTTTGCGACACCGGTTGTACCACCCGTGTACTGTAAAACCGCAATATCATCACGTTTTTGCGATACCGGCTTCACCGGATATTGCGAACCCGACGCCAATGCCTTGCGCAATGCCACTGCTTGCGACAAATGAAATGGTGGCACCATTTTTTTCAGGTATTTTGCTGCTGCGTTGATCACAACGCGCTGCGGCCAATCGTGTAAATCTGCCAACTCTGTGACAATCACATGGCGAATCGCTGTATTGGCCAACACGGTTTCGAGCTTGCTGGCGACATTCGCCAGAATCACGACAGCCTTGACACCTGCATCCAGGAACTGGTGTTGCATTTCATGTGGTGTATAGAGTGGATTGGTGTTTACCACCACCAGCCCGGCACGCATGGCACCAAACACCACGACAGGATATTGCAGGACATTCGGCAACTGGATCGCAATACGATCACCCGGTTGCAAATCGGTTTGATGTTGCAAATAGGCCGCAAACTGTGTCGATAAGCGATCCACATCGGCATAGCTGATTGTCTTGCCGAGACAGGTATAGGCTGGCTTGTCAGAAAATGCATTGACGGCCTGCCGCAGAATTTCGGGAATGGTTACTGAGGGAAGTTCGATAGACAATGGATAGCCCAGTCGTTGCCGGACGGCATCGATGACCTGATCAGTATCAGGCACTCCGGCAATATCGGTCACTGGATCCTGCATGTCCCATTCCCATCTTTCAACGGCTTCGGGTATAGTTTGCCGCCTTTCCGTGCAACGACAAAGCTACCCCATGAAAAAAACAATCCAGAACATTCCATTTGCCGACATCACGGTTGGCCTGCAGCGCCAGTACAGCAAAACACTCACAGAACGCGACCTGCAGCTGTTTGCGGAAACCAGCGGCGATTACAACCCCGTACACCTCGACAGCGAGTACGCAGCCACCACTGCGTTTGGCGAACGTATTGCACATGGCATGTGGAGTGGCGCACTGATTTCTGCAGCAATAGCCACCACCCTGCCGGGGCCGGGCACGGTGTATCGTAGCCAGACCCTGAAATTTTCAAAACCCGTCAAACTGGGTGACGTGATCACCATCACGCTGACCGTAATCGACAAGAAAGATCGTGTGAAACTGGTAACCATTGAATGTGAAGGTCGCAACCAGCGCGATGAGATCGTGGTAAAAGGCGAAGCCGAAGTGATTGCATCCGGCGACAGCCTTTTGTTCACGATCGACCCACAATTGGCCGTACAGTAATTACCCGCGACCAGATCAGAAATTATCAGGACGCATCAACGCATCCGTACCGCCGTCCACAAATAGCACACTGCCTGTACAGTACGACGATTCTGCGCCCAACAGGAACGCCAGCGCACTGGCAATCTGTTCCGGTTTGGCAAACCCGCCGAGTGGCACCGGAAAATTGCGGATCGCATCACCCCAGACCGGATCATCCAGACCAGCCTGCAGCAGCGGTGTTTGTGTCGTACCCGGTGCAACCGCGTTGATGCGCACACCGTGTCTTGCCCACACGGGTGCCAACCGCCGCATCCAGCGCACCACAGCATTCTTGCTGCCGCCATACGCCTGGAAACCGTCCAGTTTTATCACATGCTCGCAAGCCAGCGCTTCATCGTTATCCAGCATTGCCTTGACCAACGGCTCATTAATACCCGGCAGACTCGCAGAATTCGACGCCACCAACGCCACGCAGCCATGTTTTTTCTGCAGCAAAGGCAACAACGCTTCGGTGAGCGTACGCACCGCAAAAAAATTCAGCGCAATGACACAAGCCAGCGACGGATATTGCGGACCCAGACCTGCGCTAGGCACAAAACCGTCGATCCCGTGCGGGCACATCTGTGAAATCTCACGTAGCGCCTGCTCCCTGCCTTCTGTGGTCGTGAGATCCGCAATGATATCTGCATCGCGTATATCGACATTGATCACCTTGTCGCCACGCGCTTGCAACAAGTGACGCAATGCCGCACCGATACCGGTAGTAGCGCCTGTAATCACAAAGGTTTTGCTCATGTTGTTTCCCCATACATGATTCGTTCAATCCAGTAACAAACATTCCGTGCTATCGCCAACCCTGAATGTCTCTCCGACCGGAACTCGCAACAACGCATCCGCCCGGCAAACCGATGAAAGCACACCAGAGCCTTGATTGGGATACGCCATAGCGCGCAGTACACCCGCACTGTCCTGTTGCAATTGCACACGCAAGTATTCTTCGCGCTTGCCAGCCACGGCATGTGCAAAACCTGCCGTGACAACGAGGGAACGCAAGGGGTTTTCCACACCACCTTGTGCTATTTGCAGGAACGGACGCACGAACAACAGGAATGTTACAAAGGCTGAAACGGGATTGCCGGGCAAACCGAAAAACGGTTTCTCGCACACAGTGCCGAATGCCAATGGCTTGCCGGGTTTAACCGCAATTTTCCAGACATCCAGTTTGCCGAGCGACAGGACAGCCTGCTTGACATAATCTGCATCGCCGACAGATACACCGCCCGTACTGATTACCACGTCGACACGTGCTGCAAGCTGCTGCAATGCCTGTTGTGTAGCGTGAAGGTCATCAGCCACTTTGCCCGCATCAATGACATCACAACCGAGATCACGCAGCATGGCTGCCAATAAAAAACGGTTGGAATTATAAATTTTTCCCGGCGAGACGATCTCACCAGGCTCGAGTAACTCATCGCCAGTACACAACAATCCGACACGAAGTTTTGTAAAGGCTGTTACGTGATCAATCCCGACGGATGCCAGTAAACCGATATCACGCGCACGCAATTTGTGGCTTGCTGCAAAAAGTTTTTCGCCACAGCGAATATCCTCACCGGTGCGGCGAATGTTGTCACCCGCGCACAACGTCACACCGGATTTCAGCGCTATACCCTGGCCATCCAGCACCACATCTTCTTGCATCACAACAGCATCCGCACCCCGGGGCACAGGCGCGCCGGTAAAAATTCGTTGCGCTGTATCAGGCACCAGCACACCGGGAGGATCGCCGGCGTAGATCACACCGGCGACTGGCAATTTATTTCCATCCTGCAAGGCGGCAATGCAAAGGGCGTAACCATCCATGGCACTATTGTCAGCAGGTGGCACATCAATAGCCGCATCAATATCTTCAGCCAATACACAGCCCTGCGCGTCGGCAAGCTTTACATTGATAGCAGACACATGGACAGACGCTGCCGCCAGGATTTTCTTGCGAGCTTCAGCAACAGATAACATGAGGGCGCAGGATTGTATTGTTCAGGTTTGCCGTGTGCGCGTTTGCAGCACGCCGACAAAATTGCAGGGACGATAACTACTGTCCAGCTGTTCACGGATGATATTGATCCACGCTGTCTTGCAGGCGCCGGTCGACCCCGGCATGCAGAAAATCACCGTGTTATTGGCAAGCCCTGCTATAGCGCGTGACTGTATCGTTGACGAACCGATCTCCTGTAATGACCAAGCCCGGAAGATTTCACCAAAACCTTCAATAATCTTATCGAACAGCGGTATCACGGCTTCCGGCGTAGAATCACGCGAGCTGAACCCGGTGCCGCCGGTAACCAGCACCGCCTGCACTGATGCATCAGCAATCCAGCGCGATAGCACTGCACGAATCTGGTAAATGTCGTCGCGCACAATCTGTTTGTCAGCGAGATGATGTCCCTCTGTACGCAGTGCTTCAACAAGATAATGGCCAGAGGTATCCGTGTCTTCCTGACGTGTGTCGGACACCGTCAACACCGCTATCGATAGTGCTGAAAATTTTTCAGTCGTTGCTGACATATTCGTCGTCCACAAGTAACGCTGATGGAGAAACCGGCACACCCCTGGCAACCAGATCCTGTACAACCAGAACGCGTTTCACCGCACTGGTAAGGCCAGCCCGCCACGGATGCTGTTTGATGCCAAATGTTTCACGAATCTTGCTGCAATCCAGGGCCCATGATAATGGCGTCAAACCTTCGGCAATTTCGCGCATTTCCATCGCAACATTGCAGCCAGGCTGGGATTCGAGAATCTGTTTCACCAGACGGGCAAAATCACGATAACTGACCGCATCCGTGCCGCAGTAATGATAGATCCCCCACGGTTCGATACCACAACTCAATTGCTGCAACAGGGCCACGATCACACGCGCCACATCGCGCACCGCTGTCGGACAAAACTGGTAACGCACCGATACCGGTGCTGACTCTCCCGCACGCCACGCTGCTACCAGATTGGTCAGCACGTTATCGCCCAGGCTGCTGAACAACTCACCCGTGCGCAGCACCAGATGGCGGGGACAGGTATCGATGACGGCACGCTCACCCGCCCATCGCATCGCCCCATAGGGGGTTTGCGTATCCGGCTCATCTGTTTCCTTATAAGCGACCGCTTGCAGCCCGGAAAATACCTGGCAATCCGATAGTTGCAACATAAAACAATTCGTCGATGCTGCAGCCAAAGCGAGATTTTGTGGCAGACGCGAGTAGCGGCGCTCCAGTTCACGTGCACTGCCACTGTAAGGCAAGTGCACAACATTCAGCAGGCAATTGATGTGCTTATCGCGCAACAAGGCTTCAAGCGCCTGCGTCGTCATGGCAGCCAGCTCATCACCAGACATCTCGATAAACGGAAACGGCATCTGCTCCAGCCGGAAAACGACTGCGCGCGCCAAGGGTGATTCGTTTCCACACAGCAGTATTTTCATAGGATAAGCTAGCAACCGTGACCACTGCAGAATACAGTAAAATTCCTTCCAACCACTACAAGGTAAACCATAAAAAAGCCCGCACAAAGCGGGCTTTTTCAGCTGAAACGCCTGCAGCAATCAATTGTTGATGGTATGGATGTCCGCAGCAGAACCCGTACTTGAATTCAATAACAATGCTGTCGGCAACAACTCTGAAATCACACGATTCCAGCGTGAAATCCTGGTCGAACCTACATATACAACATCCTGGGGCTGCAAACGGAAACGGCTGGCCAGGATATAAGAAGATGCTGACTTCGCATTCAGCTGAAACACCTTGGCCGGCTGTCTTTCAAGATCCTGCATACCACGGATCACGTACACTGCATTGCCATCAGCCGCTGACTTATCCAGACCACCCACAGTACCCAATACATCGGAGAGGCTTACGGTATCGGCGCGAAAAGAAATGGCTTTTTGCTCTGCAACCTCACCCATTACCATGACTTTCTTGTTGTCGTTATAGGTTAGATGGATATTGTCACGATTTTTCAGGTAAACCTTGCCAATATCTGCCGAATCCCTGCTCAGTGCATACATATTCAACTTGTACTCACGGCCATCACGCGTCAGCCTCACCGTGGTAAGGTCAACCTGATCATCGAGAACACCACCAATACCAATGGCCTCAACCAGACTGATGGGTGTAGAGGTCAATTTAATCGGCGACGTATTCTTGAACGCGCCAGACAATGTAACCTTCTGGCTTTCAAAGCTGAGAACACTGACATCTACCTGTGGTTTATCAATATATTTGCTCAGGTCTCTCGTGAGCTTGTCCGTCAGCGCACCGATAGTCATACCCTTGACCATGATATTGCCAACAAACGGGTAAAACAGCTCGCCGTTCGGGCGCACAACACGGCCATTGGCCGCAGTCTGTTGTTGTGAACCTGATGGTGTCGTCAATTCAGGGTGATCCCACACCGTTACGTACAGTACATCATTAGGGCCTATTTGGTATGCCGGTGGCTGATAAGCCAACAACTCCACCGGGATAGAAGGTTTGGGACGAGCCCGCTCTTCATCCATGATCAACTGAGGAGTGATAGGAACCAGATCAACCCGGATGTTGTCCTCGGAGACACCGCTCTTGAGTTTCCCCACATCCATATGCTGGCCAGGAGCCAGAGATATACAACCTGCCAACATCAACATGGCAGTCACAACACAAGCTATGGATATTGATCCCCTTCCAGAATTCATTACGTCACACCCCCCCCAGGGTTATCAAGCTGCCAATTCTAGCGTCTGGCATGCCACATTGCTATTTAAAGCCAATGGTATTCACTGAGAAGGTGGCAACCTGCCCTTTGAATAGCCACCCAAACGCTGGAACAACACAAACAGCTCGCGACGATGATGCACGGCGTAATAGTACGCCGCGAACAACAACAAGAAACCATAAAAAAGGAGACACTCAGGAGCGTGCAACAACCAACCAGCCACCCCTACTCCCCCGATAACGAAAGCCATGGCAATCACTACGATGGCGGCTTGTCGATCACTCAACCCAACCCGCATCAGGATGTGGTGGATGTGATCGCGGTCAGCCTTGAAGGGGCTCGTGCCACGCAAACCGCGACTGATAATAAGGCATGCAGTATCAAGCAATGGCACGGCCAGCAGCCATGGGATCAGCACCGGCGGGAATTCATTGAATTCCCCGTACTGGTTGCGCGAATAAATCACCAACAGCCACGTTATACCGAAACCCAACATAGTACTGCCCGCATCCCCCATAAACACAGTCGCCTTTTTGCGAAACGGGCCACGCATATTGAAACACAAATAACCGCCAATGCTGGCTCCCAACATCAACATCAGTGACGTATCAGAACCCGTCTTGGTACTGAGAAACGCCAACCACAACAAGGTAATCACCATCACCCCGCCAGCCAATCCATCCACACCGTCAATCATGTTAATGGCGTTTATTACTGCCACAATGCAGAACACCAGAAAAACCAGGCCCAGCCATGTAGGGAGTATGATTTCGCCAAAGCCAAAAATATTACCCAGATAACAGAGATGCAGACCTTTCCAGACCGCTAAAGCACCAACCAACAAAATCTGTAACAACAAACGGCAGCGCGCAGACAAATCCAGTAAATCATCCACCAGCCCAAGCAGACAAAGCGATGTCATCCCTATCAACAGTGGACGGTACAGAGGCTCACCAGCAACAAACATAGCCGCCATAAAACCAAGCAGGATAGCCACCCCTCCCGAAAGAGGTACTGCAGCATCGTGCTGCTTGCGCAGATCCGGCTTGTCCACCCAGCCCAGCCGGCGTGCCACGGGCTTTGAAAGCTTTATAATCAGCGCCGTAGTGATAAAGGCAGTGGCAATAGCAAGCAATCTAAACGACATCTCAAACATCCGATACTTCTTCTATTCCGTTGCCAGCATAGTATCGTGATGAAGTTCACTTATTCAACATAAAGGACAAACACAGCAACCAGATACGCTTGTTCGATACACCGGAGCCCCCTACATCAATGGGGAATACTTATCCTAGCCAACCCTTCAGCTCAACGGGTGGTAGTGGCAGGTTGTGGAAGCTTGACCAGACCAGCCGCGATTTTGGAAACAAAACCACCCATACAGTCAGCACAATCAACAAGATGTATGTGCGCAAACCCTGATTGGCCACATACCATTCTTCCAGAGCCCCTTTGTAGGGCATGATGATGTTGTCATAAAATTTCTCGGAGTCCATCTGGCTATGTAGCATGTCCTCTTCATCACGGAAGATGATGGAGCCAATACCAGACAGCCCGGGACGCACCTTGATGATAGTGCCTTGTACCACCTGAGGAAACGCATCAAAACAGCGCTGCGTCTGGGGACGTGGGCCAATTACACTCATACTGCCATTCAGGATATTGAGTAACTGGGGCAACTCGTTGATCTTGGTTTTTCTCAAGAATTTTCCAATAGGCAGAATACGGGGATCATCTTTCAGGGTGACAGTACCCGTACCCACATTGGGACTGTTTTTGAGCATGGTGGCAAACTTGTAAAGGCCAAACAGTTTCCCATTGCGACCTACACGCTGCTGCACAAAAAAGACTTCGCCTTCGCCTGTCAATTTCAGGAGAATCACAATCGGCACCAGCAATGGCGACAAAACCAGCAAGGCAGTAAATGACAGGATAATATCGAGAAATCGTTGCATGACTACATCCTGCTATCGAGATATTTACCGGTTTCCTTATGAGCAAAATCCGGGATCATATAGTTAAACAAATCGACCAACTCAGGCTTGTCCCAAGTAGCTTGACTTCGCAACCTGTTGATCGTTGCCAGAAAATACTCAAGCCGCTCCTTGTCATAAACAGGTGCATTCTTGATGACTCCAATACTCTGGAATCGCCCCATATCCAGCGTTTCAGCATCGGTAAAAAACTCTTCGAAATCTTTCTCACCCGTGGTATCGCTAGCAAAAAAATAGCAAGGCCACTGGCGCCTCGCAATCAATTCTGCCGCACGGTCTCGCGCCTCATCCTCACTCGCGCACTCATAAGCTTCATAACCCAATGCTGCCAGATAGCGCACCGCAATATCGGAAAATCTGGTGAGATCCAGTTGCTCACTCAGCTTCGGGAAAAAAATATCCCGGTTCTCACCCAGCATGCAGGACATCAAGCACAACTCGCCGGATTCCTGTGGCGTGACGAAATAACGGCGCACATCGTTCGGCGCCGAAATCGGCTGGTGCTTGGCAAAACGCTGGTTAAAACCGTGAAGCAGTGAGCCATCTGAAAACGCCACATTGGCAAAACGCGCTGTAGAAATTGGCAGCTGCTCACTGGCCTGCATCAGGAACATCTCCATGATGCGCTTGCTAGCACCCATCATGTTGACTGGATTAGCCGCTTTATCGGTAGAGACACAGAAATATTTTTTTGCACCATGCTGGCGTGCTTGTGCCAGTGTATTGATCGTATTCAGGATGTTGACTTCAATCAAGCGCATCAGCGTAAACGGATCCTTCTCACTGCGCACATGCTTGAGTGCCGATAAATTCAGCACATAGTCATAGCCTTTTTCCGCATTCAATAAAGCCGCATATTCACGACTCCCGCAATCAATGGCGAAGGTGCGAAAATCACCGTCGTTGTAGCCAAGTGTGCTACGGATATCACGAACCAGTTCCACCATGTTGTTTTCACTGATATCCACCACATGCAACACGCGCGGATTACGCTTGAAAATTTCACGCGTTACCGCCTGGCCGATAGAACCCGCACCACCGATAACCAGAAAACGGCTGGAGGCTACTTTCTCGGATAATTCCTTTTCATAGCTCGCCACATCCGCATCAAACAGCGGTTGGCTGCGACCAATCAGTTGCAAAACATTCATTCGTTATAGCTCCTTCAAATGCATTTATGGCAACCAGCTGGCAAGCGCACCATCCGGCACACTGGATGGAATATTCACCACCCGTTCCTCCAGCCAGAGGGAATTCGCCAGACCGTCATGCTGGCTGTTTTTGTACATATCGAGATGCGTCATCAAGCGCCAGACTGGCCGTGTCATCACGCCGGCTTCGTTGCTGAACTTGAGGAACGCATCACGCTCCACCAGAGAATCCAGGATGATGGCATTAAGCCAGTAGTTACTGGTACAACCTTCTGGCTCTTGCACAAAATGCATATCCTGAGCCGCAAAAAAATCGCGGTAGCGCAAAGCCACTTCACGTTTCACTGCCAACATTTCATGCAGGCGCTCCATCTGCGCACAACCTAACGCTGCATTGAGATTGGGCAAGCGGTAGTTGTAACCCGTTTCATCGTGCACAAATTCGTATGGATGGGGAACCTTTGAGGTTGTTGTGATGTGCTTGGCGCGTTTGGCCAACACTTCATCATTGGTGATGAGCATTCCGCCACCACCCGTTGTGATCACTTTGTTGCCATTGAAACTCAGGCAGGCCATCGCGCCGAAATTACCGGTATGCCGTTCCCCAACATAACTCCCCAGGGATTCTGCAGTATCTTCCACGAGCGCAATGCCCCATTCGGCACAGATTGTGGCAATTTCTGCGATGCGGGCAGGATGACCAAATGTGTGCATTGGCACACAGGCTGCCAACCTGCGCCCACTGCCCTTGTTATAGGCTTGCCCGTCCCGACACTCAGCATGTTGTTCCAGAAAACTACGCAGTGCAAAAGGACTCAAACCCATGGTGTCACGATCTACATCCACAAATACCGGCACTGCACCACAGTAGCTGAGCGCATTGCAGGTGGCGATAAATGTGAGCGCCTGGGTAATTACTTCGTCATCACGCCCCACACCCGAGAGCTGCAATGCCACATGCAAGGCAGCCGTGCCGTTTACCGTAGCGATGGCGTATTTTGCACCGGTAAATTCAGCCACCATTTTTTCAAATTCTGTAACTTTTGCGCCAACCGAAGACACAAAATTGGAATCGATACAGTCAATCAGATATTGTTTTTCACGGCCTTCAAAAACCGGACGGTGCAAGGTGACAAAATCCTGGCCGTAAATCGAGCGAATAAACTCGACAATTGGTGCAAAGCGAGCCTGATGATCCGGCATGGTTTATTTTCCCCCTGGCCTGGAGCCAGACAATTCGTGAACATAGATCGTTGAACTCGCGCCCTTGTGCACTTCCATTTCCGCAACAGGAACAGCCCCCATGCGTCGATAAAATTTATGGGCTGGAAGCAAAACCTCACCGACAACAATACGAAAAGCCTTTTCGCCACGTCCAGTAAAATACTCCACTAACTGCAGGTACAGCTGTTCTGCATGGCCTTTACCACGAAACTGCGGATCGACAGCAATACTCAGCAATTCTGCGCACGGCATATTGGCAAGCCCATCGTTATCACCGCCGCTGTAACGCAGGATTTCGATGATGCGCCATAGCCGAGCCGGATTAAGCAAAGCCGGCAATAGCGCAACCAGTAAAGCTAATGGCCTGCGCAACAACTGCCTGTATATTGCCCCCATACCCGTGCCGCCAGCAACAAAACCCACAACATCATCATTCTCTTGCGCGACAATCAAGGTGCTGTCTGGCGCCTCGTCAATTGCCTGGTACAACAATGCCAGAAAGCCAGAACCCAACGTAGCCAGAAACCCCTGGTTGATATTGGCGGCATGGATTTCTCCCGCCCTGCGATAAATATATTTTTTATCCCGGGACACTGTTCAGATTCCCATTTCGTCGAGCATCATGGCATTGACTTTGTTCACATCATATTTGTTTTCAGCGATGGCACGAGAACGCGCGCCCATGCGAACACAAAGTGCAGGCTCATCGATCAGTTTTTTCATTGATGTGACCAATGCATTAACTGATTTGACTGGCACAAGAAACCCGTTATCCCCATCTACCACTGTTTCACGGCAGCCGGGCGCATCTGCCGTAATGATTGCCCTTCCCATTGCCATGGCTTCCAGTACCGTGCGTGGCGTCCCTTCACGGTAACTTGGCAACACATACACGGTACAACCGGCAATAGCGGGGCGCACATCTTTCAACTTGCCCAAAAATTCAAGCGTACCTTCTGCTATCCACGTATCCAGTTCGTGTTGCTTGATTGCATCAGGATTCTCGTCAATCCAGCCCACTAGCCGGAATGTAACATCAGGATACGACAAGCGCAGCTCACGGGCAGCTGCCGCATACTCACGCACACCCTTGTCACCCAGCAGACGAGCGATCAGCAGGAAACTCATGTTTGCAGGCAGGGACACTGGCGTAAAATCCGCCACGTTAATACCTGAACCATTCACCACTTTTGACCGCACACCTGATTGCAAAATACCGCGTTGGCGAAAGAGCGCTTCGTCATCCGGATTCTGGAAAAAAACCAGATGAACCCGCGCCAATGCCAATGCATACAGGTTGCGCACCAACGCACGCAGCAAACCACGCTGTCCGGCAGTCTCATCCGTTTCCGTGAAGGCATAACCCAAACCGGTCACCAAGGCATAACGGCGAGGTACGCGAGCCAACCACGCCGACAATGAGCCATATATAACCGGCTTTATCGTATAACCCATTACAAGGTCAGGACGTATAGATCGCATCAACCGCCAAAGATGCAACAACAACAACAAATCAGACCAGGGATTCATCCCCGTACGACGCATCGGAATGTCATGGACAGTCACACCCATTTCCTCCAGCGCTGTGCGTACCCCGCTGCCCGCCGGCACATCCGGCGCAGCCACATGCACATCCAGGCCGCGATGCCGCAGAGCAGCAATCAATGCACCACGAAAAGTCAGAATCGACTCGGCATAGCTCGCTATCAGAAGAAATTTCATAGCGCCTGATACCTCCTGCGAGGTGAAAATGGCTTTATTGTTGCTCTAGCCATGCCTGAAACATCAATACATCCCAAAGATAATGCTGCCAATTACGCTGGCCAGATAAATGCTCAGTCCACATCTGCCGAATGGGCTCTGGCCTGAAATAGCCCTCTTGCCGTAACCGGCTTTCATTCAACAAGGCTTCAGCCCATTCCCGCAACGGGCCACGGAGCCAGCCATCCAGCGGAATACCAAAACCCATTTTAGGCCGGTCAATCAAGGCTTTCGGCACATGGCGGTAAAGCACTTGCCGTAATAACCATTTACCTTCAGTTCCACGCATTTTCAGATGCAATGGCATGCGCCACGCCAGCTCAACCACGCGATGATCCAGCATAGGCACGCGCGTCTCCAGGCTGTTAGCCATCGCAGCGCGATCGACTTTCACCAGAATATCATCCGGTAAATAAGTTTGCGCATCCATCGCCATCATCCAGTGTTCGAATGAGTCAACGTTTGGCCAAGCCGTTGCATCAGATAACAGTGTCGAAGGCTCTTGCGCGCCGACCACTAAACTTGCAGGATTTTTTGAGTGACTTACCAGTTCACGGTAAAAACTTTCCCTACCGGGCAACGCCAATATTTCTGCCAACTTCAACACTTTGTCTGCAGGCTTGGCAAAGCGCAGACTGGTCGGCAGCAGGGGCGCCAAACTATTGAACACGCTATCGAACAACACAGGCGGAATAACACGCAATAAATCTGCAATGTTCTTACGCAAAGACGATGGAAGATATTTCATCTTTCCCCAGATTTTCACAGACTGTCGATAACGACCATAACCGCCAAACAACTCATCGCCCGCATCACCACTCAAACTAACTGTCACATGTTGTCGTGCCAACTGGCTTACGAGAAATGTAGGGATTTGCGAGCTGTCACTGAACGGTTCGCAATACATGGAAGGCAGCTTCGGTATTACCGCAAGCGCTTCTTCAGGACGCACATATAATTCCGTATGCTCCGTACCAAGATGCTTTGCTACAGCCTTGGCATGCACAGCTTCGTTATAGCCCTCTTCATGAAAGCCAATGGTAAATGTACGCACTGGCTGGCTACTTTGTGCCTGCATTAGCGCCACAATAGTGCTACTGTCGATTCCACCACTGAGAAATGCACCCAGCGGTACATCTGCCAGCATCTGCGCCTTGATGCTCGACTTCAACTGCACCTCAAGCGCATCAATAGCTTCAGCATCACTACCAGCAAAAGGACTGGCAAGGCCAGCCTCAACCACATCGTTAAATTTCCAGTAAGGCAGTGAGGCTATGTCCGAAGTAAGACCAGCGCGATCAAGCGGCAATGAAAGATAATGGCCCGGCAACAATTTGTTGATGCCTTGATAAATACTGTAAGGAGCTGGAATGTAGTTATGGCGCATCATCAACGCAATAGCATTACGATCAATTTCACCACGAAAAGAAGGATGCACCTTGAGCGCTTTCAACTCGGATGCAAACATCAAAACACCGTTTTGCCAACCGTAATAAAGCGGCTTTTCCCCAAGGCGATCACGCGCCAATGTCAGTGTATTTTTTTCGTTATCCCACAATGCAATAGCAAACATACCCACTGTGGCTTGCAGCGTTTTTTCAATACCCCATGCAGCAAAACCGGCCAACAGGGTTTCTGTGTCGGCATGGCCCCGCCATGCAGGTGCAGCGATTTGCTGTTCCAGCTGTTTACGTAAATCCAGGTGATTATAGATTTCACCATTGAATGCAATGGTATAGCGCCCGCAAACAGATACCATAGGCTGGTGTCCCGCAGGGGACAAATCCAGGATCGACAAACGACGATGCCCGAGTGCAAGCCCAACCTGTTCGTCAACCCATATACCACTATCATCAGGGCCACGGTGAATAATGGCATCTGCCATACGCAACACCTGCGCAGACAAATCACCGCCTGATCGAGGATTAAAAAAACCAGCTAAACCACACATAAATCAGTTAAATCCTTTGTGATTTTCTTCAGCAAGGATGCTTTCCCACACCTGCCGGTAAGCAGAGACCATTTTATTAATGGAAAAATTATCCACTATGCGTTGCCGGCACGCTAACTGGCGCTGCTGCCATGCATCATTATCCTTCATTGTGCCCAGTGCCGCAGCGATTGCATCAGCCAGGGCGTGTGGCTTGCGAGGCGGGACTACCCAACCGGTATCAGCCACAATGAAAGCAGCATCTCCCACATCCGTTGTTACGCAAGGCGTGCCGCAAGCCATTGCTTCTGCCAGCACATTGGGAAATGCCTCCCCTAAACTGGACAATACATGGATATCAATCGCGTTCATTACAGCAGGAATATCATGACGCGCACCCAACAAACGGACTTCATTTTCAATGTCCGCCCTCTTGATTTCTTCGACCAAGGGAAGATTGTCTGCGTCCATCCCCATGCCGACCAACAAACAGGTAAACATATTCCCCTGCTTCTTTAATAAGCCGAGCGCAGCAAGAAAATTATTATGGTCTTTTTGCGGATCAAAACGCGCCACCATTCCCACTACCGGCATTGATTCTGGCAATGACAAGGAATCCCTTACAGCGCTGCGGGCATTAGCATCAACCTGTAAATTATCCAGGAAATAGCCATTGGGAATGGTTACAAATTTTTCAGAACAAAATCCGATACTTTTGTGCAAATCTGTAGCCACGCTTGAACAACTTACAATCCTGGATGGCAGCCACCTGGATAATCTGGCACACATGTAAATCAAAAAAAGTGTAGCTCGTGAATTTTTTTCAGGATCAAGATTGGCATGGCGTATACCCCACGCAATCGATTTGATGCCTGCCAGTCGTGCAATAATACCGCCCACCAGATCTGCGTGGTACATCCAGGTTTGCACCACCGAAGGCTGCAGATTTACAAGCAAACGCCACAATGCGAAAACAGCACCCGGAGTAATCCTTGATCGCGGCATATACAGGCAATGTACCTCAACACCACAACGCTCAAGTTTGTCGGCATAAACACCCCTATCCATCAAAGAGATCACAATGTGCCGATAGTTTTCAGGCCAGCCAGCCGAACACAGGCGATACAGAGCCCCTTCAGCTCCTCCATTGTTGAGTCCTGTAATAACATGACAAACTTTCATGACTTGACGTTACTCACGTCAACACCAATCTCGGCAAATAATTTATCCCACTGCGCCAATACAACAGGCAAACGATAACGACCAAGCACAGACGCTTTTGCTTTTTCTCCCAGTTTCTTTCGCAATTCCGCATCAGCGAACAGTGCCTGCAAAGCTGACAACAGACCTTCGCTATCATTAAACGGCACCAGCAGGGCGCACTCGCCATTCTCACTCAGTTCACGTGGACCACTAGGCGTATCAAATGTTACACAAGGAAGGCCTATACCCATCGCTTCCATCAAGGCATTAGGAAAGCCCTCAAATTGCGACGTCATAACAAATACATCTGCCTGTGACATGACCTGCCATGGTTCAGATGTTTTACCTTTGAATAAAATACGATCTTGCAAACCGAGGGCCCGCACTTGCTGCTCCAGATCTGGTCTTGTTGGTCCGTCGCCCACAATATGCAAGTCCCAATCCGGAAACTTTTCTTGCAACCGGGCAAACGCATCGATAACAAAGTGAATCTGCTTTTCTTCCGATAACCGCCCCAGACTCAGCAAAACACGACGAACATTGCCTGCATTAGCCAATTTTGTTTTAACAACACCATCCGGCAATGGGTTGGCGATGGCAATAATTTTCTTTACCCCGGGAAACATCGTACGCGCCTTCTCTGCAACAGCCAATGTCTGCACTGTCAGCACGTCTGCAAAACGATAAAAAATACGAATTGCCAGCCTCCAGACAGGAGGAATAGGTATACATGAGGGATCAGATCGCTCGCAAATCACAAGGGGTATCTGGCAAAAAAACAGAGCAATAATAACCGCCACGTTTACATTGGGAAGAAAAGACACAACAACATCCGGCTTACGGGCGATTAGCAAGCCACGCAGAGCCAACAAGCGCTTTATGTATCCCGACAGGGACTTACCGTTTCCGGACACAAGACTAGCAAGATACACCAGCTCGACATTTTCATTAAGCGCATAAAATGGTTCACCACCACCCGAAAAAGTCGGAATAATTGTTACCGTATCTCCGCGGTCATTCCACGCATTAACCAACGTACTGGCAACACGCTCAGCGCCTCCGGCAGACAAGGAGCTTGTTAAAAAAACAATTCTCATTCAATTAGACACAACTTAAGCATATCGTTTTGTAAAATCTGTGTTATTTAAGATACATAGTGTGATAATGAAAATAGCAGATTCCATCATGTTATGGCTGTTAAACCCAAGTAAAAATAAGATAATAAAAACAGATAATGCATCCTTGTTATGAAAACCATTGCGAGTATACAACGCCGCAACCAGAAATAACGGATAAACCAAAAAACCCACCAAGCCAAAATCAAGCGCATGCTTCAGATAAATATTATGGGTATTAATGCCATAGCCACTCGATGACCAAGCCTGGGAATATCCAAGACCCCTTCCAAGAACAGGCGACTGAAAAAACTCGTCCAGCGCAGACAATGCAACATCAACACGACTCGCGCTAGAATCATCCGTCGCTTTTCCACTGATAAAAAACTCAATTCGCCCCAGAGAATTAGACCAATTACCCTCAAGCTTATTATCTAGAAACATTATTATGTTGGATCCATAAACAAGAAAAGCTGCTACCGCAACAATCACAACCCCACTCAAATAACGCGGCACTCTTCCGGTTAATGTGAAAAAAAACATAGCGATGATCCAAGCTGAAATAGCACCACGAGAAAATGTCAGCACAACGCCAATAAAAGCAATACCCATAGCCCATGATGAACCAACAGGAGAACACAGAAAAACGAGACAGATAGCGATCAATAGGACTGAAAAACCGGCATTATTGGGATTCATATAAAAACCAGCAGCTCGGCCAAAAATATTACCTGTAGATGTTTCTGTTATCGTGGTTGCGAGCATTGTTCCAGGATAGAGCACGTCATAAATAATACTCACCACAGCCACCAGAACAGTCACCCATAATATTTTACGCAACGTTTCAGGAAGGATACGTGGCAATGCAGCACAAGAAACCAATACAAAAATAAGGGTAGTTATCACATAAGAAAGCTCCTGTACCGCCCAATGCTGACTATCCGCTAAAGGAGTCCAGACTAACGCCATCACCAGATATACAAGACACCAAAGCACCATGCGATTACGAAAAAAAACCCTCCAATTAGTACCAGGTAAAAACAAAAAACCGCTACCCAACCATGCAAAATAATAATATTTAGGGACAAAACCATGCCCTGTAAAATATAAAAACTGATCTAAGCCCAGTAAAAAAAAAGACAGGAAAACCCATGCCCATGCAGCCTGAATGGACTGTATAGAAATAGCTGCTGAAGATCGCGGTGTGTTTGCTATGCTAGGCATTAATAACCTTGTCCCACAAAGAAAGTATTCGCCTCATTGAGAATTGATCTCTCACAAGCAATGCGTTCTGCCCCATTCGTTCACGTTCACTATCACTCGTCATCAGCGACAACAATGCTTCGGCCATCAAGTCAACATCTCCTACCGGCCTAACCAACAGGCCGTTAATATCCTGCTTGATAATGTCTCGAGGACCTGTATCGCAATCAAAACTGACAGCAGCACAGCCTGCCGCCATGGCTTCAAGTAACGTATTTGGAAAGCCCTCAAATCGTGAAGTCATCACATACAAGTCAGCACGCCCATACCAATCAGCCATGTTACCGGCACGCCCAGGCAGATGAACACGAGATTCATAGCCAGACTTTTTTATTTGCTCCATTAACTTATCACGCTGCTGGCCTTCACCCAAAATAACCAGATTCCATAGCGGACAACGTGCTGCAATACCAGCAAAAGCGTCGACGAGCACATCGAAACCCTTTTCCTCGCCTAATCTTCCTACCGCAAGCAGCAGGTAGGAATTGGAATTTAATACAGAATCAGGCAGGACAACTGGCGCGCCTGTGGATAATGGCCAGACAACAGGGTTGGGGATAACAGCAATACGACGGCAGCCAGAATGCTCACGAAACCATTGTTCAGATTCATTGGATTGTGCAACAACATAATCAGCCCACGGATAAACCACCCTGCGCAAAACAGACCAAAACCGATCCAGTGGCGATAAAAGAGGGTAAGTACGCTCTGAAATAATCACTCGGCATTTCAAACCGAATGCAGCCAGTACCGCCAACACGGAAGCCGTCGTCATCATGCCTATGACCACATCAGGATTCAGCTGCCTCAACACCGTACGCAGAGCAAATATCCTGCGAACATTCCCACTCAATGCACTAACTACACCTGTAGACTCTAACGCAAGATCTAACCCAATTCGCTTCACATTCGGATGCAATACATACATATCACCTTTCAGGCTCGTCAGCGTCACCACTGTGACATCACGCCCCATTTCTGCCCACGCATTGGCAAGATGAGATGTAACTCGCTCAGCACCCCCCGAACCCATGGAATAAATAAATATTAAAATACGCACTAAAATCACACTCTTTTGGTTCGTATGTCATTAACAAATTTCAAAAAAGAAATGGGATAAAGAATTGCAACATAAAAAAATACACACGGAGGCAACCTTTTTGCTGTTCTAAATAAAGGAACCCCTAAATGAAGACCAAACCTAATAATAGACCCAATGCTTTCGATTAACTCTACTCTATTCATTTTCAAATAGAAAATATTATCAGAAACATTGACAATTAACTGCTCATAACGAGCATCGATATGCCGCAGCTTTCTTGTTCTTCTCAGAGCATTTGTATAAGAGTCCTGATTTTTAGTGTCATAGACTCTAACGACCTCATCCACGTATAGGTATTTATAGCTCTGTGATATTTTGTTCCAAGCCCATCCATTGGTATATCCAGGGCGCATATCCTTAAAATATTGTGACAGCAAGGCAATTCTTGTGCACTGAAACATCTCGCCTTTGACCTTATCATGGTGTCTGACAATCAACTCATTTGAATAATATTCCTTCTCTTTTAGCCTTGTACCAATAAACTCCCCCGCCAAGTCTTCACATCGCGCGCATACTCCGGCAAATTCAACCCGGCTCCCATAGGATTCAATATACCTAGAAAATATAGAAAGAGCGTTTGGCTTCAGCATATCATCTTGATCCAGAATTATTCCATACTCACCCTTAGCAACAGATGAGGCAATGAACGTTGAACGTGACCCGTAGTAATTCTGATCCAGATAAATAGCTGTTACGGAAAATGGCGCAACAAGTTTTATTTCTTCTATGACAGCTTTTGTTTTTCCTTCATCATCTGAATAATCATCCACAATAATCCACTCGAATTCATGATCTCCTTTCTGATCAAGAAGACTATTGAATGCGCGCATAAGAAAGCCTGAACCACAATACGCAGATGTAATTATCGTAAATCTCATCATTGGGCCCTATTCAGCAATTTGTTTGCGATAAATTTTCGCGCATCCGAGCTAAATATAGCAGAAGCGATAACCACACATGCAAATGAGCCAACTAGTTGAAAGAATGAAACAATCCGGTTAACCGAAAAATTCATACTAAAAAGAACCAAAAAGCAAGAAAACGCAGATGGCAGCAAGATTCGAAATACATCTCGGCATAGCCATGAAAAATGAAGCCCCGGAAGAAATTTCGCGTGAACCAAAGGCGTCCAGCATAAGAAATATGCGGAATTAATTATCAACCAAACAGTGCCAACTCCCATTACACCAAATGTTAATGCAGCCCAGACCATTGAGGGCAGCAAAAAAATGAAGTACAGCAAGTTGCCCAGCACATGAAGCCGCAAGTTCCCTTTGGCATACTGCAAGTATCCTGGAAAGGCTGAAAAAGATAACACCGTGTTCCCAAGAGCGTAAAGCGAGAGAATCGGGGCAACAAATTCCGTCAAATGATTATCGCCCGTCCAAGTCCAGAGAATGGGCTTAGCAAACACACAAATAAACAAACCCACACTACCGCAAACCATTGTTACTAATTGTGTTCCCTTTCTGTATAGCGCTATCAATTGTTCCGAGGCTGCTTCAGCCTCCAGTCTAGCCATACGCGGTATTAGTGCACTAGTTATTGGGCCCCCAAGCACCATGACTCCATTCGCCACAAGCACCGCGACAGTAAAATAACCATAGTCGGCCAGCGGCAGAATTTTCGATAACACCAACTTATCGGTTTGTGTCACCAGCACCCAGGCCGAAGAAGTAAAAGCAATAGATAGCGAGAACTTCAACACAGGCCTGAGTGGAGCCCACTCCCACTCTATGCGCTGCCCCGGAGGAATGGCTGGCAATAAGCGATAGCTCATCCACACAAGTCCGACACTTTCTATCACAGCTACGGCAAGCTGAAAGCCAAAAAATGCCAGGGGCGACGCGCTTACAAATATCAACACCGGAACAATCAGCACAAAACGCAAGGTAGCGATTAGACTATTGAACCCACTGAGCCAGACGAGCTTTTCAGCGCCAGTAATAACACCACGATAGAGGCCGCC
The DNA here is from genome assembly GCA_035430165.1 of Pseudomonadales bacterium. Lineage (GTDB taxonomy): Bacteria > Pseudomonadota > Gammaproteobacteria > Pseudomonadales > UBA7239 > UBA7239. Next base: position 12,059 of record DAOMGE010000014.1, on the reverse strand, counting down.
CATCCACCTTAGCGCCGCAATCACAGCCATGAGTTGTAGTGAGCTGGTGATTTCACGCAGGGGCAATTGATTAGCATTGAGCCAGCGCGCAGCCACTTGGCCTGATAGCACAAATAGCAGCAAACCACCTAATAACGCCACCAAAACAAAAACACCCTCTAATGCACGAGCGATGCGGCGATAATCCAACGCACTGATCGCACCACCATGGAAACGGGCTGATTCACGCGCCATGGTTGGAGTGAGTCCTATATCCAGCAGGTTAAACCATGCTTGAAGCATCCCAAAAAAACCAACCAAGCCATACGCCTCTGCCCCCATGTACTTGATATACAAAGGCACCATGACGATGCCAATCAACGTGGCATAGATCTGGCCAAAATAATTGGCTGTAATATTTTTCTTGAGACTCATCAGTGTGAATCGAATGTTTGACTTGCAAGAAATTTTTTCTCTAGCTCAAGCATGCCTCGCTTACGTCTGGTAATCCGCTTTGCGGGATTACCCGTGTACACACTGAATTCCTCGCAACTTTTTGTTACCAAACTCAACGCACCAATCGCAGTACCTTGCGCAATATTTATCCCTGGCAGCAAGACACTGCCAGCACCGACAATTACATGACGTTCAATACTAACATTTGCATGTTTAACATTTGTAAATTGCTCCGGGATAGTTGGATTTGTCATAGCTAATCCAGTGTAATCGTCTGAACTTGAGTAAACTGAAACCCTAGCGGACAACCCGGAAAAATCATCAAGAACAATTTTTCCACGACCAATTAACGAACAAAATACGGCAATATGAACAAAACAACCTATTTGGATCCCGCCTTCACCAGCTGCAATTACGCAAAAGTCATCAATACGGGAATTATTTCCAATGCTTATATTTGCGCAGTTATAATAAGACGCCCTATCAGATAGACGTACATTCTCCCCCACACTGAAAAAACCCATGCCATCAATCTGTTCACGAGTGAGAATACCCATTTCAACCCCCTCTGATTATGTTGCTGATATGGAGCACCTCAGCATTAGTGAGCGCAGGGTAGATCGGCAAACACAACACTTTTGCAGATATAGCATTGGCCGCTGGCAAATTGTCCCTGTGCGCGCTATTCATACCACGGTACATGGGGAACTCGCTGATTAGCGGATAGAAATAACGACGCCCGTGAACATTGTTATCTTTCAACTTTTGATAGAGCTCATCACGACTGAGCGAGTAATTCGCCTCAACCAGTATCGGAAAATAAGAATAATTGGCGACCGTCTGCCCAACTTCTTCAACAATGCGAATACCTTTAATGCCACTCAGATAACCATGATAGAGATCGTTGATTTCCCGCCTTCTTGTCATAGCCTGATCAATGTACTTTAACTGCAACAAACCAAAAGCAGCATTGATTTCACTCATCTTGCCATTAATACCGGGGGCTACGACGGTGACTTCATCGACAAAACCGAAGTTTTTCAACTGATCAATACGGAGTTTTGTTTTTGCATCGGCACAAACGATAGCGCCACCTTCAAAAGTGTTGAAAACCTTGGTAGCATGAAAACTCAGCACTGACAAATCTCCATGACGTAAAATACTGCCCCCGGCATCTTTCACACCAAAAGCGTGAGCCGCGTCGTAAATAACACGAAGATTATATGTGTCGGCAATTTTCTGGATCGCTGTCGTATCGCACGGGTGGCCATAGCAATGCACAGGCAAGATAGCCGTGGTATGCGGAGTGATAGCAGCCTCAATCTTCGCCGGATCAAGGTTCATCGTAACGGGATCGATATCAACAAAAACTGGTTTGATACCATTCCACAACAATGAATGAGCGGTAGCAACAAAAGAATAAGGTGTAGTAATCACCTCGCCTGTCACACGCAGCGATTGCAAGGCAGTCAACAATGCAATAGTGCCATTATTGAATAATGCGATGTGCTCAACTCCAAGATAATCGCACAACTCCCGCTCTAATTCCTGATGCAATGGGCCGCCGTTTGTGAGTATTTTGTTATCCCATATTTTTTCCAAGTAAGGAACAAACTCCTCCAACGGAGGCATATAAGGCTGGGTGACAAAAATCTGGTTATCATTCATCGCTTGTCCTTGATTCTCAATAGCACGTATATATTGAGCTGGCTATTTTTCTTAACCCAAAGAATCTACATACCAAGGCATTGCTATCTCAAGTCCTTTTTGCAGGGCATGTGCAGGCTGATAGCCGAGCAATTTCTGGATCTTGCTGACATCCGCCTGCGAATGCCGCACATCACCCGCCCGGAAATCTCGATACACAGCATCTTTCGAATAATCCACGCCATTCTGCGACAGTGTGTCTTTCAGGCCATTAAACAGGTCATTCAATGTGGTGCGGCCACCCACAGCAACGTTATAGACCTGATTGATTGAAGCAGGGTCTGATACCGTTGCAGCTAACAAATTGGCTTGTACGGTATTTTCTATAAAACAGAAGTCGCGGCTGGTTTCGCCATCGCCGTTGATAAATACATCATCACCCTTGATCATTGCTGCGGTCCATTTGGGTATTACCGCCGCATACGCACCTTCCGGATCCTGGCGTTTGCCGAAGACGTTGAAGTAACGCAAGCCGATGGTGTTGAAACCGTAGCAACGTGCGAATACATCTGCATAGAGTTCGTTGACGTATTTTGTTACCGCATAAGGTGACAATGGCTTGCCAATCAGCTCCTCTACCTTGGGTAACCCGGGGTGATCGCCGTAGGTTGAACTGGAAGCGGCATAGGTAAAACTTTTAACCTTGGCATCGCGTGCCGCTACCAGCATATTCACAAACCCATCAATATTGGCGCTATTGGTAGTGATGGGATCTTCTAGTGAACGCGGCACCGAACCAAGTGCTGCCTGATGCAAAACGTAGTCGACACCTGCACATGCAGACTGACAATCTTCCAGATTACGGATATCTCCTTTTATAAAATGAAATCGCTCCCACTGCTCTGTGCTGACCAGTGTTTTTACCTCATCCAGATTGTGTTGATGGCCGGTAGCGAAATTATCGAGCCCCACCACTCGCTGATCCAGCTTCAGCAGGGTTTCCAGCAAGTTGGAGCCGATAAATCCGGCAACACCTGTAACCAGCCAGACCTTCGGTGCACGAGGCAGATCAACGAGCAGCTGTTCATAACGCGTCATAACAAGTCGTCCCATTTATAGAGAGGCAAAAACTATAGTCGCAGATCAGAGGCTTCTGGCGGCAACAGATATTTCAGGTCGTACAGGACATGTTCAGGCTTGCCAAAGCCACGAATCTTATCTGCACCCATGTTGCGAAATTCGTTGTGGGCAACGGCAAGTACAATGCCATCATAATTCCCGGCAACCAGCTCTGTGATGGGAGTTATACCGTATTCGTGCTCGGCTTCGGCAATATTGATCCACGGATCATAAACGTCGACTGTAATGTTGTATTCCGCCATCTCACGCACAATATCAACCACTTTGGTGTTACGGAGATCCGGGCAGTTTTCCTTGAATGTGAGACCCAACACCAGCACTCGCGAACCTTCAACGTGGATGCGCCGCTTGATCATGGCTTTCACCATTTGCGATACAACATACGCGCCCATACTGTCGTTCAAGCGACGACCCGCAAGAATAATTTCAGGGTGATAACCGATCGCTTCCGCCTTATGTGTCAGATAGTACGGATCTACGCCAATGCAATGACCACCCACAAGGCCCGGGCGAAACGGCAAGAAATTCCATTTGGTGCCTGCTGCCTGCAATACAGCTTCCGTATCTATACCCATTTTGTTAAAAATGATGGCAAGCTCATTGATCAACGCGATGTTGAGATCACGCTGCGTGTTTTCGATAACTTTTGCAGCCTCCGCCACCTTGATACTACTGGCTTTATGCGTTCCAACAGTAATAATGCTGTTATACAAGGCATCCACGACATCTGCCACCTCTGGTGTGGAGCCAGAAGTGACTTTCTTGATGGTAGTAACACGATGCTCTTTATCACCCGGATTAATACGCTCCGGGCTATAGCCTGCAAAAAAATCCACGTTAAATTTCAAGCCTGAAATACGCTCGAGAACTGGCACACAGTCTTCTTCGGTTGCACCGGGATACACAGTAGATTCGTAAATCACGATGTCATTTTTTTTCAGTACTTTCCCGATAGTTTCGGATGCCTTGATAAGCGGCGTGAGATCAGGACGCCTGTGCTCATCAATCGGCGTCGGCACGGTAACAATAAACACGTTACACTCCGCAAGCTTCTCCAATTCATGCGTGAAAGACAGGTATCTGGCCTCGAGTAATTCTTCAGTGCTGACTTCAAGTGTACTGTCGGCTCCTGATTGCAGTGCTTTTATACGCGATTGATTGATATCAAATCCCACAACAGTGCGTTTTTTTCCAAACTCTACCGCCAGCGGCAAACCAACATATCCCAAACCGATAATTGCCAACTTTATATTATCCAATCTCTGCACTGCCATCTTCTCCACCAGTCAATGTTCTCCATACAGAGAATTACTTCTGAAATTCCGTAGCCGGGCCGGCATTATTTCCTGCGATTACCCAACTTGTTTTTAGCCAATTCAGGCACATCCTTCATCAGTTCCCTGGCACGATAACTGGCTTTTTTGCCATGTTTCAGGGCCTTGTTACCAAATAAAACAATATCTTCAAGCAAACCAGCAATGGCGGGAACCTGTCCTGCATCTGTATCTGTATCTGTACCGGCATTGGAGTAGTTGTAATGATAGTTACCGTAGCTGTATTTCTGGTAACCGTAATACGACAGCGAGCGTTTCTGGGTGGCATTGAGAATAGCGCCATTGATTTTGATGCCATTCGCTTCAAAGCGTTTAATGGTTGCCTGAACCTCACCCACCGGGTTTTTGCTGAAGCGGGTGACGATGTAGCTACTACCCGCTTGCTTACCGACAATAATTGCATCGGCCACGGCCAGAATTGGCGGTGTATCCACAACGATGACGTCATATGCAGTGGAAACATGCTTCAGCAGCTGGCTAAAGCGAGCACCAAGCAGCAATTCGGACGGGTTGTCCGGTGCTGAACCTCGCGGCATGAAATCAAGCCCTTCCACCACTGTTGGCATCACAGAATCTTCCAGCGATGCATTTTTTGACAAGACACCGGAGAGTCCCGCTTTGCCTATATCACTGTCTGCGCGCGCGAAAAACTTGTGCATGTAACCCTTGCGCATATCCGCATCAATCAACAGTACTTTCTTGCCAGCCTGCGCCATCATCACTGCCATGTTGGCGGAAATAAAAGTCTTGCCCACCAGCGGGCTAGGGCCGGATATCATGACGATATTGTTCGGCGCTTCCTGCAAGGTGAAATACAGGCTGGTACGCAAGCTGCGAATGGCCTCCATCGCCGGATCCGTAGGATGTGTGATCGCTAGCAGCGGCAAGGTTTTTGCGGACTCACCCAGTTTTTCCTCATCCGCAGTTTGCAACTCGCTATAGGGAATAGTAGCCGTCACCTCAATGCCCAGCTCTTCGATGTCACCCGGATTTTCAATGCCGCGCGTGAGCGCCACATGCAGCCCCGCCAATGCCGTCGACACTATGACACCCAATAGCAAGCTCAGCAGCACAATCAGGCTGCGCTTGGGTTTGACTGGTTTCGATACATCCACCTCTGCGGTATCAATGATACGGGCATTGCCTACTGTGCCGGCTCGCAGTACATCCAGCTCTTGTGATTTATTCAATAACTGCGTATAGATTTGCGTGCTCACCTGCACATCGCGATTCAGACGCAGTAGTTCCTGCTGCGTTTCTGGCAAATCAGATACTTTGTTTTCCAGATCTTTTTTCTTCGCCTGCATTTCATTAAGCTGACTCAGCAGTGTCTGATAAGCCGGGTGCTCGCGGGTAAACCGGGTATCCATCTCAACCTGTTTCAGTTTAAGTTCCGAAATGCTGGTATCAAGTTTGACTATCTGATCCAGTACTGCGGTGGTTTCAATACTGATATCAACCGACTTTGAAGTAACTTGATACTTGTTCAACGCATCTGTCGCCCGCTCCATCTCTTTCTGTACCTGCGGCAGTTGCTCTTTCAGGAACTTCAGGCCATTGGCTGCTTCTGCTGACATGCGTTCGATATTCTGTTGTACATACTGCCTGGCCACTTCATCCAGCACGCGCTTGGCAAAAGCAGGATCAGGACTTTCAAGTGACATGCCAATTATCCCGGTGTTTTTCCCACGCTCCGCAACAGCCAGCTGACCGCGAAACATATCAATAATCGACAGACGAGCGCTTTTGACAACCGTAAACTTCTGATCTGGATTGGCAAGAAGGCGATCAACCTGAATTAATACACCGTTTTTGCTAACCAGCTCGCCGATGCTGCCTGTAAGTAACAATTCATCTTTGTACCTGAGCTGGTACATATGCTTACCATTAGCTATCAAAAGCAATTTTTTGCCCATCAGATAATCAGGCAACTCCAGACGACCAACAGTTAACCCTGCACCACCCCAGTCGTAACCTGTCAGGAATGAAAGCGGACTCTCTGCCACATCACCTTCGCGTTTAGGTAAATATTTGCGTGCAATCAGATTACCCAACAACGGAAAGCGACTTGGTGTAACAGCGATATCCAGATGAAGATTATCAACTGCCTTCCCGACCACCCAGCGCGACTTGATCAATTCAATTTCTGTGATAGCTTCCGGCGCTTTACCGGTTAACTCAGACAAACCTTCAAGACCGGCAAGCCCAGCTTTTTTATTTTCAATCTGCAACAAAGCTGCTGCCTGGTACACAGGCGCTGCAAACATGGCATACAAAATGCCAACGAATGCAAAGCAAGCCACAACTGCGACAATGAACTGTTTGTAGTCGAGCACGACACCCAACAAATCCAGCAGATTTACGTCATCTGATTGTTGTGTGACAGGTTGCTTTGCATTCATAGCGTTATAGTTCCTTAATCTATTCAGATCAGTTCAGATGCTTTATCCACGCGCCAACAGCCTCGTGTATCAGGACGAAAGTATGCTCAAACATGGCGTGCGATTGTTTGTACGGATCGGGAATTGGCCTGTCTCCCTGCCATCTTCCCAACGTGAATGTTTTACCACGTCCCTCCGGACCAATACGGAGAACTTCGTCGATCAGTTTCTTGTCCATGACGAGAATCAGGTCAGCATCCTGCACGTGGGAGCGGGTAAGTTGCACTGCACGATGGCTGGAATCTTCAAATCCGTATTCCTCAAGTATCTGGTGAGCCATGGGATCCATGGGCTCGCCCACCAGGGCGGCTACGCCAGCAGAAGTGATACTGTAGCCCTTGTCGGCAAGCGCGGTGCGAAACAGGAAGGCAGCCATCGGACTGCGACAGATATTGCCCACGCAGACAAGCAGAATTTTATTAAACACGCCGCCCCCCGTGACAAAACCACCAACAGGTCATCTCGAAAAAGACGACCCCACATGGCAGATGATGATAAAAACAAGCGCCCCAGCCAAAAAGCCACTGAAGCCAAACAATCACCCATCCCCGCCAGTATGAGGGACAGGCAAAAGATCAGATAAATGGGGGCAATTGCTTCACTCGGCTGCCACTTGAAGCTGTACCACCCGCGCTATTGTTGTCTACCATATCGGTGTAGACAGGGGGTCTGCCGAACACTTCACTCAGCTGGTTTATGAGGTTCTTGGTGTTTCTGGCAGCGTCTTCATGTTCTGCTAGAATTTTCTGTAAGTCATTGATTGTCGCTTTAAAATGGTCAGACATGTTAATCCTCCTCCGCCCCCAATCAGGCTGCGAAATTATGGGTTATGCGCTGGTATTTTGCAATGTGAACCCGTTTCCCCACGCCAACAACGAGCCTTGAATTCCCTTGCAATATTAATCCACGCATTCAGGAGGATGCATGTTGACTCCAATCGGCACAGCTCATATATTACGCGCCCCTGAGCGCCCGTAGCTCAGCTGGATAGAGTACCTGGCTACGAACCAGGTGGTCGGGAGTTCGAATCTCTCCGGGCGCGCCATATAAATCAAAGGCTTAGAGCTAACCCTCTAGGCCTTTTTTTCGTCTGTAACTTAGGCCCTTATTTTTATACCTGCGTTAACACCAACAATTTGATTTGTTACGAAACGGCTTCTATCGCAGCGCCTGCCTGTGGCTTGATCAAATTCAGGATCCGACACCCACCCCGTGCGGGGATTGATCTCCTCAAACCAGAATTTCAAAGCCTGGTTGTACATCTGTCCTCCAGACATAACCACCGTATTGAATGGATTCTCACTCTCAATGATTTTCTTCTTTCAGAACCAGGCTCACCAGTTTATGGACGAGTGGTGAAATCATCATGATCGTCGGGAAAGCCACAGAAAATGCAAAAGCCCATGCCCTCAACCAGATACCAATAATGTTACTGACGAGTCCGACATTAAAAACACTGATGACAAAAGACATGATGCAGGACATCAGCAATGACATAAAAAATGAAAACACAACCCGGTGATATTTTCTGTCAATCATTGGCTTACCTGTGCAGCGACGTTATCTTTCATTTTTTCAGCAATAAAAATGACCGAAGCCGGCTTCAGTGTTTGCGGGTTAACAGGTTCACGCACTTCACGAAGCCAGAAACCACATTCTGTGAACAAGCTGGTCCAGCTGTCCATGGTTCTGAAATACCAGGGCGCCGGATCGGTAAAATCGGCACTGAAGCCTGCCCATGTGCCTGCCCGCCAACCATCTTGGTACGGCAGACTGCCGCGGGCCATCACCGGGTGCAAGGTTTGGACAATCAACACACCCTGCGGCTCCAGCAAAGACGGGATTGCCCGGAATAGGGCCTCAACGGATTCCCGTCCCAGCATTGAGAAGTTACATACGACTACATGAACAGAAATATCCAGTTTTCCCGATGCAATGTCCTCATAAGAAATCGCATGAAAATCGCCGCCACCTGTGTGCCGGGCCACTTCAATAAATGCCGGCACAGCATCCACGCCAATAGCCCGGATTTTTCTGGCACACAGCTCACGTACCAGCCACCCTTCTCCGCACCCAATATCCAGCACAGAAGCCGGTGAGCAGCTGAGTAGTGCATCGATGATGGCTTGATCCGTCACCTGCTTGCGACTTTCGATTTGCCCATCGCGTACTGCAGCAGTCCACGGCTCTACATTCTTGCACCAGGACTCGACGATATCTTTGTCACTGAACGGATCGTTATTCATCTGTCAGATTTTTCGCATATAAAAGAAACCCGGCGGAATTATCCATTCTGCCGGGCGTAGATGACTATTTCCCGAACGCCGCAAACATTTTTCCTTGCGGCATTTTTGCCATGGCGCGACTATAAGATGGCCGGGCTTTGATAGCGTTGTACCATTCTCTGATATGGGGATAGGCACTTAAATCCGCGCTGGTGTATTCGGCAATATCCAGCATGCTGAAGCCGATAGTGTCAGCAATGGTTATCTTGTTGCCTGTAATAAATGTGTGTTTGCTTAATGCTTGTTCCAGCACAGGTAATTGCTGCCTGAGAAAATCAGCAGCCTCCTTGAGCGCAGTTTCACTGGGTGTCTGGCCTTTCATCAAAATAGGCTTTACCAACTCTTCAAAAAAATACACCGTCAGCCAACGGCCAATGTGGTAACCGATCATGTCGATCCATTCGTTAATATGCGCGCGTTCTTCCGGGCTATTGCCATAGAGTTTATTGCCGTTCAGTTCCGCCATCAGCCTGCAGATCGAGTTACTTTCAAAATAATATTGGCCATTGATCTCGACCGCAGGCACTTTGCCCATGGGGTGCCTGGCAAGATGCTCTGGTGATTTATGCTCCCCTTTCATCGGGTCAAGCAGGTGTAATTCGTAGGGCATTCCCAGCTCTTCTGCCGTTAGCAGGAGTTTGGTGAGATTAAAGGTGGCAAAGCTGTAAATGTTCATCCGGTTTCTCCATCGGGGTTAGTGATCAGTTTTTGCAATGCGGATGACTGGATTCATAGGGCATGGCGCGATGGCAGTGCCACCACGTTATCGGGTGCTGCCTGCAGCCTGCTTTGCAGAAACTCGATCACACGCGCATCCGTGCACGTTGCCACATTGAAACGCAGGTGTGCACTCGGTGCATCTGAAGCAAAGAACAGTTGCCCCTTGGCCAGCAAAATACCCGCATCAAATGCATCGCGCACCAGTGCATCCACATTGATACCGGGCGGCATTTCAGCCCAGAGAAAAATCCCGCAATCGGCAGGGTCCACGACTCGCAGACCAACGCTGTTGAGTAACTGTGTCGCACGCGGTCGTGCAGCAGCCAGTTTGGTGCGCAGGGTTTGCAGATGCTTGCGGTAACGACCGGAACGCAGCAGTTCCGCCAGAACCGTTTCTTCAACCATGGAACCCGTCAGCACAGAACGGATTTTCTCGGCAGTCATGAGTTCAATCAAACGCGGTGTCGCGGCGAGATAACCCACACGCCAGGCCGGGTTCACCACCTTGGTAAAACTGGAATAGTGGATGACGCGGTTCAGGCCGGCAAGTTGTGCCAGCCGCACCGGATTACCCGGATGCATGTCGGCATAGATATCGTCTTCAGCCAGTAAAAAATCAAATCGCTCTGCCATTTCCAGCACACGGTGCAAGCTGGCAGGCGTCGCACTCCAGCCGGTCGGGTTGTGCAACAACGGCTGGATGAAAAACAACTTGGGATGATGTTCGCGACACGCCGCTTCCAGCGCTTCGAGATCCGGTCCGTCCGGCGTGCGTGGCACAGGAATGATCTTCACACCGGCTTCGCGCAAATGATCCAGCAGGACGTAATACACCGGATCTTCGACCAGTACGGCATCGCCAGGCTCGGTGAGCGTGCGCACGATCAGGTCGATGGCGTGGCTGGCGCCGAACGTGACCAGAATGCTGGCCGGGTCTGCCGCAATGCCGGCGCTGTTCAGCTTGAGTGCGAGTTGCTCACGCAACTCCGGCAATCCTTGCGGTTGCGCTGTCACCGATGCGGGTCTAGCCCGTAGCGCCTTGGCAACAAAGGCCGGTGATAAAACGTCCTCCACCCAATGCGCGGGTACAAACGCACTGCCTGCCGGAATCTGTCCGGGGCCTGCTTGGAGAATCCGCCTGGCCAGCCACAGCACATCCACGTCCCCACCCGAGTTGAGTGCCAGCTCTGTCGGTGTCTGCTGATCCCGCTGGCGCTTCACATAAAAGCCGCTGCCAGCGCGCACCTCGATAACACCCAGTGCAATCAGACGGTCATAGGCATTCACGACCGTGTAGGCACTGACACCGAGCCGGCTGGCCAGCTGGCGTATGGAAGGCAGCCGCAAGCCATTCACCAACTGGCCACTGGCGATGCGGTGCGAAAACTGGTCTACGATCTGGTCGCCCAATGGCACGCGGGACTGTCGATCAATCGGAATCATGGGTGTATCTCCCTCAACGGGGAACGACAGTCTATATCCCGGCACGGAATGGCGTACAGGCACAGTCACGGCGAGTTGATCGATACTGTACTGGTGTGCAGACCATTACAGTGCGTGATTCGCTCACAGAACTGTGACGGGAGTTGGTAACCATAGTCTTCTAGGATGCTGACACTCGCAACGCATAGCACACGCCCATGAATGCCCTGCCAACCACACTGCCTGCCGATACACCGATAAAAACAGGGCCGGGTATTTTTGTGGCCAGTTATCCCGCCTTGACGGTGGCGGAAAATTTTCTGGAACTTAACCTGCCAACCGGCTGGATGTTAAGTGACGGCGAAGGATGCCAGCTGGATGTTGTCCGTGGCTGCCTGTGGCTCACCGATACACGCGGCAAGGATCTCTGGCTAAAGGCCGGCAATATCGCATTATTGACTGCCAGAACCCTGCTCACTGCTGAATGTGAAACGGTAGTCCAGCTCAGGCCTGCCATCCCGCCAGTCCATGCCTGGCAGCCCCGGTTGCAGGTGAATGCAAGGCACAAGTGCATGCAACTTCAACTCAAGACACTGTCACTCTGGCAGCGTTACAGCCATCTATTCGGGTAATTA
>DAOMGE010000013.1:8177-61437 GCA_035430165.1 Pseudomonadales bacterium | reverse complement strand
GCGGCTGTGCGCTGTACATTCCGCCCAAGCCGCAGCTGCTGGGCATGGAGTGCATTGACTTGCACAACAACCGCAACTCGGCGCGCGCCTGCTGGGGTCATTTGCATCAGGAGAGTGTGGTGACGCATACCCTGTTGCAGGCCGAAGGCGGTTTTTTCTACTGGTACTGGAACCCCATGCCGACGGCACACCGGAACCTGAAACTCGAACCGTGAACCCGGCGATGCCGGAGGCTGCCTGTTGGCCTCCGGTGTCCGCCCGGTTTCCGTTGACGACGGCGCAATTCGCCCTCAGGCAAGCCCGACAGAATTCCTTCCCTGCTTTTTCGCCTTGTACAGCAGCTCGTCCACCACCTTGACGAACGTCTGCGGCATATCCTGGTCGCCCGGCACAATCATGCCCAGCCCCTGGCTCACGGTGAGGTAATCACTGATGCTGGAACGCGCGTGCGGGATTTCTGCATCCAGCACCAGCGTGCGGCACCGTTCCGCAACCACCTGCGCAGCGGCAAGATCCGTTTCCGGCAGGATGACCGCGAATTCCTCACCACCGTATCGTGCGACGAGATCTTGCGAACGGCAGCCTTCCACCAGCAAACCCGCCACGCGTTTCAGTGCAGCGTCGCCGTCCTGGTGGCCGTAGCAATCGTTGTACTGTTTGAAAAAATCGATATCGAGCAGGATCAGCGACAGCGGCCGTTCGTTGCGACGTGCACCGGCCCATTCGCGTTCCAGCACCATCTCGAACATGCGGCGGTTGGCGATGCCGGTCAGGCCATCCGTGTAGGATAATTTTTCCAGCTCGCCCTGCAGGCGCAACAATTCCTGTTCATTTTTCTTGCGCTCGCTGATGTCAAACATGAAGCCGACCAGCGATTCCACTTCGCCATCCTCACCACGGATCACGTGTACCACGTCGCGAATCCACACGTAATTGCCATCGGCCGTCAGCGCGCGGTAATCCGCTTCGTGGTCGATACCGGAACGCGATTGCGAAACGCAAAAATTCACCACGAAATCGCGATCCTCATCGTGCATGCGCGTCGCCCAGTCATTGGCGTTGACCCAGCTCTCCGGTGTCCAGCCGAGTAATTCCTCGATCTGCGGGCCGATGTAGGTAAAGCACATGCTTTTCCAGTCGATCTGCCACGGAATCGCCTTGGTGGATTCCAGCAAGGTTTTATAAAACGCGCTGTCGGGTTCCTGGATTCTCTCGACGTTGCCCATGCAAATACTCCGTAGGTTGTCACGCAATAAGGTTTACAGATTATTCCTAATCTTCCGGTAGGGAAAACGCCGCTTTTCCTGCACCGGCAGCAGGTTTCGGGGTTTCGCCGGCAATGGGTTCCAGTGACAGCGACAGGCTGGAAGAAGCGAGGATTTCATCGATGCGACTGGGCGCTGCCGGTTTGGCCGGTGTTGCGGTGGTGGCCGCAGGTTTTGCATCGCCAGTATCCGTCGATTCGCGCATCCACGCCGGCGTGCTGTTGTCCGCGTGTCCATCCGTTACAGGCTCCAGTGCCAGTTTGTCCGCGTCCATGTCGAGGGCAAACGCGCGCGCTTTTTCCAAAAGATTGGAATTGGCGGCAACCGGTTGCTGCACATCATCCGGCAAGAATGCCTTGAAAAACTTGCGCAGCTCTACCAGCTGGTCATCCAGCAACATCGGTACCAGGCTGGAATACATATCCAGCAGGGTGATGGCATTTTTGGCGGAATCCGAATCGGTGGCGTATTGCAGGCGACTGGCGATAGCCTTGTTGAGGATGTGCAGGTCGTCATAGATGGCCACCAGTCCATCAAACGCCAGTTTGCCGGTCTTGCCGTTGTTGGTCAGGAAATATTGCGACAGCAAATACATGCCCGCCACGCGAAACACGGTTTCCTCTTCATTGGCCAGCGGCAGGTGGAAACGCGCCATCGGCCGCATGTACTCTGTTTTCGGGCAACCACAGGTCGGGAATACCAGGCCGAGCATGGAGCTGATCGCCCGTTGCAAGGCGACCGTCTGCACGACCTGCCGTTCTTCCATCACCACTGTCAGCGCCACTTCATCGATCGAGCGCGTGCCATCAAAACAGGAAACGATACGGTGCAACTGCAAGGCCACCGGACAATGCGTGTGCTCCTCCGCTTTCAGCGGGCAATGGGAGCACTGCTTGAAACCCAGTTCTGCCCATTTGGGGGGATCAGTGATTTCATGGACATCCAGTTCAAACGTTTCGCCGTCCAGTGAAAAGTCGAAAACTTCCGTGACATCTTCACGGAGTTTGATGTGGTAGCTGATGGTAATCGGATCCATGCCGCTTGCCCCTGCCATTTCTTGATTATTGATGGCCGCAGTCTATCGATTCTTCCGTTTGCAGACACCCGCGCACGTCACAAAATCGCAACGCCGGGCGGCACGGATCCGCACCTAGCTGGCATTGCACAACACGGTGAAATCGAGCTTGTCCAGCCGCAACTGGTCGCCGTCTTTCAGCTGGGCTTCCTCGACCCGCTGGCCGTTGACGTAAGTGCCATTGGCCGAGCCAAGATCCTTGACCGTGAGTATGCCGTTCTCGACTGACAAGGAGGCATGCCGACGCGACATGGAGGCCAGCGGGAATGTCAGTTCACAATCGTTCGCCCGGCCAACCACCATAGTGCCTTCGATAGTGAAGAGCTTGTCCGACATGCTGCTGTGCATCGGGTGCAAGGACCATGTGGGCGGGACAGGCAACTCGGCCACCGGCATGACAAACTGCGTGTTGCCCATCGCCTCTGCATCCGACACATACGCCGGCTGGTACACATCAAAAAAGCTGCTGATGGTTTCCAGCTGGTCGTCCAGCAATACCGGCACCAGGTTGGAGTACATGTCGAGCAAGGCAATGGCGTTCTTGGCGGAATCGGAGCCGGTCGCATGTTGCAGGCGGCTGGCAATGGCCTTGTTGAGGATATGCAGGTCCTCGTAGATGCGTGACAGCCCCACGAAACCCATCTCCGCCGGCTGGCCCTTGCCGGCGAGGAAATACTGCGCCAGCAGGTACATGCCCGTCACCCGGAATACCGTTTCCTCCTCGCTGGCCAGCGGCAGGTGGAAGCGCGCCATCGGCCGCATGTAGATTGTCTTCGGGCAGCCACAGGTCGGGAACAGCAGGCCTATCATCGAGCTGATGGCGCGCTGCAGCGCCACTTCCCTGGAAATCACACGCTCGGGCGTGTTGACGTAGAGATCAACCCGGTCGATGGATCGCGTGTTGTGGAAACGGGACACCACGCGGTGCAACTGCAGTGCCACCGGGCAATAGGGTGTTGTCCCGGCATTCAGCGGACAGTGCGAGCACTGCCGGAACTCCAGCTCGGCCCAGCGCGGCGGGTTTTCCACCGGCGGATCCTGCAACGCGAAGGTTTTGCTGTCGAGGGTGAAATCAAACGTCTCCGTGCGCTCTTCACTGAGAACGATGCGGTAGTTGATAACAACGGGTTCTTCCATCAGGTCACTCCAGACAGGGGGCGATCCAGCAATTGCCAGAATTCGTATTCGTCAGTCACTACATTCATCAGCAGTGCCGACAGCATCAGGCCTACAAAACAGTACAGTCCCATACCGGGGATCAGTTCTGCGGTGTCTTTCAATTTGATGATGGAGACAATAATGCCCATAAAAAACACATCGAGCATGGCCCACTCCCGCGCATGATGGTTGATGCGCATCAGCGACGGCAGCCAGCGCGGCCGGTAACCGCGCAACAGCAGCACGCTGACAGAGAACATCAGCCACAAATTGAGGAACGGCGCGATGATCGCACACAACGTGACCAGTGTGGCCACTTCCCAGAAACCGACATCGCCCAGCGCCAGCACGGCCTCCGCCAGCGACGAGGCCTGCCGCAAGCCACTGGTGGACATGGCGAGCAAGGGCAAACCGATAGCCGGGCCGAAGAACACCAGCCCGCAACTCGACAACAGCAGGGCATGCAAGACACTGTGCGGCCTGCCCTCACGCAACACATGGCCACAGCGCGGGCAAGCCGACTCGCTGCCCGCCGGCACGGCGATATCCTCGAGCAACAGGTCGCACTCGGTGCAGGCAATGGGCAAGCTTACAGATGCGGAAGGCACGTTCATTCCGTGGTCACAGCTTCTTCAGGTAGATAACCGGATTGTATGCGCAGATTGCATCCGTCCGCACCTACCGGTTCGAGAGTCGGCGCTGTCAACTTTTATCCACTACCAAAGTTGACAGCGGGTTGTCGCCGGTTATGATCGCCGCAACCCCCTATCCTCCTGATATCCCCGTACAAGGTTCACCATGTCCACCCACGCCCCATGCCGTCACGACTGGAGCCGCGCCGAGATCCTCGCGCTGTTCAACCTGCCCTTCAACGACTTGCTGTTCCGTGCCCAGCAAGTGCATCGCGAGCATTTCGACCCGAACCGGGTGCAGGTCAGCACCCTGTTGTCGATCAAGACCGGCGCCTGTCCGGAAGACTGCAAGTACTGCCCGCAAAGCGGCCACTACGACACCGGCCTCGACAAGGAAAAACTGCTGGAAGTGGAAAAAGTCATCGAGGAAGCGCGCGCGGCCAAAGCCAATGGCTCCTCGCGTTTTTGCATGGGTGCGGCGTGGCGTTCGCCCGCCGAAAAAGATATGCCTTACGTGCTGCACATGGTGCGCGAAGTGAAAGCGCTGGGCATGGAAACCTGCATGACACTCGGCATGCTCGACGAAGACAAATCAAAACGCCTTGCAGAAGCCGGTCTTGATTACTACAACCATAATCTCGATACCTCGCCGGAATTTTATGGCGAGATCATCACTACCCGCACGTATGCGGATCGCCTCGAAACGCTCGACAACGTGCGCAAAGCCGGCATGAAAGTGTGCAGCGGCGGTATCGTCGGCATGGGTGAAACCCAGAATGATCGCGCAGGATTGTTGCAACAGTTATCCAACCTGAACCCGCATCCGGATTCCGTGCCCATCAACAATCTGGTGAAAGTGGAAGGCACACCGCTGGAACATGAAGGCGAGCTGGAGCCGTTTGAATTTTTGCGCACGATTGCCGTGGCGCGCATCCTGATGCCGCAATCCTATGTGCGTTTGTCCGCCGGCCGCGAAACCATGAATGAACAGATGCAGGCACTCGCGTTTCTCGCTGGCGCCAATTCCATTTTCTACGGCGAGAAATTATTGACGACACCGAATCCCGCTGCGCACAAAGACCAGCAGTTGTTTGCCAAGCTGGGCATCAATGCACAGGAAAAAAATACGTGTGCAAAAGAAGTTGCCGCACAGCAAGACCATCCACTGTTCTATAACGCCTGTGCGTAAATGAACACCTGGCAACAACAGTGGCACCAACAACTCGCTGAACGCCGCGCACAACACCGCATGCGCGAACTGCATGTACTGGAAAGCGCACCGGGTGTGAATGTCGCGGTGGATGGCAAGCCGTACCTGTCGTTTATCAGCAATGATTATCTCGGCCTTGCCAATCATCCCGTCCTGAAAAAAACACTGTGCGATGCTGCAGACAAGTTCGGTGTCGGCAGCGGCGCGTCGCATTTGCTGGGTGGCCATTCGCGCGCACACCAGCAACTGGAAGAAGAACTCGCTGCATTTACCGGCCGTGATCGTGCACTTTTATTTTCCACCGGGTACATGGCCAATCTCGGCGTGCTCACCGCCTTGCTGAAAAAAGGCGATTGCGTGCTCGAAGACAAACTCAACCATGCGTCACTGCTGGATGGCGGTCTCGCCTCCGGCGCGGATTTCCGACGTTACCTGCACGCCGACACCAGCGGCCTGCAAACCTACCTGAAACGCGGCAAGGGCAGAAAAACCCTGGTCGCCACCGATGGCGTTTTCAGCATGGACGGCGATCTCGCACCGCTGCCGGCACTGGCAGCGCTTTGCAAAAAACACGACGCGCTTTTGATGGTGGATGATGCGCACGGCATTGGCGTGCTCGGTAAACATGGTGCCGGTTGCTGCGAACATTTTTCACTGTCGCAGGAGGACGTGCCGGTATTGATGGGCACACTCGGCAAGGCGCTGGGCAGTGCCGGTGCGTTTGTCGCCGGTTCACATGACATGATAGAAATGCTGGTGCAATTTGCGCGCACTTATATCTACACCACAGCGATGCCACCGGCGCAGGCCGCTGTCACCCGTGCCGCGTTGCAGCTGCTGCAGTCAGAAAGCTGGCGCCGCGAAAAACTGCAACAGAATATTATTTTCTTCCGGCAGCAAGCCAGCAAACACGCATTGCCGCTGCTCGGTTCTGCCACTGCCATCCAGCCGATCATCATCGGCAGCAGCGATCGTGTGATGCGCGTTGACGCACAATTGCGCGCTGCAGGTTTTCTGGTCGGCGCGGTGCGACCACCTACCGTTGCAGAAGGCGCCGCGCGGCTACGCATCACACTGTGTGCCGAACATCGCGAAGCCGACATCGAAAAATTGCTGGAAACCGTCGCGAACATTCTCACCCATACTGGCATGCCGGTCACAGCATGACACAGCAACCACCCGTTATCCTGTTGCACGGCTGGGGCTTCAGCAGCCGCATCTGGCGACCGTTATTGACGCAACTGGCTGAACAGCACAACACCGAAGCGTTTGCGATTGACTTGCCCGGTTTCGGTTCTGCCTATCACGAACCGCTATCAGAGAAAAGCGACGACGCTCTCGAACAAACCCTGCAATACATTCTCGAACAATTACCGGACAGAAGTGTGTTGTGTGGATGGTCGCTGGGCGGCATGCTGGCGGTGCAGATTGCTGCGCGCTGGCCGGAACGTATCGCCGGTATTGTCACGCTCGGCAGCAACCTGCATTTCACAGACACAGAAAACTGGCCCGGCATGCCGGCGCCGGATTACGCAGAATTCTGCCGGCGTTTTGCCGCGCAACCGGAAAAAACCTGGCAGCGTTTCCTCGCATTGCAGGCACGCGGCGACACACAGGCCACAACAGTCTCTACCTTGCTGGAACTGCTGGCTGATTACACCGACATCCATCCGCGCACGGCCAGTACATGGCTGGCCGTGTTGGGCGCCATCGACAATCGCACAGCTTTTTCACGTATTTCCGCACCCGGCTTGCACATCACAGGCGAACACGATGCCATTACGCCATCTGCAATCCATCCACACCTGAGCCGCATCAATCCATCACAACAATCACAGTGGATATCCGGCTGTGGTCACGCATTATTCTTGTCACAAACCGCCACGGTGGCAAAACAGATAGCCGGTTTTCTGGAAAACATTCCCTACGCTGTCAACAAACGCCGCATCGCACTGGCGTTTTCCCGTGCAGCCAGCAGCTACGACAACGCCGCACAATTACAACGCGATATTGGCGAACATTTATTCAGCCTGTTGCCGGAAGAAACCGGACATCACATTATCGATATGGGTTGCGGTACCGGTTTTATTACAAAAAAACTGGCACAACGTCCCAGAAAAATTACCGCAATCGATATTGCCCACGGCATGTTGCAAACCGCAAGACAACAGCTGCCTGCCCATGTGCAGCTGCTACAAGCCGACATGGAAAACCTGCCGCTGGCTGATGCATGCGTTGACACCCTCGTTTCCAATCTCGCGTTGCAATGGAGCCAGCATCTTTCCAAGGCTTTCATGGAATGGCGCCGTGTTTTATCACCGCAAGGCAACATCATTTTCTCGACGTTCCTGCCCGGCACGCTGCAGGAACTGGAGCAAAGCTGGCGCGCCGTCGACGGGCACGTACATGTCAATCGCTTCACGGATACCGATACGCTGGTTAGCGCGCTGCGCTGCGCAGGCTTCACTACCATCACGTGCCAGCCACAGCGTATCGTTTGCCACCACGACAAGGTTTCAACACTGGTGCGCGAACTGAAAGCTATCGGTGCGCACAATATGAATGCTGGCCAGCCCATCGGCCTGACAGGAAAATCGGACTGGCAACGCATGGAATCACAGTACGAAACCCTGCGCACACAAGACGGCCTGCCCACCACTTACGAGGTGCTCTATGTTGTGGCGCATTGAAAAAATCCTGACCGCACTGGATAAAAAATACTGGCGCGTTTTTTTCTGGTTGTACTGGATTCTTTGTACCACGTTGTTGCTGTTGCCGGGAACGCTGGTCCCTGTATTCAACATCTGGGACAAACTCGAACACGCGGGCATGTTCTTGCCAATGCTATGGCTGGCTTTGCTGGGTTATGCTCCCCGCTGGCGATTGGCGCCGCTATCGATTTCGCTAACAGGTTACGGCGTTGTGATTGAAATCTTGCAATATTTTATTCCCGGGAGAAGTTGCAGCGGACTGGACATGGTGGCCGATGCTACCGGTGTAGCTACGGGCGCGGTCATTGTATGGCTGTGGAAACGATGGGATGCTCCGACATGAAACAGATTTTTTTTGTCACCGGCACGGACACAGACTGTGGCAAAACCTTTGTTGCCTGCAAACTATTGCACGCAGCAAACCGCGCAGGAAAAAAAACACTGGGACTGAAACCGCTGGCCAGTGGTGCAGCCCTGGTCGGCGGTGAATTACGCAATAGCGATGCATTATTGTTACAGCAAGCCAGCACCGTTAGCTTGCCCTATGCACAAACCAATCCTTTCTGTTTTGCCGATGCCATCGCGCCGCATCTCGCGGCTGCCAAAACCGGATTCCTGCTGTCGGCAACAGGCATCGCCAACCGCGTGCAAGCCATTCTCGACAGCACGGATGTTGATTACGCCATTATTGAAGGCGCTGGCGGCTGGCGGACACCGCTCAACGAAACAGAAACACTGGCCGATGTGGTGCGCCTGTTGCAGATTCCCGTTATCCTCGTGGTGAATATGAAACTGGGTTGTCTCAATCACGCACTGTTGACGGCAGAGGCGATTCGCCACGACGGCTTACAACTGCACGGCTGGCTTGCCAATGACATGGCTGGCAACAGCAAAAGCGCAGCGATGCCCATGCTGCAGGAAAATATTGCAACGCTGGAACAGATGCTGGAATCACCGCGACTGGAGTGCTGATGAAAAACCGGAAAGAAACACAGTGGACAACGTTTGCCGTTGCCAACAACACCGCCGGTATCAGCTGGCATGCGCAGGGCGTCACCGACCTGATCCTGCCTGACGCAAAAGCCGCTGCTGTTGAAAAAAAATTGCAGCTGGCGACAGGCAACAAAACTGCCGCCACGCGTTTACCCGCGTGGATCAAATCCCTGATACGTAAAATCCAGTTGCACCTGCAGGGCAAGCTGCAGGATTTTTCCGATGTACCCGTGCATCTTGCTGACGCGACCGATTTCATGCGTGAGGTGTATCGTGCTGCGCAAACAATTCCGGCAGGTACCGTGCTGACTTACGCCGGTCTCGCTGCACAACTGGGCAAGCCGAAATCTGCGCGCGCTGTCGGCACCGCGCTTGGCAAGAACCCGGTGCTGCTGATTATTCCCTGCCATCGCATCATTGCCTCATCGGGAAAACTCGGCGGGTTTTCTGCGCCAGGCGGCATTACGACCAAAGCAGCGCTACTGAAATGCGAAGGCGTGTCCTTGCAAAAACCTGCGGTAATCGAGTCAGCCGCAGCATGGCAGAAAGCAATCCGATATTTACAAAAACAGGACAAGCAACTCGCAAACGTCATCAAACGTGTTGGCGAGTTTACGTTCCAGCCACACCGGCGTGCTGAACCACTGGAAGCGCTGATCAATGCCATTGTCAGCCAACAGTTATCCACCAACGTTGCCCGCACTATCCTGCAACGTGTACGCGCGGTAATCGACAAAAACGGCAAGGCCGATGCGAAAAAAATCCTGGCCACACCGGATGCCGATTTGCGCGCTGCCGGTTTGTCCGGCATGAAAGTGTCCTACCTGAAAGACCTGGCGCAACATTGCGTCGACGGCAAATTCCCGACGCTGCAGGAAGTGCAGGCGATGTCGGATGAGCAGATCATCAAACAATTCACGCAAGTGAAAGGCATCGGCAAATGGACGGTGGAAATGTACCTGATGTTCGACCTGGGTCGCGCCGATATATTTCCGGTGGATGATTACGGCATCCGCAAGGCGATTGCAAAACTGCACCGGCTCGATGACCTGCCACCGGCAAAATCCCTGGCGGCCTACGGCGAAAAATGGAAGCCTTATCGCACCGTGGCGTCGCTGTATTTGTGGCGTTCGCTGGATATGCCCTGAGTTTTTATTTCCTGCGCAGAAAAATTCCCAGCACCGCCAACACCAGTACACTGCCAAGCGTCGCGACGATCAGCCCGTCGCGCCATTCGCGACCCGTCAATGGCGTCAACATATTCCATTTGTGCAGGAAAGAAAAACTGTAGCTTTCGGCACGCGTTTTATTGTTGGCATTGTCTACCAGCACACCACTCGCCACATCGATATACAGGCTGTCCTGTTGTGCTGTGTTGAAATCCACGCGCCACACTGGCAAGCGCTTGTTGCGGAAATCGTATTCCGGGCCAAAGCGGGTAATTTTTTCGCTGTGGATAATTTTGTCTTCTCCCGTGTGCAGAAAGCCGGCTGCCAGACTGCGTGCGACAGCTTCATCCGTAATCGCTGCAGGTGCACCGCTGTACGCATCAAAATACAGTGCGGCCTGCTCTTTGTTGATGCCATCAAAGCGTGCATTGCGCTGTTCGTGTCCCGCATGGCCGTGATGCGGCTGGCCCTGATCTGCTGCCGGCGCCACACTCGCACGCAGCAGCAATTGCTTGTCGATTTGCAACAAATTGATGGCGTAGAGCGACGGCTGCGCGATGGCAATATTGGCTAACGGTTTTGCATCGGCCAGTTGCAACGGTTGCAGCAGGCGCAGTCCGCGCGCATCGGTCGCCAGCTCACTGTAGAGCAAATGATAAATACCACTGGCGACAAATCCGGAAAGTGGAATCCATAGCAGATGCGCAATCCGCCGGTGCCAGCGCCTCCTGCCTTGCGGAATATTGCGTGACGGCATGGCATACAACAGGCTGGCGCCGGCCAGTACCGCAGCAAACAGGCAACACAGGAAAACCATCATCAACACGATACGCGCCGCAGGAAACGGCTCCAGCCATCTGAATGTATGCAGCTGCTGGAACACCGTTTGCAGGCTGCGCTTCCAGTCATTGTTGATGTCGGCCAATGCACCACTTTCTGTGTGTACAGTCAGTGTTGTGTGTGCGGCATCATCCAGCGTGATGCGATACACCGGCAATAAACGATTCACCCACGGATAACTTGCATCGAACGCCGTCAGGTATTCGATTTTGCTGACATGAATATCTGCGCGGCCTGCGTAATAGCGTGCGAGCCAGACAGCCTGCTTTTGATCACCGTCGATAATTTCTGTGCCGCTATCCGCATTAAAGCTATCTACATAAAAATAACGGCGTGGATTTTTTTCATCGCTGCTGACTTGCAATAAATTACCGTGTTCGCCCGGCACCAGTTTGATGATCGCTGCCGCGCCAATGCGCTGTTGTTGCAGGATGGCAGGCAGGCGCGCCAGTGTGGTGTTAGCAAACGATGCCTGCGGGGGAAGTGACTGCGCCGCTTGCGGGCCAGTCCATGTCATCAATATGTGCGTGAACCCCGACAACACAAACAGGAATACGCTGAAAAAGGCCGGCCACAGCAACAGCCGGTGCCAGCGCAAACCGGTACGCAAAATAGTCTTTACCATTTCGCCTGCACACCCACATAAATCATGCGCGGCAAACCTGCGGTATACATATTGCCGGTGGTGGCGGAATAGGACACGGTCTCTGCATATGGTTTGTCAAACAGGTTGTCGACATTCGCATACACTTCCATGCCGTCACTCACACCACCGGTATGAAACGGATAACTGACACGCAGGTTGACCAGATCGTGCCCATCATAGGTGTGGGTGTTGGCAGCATCTTCTTCGTACTGCCCGACACGCACCCATTCTGTCTGGATTCTGCCACCGTTCATGAAAACAGGTGTGTACGTGAGACGCGTATTGGTCAACACGCGCGGCGCGGCTTCCATGTCGTTACCGGAATAATCCGTGGGGACGCCACTCACCACAGTTTTCCATGCTTCATAGGTGTGTCTGGCGTAAGAAAGACTCGTATCAAAACGCCAGATTTCGCTCAAGTCCGTACCCAGCGCCAGCTCAATGCCCTGGTGCAAGGTTTTGCCGGCATTGACGTTGTAGGTTTGCAACGTGACAGGATCCTTGTAACTGAGAATGTCATCTTTTTTGATCATGTGATAAAGGGATATTTCGTAATCCCATGCACACCATTCACCCCGCAAACCGGTTTCGATATTGTCGACCACCACCGGTTTCAGGTTGTAGCTGCCTTCCGCAGCAATCTGTGCATCGACTGCATTACCGGCGCGGCTCGGACGAAATACCTGTCCCTGCGACGGCGTGCGGAAGCCTTCCGTCAATGACACAAAGCCGTTGGTTTTTTCCGTGAACGCGTAGGTGGCACCGAGTTTCGGGCTCCAGTGTTCGTAATCCGTGTCGGTATCCGCTACATGCCCGTACCAGCCACTGGCGGGAAATCCTGCCAGTGTAGAACTGATGGCCGTATTCGCCAGATGGTTGCTGTAATCGTAGCGCATGCTGTCATAGCGCAAACCGGCGGTTACACGCCAGTTTTCCGTCGGCGAAAATTCTGTCTGCACATACGGCGATACGCTGCTGAACGTGACGTCGTAATCGTAAATGCGATTGCCGGTGACAAAACTTGCATATTTTATGTTGCCGCTGCTGGCGGTTTTGATCTTGTCTTCCTGTTGCGAACCCGGACTGTAGTCGAGATCCAGACCCGTAATCAGACGCGTGCGCAGCGGTGCAAAATCGATGCGGTATTTACTCAATAAGCCGAGCGAATGATTTTCCGTGGTGTAAATTGTCGGGTCATAACTCAATGACCAGTTGGGCACGATGGTCATCTGGTCATGACGAAAATACGGTGTGAACGACAGCAAGGTGTTTTCACTTTCTTGCTCAAACGCGGATGACAAACGCAGCGCATCAACAATGCGATAAGAAATAGGCGCATTATTTTTTTGTGGATCGCTGCGGTATTCGGCCTCTGTCAGATCGCCGACATGGTTCTGGTCTATATGCGACCAGGCAGCGACTGTCTTGGCCAGTGTGTTATCGCCCACCACGTGATCCCACCGCGCCGATGCACTTTCACGATCGTATTCGGCATGGTCCTGCCAGCCGTCGGTGCGCGTGAGATTGAGGTTGGCGCGCCAGGCATCGTTACCGCGCCTGTCGCCGCCACTGGCCAACACCCGACCCCAGCCACTGCTGCCCGCTTCCGTCGTCAATTCCGCTTCGGCTTTCTGCGGCGGGGTGCGCGTGAGCACGTTGACCGAGCCACCGATCGCATCCGAGCCGTACAAGGCACTGCCCGGCCCCTTGCTCACTTCAATGCCACCGGATTGCGGCACGTTGATCTCGTACAGGGCGTTGTGATTGAAGAAACCCGTAGAGCGGGTAGGTACACCGTCTTCCAGATACAGGTACATGGGCGCCGTGGTGAGCGGCTGGCGGATAGCCGTGGAATGCCCCTCGCCAGACAGGTTACTGACCCAAACCCCCGGCACCTGGTTCAGAACGCCCTTGGGATGGGTGGGGCGCTGGTTGTTGATAGTCTGTTCGCTGATGACATTCACCGTCGCCGGCGTTTCAGCCTTCGCCTCCGCTTCACGCGAGCCGGTCACCACCACGGTTTCCAGTGTGTGGTCGGCAAGCGCTGCACTGCCGGCACAGCAGGCAACCAGAAAAAGGGACAGGCGCGACTTCATGCAAAGAACCTCTCATCGAAAGGCGCGCATTATCAAAAGACTGGAAGCAATCAGGAATGCGACATGATGTCGCAGGAAAAAATGCAGGGAAACACGGTTATCAAAATCTATCCGGCAAAATGCCCGAGCAGGATATAAAGTACCGGCGGCACCAGCACGGCACTGCAGCTGACCATATACCAGTATTTTGCATAGCGGCCGTACTGGACGATTGCCGCAGCACCGGTTGCTGTCATCAGGAATTCTATGGCGACCATCACCAGCGCCATAGGCCCGTCGACATACGTGTAATCATGCGAGTGGCGACCATTCTGGTGATAGAAACCACCACTCAGCAAAATGTACCAACCGCCAATCATGCCAAGCAATGTGAACGCATACAGGGAGACCAATGCTGCGCTTGATGGATTTGGCGGGGGCGGTTCCATTGCTAATATCCAATCTTTCTTAAATTATGACTACATCTCATCGCCAAAATAATTACCGTATTTATTGAACGCAGACAAAACACTTTCGACTTTTTCAATGCGTTCCTCCAGGGTGCCACGCAATCTGATAAAAGGAATTTTACGGTCAAGCAAGTCAGAAACAATCTGTTTATGGAAAACGGTTCTTTTCTGGGGGCCGCTACGATCCCAGGTATCATCGTATGGGATGTCATCTTCACAAAGAAACCAAAGGTCATATCGCTGCAAGCTCTCCGAAGCCAATCGCTCAAGATCTGGAGTTACTGTTGCATGGTAATCAAGGCAATACATAAAGGTAGTCACTGCGTTCGTATCTACAAAAAGATATTTGTTTGCATTTTGTGACGCCAGATTTTCTCCGGCAATATGCCCGGCTGCGATTATGTCAAATTCTTCGAGGCGAATTCTGCGATTCACTTGATTATCTTTCCAGTAATCTCGACCGTACTCTGCCGCATAACTGGTGCGGTAACGTTCGGCAAGGGCTTCAGCGATTGTCGATTTTCCTGTTGACATGGCACCCACAAAAACAATCTTTATCAACATATCCGAATACACAAGTGGGTCAACATAGTTTCGACAAGCAAACGGATCGTTTCTGACCAGTGTGGCAGAAATCGGTATTGTTGTCCGTGCCGGATCAACCCGGCGATCAACTGCGCCCAAGGCTCTGCTTACATGTTCGCCGTACAGCTCACTGGAATAAAAATGCGTTATTTTCTTTCCTGCCAACATCTTGATAATGTAGCTTTCCTCTTCAATTTCATAGGCCTTTCCCGTTGAGCTCCCTTTGGGTCCATCCCAGCATTCGATCACCGTGACTGCCGGATACAGACGACGAATCCAGCGAGAACGCACAGAAAGTGGTATATCTGTGACCTCCGAGTCATAGATCAACACCACAAACTCATCAACCTCAGACAATGCAGTTTCAAAGACATATTGATGCCCTTTGTGCAGAGGTGCAAATTTTCCGAGCGTGAGTCCGCAAGTCTTCAAGACACAAACCCCGCATCATTCTTTCTCATGGAGCCTTTGTGCCAGTTTATGTAGCCATAGACCGAATTCACAAGAAAAGCACTCCACATTACAATCATGATCGTTCCATCAGAACTGCCATTGAGAATCCGGATTGCCCACATGACTATAGTCACAATATTTAATGCAATGTAGAGCATCCACTGCTCCTTGTAGCGCCACATCATCAAGAGTGTTGCAACTATCGAGAGCACGGTCGCAGTTGCGTCAATATATGGCGTATTTTGTGTTTTTATTAGTGACAAACACCCACCTAGAATCACAATTGAAACGAGGCATATGACTCCGACACAGCCTTGATGCGCTGATTTCAGGCTTCTCATTACTACGGTTCCACCGGCTGCGTGTCTCTTCCACATGAAAAAACCGACAATACCCGTAGGTACAAAAAACAGGACATTGAGCCCCATATCGCCGTAGAGCCCATTCACATATGAAACGTAGGCATAACCCAAACTATTTATAATCCCGAAAAAATAGTTCCAGATATTGCCTTTCGCTGCGAGGACAACGCACAGAATTCCAGCAACCAGAATGACGTAGTTCAGTAAAGAGTCTTTCGAGAAGAGACTTACCATTGAACCTGCAGCAATAAAAACAACAGCCCATAAAATTTCAAAGGCATTCCAATTCTGCAAGCTGAAAGTACGCCGCAGGCTGCTTTCCATCTCAATTCCTATCGACTGAAGTGGTTAATTACACAGGAAATCATTATCCAATCCCCCACTTCTTTTCTTCAGCTTACTGTACGACTCAAACCACGCCCTATGCCGTAATAACTGAACCCCAGTTCAGCGAGCTCTTCGGGATCGTATAAATTGCGGCCATCAAAAATGGCTTTGGCCTGCAATTTTTCTGTGAGCAATTCCGTATCCAGCACCCAGAATTCTGCCCATTCCGTGCAAACCACCAGTGCATCGGCACCGTCCAGGCATTCTTCCTTGCTGGATTTCATCTGCAATTTTTCGCGATGGCTGAACTGGTTGTCGGTGACGTACGCAGCGACAGCCGGCATGGCTTTCGGATCGTAGGCGGCAATGTTCGCACCGGCATGCAACAAGGCTTCAATCAACACGAGACTGCTGGCTTCGCGGATGTCATCCGTTTGCGGTTTGAATGCCAGGCCCCACACGGCGAAGGTCTTGCCGCTGATATTTTTCGCGCCGCCAAAATGATGGGCTATTTTCTGGAACAGCACGCGCTTCTGGCGCAAGTTCACATCTTCCACGGATGCCAGCAACGCCGCGTCGTAACCGGCCTTGCGCGCCACATCGACCAGTGCCTGCACATCTTTCGGGAAACAGGAACCGCCGTAACCACAGCCGGGATAAATAAAGTGATGACCGATGCGCGGATCCGAACCGATGCCTTTACGCACATGCTCGACATCTGCACCGACATACTCGGCGATGTTGGCAATCTCGCTCATGAAGCTGATCTTGGTCGCCAGCATCGCATTGGATGCGTATTTGGTCAGCTCGGCCGAGCGCGTATCCATCACCATCACACGATCGTGGTTACGGTTGAACGGACTGTAAAGGTGCTTCAGGTTTTCGATGGTGTCATCGTTTTCCGTGCCGAAAATAATGCGGTCCGGCTTGCAGAAATCTTCTACTGCCGCGCCTTCTTTCAGGAATTCGGGATTGAACGCTACATCAAACGGCACACTGGTGTTGCGTGACTGCAAGGTCGCCGCAATTTCCGCGCGTACCTTGTCGCAGGTGCCAACCGGCACGGTGGATTTCACCACCACCAGTTTTTCATTTTTCATGTATTTGCCAATCGTGTTGGCCACCGTCATCACATAACGCAAATCCACCGCACCGGCACCTTCCGGCGCTGGCGGTGTGCCGACGGTGATGAACTGGATATCGCCGAAATCCACACCTTTTTCTGCATCGGTCGAAAACTTCAGGCGACCGGCCGCGATATTGCGCTTCAGGATATCTTCCAGGCCGTTCTCATAAAAAAACGTTTCACCCCTGTTGAGCACATCGACCTTGCGCGCATCGACATCAATACCCATCACCTTGTAACCGGTGTCGGCAAAACAGGCTGCTGTGACCAGTCCGACATACCCGACACCGTAGACAGTAATTTTCATGGACGTGTTTCCCGGATGCTGTTGCGTTAAATGGCGTGAATAAAAAACAGGGCAATCTCAATAATACGAACGGTACCATGCATAGAATCTTGCCAGCCCCTCTGCGAGTGGCGTGTACGGCGCAAAACCGATGGCGCGCTGCAGCTCGCTGATATCTGCGTACGTTTGCACTACATCGCCAGCCTGCATCGGCAACAGGTTGGTAACCGCTTTCTTGCCGATGACATTTTCGAGAATGCCGATAAAGTCGAGCAGGTTCACCGGATTGTTGTTGCCGATATTGTAGACACTGTACGGCGCCGCACCGGTGGCAGGGTCGCGATTGTCATTGGACGGATCGCGCTGCGGAATCACATCCAGCAGGCGCACAATCGCTTCGGCAATATCGTCGACATAGGTGAAATCGCGCTGCATCTGGCCGTGGTTGTATACATCAATCGCCTCGCCTTTCAGGATCGATTGCGTGAATTTGAAGTACGCCATGTCGGGGCGGCCCATCGGACCGTACACTGTAAAAAAGCGCAGGCCGGTTGTCGGCAAATTAAAAAGATGCGAATACGTGTGCGCAAACAACTCGTTGGATTTCTTGGTCGCCGCGTACAGTGACACAGGGTGATCCACATTATGGTGCGTGCTGTAAGGCACTTCACTGTTGAGTCCGTAGACTGAACTGGACGATGCATACAGTAAATGCTCGATACCGTGATGGCGGCAACCTTCCAGAATATTCGTCGTGCCAACCACGTTGCTGTCGACATAGGCCATCGGGTTGCTGATCGAATACCGCACACCGGCTTGCGCGCCGAGGTGAATCACGCGCTGGAATTTTTCAGCCGCAAACAGTGCCGCGATACTCGCGCTATCTGCCAGGTTCATCTTGTGAAAATGAAACGCCGGATGCGCCAGTTTCGCCAGGCGCGCTTCTTTCAGGCTGACATCGTAGTAATCATTGAGGTTGTCGATGCCGACTACCGTATGTCCCAGTGCCAGCAGCCGTCCGGCAACGTGATAACCGATAAAACCGGCAGCGCCGGTGAGCAGGATTTTCATGGAAGCGTCTGGTCTGGATGAGGATGGGCGGCAATTATACAAGCCGGCCCTGTGCTTTTCATTTGCCTGCCGTCGATCCGGTTTGCCCGGATGATCATCCACACGGCCGTCGCCAGCAGCGACAGCATCTGCAAGCCCGTCACACAGCGCCACCAGCCATTATTTGCCACCAGCTCAGGACGCACATAGTAGACAGGGAAAAACATCGGCAATAGCAGCAGCAACAGCAGCAAAACACGCCGATGCCTGCCCGCCGTTGTATCGGCGGACAAATTTGCCGCAAACAGCATCACCGGCAGGATGGCCCAACTGAGGTAATGATCCCAACTGATAGGCCCGGCCAATAATGCCAGCAGGATGACAATGGCCACATCGCCGGCCTGCAGTACACGGTTGCGCCAGTGCAGCGCCAGCAACATGGCAGCTACGCACAGGAATCCGGCAAATTTCCAGGCGCCCACCGGTTTTGAAAAATCCAGCAAATTGACATCCGCGGTAAACAGTCGTGCGCAAAATGCACCCAGTGACTGGTTCTGTACCTGCCGCGTACTGTCACCCAATGCCGGCAACACTGTCTGGAAAAATTGATGCAAGGCTTCGCCGTGCTGCGGCAGCCACGATAACAACAGGCCGGCAACACACACCAGTAATGCCGACAACACCAGCTGCCACTGTTTTTTCAGGGCGCAATAAACTATCAACAGTAGCGGGCTGATTTTCAGTAGTGCAGCAATGCCGATACCTGCACCGGCCAGCTTCCATTGCTCACGACTGATCGCAAACAACGCGATGGCAAGCGACAGCATGACCCAGGCATCCACCTGCCCGAGTTGCAGTGAAAATAACGGCGCATGCCACCACAGTACAAACAGTGTCCCCACCAGCCAACTGCGCACACGCAACGCCACGGGCAGTGTTAATCCCGCCAGGAAAACAGCAAGGCTCATGGCAACCAGACAAAGCAGGCGATACACCGGCACACTCTGTTCAAAATCGAGAAAAGTGAATGGCAGGTGCAACATGGCCGTGGTCGGCAAGCCGATAAAGCTGTTGTAACTCCCGGTAAAAATGCCGCGACTGTTGGCAGCGATATACGTGGCCGCCAGATCCCGCATCACTGCCATATCGTAAAACGGTTTTCCGTCGCGCAGCGCCATCGCTGCCATCCAGTTAATCGAGTAATCCCACGGACGAAAATGAAACGCTTTCCATAAAAACACGGTAGCGCTGTACACAAAGAAAATCGCCAGCATGGTGCTGGCGATAAACTGTTTATTTTTGCTGGCCACGATAACAATCAGATGTGTTGTACATCATCAATTTCGTATTCGACGTCACCGCTCGGCGCTTTCACCACCACGACATCACCGACTTCCTTGCCAATCAATGCACGGGCAATCGGCGAGGTGACAGAAATGCGCCCGCTGTTCACGTCGGATTCGTCTTCACCGACAATCTTGTAAGTCACCTTCTGTTCCGTCTCGCAATTGACGATGGTAACGGTCACGCCAAAAATCACCTTGTCGCCGGCGGGAATCGATTTGATGTCAATAATCTGCGCATTCGACAAACGGCCTTCAATATCCTGGATGCGCCCTTCCAGGAATCCCATCTGCTCCCGCGCCGCATGGTATTCGGCATTTTCTTTCAGGTCGCCGTGTTCGCGTGCCGTGGCAATTGCCTGCGACACCAGCGGCTTTTCCTTTTTCAGTTTATCCAGTTCAGCGCGCAGTTTTTCTGCGCCTTCAACTGTCATGGGAAACTGTTTCATGATGTCCGTCTCCGGTTGTGTTCTATTTATCTGGAAGAAAAAATTATTGGGATAACTTCACCGCTTCATGCAGGGACTGCAAACGACGCACCGTGGTTTCACCGGTCATGGCCAGCGCCATCGATGAAGCTTCGCCACCTGCCAGCGTCGTGTTGTAGTACACCTTGTGTTGCAAGGCCGAGCGACGGATCGTAGACGAATCCGCAATCGCCTGACGGCCTTCCGTTGTATTCACAATCAACTGGATCTTGCCATTCTTGATCAGGTCAACAATATGCGGCCGACCTTCAGTCACTTTGTTGACGACTTCCACGTCCAGTCCGGCCGCTTCGAGTTCGCGTGCGGTGCCGCGTGTGGCAATCAGTCTGAAACCGTTTTCACTCAGGCGTTTTGCCACCGACACGATGCCCGCTTTATCCACTTCGCGCACACTGAGGAACGCATTGCCTCCGGTGCGCGGCAATTTCTCGCCCGCGCCCAGCTGCGCCTTGCCATACGCTTCGGCAAAGGTTGCGCCCGTGCCCATGACTTCACCCGTGGATTTCATTTCCGGGCCGAGAATCGGATCGACAGCAGGGAATTTATTGAACGGAAATACGGCTTCTTTCACACTGAAATTTTGCGGGATAATTTCTTTCGTGAACTGTTGCGCAGCCAGTGTGGTGCCCGCCATACAGCGCGCGGCCACTTTTGCCAGCGACACGCCGATGCATTTTGAAACAAACGGCACTGTGCGCGAGGCGCGTGGATTCACTTCGATCACGTACACGGTGTTGTCCTGGTACGCCAGCTGCACGTTCATCAGGCCGACCACATGCAGTTCACGCGCCATTTTCCTGACGGTGTCACGCATCTCGTCCTGCACAGCGAGCGGCAAGGAATACGGCGGCAAGGAACACGCCGAATCGCCGGAGTGTACGCCGGCCTGTTCAATGTGCTGCATGATCGCGCCGATCACGACATCCTTGCCATCCGATACGGCATCAATATCGACCTCGATGGCGGCATTGAGGAAGTGGTCAAGCAACACCGGCGCATCGTTGGAAACCTGCACCGCATCGCGCATATAGGTTTTCAGTTCCGATTCCTTGTAAACGATTTCCATCGCACGGCCGCCGAGTACATACGATGGACGTACCACTAACGGATAACCGATTTCCTGCGCTTTCACTACCGCTTCTTCCGCCGAGCGCACGGTGGCGTTGTGCGGCTGTGTCAATTGCAATTTCTGGATCATCTGCTGGAACTGCTCGCGATCTTCCGCGCGATCAATTTCTTCCGGCGTGGTGCCAATAATCGGCACGCCGGCGGCTTCGAGTGCGCGCGCCAGTTTCAGCGGCGTCTGGCCACCGAACTGCACAATCACGCCCTTCGGATTTTCCTTGTGAACAATCTCGAGCACATCTTCCAGTGTAACCGGCTCGAAATACAAACGGTCTGACGTGTCGTAATCGGTGGAAACAGTTTCCGGATTGCAGTTGACCATGATGGTCTCATAACCGTCCTCGCGCATGGCGAGTGCGGCGTGTACGCAGCAATAATCAAACTCGATGCCCTGGCCAATACGGTTTGGTCCGCCGCCCAGCACCATAATCTTGTCGCGGGCAGACGGGTTGGCTTCGCATTCTTCTTCGTACGTGGAATACATGTACGCCGTGTCAGTGGAGAATTCTGCTGCACAGGTATCCACGCGCTTGTAAACAGGGCGCACATTCAATGACTGGCGCAGTTCACGCACTTGCGCTTCCTTGACATTCAGCAGGACTGCAAGGCGCGCATCGGAAAAACCCTTGCGCTTCAACGCACGCAAGTAATCCGCATTCATATCTTCCAGTGTCGCTTCCTGCACCGCCTGTTCGTAACGGATCAATTCCTCGATCTGCACCAGGAACCAGCGATCAATGCTGCTGATGGCAAAAAGTTCATCGACACTCATGCCAAGGCGGAACGCATCTGCCACATACCACAAGCGCTCGGCGCCAGGCACTTTCAGTTCACGGCGAACAACATCCCGTACATCTTCTTCGTCATTTTCCTGCAATTTCGGGATGCGTGATTCGAAGCCTGCTGAACCCACTTCAAGGCCGCGCATGGCTTTCTGTAACGACTCCTGGAACGTGCGGCCGATAGCCATGACTTCGCCTACCGATTTCATTTGTGTGGTCAGGCGTGCATCGGCAGCCGGGAATTTCTCGAATGTGAAGCGTGGTACTTTCGTCACCACATAATCGATAGATGGCTCGAACGATGCCGGTGTCTTGCCGCCGGTGATTTCGTTCTGCAATTCATCCAGCGTAAAGCCGACAGCCAGTTTTGCCGCCACTTTGGCAATCGGGAAACCGGTAGCCTTGGAGGCCAGCGCAGACGATCGCGACACACGCGGATTCATTTCGATAACAATCATGCGACCTGTGTCAGGATTCACGGCAAACTGCACATTGGAACCGCCGGTTTCCACACCGATTTCGCGCAGTACAGCGAGCGACGCGTTACGCATGATCTGGTATTCGCGATCGGTCAGCGTTTGCGCAGGCGCAACGGTGATCGAATCGCCGGTATGCACACCCATCGGATCAAAGTTTTCAATCGAGCAGACGATAATGCAGTTGTCGTTTTTATCGCGCACAACTTCCATCTCGTATTCTTTCCAGCCGAGCAGCGATTCGTCGATCAACAATTCCTTGGTGGGCGACAAATCGAGTCCGCGCTCGCAAATTTCAACAAACTCTTCGCGGTTGTAGGCAATGCCGCCACCGGAACCGCCCATGGTGAACGACGGACGAATGACGACGGGAAAACCAAAACGATCGAGAATCTGTAGCGCTTCTTCCAGCGAGTGCGCAATACCGGAACGTGCGGTATCGAGTCCAATCGCTTTCATTGCCACGTCAAAACGGTGACGGTCTTCGGCTTTATCAATCGCATCAGCGGTAGCGCCGATCATTTCCACGCCGAATTGTTTCAGCACACCTTCACGTGCGAGATCCAGCGCGCAGTTCAGTGCGGTCTGGCCGCCCATAGTGGGCAGCAATGCATCCGGTTTTTCCTGCTCGATAATTTTCGCAACCGTGCGCCACTCCACCGGCTCGATATAGGTCGCATCAGCCATCGCCGGGTCGGTCATGATGGTCGCCGGGTTCGAGTTGACGAGGATGACGCGATAACCTTCCTCACGCAGCGCCTTGCAGGCCTGTGCGCCGGAGTAATCGAATTCGCACGCCTGACCGATGACGATCGGACCGGCGCCCAGAATGAGGATGGATTTGATGTCGGTACGTTTTGGCATCAGTGCTTGTCCCCTGATAATAAGTTCTCCGCCATCATTCGCGTAAAACGGTCAAACAGATCGGCAGCATCGTGCGGGCCAGGGCTGGCTTCCGGGTGCCCCTGAAAGCTGAAGGCCGGGACATCAGTACGCTCGATGCCCTGCAAACTGCCATCGAACAGGGATTTGTGTGTGGCGCGCAGGTTGGCAGGCATGCTGGATTCATCCACCGCAAAGCCATGGTTCTGGCTGGTGATCATCACTCGCTTCGTATCGAGATCCTGCACCGGGTGGTTAGCACCGTGGTGGCCGAATTTCATTTTCAGTGTCTTGGCACCGGAAGCCAGCGCCAACAGCTGGTGTCCGAGGCAGATGCCGAACACCGGCACCTTCGCGTCGAGAATGTCTTTAATGGCAGCGATGGCGTAGTCGCATGGCTCCGGATCACCGGGGCCGTTGGAGAGGAATACACCATCCGGTTTCATGGCCAGCACGTCCGCAGCCGGGGTCTGGGCCGGAACTACGGTCAGTTCGCAACCGCGCTCGACCAGCATGCGCAGGATGTTGCGCTTCACACCGTAGTCATAGGCGACCACCTTGTACTGCGGGGCGACCTTGCCGCTGAAACCGGCGCCGAGACGCCAGGCACCTTCCGTCGACGCATAGGCCTTGTCAGTGCTCACTACCTTGGCAAGGTCCATGCCCTTGAGGCCGGGCCAACTACGAGCCAGTTCGAGCGCCCTGGCTTCATCAATATCATCCCCTGCCATCAGGCAGCCATTCTGGGCGCCCTTCTCACGCAGGACGCGGGTCAACCGACGGGTATCAATATCAGCCAGGCCAACGATATTGTGGCGCTTGAGGTAGCTGGCCAGATCTTCGGTCGACCGGAAATTGCTGGCGATCAGGGGCAAGTCGCGGATCACGAGGCCACGGCACCAGACACGGCCGGACTCCTCATCTTCCGGGTTGCAACCGACATTGCCGATATGGGGATAGGTCAGCGTGACAATCTGTTCGGCATAGGACGGGTCGGTCAGGATTTCCTGGTAGCCGGTCAACGCCGTGTTGAATACCACCTCACCGGTGGAAATGCCTTCAGCACCGATAGCGGTGCCGCGAAAAGTGCTGCCGTCCGCCAGTGCGAGCAGGGCAGGTTTTCTGTTATTACTGATCAAGCGCTTTCCCCTTCCGGTTTCTTCAGGCACAACAAAACACCCCTATTGCTAGGTAAGTGATTGATAAATATTGAAATGCAGCCGAGATCAGGTTGAAAAAAAGCGGGCTGGACTTGCGTCCATCCCGCCTTCTTGAATGCATTTATTGCGCCACCGGGGCCTCTCGATCTCAGGCTGCTACCTGAGCGGGCATTGTACGGGAATTGCCGGCCCAGTGCCACGGTTAAGGCAGGGGCAACAGGCATTTTGGAACTTGTGGTAACCTCATTCCCATGCCTATTTTCCTGCACAGTCCACGCCACACGCCCCGACGGGTATCTGCATTGTTGTTATGGCTGTGCTTGTGGCTGGCAGCCGGCTGTGCCTACGCCGTCGCTCCGGTAGCAACCGTGAAATCCGGCGAGATTTTTTCACTGCAAGGCTATGCAGATTACCTGCCGGATCACGCGAATATCGACCGCGAGGCGCTGCTGGCCGGCGCCTATGACAACCTGTTCCAGCGCTACGATGACCAGTCACCCACACTGACGTCAGGCTCGCCGCATTGGCTACGTATACAGGTTACCAATAACAGTGATCGCAACCAGCTGGTGCTGAGCGTCGGCAATGTGCTCTATACAGAAGTCGAACTGCTTTACGACGGTAACAATCAGGCAGACGAGGTTGACGCTGACGTCGGCAACAAGAATCCGGTCAAGCCGGTGACGCGACTGTCCGGCCTGCTACATCCTCATGAACTGAAAGCATGGCCCTACCATGACATTGCCTTCCCGATTTTCGTCGAACCGGGTGACAGCAAGACTTTCTACTTCCGTCTCAGCACACCGTTTTTTGCCATGTTCGAACCCTCCATCGCCGATGAAGTCACCTATAGCAAGCGGCAGGCCATCCAGAATTCTCACGGCTACCTGTTGGCCGGCATCATGCTCGGTGTGTTGCTGTACGTATGCATGTTTGCGTGGTTTGTCCGCGAACTGAGCGAAGTACGACACTGCATCGGTCTCGCTTTTTGCTCCCTGCTGATCTTGCTGCATGGCCGGGGCTATATTTTCAGCCTGTTGCCCGAAAACATCTGGTTCAACATGCATCTTTACGGACTGATCTTTGCTGCCTACGGTTACACCTTCAGCTCTTTTTCCAAACGCCATTTCCGCACACGCAAGAATTTTCCGATACTCAACCGTGTGCTGCAGGGTTTTGAATACATGTACGCCACATTCCTGTTGGTATTCCTGTTTATTCCGGTGGCGATTTCTACACAGATCATCGGCGGCATTGCCATGCTGGTAGTAATTGTTTTCTGTATTTCCAGTGTCTATGTATGGGCCAACAGCACGCGCAACCTCACCATCTACGTGATGGGCACCCTGATTTTCCTGTTCGCCTGCGTACTGGCCGTTGTTGAAAGCCTGGGCCTGATCAATCTGGGCGGCAAGGCACGGGAAGCGTTTGAAGTCGCACTCTGCCTGCAAACCATCCTCTTCTCGCTCGCACTCGGCGAAAGCATCCGCGACTATCAGAATAACCAGATACAGATTGCCGTTTCAGGCGCAGCAGCGACAGCAGAAGACAAGACCAAATCCAGCTTTCTGGCAAAAATGAGCCAGGAATTGCGCACACCGATGCATGACATGCTGAACACCATGCAATTACTCGATCGCACGCCACTGAATGATGAGCAGCAACATTACACACAGAACTTGCGCAATGCTGGCAATATGCTGATGGGCGTCATCGACGATGTGCTGGATTATTCCTGTATTATCACAGGCAAACTGCAACTGGAAGCACACAATTTCAATATGATAGAACTGCTGACAGATATCGAATCGATGTTCAAAAAGCAGGCCCGGCAAAAACAATTGCAGCTGCGTTTTTCTTTCGGTAACAACAATCATGCACACTTGTATGGCGATGCGGGACGGTTGCGGCAAGTCATCACCAATCTGGTTGGCAATGCCATCAAATTTACGGATAGCGGCTCTGTCAGCGTGCGCGTACGGATAGAGGAATCGAGCCAGACCCGATTGACACTTCACTGCGAAGTGGAAGACACCGGCATTGGCATCTCCGATGACGATATGCAACAGGTTTTCTGCCAACACATACGCACAGGCGAAAACAAAAGCCAGGGCGGCAGCGGCCTCGGCCTGGTGATTTGCAAAAAACTGGTGGAGATCATGGGCGGCAACATCCGCGCAGAAAGTGCGCCGGGTTACGGTTCGCTTTTCGCATTCCAGATTCCGGTCTCACCGGGCATGGATAGCACCCACAACTTATCATGAAATAACCAACACACCCCGGAGTTGATCATGGCCATTACCCATAAATTCACCGCTGATGCCGACGCGGTTTTCGCACTGATGACCGATGCAGACATATTGACTGAACGTTGCAAGGCACTCGGTGAAAAAAACATAAAATGTTCGGTGGATACCCAAGGCAGAAAAACGCTGGTCAACCTGTCACGCACCGTGAAGCGCGACTTGCCAAAAGTTCTCGCCGCCATGTTCAGCGCCGAAAACACGATCAACATGAAAGAACAGTGGGAAACCATCGGCAGCACCTATATGGGCAATTACACGGCAGAAGTTGTCGGCCAGCCGGTATCGCTGTCCGCCAAATTCAAACTGAAACCGACTGCCGATGGCGGCTGCGAATACACCATCGATTACCAGTGCAAGGCGAGTATCCCGCTGGTCGGCAAAAAAGTGGAGGAGTTCATTATTTCGCAAACGGCCGGCGGTCTCGAAGGCGAAATCAACTGGCTCCGGAAAAAACTGGGCTGACCGTTTTATCCATTAGCGGAAGCGATGCGTGAGCTTGTGTGAGGCGTGTCCGCTGTGCCAATCCACGCAGGCCGTTGATTACCATCGCGACACACAGCGCCAGTATTGGCAGTGCCCTGTCTGCGACCTGGTCTTTGTGCCGGATATGTTCCTGCTGGCGCCGGCACAGGAAAAACAGCAATACGACCTGCACCGGAATGCGATTGATGATGCGCACTACCGGCAATTCCTGTCGCGATTATCCACACCACTGATGCAACACTGTGCCGCACCCGCCAAGGGTCTCGATTTTGGTTGCGGACCCGGCCCGGCACTGGCACAGATGCTGGAAGAACAGGGTTATCGCATGTCCGTCTACGATCCGTTTTATTTCACGGACAAACGCGTGCTGTCACAACAATACGATTTCATCACGTGCACCGAGGTGATCGAACATGTTTACGATGCGCATTCCGTCTGGCAGCAACTGTTTGCCATGCTGGAACCGGCAGGATGGCTGGGCATCATGACCAAACGTGTACGCAACCAGGCTGCATTCGCGCAATGGCACTACAAGCATGATCCGACCCATGTGCGCTTCTACAGTGAGAAGACACTGGCGTGGGTGGCAACTCGCTTTGGTGCCACGCTGTTGCTCGCTGCAGCAGATGTGGCTTTGTTCCGGAAAATACCCTAAGGTCTGGTTCACACCCGCAGGCAAGTACGCAAGGAAATCGTCGCTTCTATGGAACGTATTGAATACCAGCTGATGAACACACTGGAGCAGGATTTCTGGTGGTATCGCGCACTGCATGCAACCGTGACAGCGCGTTTGCTGCAACTGGCCCTGCCCGCTGGCTCGGCGGTACTCGATGCAGGTTGCGGTACCGGCGGCCTGCTCAGGTATCTGGTGACCCACGCACCGCATTTGCGTTTTTCCGGACTGGAATTCGACAGCGAAGCCGCCGCAATGGCAGAGCAGAAAACGGGCATGCCGATCACGCGCGGCAGCGTCAACGCCATGCCATTTGCCGATGCATCCTTTGCTGCCATCCTGTCACAGGATGTCCTGTATCACCGCAACGTCGATGATCAGGCGATGGTACGCGAATGTTATCGCTGCCTGCAGCCTGGCGGCCACGTCTTGCTTCATGTCGCCGCGTTCCAGTGGATGGCATCCGCGCACGATGCACATGTCCATGGTGCGCGCCGCTATAACGCGCAGCAGTTGCGATCGCTCATGCAACAAAACGGATTCCGGGTCGTGAAGACGGCATACTGGAACAGCCTGTTGTTTCCCCTGATGGCACTGCAACGTCTCACCGTAGGCAAACACAAAACCAGCAGCGATGTACAGGCTCCACCCGCCTGGCAAAACCACCTGTTTTTTCAGGTTCTGGATCTTGAGCGGCGCTTGCGGTTACAGTTGCCCTACGGCGGCTCGGTATGGGCCTGGGGGACAAAACCGTGAACAACAATACCACCATGGAATCGCTTGCAGGCCCTGCAGATACGTTTGCATTTGCCTTGTCGATTGTTGTGCCTGTCTACAATGGCGCGTCATCGGTACCGACACTGGTTGAAGCACTCGCCGGCCTTGAAGTACCCGGCGGACTGGAAATTATTCTCGTCAACGATTGCAGCCCGGACAATTCGCTCGCCGTCTGTCGCGATCTGTGCCATCGCCATGCGGTTGCACTGACCGTCGTCAACCTTGCGCGCAACTTTGGTGAACATAATGCCGTCATGGCGGGCTACGCGCATGCGCGCGGCGAATACATCATCAACATGGATGACGATTTACAGAATCCTCCTGAAGAAGTGGTCAAGCTCTGGCAATACACCCGCGATCATCAATACGACGTGGTCTATACCTTTTATGCCAGCAAGCAACACGATAACTGGCGCAATCTCGGCAGCCGCTTTACCAACTGGTGTGCCGATATTGTCATCGACAAACCGAAAGGCCTTTACCTGTCGAGCTTCCGCTGCGTCAACGCGTTCCTGGCAAAAACCATCATCGAACACGACGGGCCATTTCCCTACATCGATGGCCTGATTTTCCAGATCACGCAAAACGTCGGCAAACTGCAAGTCAATCACTTGCCGCGCGCAGAAGGCGAAAGCAATTACACACTGCGCAGGTTGATGCGCCTGTTCCTTTCAATGCTGCTGAATTTTTCTGTGTTACCGCTGCGTATCGGCACGATTACCGGCATCTTGCTGGCGGGGCTCGGCGTGGTCGGTCTGCTTGCGATTTTGATTGAGGCATTGGTGAGCAATACGCCACGCGGCTGGGCTTCCATGATGGCCGGTATGTTGTTGCTGACCGGTGTGCAGTTGATGATGCTGGGTGTCATCGGTGAATATCTCGGACGACTGTTTCTCACCATCAACAAAAAACCGCAATACGTGGTGCGCGATATCAGGCGCAATGCCAAGGCCAGCACCGATCCGGAGGAAAGCCACTGACGCCGCTGGACATCCAGGGGCCACGCGCTAACATCATCGCCCGCCATCCCCACCTGCCCCAGCAAATCCGGAAGCTGCCATGCGCTTTACCTTTGTAGAAAGTATGATCGACCACCGCTATTACGTGCCGCTGGCGAAAGCGTGTGAGACGCATGGCTTCAGTTCCTTTGCCATTCCCGACAGCATCATCTATCCGCAAACTTCCGACACACGATATCCGTACACGACAACCGGTGACCGTGATTTTCTGGAAGACAAGGCCATCCTGGATCCGTTTGTGCTGATGGCAACACTCGCCGCCGTCACGGAAAAACTATTTTTCTATCCCTTTGTCTACAAACTGCCTGTGCGCCAACCGGTACTGGTAGCCAAGCAGGCAACCTCGCTGGCTGTACTGTCCAACAACCGCTTGCGACTCGGTGTCGGCTTGTCACCCTGGCCAGAAGATTATTCCGCCTGCGGCGAACGCTGGGAAAAACGTGGCCGTCGTTTTGATGAAATGCTGACGATTATTCGCAGCCTGAATGCAGGCGGTTTCCATGCATTCGCGGGTGAGTTTTACCAGATCGACAGCCTGAAATTGTGCCCGACCCCGAGTGAACCGATTCCGATCCTGATTGGCGGCCATTCCGATGCCGCACTCAGGCGCGCCGCACAATTCGGTGACGGCTGGTTGCATGGTGGTGGTGATGTCGACGAACTGGATCCATTGCTGGATAAACTGAAAACCTATTTGCGGGAATTCGGTCGTGAGCATGGCGACTTCCAGATCCATGCCATTTCACGCGATGCTTTCAGCCCCGACGGCATCAGGCGACTGCAAGACAAAGGCGTGACTGATGCCATCATCGGCTTTCACAACACGTACAGCAAGGAACCGGACAACAGTTCACTGGAAAAAAAATTGCAGGACATCGAACGTTTTTCCAACAACGTCATTGCCCGTCTCTAACATTCACACAGGCCCGATAGACACCCATGTCACTGCTTCGTTTTGAGCAAGTCGAACTTGCTTTCGGCACCCACGTATTACTCGACAATGTCAGTCTCAATCTCGCCGCCGGTGATCGCATCGGTTTGCTCGGCCGCAATGGTGCCGGCAAATCCTCACTGCTCAGCCTGATCGCCAATCGCCAGCAACCCGACGGCGGACATATCTGGCGCACCGCCAGCTTGCGGGTTGCCGAACTTGCGCAGGAATTGCCCGAAGCAACCGGGCAAACCATTTTCGATTGGGTAGCCAGTGGGCTCAGCGAAGCCGGTGATTTACTGAAACGCTATCACACACTGGTTAACCAGCCGCTCGACAATGACGAGGCACTGCAAAAGCTGCAGCAGGTGCAGTCAGCACTGGAAGCAGTGGATGGATGGCGTTTGCAACAAAATGTCGACAGCGTATTACAGCGCCTGTCGCTGTCACCCGACGCAACACTGGCCAGTTTATCGGGCGGCTGGCGGCGACGCGCTGCCCTGGCGCGCGCCTTGGTGCAAGAACCGGACATCCTGTTACTGGATGAACCGACAAACCATCTTGATATTGAAGCGATCACCTGGCTGGAACAGGAAATCGCCACGTTTCCCGGTGCTGTCGTGCTGGTAACACACGACCGGACTTTCCTGCAAAAAATTGCCTCGCAAATCTGGGAAATTGATCGCGGCCATGTCTTTGTGTGGCGCGGCGATTACCGCGGTTTTCTCGATTACCGTGAACAACGGCTGGCGTCCGAAGAAAAAACCAACAGCGAGTTCGATAAAAAACTGGCCGACGAGGAACGCTGGATACGCACTGGCATCAAGGCGCGCCGCACCCGCAACGAAGGTCGCGTGCGCGCACTGGAAAAAATGCGCGAGCAACGTGCAGCACGGCGTAATCTCGTCGGCAAGGCGAAACTGGAACTGGAACAGGCGGCGTCATCCGGCAAGTTGGTTGCAGAGCTGGATCATG
This sequence comes from Pseudomonadales bacterium, assembly GCA_035430165.1. Lineage (GTDB taxonomy): Bacteria > Pseudomonadota > Gammaproteobacteria > Pseudomonadales > UBA7239 > UBA7239. The sequence continues at coordinate 29,584 of DAOMGE010000013.1, read as the reverse complement.
TCAGTTACCGGATCGGCGAACGCGACATTATCCGCGACGTATCCACCGTGATCATGCGCGGTGATCGCATTGGCCTCATCGGCCCTAACGGCAGCGGCAAAAGTACATTATTGAAATTGATACTGGGTGAACTGGAACCGACGTCAGGCAGTGTCCAGCGCGGCACAAAATTGCAAGTCGCCTACTTCGACCAGTTGCGCGCTGCGCTGGATATGAATGCCAATGCCGTCGACAACGTAGCGGGCGGACGCGATTTTATCGACATCAATGGCAAGAGCACGCATGTAGTCGGTTACCTGAATAATTTCCTGTTTGAATCTGCCCGTTTGCGCACACCGGTCTCACGGTTATCCGGCGGCGAACAGAACCGGTTGATTCTTGCCAAACTTTTCAGCCAGCCGGCAAACCTTCTCGTGCTCGATGAACCTACCAATGACCTGGATATCGAGACACTGGAATTGCTCGAGGATCTGCTCACGGAATTTGACGGCACCGTGCTGCTCGTCAGCCATGATCGCAGTTTTGTCGACAATGTTGTGACAAGCACACTCGTGTTTGACGGCAATGGCAATATCGACGATTTCGTCGGCGGCTACAGTGACTGGCTGCAACAACATGCCAGGCTGATGCAGTCATCAGTCACCACAACACCGGTAAAACCTTCTGCGCCAGATACGGCGCCGGCGCCTGGCAGGGCAGCACCTGTGAAAGCCGCCAGCAAACTGTCTTACAAACTGCAACGCGAACTGGATGAATTGCCTGCGCGAATTGAAGCGCTGGAAACTGAAATCGAATCACTGACGGCAAAAACCCAACACGCAGATTTTTTCAGGCAGGAAAGAACAGTGACCGAGCAAGTGCTGCTCAGCATCACAGAAAAACAGGCCGAACTGGAAGCCTGTTATGCACGCTGGGAGTTGCTGGAAAACAATCCTGCTGCGGTATAAACAATCACCGCAATGCTACTGGTTTTTTTGCGGAAGTTTTTTGATGCAGGATTTGTGCTTGTCAGGCGCATCTGTCCACAAGCAGTAGAGGAAATCCTGATGGCTGTCATGCGCCAGTTGCGCCGCCTGATAAGGTGCGACCGCATTGAGTGCCAGAAATGCTTCACGAATCTGTGGACGTAATTCGCTGCGCCAGCGCTGCCACTCCTGTAAGCCGATGAAAGCAACCACGCGGTTGACCGCCATCTCACTGGCACCCAGCTGGCGGCAACGTTCCAGCGCGCGATAAAATTCGTCATCAAACTGACGCAAGTTGTATTTGGTGAGCAACAGGTTAGCCCATCCGTATGGCCATTGCGGGTTGTCGCGCACAACATGTCGCAACGACGCTTGCGCATCGCGCTGGCATTGCTGCCATGCATCCCACTGTTCGGTCATGTCCCAATGCTGGCAGCGGTTGATCAGCAGCCTTCCTCGCATTTCCTGATATTCCGGATTGCCTGGCTGGATATCCAGCAACGTTTCTGTCATCACCAGTGCATCAGCATAAATCGTGTCGCGTTCGCGCCACTGTCGATCATCCTGCAAACCTAATAAATGTCGCGGCCCCATCGCATACAGCTCTGCGTACAAAGCTTTTGCGTTTACCGCCAGCACATAAAGCAACAACGCCAGCAACAAAAAAAATACCGGCGTCCTCAGGGGCGCCGGTATTTTCATCGGTTCAGGCACGTGCTGCATGCATCAGGTCGACTTGGCAGCAGAACTGTAACCGTACTGGTCGTAATAGCCGCCGTAATAGTAACCGCCGTAACGCAGTCCCTTCTCGATATCCACCTGGTTCAACACCACACCAGTCAACGGGGCACCGACCTGACGCAAACGCTCAATACCGGAACGAACAGATTTACCGTTGGTGGAATCAGCCTTGACGACATAGATAAGCGCATTGGCAAATGTCGAGAGCACCAGTGCGTCACTCACCACTTCGCACGGTGCTGAGTCGATGATGATGCGGTCGTACTTTTTCTCCAGTGCTGCAATTGCCGCAGCGAAACGCTTGGATGACAACAATTCCAACGGGTTCGGTGGCACCAGTCCCGATGGAATGATATCAATGCCCAGATCTTCACGCCGGTGAATGCACAGGCTCACTTCTGCAGTGCCCGCTACCAGGTTTGACAAGCCAGGCGAAGACAATGGCAAGCCAAAACTTCTCGCAACGGATGGCCTGCGCATGTCCGCATCAATCAGCAACACTTTGCCCATCTGTCCGAAAGCAATCGACAGGTTGGATGCAACAACGGTTTTTCCTTCTCCAGGTACAGAAGACGTGACAACCAGTACCTTGTGCGGGCTATCCAGACCCGACAGCACCACACCGGTACGTATGGTGCGAATGGACTCGGAAAATGAGCAGCGGGGATCCTGAGAGAAAGTCTGCGAAGCCTGGGCACTATCACGACGGTCTTTCATCAGCGGCAACAGACCAAGGATCTGCTGACCGAGACGCGTGCGCACGTCATCCGGATTCCGGATTGCGTTATCCAGTATTTCTTTCAGGCAGGCCAGGAAGCCACCGAATAGCAGACTGAAAAACGCCGACAAGAACAATAGTAATGAGCGCCTCGGCTTGACCGGATTGTTCGGCGGCACAGCCTTGTCGATGACGCGGGCATGCGCAGTTTGCAAATCTGCCGTTTCAGACGTTTCTTTCACGCGACTGAAAAATGTGTCGTACAGCTGGCGATTGACATCCACCGCACGCTGCAATTCGCTTAGTTTGTATGTCTTACGATTGATGCCCTGCAATTCTGTTTTTTTCTTTTCCAGCGCGTCGTTGAGTGACTCTTCTGTCGCTTTGGCAATTTCATAATCATGGCGTATACCTTCAATCACCTTGCCAATCTGCTGGCTGGAGCTACTGCGTGCAGTATCCAGCTCACTTTTAGCCTGGATAATTTTCGGGTGTTTCGGGCCATAGCGCTTTGAAAGCTGATCGAGTTTTTGTGACGCTTCCGCCTCGGTTTCTTTTAATCTTTGAACCAGGGTTTGTTGTAACACCGCTGGCAACGCCGAATAGTCCTGGCTGCCTTGAATCTGGGCAACAATGTTTTCCATTTCCGAGCGCTTGCGTCTGGCTTCCACAAGCTTGGTGGCAATTTCGTTCATTTCCTTTGACGCCAGCGTATTCACACCGGAATCATCGACCAGATGTTCCTGATCACGATAGGCTTGCAAGGCATTCTCGGCAGCCTGCAGGTTTTCACGCAATCCTGCCATGCGGCTGCTCAGCCATGTTGCAGCCTGCTTGGTCATATCCAGCCTGGATTCCAGGTCACTTTCGATATAGGTAATAGCCAATGCATTGATGACCTCTGCTGACAAGACAGGATCAGGTGTTTCAAAGGCAATTGTGACCAGCTGTGTATTCCGGATAGGCTTGACTTCAAGGCAGGATGCAAACTTGCGAACTACCTTGCGCAATACTTCCTGCTCAGTAGGCGGTGTAGCGGAGCCTCCGATGTGCAACCCGAGAAAACCTTTTTTGGATTCCGGCGGATTGAAAATCGGGTTCTCCGTCAGCTTGAGTTTTGCTATTACTTTTTCTGCCAGTTCACGCGATTTCAAAACTTCGAATTGTGTGAAAAAGTATTCGTTCCTGACCGCGCCACCCAGATTATAGACTTCCTCGATTGATACAATTTTTGCATCCCGCGATTCAATCAACAGCGTGGCTTCCGCCTGATAAATTGACGTCAGTGAAAAAATCACCAATGCCGCCAGAGACGTTGCCACAAATGAAAAACCAAGAATGCGCCACTGATGCTTGCGCAACAGGCCCCAATACTGGCGCAGGTTCAGTTCAATCTCGTTTTCTTCTACAACAGCTATCTGGCCTTTTGAGGCCATTAAAGCATTATCTGATGCCATGAAAAAACTTCTCTCCCGGATTAAAAAAAGCTCTGTTCTACGGTGACGGAATCACCCGCGTAGACAGGCTCATCAAGGCCGATTGCCTTTTTCTGTTTGGACGGATCATCTTCCCGGATAACAAAAATTTTCTTTTCAGAGGCGCGCTCCGTCAGGCCACCGGCAACGCTGATAGCCTTGCGCAACGTCAAACCGGGCTGGTAAGGATAGCCCCCACTCTTCGTGACCTCGCCTTGAATGAAGAACTGGCGATATTCCTTGATCGTCACATTAATCTTAGGATCCACCAGATAGCCACCCTTCAGGCCTGTGACGATACGATTTTCCAACTCTCCCACTGTCATTCCCAATACGCGGATTTCACCCAGAAAAGGATAGGAAATGGTTCCCGCACCGCTAAGGGTATATTCCATGCTCAGGTCCGGCTCATCAAAAACATAGATCGATATCTTGTCGCCGGCACCGAGTTTGTATTCCGACATGGTATCGGCCGCTACTGCCATGCCAGCCACCAGACACAACCATAATCCGACTAACAAAGAACTGAATTTTGGTAACTGCATATACCCTCCAAGACAACAACACCAGCCTGAAGCTGGTGTTGTGACTGCGATACCTGAAGTGTTCAGGAACGATTACTTGAACTTCATATCTCCGCTGAAAATCAGCATGTTACGCACAAACTGCTTTTCGTTGTAACTGGAGTTACGATCTTCATGTGTGTAGTCCGCCGCCAGGTTTACCCATTTGTTGAGCTTGTAGTTGGTACCCACACCAACGATATATGTCGTGTCACGACGCAGCGGCACGGAAGGCAGGTACTGGTCCTTCTGTTTCTCAATATATGCACGGCTGGAAACACGTGTAGACCAGTCATTCAACCATGACAATCTGTACTTGGCCCTGTCCACGTAAGCGCCACCACTGCTGGACTCCACTGCACCTCGTGACGTGTCAAGCGCAAATGTAGAGCGTTTGTAAGGTTTCCATTTCGCACCAATCTCCCAGCTGTACTTGTCGTAATCTGGCAAAGTGCTTGCTGCGTTGGAGGACTCTTTGGTCATCTTACCAACACGCACAGAACCTGTCGTTTTTGCGGTGGCCTCCCACTCAGCACCCGCATAAATACGTTTTTCATCGCTATCCTGCAATGTGTTCTTGTCATACCTGATTTCCTTGCTCCTGCCTTCCAGCAAAACAGACGTTTTCGGCATGACACGCAAGAAAGCTGTAGCGCGATATTCATTGTCTTTATAGTCAAACGGAGACGTGAGCGCACGGTTGTTGCTGTACTGTTTCGCCATGTAAATATCTTCCAGAGCGAGACGACCGCGCGACGTTGTGGCGCCGTAAACATATTTGAGACTGGCGTCAGTACGATCAAACTCATCAACCTCATCCGGCTTTACCGCTGTCTTCCAGGCAACAGCGCCCTCTGTACGACCCTGACCGATTTCATCGTGGCTATGTGTTTGCGCAAGCTTGCCCTGGAGATGGTTGCGCGTATTGAATTCAAGGTCGGCTTTTCCATAGCCAGACCAGTCAACATAATTATTGCGGGTGTCCACCGAGTAGTAACCGGCTTCTGTGTTGGCGCCCAATTCGTATTTGCTACCGCCATTCTTGAGTTGCAACTCAACACTGGGTTTGACAGATGTAATCCAGCTGCTCTGTTTCTGGTCGCCGCCTTTCTGGCGATAGACGTTGTCGGTATATTTTTCAGATGCGCCGATTGCTGTAATCACTTCGGCATTGACGGCGCACGCAACCACACCAAAACCCACGAGCGCGGCGAGAGCCTTCGGCAGCATTTTCTTTTCCATGTGTAACTCCTGAATCGTCCGGATGAACCGGCAACAATCTACTTGTAATGGGCTTGCAAAGTAAAACCAACGATGATCTTACACAGTGCCCCAGCTCTGTTCAAGGACAATCAATGGCTTAGCCGCACAAAGCTTAGGTTTTACCTGATGCCAGCAAAGTCTCAATTCCAGCTTTCCAGTCGGACAATTCCACCTCGGGAACTCGGCCGGAGAGCAGGGAACAATCGAGCACCGAATTGGCCGGGCGCGGCGCCGGCACCGGGTAGTCCGTGCTGGCAATGGGCTTCATGGCCGGCAACCTGTCGAGTATCCCGAGCGCTTTGGCGCGCCCCAGGGTGTAACAGGCCAGATCAAACCACGTGCAGGCTGAATCGCCCGCGTAGTGGTACACGCCGGATGGCACGCGCCTGCCAGACATCGCACGCAGCATATGCAGCACAGCCCTGGCTATATCGGCAGCATAGGTTGGGCAGCCCCACTGGTCATGCACCACACCCAGCTGGTCGCGCTCCCCCGCCAGTCGCAGCATGGTCTTGGGAAAATTGCCCCCGAACCGGCCAAATACCCAGCTGGTACGCATGACGGCTGACTGCTGGCACAAATCCAGCACTTGTTTTTCGCCTTCCAGTTTGGTCTGGCCATAGACGGTCTTTGGCGCACAGGCATCCTGCTCGGTATAAGCCTCGCCCAGTGCCTTGTCCCCCGAAAATACATAGTCGGTCGACAGATGGATCATGGGGATACCGGCCGACTGCGCAGCTCGGGCCAGATTGGCTGCACCGGTGGCATTGATAGCAAACGCCTGTTCGCGTTCCATCTCGGCGCGATCCACAGCCGTGTAGGCAGCGGCGTTGACCAAGGCGTCAGGGCGGTAATGCAGGAGGGCTCTCGCCACGCTGGCAGCGTCCGTAATATCGAACTCACCCCGACCAACGCGCAACAGATTCATGTCAGGTAGCGCCAGCTCGCCAAACTCACGGCCGACCTGTCCTTCCCCGCCGGCAATCAACACGCGCATGACCGTCACCTGCCTGTTCTCATGATTTTTCTGCCCGGAGCTGCCCGGCCAATTCCTGCAACGTCGGCAACGCCAGATCCTTGGCAGACAACAAAGGCTCGCCCATCGGCCAGGCAATGGCGAGATCGGGATCATTCCAGACTACGCCAATCTCGTCATTGGGCTGGTAGTAATCCGTGCACTTGTAGAGAAAGTCAGCCACATCAGACAGGACACAAAAGCCGTGGGCATAACCGGGCGGCACATAAAACTGGCGATGGTTTTCGTCATTGAGCTCCACGCCGACGCACTGGCCGAAGGTGGGTGATTGCGGGTTGATATCCGCTGCCACATCAAACACGGCCCCACGCGACACGCGTACCAGCTTACCCTGTGGACGCAGGCGCTGGGCATGCAGGCCCCGCAGTACCCCGCGCACTGACCGCGAATGGTTGTCCTGCACAAACTCCGGTATTCCGAGCGCGCTGTAGGTATCAGCGCGCCAGGTTTCCTGGAAAAACCCGCGGCTGTCTCCGTGAACTTTCGGCTCAAGGATCAAGGCTCCCGGCAAAACCGTTTCGATAACTTTCATCGGCCGAATTCCAGCAGGTCAATCAGGTATTCACCATAACCACTTTTCTTCAGTGGCGCTGCCAGTGCGCGTAACTGCTCATCATCAATCCAGTGCTGGCGCCATGACACTTCCTCCGGGCTGGCCATTTTCATGCCCTGCCGGTGCTCGATAGTCTGCACAAACTGGCTCGCTTCCAGCAGTGAATCGTGGGTGCCGGTGTCCAGCCAGGCCGTACCGCGACCCATGATTTCCACATTCAATTTTCCAGCTTGCAGATACAGATTGTTAATGTCTGTAATTTCCAGCTCGCCACGCGGCGACGGCTTGATGGTGTGCGCAAACTCCACCACTTGCTTGTCGTAAAAATAAAGCCCGGTGACCGCATAGCGTGATTTCGGTTTGGCCGGTTTTTCTTCCAGGCTGATGGCCTTGCCGTTTGCATCAAATTCCACCACACCAAAACGCTGCGGGTCTTTCACCTGATAGGCAAACACTGTTGCACCTTCACCACGCTCCGCCGCATTGGCCAACGTGCGGGAAAAATGCTCGCCGAAGAAAAGATTGTCACCCAGCACCAGCGCGCAGGCATCACCCGCGATAAATTTCTCACCGATAATAAACGCTTGTGCCAACCCGTCCGGGCTAGGCTGTACTTCGTAGGAAAGCGACAAACCCCATTTGCTGCCATCACCCAATAACTCCCTGAAGCGCGGCGTGTCCTGCGGCGTGGAAATAATCAGGATTTCGCGGATGCCCGCCAACATCAGTGTTGTCAGCGGATAGTAAATCATCGGCTTGTCGTAAATAGGCAGCAACTGCTTGGAAATTGCCAGTGTCACCGGATGCAGCCGCGTGCCGGAACCGCCCGCGAGGATTATGCCTTTCATAAAATTGTCTCCACAACTATTTCTGGTAGTTCTTGTTTTTCAGGTTTCTTGCATACCGCTTTCAAAAAGCTAGTCATTCAATCCCAGACGCTGCATCTGGTAGCTGCCGTCCAGCACATGCTGCCACCATTGCCGGTTATCGAGATACCATCGCACTGTCTTGCGAATTCCACTGTCGAAGGTTTCTTGTGGTGACCAGCCGAGTTCGCGCTGGATCTTTCCCGCATCAATAGCGTAGCGCACATCGTGGCCAGGCCTGTCCGTCACGTGTTTGATCAGGTCACGGTATTGCGCAACACCCGCAGGTTTTTCCGGCTGCATTTCCTCGAGCAAATCGCAAATTGTATGCACGACTTCGATATTCTGTTTTTCATTGTGGCCACCAATATTGTAAGTCTCACCCACCACGCCCTCTGTCGCCACTTTGTACAGTGCACGCGCATGATCCTCGACATACAGCCAATCCCGAATCTGGTCGCCCTTGCCGTAAACCGGCAGCGGCTTGCCTGCCAGTGCATTCAGGATCATCAGCGGGATCAGTTTTTCCGGGAAATGGCAGGGGCCGTAGTTATTCGAACAATTCGTGATTAACGTTGGCAAGCCATAGGTTTCTCGCCACGCACGCACCAGATGATCGGAAGACGCCTTGCTGGCAGAATACGGCGAGTTGGGTGAATACGGTGTTTCTTCAGTAAACAAACCGGTAGGCCCGAGCTCACCGTACACTTCGTCCGTGGAAATATGGTGGAAGCGGAAAGCTTTTTTCTGTGCCTCCGGCAATGGCATCCAGTACTGGCGCGCACTTTCCAGCAAGGTGTAGGTGCCTACAATATTGGTTTCGATAAACGCAGCAGGACCGTCGATAGAACGATCTACATGCGATTCTGCAGCGAGGTGCATTACTGCATCCGGTGAAAATTCTGCAAACACGGCATCCATTGCTGTGCGATCACAAATATCGATCTGGCGAAAATGGTAGCGCGGTGAACCTGCAACACCCGCAACCGATTCGAGATTTCCCGCGTACGTCAACTTGTCAAGGTTGATAACCGTGTCATCCGTGTGCTCAATGATATGCCGCACCACTGCCGAACCGATAAATCCTGCGCCACCTGTTACCAGTATTTTCATTGCTACTTCTCTTTTCGGTTTTTATTTAGCAGTAATTAACGACCGTCTTTTTAACGGCCACTCTTTTTAGCGACCATAGTGATCTTCGAAACGCACGATGTCGTCTTCACCCAGATAAGCACCCGATTGCACTTCAATAATTTCGAGATCAATGCTGCCCGGGTTTTCCAGTCGATGCGTCACCCCCAGCGGAATATAGGTCGACTGGTTTTCTGACAACAGGAATTCATCATCGCCGCGCACCACACGCGCTGTACCGCGCACCACTATCCAGTGCTCGGCACGATGGTGATGCATCTGCAGCGACAAACTCGCGCCCGGTTTGACCATGATGCGTTTGACTTTATGGCGATCACCTTCACCAATCGAATCGTAATATCCCCAGGGGCGATAAACTTTACGATGTGATTTCACGTGTGAACGATTCTGGGCCGCGAGTGTTTCTACAACCTGTTTGATGTTTTCCGATTCGGCGCGCGCCGCCACCAGAATGGCATCGTCGGTTTCGACAACGATCAAGTCATCAACACCGAGTGCCACCACCAGCTTCTCTTCTGAAAATACGGTGCTGTTACGGCTGTTGCGCAACAAGACATCGCCACGCGAAACATTGCCCTGCGCATCTTTTTCCATGCTGTCGGCAAGGCTGCTCCAGCTGCCAACATCACTCCACTGCGTATGGCACGGCACCACGACAACCTTGGCCGACTTTTCCATCACGGCGTAATCAATCGAGATGTCAGGTGAATTCGCAAACGCATCTTCACCGACGCGGATAAACCCGAGATCGTGTTTGCGTTTGGCATACGCTGCGTCACAGGCCTGATACACCTCAGGCGCACAGCGCTGCATTTCATCCAGCAATACCGATGCCTTGAACAGGAATACGCCGCAATTCCACAAATACTCGCCACTGGCGAGATATTGCTGTGCCGTGACGGCATCCGGTTTCTCGACAAATCGGCTCACGCCGAAACCCTTGCCATCCGGCAGTGCCGCTGCCTTGTGGATATACCCGTAACCTGTAGCCGGGTACGCGGGGTTCACGCCAAAGGTGACCAGATGACCTGCAGCAGCCAGAGGCTCCGCACCGCACACCATGGCACGGAAAGCGGGCGTGTCGGTAAACAGGTGGTCCGATGGCAGCACCAGCAGGATGTCATCCGGTGCTGACGCCAGCGCCGCCAGCGTGATCGCCGGTGCGGTATTACGGGAACAAGGCTCGATCAGGATGGTAGCCGCCACACCGGCCAGTTGTTCCGTCGCCATGAAGCGGTGTTCGGCATTGCAAACAACCACGGGGGCGACAAAACCTTCCGCACAGACCCGGTCTACCGTCAGGGCAAACAGCGACCGGCCATCAAAAATGGGCAGGAACTGCTTGGGATGGCTTTCACGCGACAAGGGCCACAGCCGCTTGCCAGCGCCGCCGGACAAGATAACGGGCGTAATCACATCAGAACCCTGAAATAGGCGAAGAAGCTGGATTATTGCATCGCCTGCGGGGGAAGCCAACAACATCCCGACAACAGCATGGAAGCCCGGCGCACCAATGCGGTACCATCACCCTGTCTCGGGTTACAGGAAAACTGCGTGTATATCTCGCGTTCGGTATTGCTACTGATCCTGGCCGTTTATGTGTTCTCACCGACGGCATTTGGCTGGATGATCGATCCCGGCGGCGTCTGGTATCGGCCCTACCTGATCTGGGCGGCGATTGTGCTCACGTCTTTCGTCATGCAGGTCGGTCGGCAGAACAGCGACGAAGAGTTCTGACGGCCCATGTTCAACGCCTTCAACTTTGACCAGAAGATCCTGCTGGCTACCGCCATCTACGTGGCGCTGTTGTTCGTGGTGGCGTGGCTGGCAGATCGCCAGAAAAAGCTGCACTGGCTGGTCGAGAATCCCGTCGTGCAGGTGTTGTCGCTGGGCGTTTTTGCCAGCAGCTGGACGTTTTATGGCGTAGTGGATCTTGCTAACCAGTATGGTTACGGCGCACTTTCCTATTACATGGGCGCCGGCGGCCTGTTTGTTTTTACGCCCTTGCTGCTGGCACCGCTTTTCAGGCTGACGCGCACCTACCAGCTGCATTCCCTGGCCGATTTGCTGGTGTTCCGTTTTCGCAGCCCTTTTATCGGGGTGATGGCGACATTCTGTATGGTGTTGTGCGCGATGCCGATGCTGGCCCTGCAGATCCAGGCCATTGCCGATACCTCCCTGATTGTCAGTTATCACCCGGAAGCTGATCGCAATGACATGTTTATCCTGCACGACCAGCTGGCGATCTATTTCTGCATACTGAGCATGCTGTTCGCCACGGTGTTCGGTGCCGGCCGGGAGCGCCACCGTGGCCTCGTGGCTGCCATGGCGATGGAGTCCGTGGTCAAGCTGGTCGCCTTGCTCTCGGTCGGGGTTTTTGCACTCGTGCACGTGTTCGGCGGACTGCAGGGACTGGATAAATGGCTGTCACTACACCCGGAACAGGTTGAAACACTGTACCGGCCCGTGGAAAACACCTCGTCACACATGCTGCTGATGCTGTTCTTCGCCACCGCCGTGGTGTTGCCGCACATGTTCCACATGGTTTTTGCCGAGAACTCCCGCCTCAAGACCCTGCGCCACGCCAGCTGGGGAGTGCCGCTGTACCTGCTCGGCCTCAGCTTGCCGATCCTGCCTATCTTGTGGGCAGGGTTTGAACTGGGCGCCTCGGTCACTCCCGAGTATTTTTCCCTCGGCGTACCCTTGGCCACCGGCTTCCACAAACTGACCGGCCTGGCCTATATCGGCGGCTTGTCGGCCGCCATCGGCACCACCGTGGTGATGGCGGTGGCGCTCTCCACCATGTGCCTGAACCACTGGATACTGCCCCTGTATCGCCCGGTGGTCGGTATCGGCGACCTGTACGGCCTGATCGCCTGGCTGAGGCGCGTATTGATGGCACTGCTCATCGCCGGGGGTTACCTGTTCTACAAATTCCTGCGGGACGGCCAGACCCTGACCGACCTGGCCATCGTATCCTTTGTCGGCAGCATGCAATTCATGCCGGGCGTATTTGCCGTGCTGTACGGCCCGCAAGCCAACCGGCAGGGCATGATTGCAGGCCTCGGCTGCGGCATGACCGTCTGGTTTGGCGGCCTGTTTGTCCCGATGCTCACCGGCTGGCGCTATGTTTCCCTGCCAATGGTGGATGCCGGCATCCACCTCGGCATCGAGAACTGGAGCCAACTGGCCACCCTCTCCCTCGTCATCAACATCGCCATGTTCAGCGGCATCTCGCGCCTGACCCGCATGTCCGCCGAGGAACGGCGCACTGCAGAACAATGTTCGATCGAGGACGTGTCGCGGCCCCTGCGCCTCGAGCTGGACGTGCGCAGCGCCGACGAAATCAGCGAGCGCCTGGCTGGCGCACTGGGCCCGGACATCGCCCGCAAGGAAATGCAGCGGGCACTGGATGACCTGGACCAGACCGCCAGCGACGCACGCCCCTACGCCCTGCGCCGGCTGCGTGACCGGCTGGAAGCCAACCTGTCCGGCCTGATGGGCGCCGCCGTCGCCCACGCACTGATGGATCGCGTCGTGCCCTACCACACCGCCGTCGATGCCCCGCTGAAAGAAGACCTGCACTTTGTCGAGAACCGTATCAACCAGTATCGCCACCACCTGACCGGTATGGCGGCCGAGCTGGACAGCCTGCGCCGTCACCACCGGCAAACACTGGAAAGCTTGCCCATGGCTGTCTGCTCCCTCGGCGACGACGGCGAAGTATTGCTGTGGAATCGCGCCATGTCGGAGCTGACCGGTATCGAGACGGCAGCCGTGCTTGGCTCTACCGTCGTCAACCTGCCTTATCCATGGGGACACCTGATCGACGATTTCCTGCAAGACACCCAGTCCCACGCGCGCAAGCAAAGTGTGGAAATCGACGGCAATCCCCGCTGGCTCAACCTGCACAAGGCCGACATGGGTGGCCCGGACAACGCTGGCGCAGAAGGCCAGATCCTGATGATCGAGGATTACACCGAGACGGAAATGCTGGAACAGGAATTGCTGCACAGCGAGCGCCTCGCCTCCATCGGTCGGCTGGCTGCCGGTGTCGCGCATGAAGTGGGCAATCCGGTGACCGGCATCGCCTGCCTGGCACAAGATCTGAAATACGAAAGCGATGCACCGGAAATCCAGCAAACCGCCACACAAATCCTTGGCCAGACCGAGCGCATCACCCGCATCGTGCAATCGCTGGTGCATTTTGCCCACGTCGGCAATACAGGAGAAGATGAAAAACAGCCGGTGGATTTGTTTGAATGCACCGAAGAAGCCATCCACCTGTTGTCGTTGCAGAAAGACCGCACGCGCGTGCACTACAACAACATGATGGAACCGGACATGATCGTGCTGGGCGACGAACAGAAACTCACACAATTGTTTATCAACCTGTTCAGCAATGCGCGCGACGCCAGCCCGCCGGAAAGCCCGATCGACATCACGGCAGAACGGCTGGCCGATAAAATTATTGTCAAGGTGCGCGACTACGGCCACGGTGTTGCACCGCAACATATCGCGCGCCTGTTCGAACCGTTCTTCACCACCAAACAGGCCGGGCAAGGTACCGGCCTGGGCTTGTCACTGGTGTACAGCATTGTCGAAGAACACAATGCACATATCGACGTGAAAAGTCCGGTCGAGGATGACGCCGGCACAGAATTTATTATCAGTTTTCCTGCAGCTCCCTTTGACGCCGCCAAGGGAACGACCTGAAACGTTACGGACATCCCATGAACTGGCTACAAGTTTTTATCGACATTCCGCGCGCGCAATCGGAAGCATTTGAAGATGCCTTGCTTGCATTGGGTGCATCTTCCGTCACCTATCGCGACGCTGCTGACCAGCCACTGTTCGAACCGGGGCCGGGCGAAATGGCGCTGTGGGACAACGTACAACTGGTGGGATTATTCACCGAGGAATTCACCGAAGACACATTGCGCGCACAACTGGCGGACATGTTTGGCACTGCACTTCCGCCTGTCGCTTTTGAAGAACTGGAAGACCAGGTGTGGGAGCGCAGCTGGATCGAACATTTCCAGCCGATGTGTTTTGGCAAACGCCTGTGGATTTATCCGAGCTGGGCAGAACCGCCAGCCGACGGTGGTGTCATTTTACGCCTCGATCCCGGCCTTGCCTTCGGCACCGGCACGCATCCCACGACAGCCCTGTGCCTGGAATGGCTGGACGCACAAAACCTGCAAGATAAAACCGTGATTGATTACGGTTGTGGTTCCGGCATTCTCGCCATCGCGGCGCTGTTGCTCGGCGCGAAATCTGCCGTGGGTTATGACAACGATCCCCAGGCACTCACTGCAACAAAAGACAATGCCGACCAGAATCACTGTGGCGAAAAATTGCAAATGCAACTGGTGGCGACATCCGGCGAAAAAATCAACGCGCAAGCGGATGTGGTACTCGCCAATATTCTCGCCGGCCCGCTGCGCGAACTCGCGCCATTGATTGCACCACTCGTCAAGCCCGGCGGCGATCTGGTGCTGTCAGGAATTCTCGCCGAACAAGCAGAAGATGTGATGGCTGCCTATCGCGCATTCGGCCTGCAATTCGAACCGCCCACCATTCGTGACGAGTGGGTGCGGTTGACTGCCAAGCGCCCGCAAAATACGTACTAACGTAGGGGCGCTTCTTGTGGGTGCCCAACCGCAAAATTTTAAATAAGGGCAGGTACAAGACCTGCCCCTACAGAATTCCCTGCCGCGTCTATCAGTCCATCACCAGCACCATTTTTTCGGCGCAGCCGTTATTCACATCATGGTACGCAGCAATACCGGCATCCAGCGAACGCTCGCTGATATTGTGTGGTGCGGCGAGTGCGCCACCATCAAATAGCGCTGACAGCGCATCGAGGAATTTTGCACACGCCGGCAAATCGTGTAACAGCGAATTGATACCGACCATATTGCCGCCGGCGCGATAAAAATCCAGCAGTGGAAATGGCACCACTTTTTCAGGGGGTGCCGAAATAACGGCGACGGTGCCGTGTGTGCCTATTGCGCCGGTCGCACCCGCCAACCACAAACCGGTGCTGTCAAACACCACCTCTGCACCTGCGGAAAAATATTCGCGCACATCGCGCGCCAGCGCCGCATCATCGGACAACAAAATACTGTGGATACCTTGTGCTTGCAGTGCTGCCTGTTGCTGCGGTTTGCGCACGGCGCCGAGAATATTGGCGCCATGCATTTTTGCCAATGCAATCGCTGCCGTGCCCACAGCGCCGGCTGCGCCGATTACTAGTAATTGCGTGTCTTTTTTTACGCCACTGCGCTCCAGCACTTCCAGTGCCGTGATGTAAGGCACGCCGCAACTGGCTGCTTGCGCGAATGACAATGCCTCCGGCTTCAATGACAAACCACTTTGTGGAAACACGAGATATTCCGCGTGCGCACCGTCACGGGTGAAGCCAACACCTTTACCGCTGCCCCACACCGCTTTGCCTTGCCATTGCGCAGGCCCTTCAACTACTACGCCGGCAAAATCGCGACCGGGAATGCGCGGTACGGTAGTGTAGGGAAAACGCCCGAGCACATTTTTGATATCACTGGGATTGATGCCTGCAGCATGCACCTTGATCAGTACATCATCACCTGTTGCAACGGGCTTGGCGACTTCGCGCAAAAAAAGCTCATCAAGATTGCCGGTACGATCAAACTGCAATGCTTTCATAACATCCTCCCAAAACATTTCGTTAATTCAGTGCAGGATAATCGGTGTAGCCTTCCGCACCGCCATTGTAGAACGTAGCAGGATTGGCGACATTGAGCGGCGCACCGCGACGGAAACGCTCCGGCAGGTCCGGATTCGCCAGAAACGGCACACCGAAAGCGACAGCATCGAGTTGGCCGGATGCAATCGCCGCTTCGGCTTCTGCGGCGGTGTAACCCATATTGCCAATCAACACGCCGCGATAGTGTGCGCGTACGGCCGTCAGTACATCACCGTGTTGTTCGCCGAGAAAATCCGCACGCATCACGTGCAGATAAGCCAGCGAAAAATCATTCAGCTTTTGTGCCAGCCATGTTGCCATGCCGATCGGATCACTGTCGCGCATGCTGTTGAAACTGTTGAGCGGTGACAAGCGCAAACCGACGCGATCACTGCCGATCGCATCACACACTGCCTTCAGTGTTTCAAATAACAGCTTCGCACGATTCTCCAGTGGGCCACCGTAAGCGCCGCTGCGCTGGTTGCTGCCATCACGCAAGAATTCATCGAGCAGATAACCGTTGGCGCCGTGCAATTCCACGCCGTCAAAACCGGCGGCACGCGCATTGAGGGCAGCCTTGCGAAAACCTTCGACAATGCCAGGCAATTCATCGTCGCGCAATTCACGTGGCACGACATACGGCTGCTTGCCTTGCGGCGTGTAGACCTGGTCATTTGTAATCGCAATCGCACTCGGCGCCACCGGTTGTGCGCCATTATTCAAAAGCGGATGGCAGGCGCGGCCGCCGTGCCAGATTTGCAGGAATATTTTTCCGCCGGCTGCATGCACGCCATCGGTGGTTTTTTTCCAACCGGCAATCTGTTCATCCGAATAAATGCCCGGCTCTTTCCAGAACGCGGAATTACCTTCCATGATCATGGTTGCTTCGGCGATGATCAATCCGGCGGACGCGCGCTGTGCGTAGTGCTCGGCCATCAACGCATTCGGTAAATGTTCTTCACCAGCGCGACCGCGTGTCAACGGCGCCATTAACATACGGTTGGGCAGTGTCAGTGCGCCCACTTGCAGTGGCTTGAACAGGTTTGGCAAATCAGGTGTGCTCATGTCGTCATTCCTCATCGTATGCATGGCATGGGTGACAGTGTAATCGCGAATATCAACGAGACAGTGCTGCATCGACAGAAAATTTGCCACCGCCGGATACCAGCAAGGATACACACGCCACCAGCAGCACAAATCCGTATTCATAGCCGTTGTTCATCAGGAAAAAACCGTTGTTGTAATGCACGCTGAAAATCGCGACCAGCATGGTGAACGCGGTGACTGCCGCTGCGGGACGTGTCAGCAATCCCAGCACCAGTGCCAGCCCGCCAAAAAATTCAGCCGAGCCAGCGAGACTAGCCATCAGCATACCCGGATGCAGGCCGATGGAATCCATCCACTGCGCAGTGCCGCTCAAACCGTAGCCGCCAAACAGGCCGAACAGTTTTTGTGCGCCGTGTGGCATCAGTGTCAAACCGATACCGATACGCAATACGGTTGTTGATACATTATCGTTAGTGCTGAACAGTGATTTGATGTTCATGATGTGATCCTCGTGTTTGTTGATGTCAGTGATATTTTTTCAGGTTTATACCAGGCGATTGTTGCGGTAATCCTCAACCGCCTGGCGAATTTCTGCTTCAGTGTTCATGACAAACGGGCCGTATTGCACGATCGGCTCGCCGAGTGGTGTACCGGTCAGCACTAACACGCGTGCGCCTTCACTACCTGCTGCCAGTGCCAGTTTTTCTCCGCTGCTGTAGCGCAACAGATGTTGTTTTTTTGTTTCGCCACGCTCGGTTTGCAGCGAGCCTTCGAACACATACACCAGCACGGTGTCGTCTTTTACCACCGGAATCTGCAATGCGGTGTCCGCCGGCAAACTCACATCCAGCGTTCTCGCATTGGCTGAAAAATTGTCCAGCGGACTCACCAGTTTTTTGCCAGCAATTTCCCAACTGCCTCCGAATGCGCGCAACACCGTGCCGTTGTCGAGCGTCACGCTTGGCAACGCGTCACGCGTCGCCTGTTTGTAGGCAGCCGGTTGCATTTTTTGCGCAGCGGGCAAGTTGATCCACAGCTGGAAGCCGTGCAGCAGGCCTTCGTGTATCAACGGCAATTCGGAGTGGATCACACCCCGGCCGGCCGACATCCACTGCGCGCCGCCGTCTCTCAGTTCCTCGCGATTGCCCATGTTGTCCTCGTGCACAAAACCGCCGGCCAGCATGTAGGTCAGGGTCTCGATGCCACGGTGCGGATGGGGCGGAAAGCCGCCGACGTAATCGGCGCTGTCGGCCGAGCGGATCTCGTCCAGCATCAGGAAGGGATCCATGTCATAGCGGTGCTCGCCCAGCGTGCGCTGGATGCGTACGCCGTCGCCATCCGTGCTGGCGCGGCTGTTGAGGATCTGGCGGACGTGTCGTGTGCTCATCGCTATGTCTCCTGCCTGTGTTTGTATCTGATGGGCTCATCATAGATCGATAAAATGATTTATAAATGCCGAAAAACCGGTCAATATGATCGAAATTATCGATAGGTTTGCCGATGTCACCTAAACCCGCTCCCCCTGCCCCGCTAGACCAGCACACCCTCGACCAGTGGCGCATGCTCGCTGCCGTGGTCGATCACGGCGGCTTTGCTGCGGCAGCCGAGGCGCTGGGCAAGAGCCAGTCGGCCATCAGCCACAGCGTGCAGCGGCTGCAGGACGCACTCGGCATCGCCCTGCTCACCGTGCGCGGCCGACGCGCCGTGCTGACCCCCGAAGGCGAGACCCTGCTGCGTCGCGCCCGGCACCTACTGGAAGAATCGGCCGCACTGCAACGGCTGGCCAACAACCTCGGCCAGGGCCACGAACCGCTGGTACGGCTGGCCGTGGATATGCTATTCCCCGTCGAGTGGCTGTTCAGCGCGCTGGCACAGTTCTCGTCGACCTACCCGGACACGCGCGTCGAAATCCTGGAAACCGTCTTGTCCGGCGGCAGCGAGGCCCTGCTGCACCGTGAGGCTGACCTCGTGATCACCGCCCGTATCCCGCCCGGTTTTTTTGCCGAGGAATTGCACACCTTTTCGTTTATCACCGTGGCGCATCCGTCACATCCGTTGCATCACCTCGGCCGACCCGCCACCGAGCGCGACCTCACACAACATCGGCAAATTGTCATCCGCGATTCCGGCATCCGCCAGAAAGTCGATGCCGGCTGGCTAGGCGCCGAGCAACGCTGGACCGTGAGCCACCTCAGCACCTCGATCGCTGCACTGGTACAGGGCCTCGGCTTCGCGAATTTGCCGCGTGAACGTATTTACCGTGAACTCGAACAGGGTGTATTGCAGCAGGTCACGCTCGACACCGAAGGCCGCGACAGTCGCAGTGTCAGTTTGTCGATGGCCTTTGCCGATCGCGACGAAGCCGGCCCTGCCATCAAATCACTGGCTGGCTTGTTGCGACAAACTTGCACGAATGCCGTCGCGCGGTAACACTAGCCACACGCTGTCAAAGTATTCCTGTCCATGAGCCGTATCCTGATTGTTGAAGACGAAGACATCATCCGCCATGCGCTGAAAAAAGTGCTGGTGCGCCAGCAATTTGACGTTGCCGAAGCAGGCAGCGTGGCAGAGGCGATCGCACTCAAACCTGAAACCTTTGATCTCGTGATCAGCGATTTGCGTTTGCCGGGCGCACCGGGCACCGACCTGCTCAACCTGTGTGGCAACACGCCGGTGATGATCATGACCAGTTACGCCAGCATGCGCTCGGCTGTCGACGCGATGAAACTCGGCGCTGTCGATTACATCGCGAAACCGTTTGATCACGATGAAATGCTCAACACCGTGCGCCGCGTGCTGAGTAAAAGTGCGGGTATCTCGCACAAGCCGCAACAGGATGGCGCCACCGCCGCCAGTGGCGAAAGTTTGCCGGGTGTGATTGGCGACAGTGCAGTGATGCAGGCGCTGTACGGCAAGATCAGCAAAGTCGCGCCCACCGATGCCGCTGTGCTGATTTGCGGTGAAACCGGTACCGGCAAGGAACTGATCGCCAACGCCATCCATCGCAGCAGCCCGCGCGCCAATCGCACACTGATTTCGGTTAACTGCGCGGCTATTCCTGAAAACCTGATCGAAGCGGAATTGTTCGGTCACGAAAAAGGTGCCTTCACCGGCGCGGATCACGCACGCGAAGGTTTGATAGCTGCCGCTGACGGCGGCACCTTGTTTCTCGATGAAATCGGCGAACTGCCTCTGGAAGCACAAGCGCGTTTATTGCGTGTGTTGCAGGAAGGCGAAGTGCGCGCTATCGGTTCCGTTGCCTCGCGCAAAGTGAATGTCCGTCTGGTCGCCGCTACCCATCGCGATTTGCGCAAACTGTGCGACGAAGGCAAATTCCGCGAAGACCTGTATTTCCGTATCAACGTGGTGCAACTGAATTTGCCGCCGCTGCGCGAACGCGGTGATGACATCCTGTTGATCGCACGCCAATTGCTGGACCGCTACTGCCGGAAACTGTCGCGTCCGGCACTCGCATTTTCCAAAGCCGCAGAACAGGCAATTATCGATTATCCATGGCCCGGCAATGTGCGCGAACTCGACAACATTATCCAGCGCGCCGTTATTCTCTGTGACCAGCCCGGCGAACTCAGTGTCGAGCAACTCGATTTACGCATCCAACAGGCGTCACCGGCATCGGGGTCAACGCCTGCTGCTGTCATGTCGAATAAAATTTCCGACGCACAGGAAACGTCACTGGACGATTATTTCATCCGCTTTGTGCTCGACAACCAGGATGAATTGTCCGAAACCGAAATCGCCCAGCGCCTCGGCATCAGCCGCAAAAGCCTGTGGGAACGTCGCCAGAAAATGGGCATTCCGCGCCCGCGCGGCGGCAAGAAACAATGAAAGAAACTGCACATGAAAAATTGGCGGCTGTGCTTGCTGCGACCCCCGCAGTGCAGTTTGGCGCATTGATTGGCAGTCGCACCAGCAACACAGCACGAGATGACAGCGATTGGGATATCGCCGTACGCTGGGCAATCGTTGATGGGCAAACACGAATTGCTGCGCATGAAGTGCTGCGCCGCCAGTTGGCTTCTGCCATGGATGTGCAGGACGATGACATTGACCTGGTTGATCTGGCCAATGCCGGTTTGGCCATGCGTGCCGTCGTGGCGGAAGAAGGTTTGCTCTTGCAAGCAAATGACGAATTGGCCTGGTTATATTTTCTCTCGCGTACCTGGCGTGAACTGGAGGATTTTTACTGGGAGCAACAGCATGCGGCATGATCTCTATCAGGCAGAAACATCGCGAATTGCGCATGAGCAGGGTAGTTTGCTGGGCATGGCACAGCAGCGCCT